>NZ_CACRUY010000001.1 GCF_902652685.1 Mycobacterium sp. Marseille-P9652
GTGTTCGCGTTCGTCTTCGCCCCCGTGGGTGCGGTGCTGGGACACCTGGGGCTCGCCCAGATCCGCCGCACCGGCGAGCTCGGCCGCGACCGCGCCGTGGTCGGGCTGGTGCTGTCCTACGCGCTGATCGCCTCGACCGTCGTCGCCCTGGGCGCCTGGGCCGTCGTCACCGCCGTTGCCCCGGCGCCCCACCGGACGGCCGCGCCCGCCCCGACCGGCGCCGCGCCGCCCGCGGCTCCCGTCGTGGCGCCGGAGGCGGTCGGCACGCTGCTGCCCGGGCTCGACGCGCTGCGGAACATCACCGGCGACGCGAACCTCGAGGCGGGCCCCACGCGCGACCGTCCCGGCAGGACGGTCGACGACGGCGCCGTCGACCGCGCGGAGTGCTGGGGCAGCATCGGCCCGGGACTCCCCGACGCCTATTCGGTCGACGCCATCGCGGGCTACCACGCGCAGAAATTCGGCGACACGCGCAGCATGTTCAAGTCGCTGGAGGTGCTCCAGGTGGCCCTCGCGTTTCGCGATTCGCCAACGGCCCAGGCCCAATTGGCGAACGTGCTGTCCGGCTGGCGCCAGTGCGGCGGCAAGACCGTGAACGCGACCTTCACCGAGGGCGTGTCGCTGCCGTTCTCGTTGGGCGCCCCCGCCGACGCCGGCAACGGCATCACCACCCTGGACCTGGTGCCCAAGGGGATACAGGTGCGCTGCGCCCGCGCGATCGCCGCCAAGGCCAACGTCATCATCGACCTGATGGTGGTTTCCAACGGCACGACCGACGGCGACGGCCCCCGCCAGGCGGCCGTCGGCATCGCCAACTACGTGCTGGCCAAGATCCCCGGCTAGGGTGGGCGGGGTGAAATACCTCGACGTCGACGGCGTGGGACGAGTCAGCCGAATCGGCCTGGGCACCTGGCAGTTCGGCTCACGGGAATGGGGATACGGGGACCGGTACGCCTCCGGCGCCGCGCGGGACATCGTCCGGCGTGCGCTGGACTCGGGCGTGACCCTGTTCGACACGGCCGAGGTCTACGGACTGGGCAAGAGCGAGCGGATCCTCGGCGAGGCCCTCGGCGACCGGCGCGCCGACGTCGCCGTCGCCAGCAAGATCATGCCGGTCGTCCCGTTTCCCGCGGTGGTCAAGCAGCGCGAAGCGGCAAGCGCCAAGCGGCTCGGCATCGACAAGATCCCGCTCTATCAGATCCACCAGTCCAACCCGGTGTTCCCCGACTCGGTGATCATGCCGGGCATGCGCGACCTGCTCGACGGCGGAAAGATCGGCGCGGCAGGCGTTTCCAACTACTCGCTGGACCGCTGGCGCAAGGCCGACGCCGCCCTGGGGCGGCCGGTGGTCAGCAACCAGGTGCATTTTTCGCTGGCGCACGCGGGCGCGCTCGAACGCCTGGTGCCCTTCGCCGAGCGCGAGAACCGCATCGTGATCGCCTACAGCCCGCTCGCGCAGGGGCTGCTGGGCGGCAAGTACGGGCTCGACAACCGCCCGGGCGGGGTTCGGGCGGTGAACCCCCTGTTCGGCACCGAGAACCTGCGCCGCATCGAGCCGCTGCTGCAGACGCTGCGCGACGTCGCGTCGGAGGTGGGCGCGAAGCCGGCGCAGGTGGCGCTGGCCTGGCTGATCAGCCTGCCGGGGGTCGTCGCGATCCCGGGCGCGTCCAGCGTCGAGCAACTCGAGTTCAACGTCGCGGCCGCGGACATCGAGCTGCGCCCGGAGTCGCGCGACGCGCTGACCGCCGCCGCCCGCGCGTTCCGTCCCGTCTCGAGCGGGCGCTTCCTGACCGACCTCGTCCGGGAGAAGCTCGGCCGCTAGTTCGATGGCCTGAGCGCGCCGAACGTCGAGTTCATGAGGCGAGAAGGCTGATTTCGCATCAACAAGTCGACGTTGGGCGGGGATTCAGTGTCACGCGAACGCCGGCGGACTCGCGGAGGCGCCCCTGGCGACGACGACAGGCATCGAGGTCGCCGCGTCGGTGCCCAGGATCGTGTGGACGACGTTGACGAGGTCCTCGACCGGCATCAGCTTGCCCGGCATGCAGCCTCGTGACGACCACAGCGGGTGGGCGACCATGGCCAGCTCGCGATCCCAGTCGCCGCTCATCTCCGTCTGCGCCTCGCCCTCGCCGCCGGTGCACTCCCCCGCGATGAGGCAGGTGAAACCGATGCCGGGGTGCTCGGCGCGCCACGACTCCACCAGCCGGTCGAGGGCCGCCTTGCTCACCCCGTACGCCCCAAGTCCCGGCCAGGGCGGCCCGAAACTGCCTGCGGGAGAGGACAAATAGACCGCCTTGCCCGCGGAGGCCGTCAGGTGGGGCACCACCGCCGCCGTCGCCAGCGCCGCGCCGATGACGTTGGTGTCGAAGACGCGCCGCCAGGTGTCGGCGTCGGTGTCGGCGAGCGGGGCGAGCGGACTGATGCCCGGGGTGTAGACGAAGTTGTCGATCCCCCCGAGTTCGGCCGCGGCCCGGCCGATTGCCGACCGGCACGACGCCTCGTCGGTCACGTCGCATTCGATGGCGACGGCGTCCGGGCCGGCGTCCCTGGCGGCCGCCTCGATGCGCTCTCGGCGCCGGGCCAGCAGCGCGACCCGATCACCGCGCCGGGCGAGGCCGACACCGATGCAGCGACCGAGCCCGCTCGAGGCGCCCACCACCACTGTCCTTGACATATTCGCCCTCTCCTGTAACGAGCCGCCGTCGCGGAGAAACCTACCGCACCGGTCGCGGCGTGACGGCCGAGCCGCTCAGTTCAGGACGACGGTGTTCCGCTTTTCGAACTTGGCGCGGTACATGGCCGCGTCGGCGCGGGCGATGACAGTGTCGACGGAGTCGCCGGGAACGGCGAGCGTGGCGCCGATGCTCAGAGTGGTGGTGATCGTCCTGTCGGCCACCTCGATGGGTTCGGCCGCGCGACCGCGAATCTTCTGCGCTATCCGGCCGAGCTCGTCGTCGGTCTGGACGCCGGGCAGTAGGACGAGGATCTCGTCGCCTCCAGTCCTGCCTACGGTGTCGCCCCGGCGAACGCTTCCCCGGATGCGTGCCGCCAGGGTGGCGAGCACGCGGTCGCCGACGCCGTGTCCCCAGGTGTCGTTGATCTGTTTGAAATGGTCGATGTCGCAGAACAAGACGCCCACGGACGCGCCATCGCTGCGCGGATGCTCGAGCGCGGCGGCGAGCCGGCTCAAGGCTTCGGCCCGGTTGGCCAGGCCGGTGAGGGGGTCGAAGCGCGCCAGCCGTTGGAGTCGCTGCTCCGCCTCCACCTGCTCGTCGATGATGCGCAGCGCCGCGATCACGCCGTCGGTGTCGCCTTCGGCGCCGACGTACGGTTTCCCGTGACCCTCGACCCAGTGGTATTCACCGTCGGCCGAGCGAACCCGAAAACGCTCCAACAGCCGCTCGCCGGCCGCGACCCTGCCCATCGCGGAGATCACCGTCTCCCGATCCCGCGGATGGATGTGGCGTTCGAAGTCCGGACCGGTCCAGCTCTCCGGCGGCCAGCCCAGGGCGGCGTGGATCGACGGAGAGACCCACGCAATCTCGCCGTCGCGGAAATGCACGACGACGTCCACCGCATTGTCGGCGAGGATGCGGTAGCGCCGCTCGGCCTCGGCGCGCTCCGCGCTGATCAGCTCCCGTTCGATCAGCAGGCGCTGCTCGTTCTGGATGAACAGGAACGTAATCGCCCCGACGACGAGGGTGCCCAGCAGAATCGAGAAGGTCCACTCCGCGTGTTCGCCTACCCCCAACCCCAGGAAGACTTGCCGCGACACCGCGACGACAATCGGTAGCGCCGCGAGCAGGCCCGTCAACCGCAACAGCGACTTCCGGTCGGGCCGGCCGAGCAGCCAGGCGACCGGAAACCGGTCGGGGCGTGCCAGCCAAATCGCCGCGGCCACCAGCAACAGAGCCACGGCGGTCGACAGCGCCTGGCCGGTCGACGACGACGAGCCCACCACCGCCAGGGCGTCGAACACGTAGGCCCCGACCGTCACAAACGGGATGGCCCCGCCGGCCGCCACCAACAGGGGCCGGACGATGCGTGTCCCCCGGTCCACTCGAATGAGAGCGGCCGCCGCCGACAAGAACAGGCACGAAACGCCGGTCTGCGGGCTCGGCCGCCCCGGCCACGTCCATTGCGACGCGCGGACCGCGTCGCCGAACCACACCTGGTCCAGGCCGGACGACGGCCTGCCCCTGGCGTACTCGACGAGGGTGATCACGGCGAGGGCGCCGATCATCAGGGCCAGAACCCGCCCGGCCCACACCCGCCCCGGCGAGGGGCTCCCCGACTGGAGCGCGATCGCCGCACCCAGCCCGACCAGCCACACCGAGGTCCACGGCATCATCTGCGGCCAGGCCGTATAGAAGCGGGTCAGCGAATCGACACCGGCAGCCCAGCCCACCCAGGTCAAAGCGGCGAGGGCGGAAACGGCCAGCAAAGCGATCCGCCTGGACCAGGCCACGTCGTTCAGACACGCGTCGGGGCTTCGACCGGGCATCGGCTGCCCCTTCCTTCCCCCGCCGCAAGCACCCGACAGTGTGCACGCATCGACACCCGATGCCCGAGGGCACAAGGTAATCAATACAGGGGCGGAAAGTCACCGATCCCACGTCCGCCGGCGACGGCCGGCGTCATGTGGAGCGGATCAGCCCCTGTCCGGGGCGTGCAGCACCACGGCGGTGTGCGCGTCCACGGTGAGCGCGCCTCCCCCGGGCACCTCCTCCGCGGGCGTCTCCTCCTCGGGTCCGGTGAACACCACGAGTTGCCAGGAGGCACCGAATTCCTTTGCTGGCAGCGTGAATTCGATCGGCTCGTAGTGGGCGTTGAAGCACAGCAGGAACGAGTCGTCGAGCACCCGCTGACCCCGCGCGTCCCGGTCGGGGATGCCGTGGCCGTTGAGGAATACCGCGACGGATTTCGCGAAGCCCGCGCCCCAGTCCTCCTCGGTCATCTCCGTCCCCTCGGGGGTGAACCAGGCGATGTCGGGCAGGCCGTCCTGACCCCGCCGGCCCAGTGGCTTGCCCGAGAAGAACCGCCGCCGGCGGAACACCGGGTGATTGGCGCGCAGCGCCGTGACCGTGCGGGTGAACTCCAGCAGGCCGTTGTCGGCCTTGGACCAGTCGATCCAGGTGATCTCGTTGTCCTGGCAATACCCGTTGTTGTTGCCGTTCTGGGTGCGGCCGAGCTCGTCGCCGTGGCAGATCATCGGCACGCCCTGCGACAGCAGCAGCGTGGTGAGGAAGTTGCGCTGCTGGCGCGCGCGCAGGGCGTTGACCTCGGGGTCGTCCGTCGGCCCCTCGACGCCGCAGTTCCAGGACCGGTTGTGGCTCTCGCCGTCGTTGTTGTCCTCGCCGTTGGCCTCGTTGTGCTTCTCGTTGTAGGAGACCAGGTCGCGCAGCGTGAAGCCGTCGTGGGCGACGACGAAGTTGACCGAGGCCACCGGCCGGCGCGCGGTGTGCTCGTAGAGGTCGGCGGACCCCGACAGGCGGTAGGCGAACTCGTCGAGCGTCGACGGCTCCCCGCGCCAGAAGTCGCGCACGGTGTCGCGGTACTTGCCGTTCCATTCCGTCCACTGCGGCGGGAAGTTGCCGACCTGGTAGCCGCCCGGGCCCACGTCCCAGGGTTCGGCGATCAGCTTCACCTGGCTGACGGTCGGATCCTGTTGCACCAGTTCGAAAAAGGTGGCCAGCCGGTCCACGTCGTAGAACTCGCGGGCCAGGGTCGAGGCGAGGTCGAAGCGGAAGCCGTCGACGTGCATCTCGGTGACCCAGTAGCGCAGCGAGTCCATGATCAGCTGCAGGGCGTGCGGATGCCCGACGTTGAGGCTGTTGCCGGTGCCGGTGTAGTCCATGTAGTACCGCTTGTCGTCGTCGACGAGCCGGTAGTAGGCGGCGTTGTCGATGCCGCGGAAGGACAGCGTCGGGCCCATGTGGTTGCCCTCGGCGGTGTGGTTGTAGACCACGTCGAGGATGACCTCGATGCCGGCCTCGTGCAGGGCGCGGACCATCGCCTTGAACTCCTGCACCTGCCCGCCAGGGGATGTCGAGCTGGAGTACTTGAAGTCGGGCGCGAAGAAGCCGATCGTGTTGTAGCCCCAGTAGTTCGACAGACCCTTCTCGACGAGGGTGGAGTCGTTGGCGAAGTGGTGCACGGGCATGAGCTCGATCGCGGTGATGCCGATGCTCTTGAGGTGCTCGATGATCGCCGGGTGCGCCACGCCCGCATAGGTGCCGCGCAACTGCTCGGGGAGGTCCGGGTGGGTCTGCGTGAGGCCCTTGACGTGCGCCTCGTAGATGACGGTGTCGGCGTACTGGTGGTCCGGCGGCCGGTCGTTGCCCCAGTCGAAGTAGGGGTTGATCACCACCGACTTGGGCATGAAGGGCGCGGAGTCCTCGTCGTTGCGGCTGTCCGGGTCGCCGAAGTTGTAGCCGAACAGGGCCTGGTTCCACTCGAAGCTGCCGTCGATGGCCTTCGAGTAGGGGTCCACCAGCAGCTTGTTCGGGTTGCACCGCAACCCGTTCGGTGGGTCGTACGGGCCGTACACGCGGTAGCCGTACCGCTGCCCCGGCTCGATGTTGGGAATGTAGGCGTGCCAAACGAATCCGTCGACCTCGGGCAGAATGACCCGGCTCTCGGTGCCGTCGGCGTCGAACAGGCACAGCTCCACCCGCTCGGCCACCTCGCTGAACACGGCGAAGTTGGTGCCCGCACCGTCGTACGTCGCGCCCAGGGGATACGCCCTGCCTGGCCACACTTCTCCGGTGGGCGTGGGGGCGGTCCATTCTGCGGTTGTCATGGCGCAGTCAATACCCGGCCCGCGCGGCGGTCAAACCGGCGGGTCGCGCCGCGCGCAGCCGGCCGTCTCCAGGATGCGGAAACCCGCTGCGCCACTTATACTTTTATGGCCTCAGCATGACCTTGACGGCCCCGTCCTGCTTCTTCTGAAAGATGTCGTAGCCGTGCGGCGCCTGGTCCAGCGGGAGCACATGCGTGGCGAAGGTGTCGACTCCCAGCGGGTCGTCGTCGGTGAGCAGCGGCATGATGTCGTCGACCCACCTCTTGACGTTGGCCTGTCCCATGCGCAACGTCACCTGCTTGTCGAACAGCGTGAGCATCGGCAGCGGGTCGGCCATGCCCCCGTACACGCCGATCAGCGAGATCGTTCCGCCGCGCCGCACGATGTCGATGGCGGAGTACAGCGCGCTCAGCCGGTCGACGCCGGCGTTCTGCATCACCCGCTTGGCGACGAAGTCCGGCAGCAATCCCGTGGCCTGCTGCAGCACCTGGGCGGCCGGGGACCCGTGGGCCTCCATGCCGACCGCGTCGATCACCGAGTCGGCGCCGCGGCCGTCGGTGAGGTCGCGGATCGCCTCCCCGAGCGAGGAGTCCAGGTGCGCCAGGTCGACGGTATGGATGCCGCGCTGGGCGGCGCGGGCCAGGCGCTCCGGCACCAGGTCGACGGCGATCACCCGGTATCCGAGGTGATCGGCGATGCGTGCGGCCATGTCCCCGATGGGGCCCAGGCCGAGCACCGCCACGGTGCCCCCGTCGGGAATGTCGGCGTACGCGACCGCCTGCCAGGCGGTGGGCAGCACGTCGGACAGGTAGACGAATCGCGAATCAGGCGGTCCCGCAGGGACTTTGATGTGCGTGAACTGGGCCTGAGGGACGCGCAGCAGCTCGGCCTGGCCACCGGGGACCTCGCCGTAGAGCTCGGAATAGCCGAAGAGCGCCGCGCCCATGCCCTGGTCGCGCACCTGGGTCGTCTCGCACTGCGTGTAGAGCTTCTGGTCGCACATCCAGCAGTGGCCGCAGGAGATCTGGAAGGGGATCACGACGCGATCCCCGACGCGCAGGTCGCCGGTCTCGCCACCGACCTCGCGGACGACGCCCATCGGTTCGTGCCCCAGCACGTCGCCCGGCTTCATGAAGGCGCCGAGGATTTCGTAGAGGTGCAGGTCGGATCCGCAGATGTTGGTCGACGTGACCTCGATGATCGCGTCGGTGGGTTGTTCGATCCGGGGATCGGGCACCGACTCCACGCGTACGTCGCGCTTGCCGTGCCAGGTGACGGCCTTCATGGTCGATTCGATACCCGGGTTCGCGACTTTCAAACCCGTGCCGCGCGTCGGCTCGAATCGGCAAGTCCGGCAGGGCGTTTCGGGAAGCGGCCCGGCCCGTCAGTCGCGCCGGCGCTTCAGCGGGTGTTCGCTTTCGATCAGGGCCTGGGCGATGTCGACCACCTTCTTGTTCGACTGCTGCGACAGGCGGGTGAGGAGGTCGAACGCTTCGACGGCGTCCAGGTCGAAGCGTTCCATGATCACTCCCTTGGCCTGGCCGATGGTGTCGCGGGACGCCAGCGCGCTGCGGAACTGGTCCTGGCGGCGCATCACCGACCACGCCAGCGCGGTGTGGGCGGCGAACACGCCGCCCAGATGGATCGAGTCGTCGCCGAACGCGCGCGGCTGCTCGGCATAGAAGTTGAGCGCCGCCATGGCGTGGCCGTCGACGAACAGCTCGTAGGACAGTATCGAGCGGATCGGGGTCCGCTCGAGCGCGAATTGTCGGTAGCGCGGCCAGCGCCGGTCGGCGTCCAGGTCGTCGATGTGCATGACGCAGTGCCGCCAGGCCGACTCCAGGCACGGCCCTTCCCCACAGTCGTTCTGGATGGTGTCCAACAGTTTCGGATAGCGATGCGTCGCGGCGACGTTGACGACGGCGCGGCCCCTCTCCGCGAGCGTGATTCCCGCGTACTGGGAGCCGGCCACATTGCGGACGCCGGCGTCCATGAGGGTGTGCAATGCGGGTTCGGTCGCGGTCTCCTCGCGCTCCAGGCCGGCGACCAGTTCCGCGAGCTGAGAGACGACGGACGTGTAGTCGGTATGCACGGCCCCACCCCCTGTTCTCGAGAGCATTCCGTTTCCAACGTACGCGAAATTCGGGTCCCACCCCGTCTATCAAGTCTTGTCCTCACGGCGAAGTTGTCTACGCAGAAAACGAAATCGGCAGTCCACTCAACGAACATCATCGGCGAAATTCGTTGTGCCGCCGAACCGGGCAGGCCCGACGGGGATGCGGGGACGCGTAAGGCGATCGAATCCCAGTCGGTCGCCGTGATCTGGAAAGCTCTCGCGTGCAAGGGTTTTGGCTTCTTCTGCGGTGATGCTGCGGCCGCCTCGGCCACCCCGCCGCTCGATCGGCCCTACACTCGGCTTGGTGACCTCGATTGTGATCGTCGGCAGTGGCTTCACCGGATTCACCTGCGCCCGCCGGCTGGCGAAGATCCTGCGCCGGCGCCGCGAACCCGTCGACATCACGATCATCTCCCCGGTCGACTACATGCTCTACACGCCGTTGCTGCCCGACGTCGCCGGCGGGATCGTCGACGCCCGCTTCGTCGCCGTCCCGTTGGCGAACGCGCTCAAGGGCGTGCACGCCGTGCGCGGTCGCGTGGACGGCGTGGACTTCGCCCGGCGCACGCTGACGTACTGCGACCCGGAGGAGCGCAGCCACACCCGGACGTGGGACCGGCTGGTGCTCACCCCCGGATCGGTCACCCGGCTGTTCGACGTGCCGGGGCTCGCGACGTGCGCGCGGGGCCTGAAGACGACGGCGGAGGCGCTCTATCTGCGCGACCACTTCATCGAGCAGTTGGAACTTGCCGCCATCGAGGAGGACCCGGGGGTCGCGGCGGCCCGGCGCACCGTCGTCGTGGTGGGCGCGTCGTATTCGGGTACGGAATTGGTGGCGCAGCTGCGCGCCCTGGCCGACGCGGCGGCCAAGCAGATGAGTTTCGACCCCTCCGACGTCCGCTTCCTGCTGCTCGACCTGGCCGAGCAGGTGATGCCCGAGGTCGGCAAGAAGCTCGGCGACGCCGCGCAGAAGGTGCTCCGGCGGCGCGGCATCGACGTGCGGCTCGGCGTGACCCTCAAGGAGGCACACGCGGATCACGTTGTGCTGAGCGACGATTCGCGTGTCGACACCCACACGGTCGCATGGGTGACCGGGGTGACCGGCGCGCCGCTGATCCAGGACCTGGGTTTGCCGACCGAGCGCGGCCGGCTCAAGGTTGGGGCCGACCTGCAGGTGCCGGATCAGGCGGGGGTGTTCGCCGCCTGCGGGGCGGCCGCGGTCCCCGACCTGACCGAGCCCGGAAAGATCACGCCGCCGACGGCCCAACACGCGACCCGGCAGGCCAAGGTGCTGGCCAACAACGTCGCCGCCAGCCTCGGGCACGGCACGCCCAAGCAGTACAAGCACCGCAACCTGGGCCTGGTCGTCGACCTGGGACCGTGGCATGCGGTCGCCAACCCGATGGGTATGCATCTGTCCGGGCTGCCGGCCAAGTTCGTGACCCGGTCCTACCATCTGTATGCGGTGCCACGGGCGGTCAACCGGTGGGCGCTGTCGTTGGCCTACCTCACCGACCTGTTGTTCGAGCGTTCGGTGGTCTCCATCGGGTTGGCCTCCGAGGCGGACGCGCAATTCGCGGCCAGCGAGGGCATCCCGATGCCGAAGACGGGCTGAGCGACCGCTGTCACATCGCGGCGGGCCGCGAGACGTAAATGACTGCGTCCGATTGCGGCTTGGGCTCAAGGGGTTAGGTGTCGCGGCGTACACGTCACCGAGAAAGGTCAGCCCTCGGCCGACTGCTGCGCCATGGCGTAGACGAGCTGGAGGAAGTCCGCACCGGTGAGCACGGTGAACACTCCGGCGATGAGGCGGGTGTAGCGCGGGGCGAAGACCAGGCCGATGGCGAAGCCGGTCGCCACCCACATGTCGAGGCAGAACGGACAGGTCAACAGCTCGCCCAGGCTGTGACGCAGCGGGCTCTCGCCGCGCACCTCCTCCATGACCTCCGCCGGGCCGCCGGCGCCCTTGAAGCGGGTGAATGGCGCCCGCAGCGGGCTCGTCACCGCGTCCTTGGTGATGGTGCGCGAGAGCTTGTGCGTCCCGAGGGTGACGGTGATCAGGTCCTGCAGCGGCCACCGCGCGGGCAGCCGGCGCCCCGTCACCATCGCGACGAGCGTGGCGACGGCCACCACGGTGGTGTAGACCACCAGCACCGTCGCGTAGCCCGCCAGCGGCTGCGGGCTGTCCCCCCGATATGCGTCGGCTTCCCGCCGGGCGCCGTCTATGACTTGGCCGACGGGGGCCTCGGCGTCCGTGAGATCTCCCATTCGCAGATTCCTCCAAGGTCGTCAACGCGCACTCCGGCGCGGTAAGGGGGTTCAGCACGCTGAATACCCGGTGTCGGCGTCGGCAACCCCGCAACGCCGGATTGGCCGCCGGTCAGGAGGCGTCGCCGTCGACGGCGATGTAGTCGGCGGGGCGGCCGTCCGGCTCCCCCGCCGCCCGCGCCGTCTTGACCGCCTTGCGCAGGGTGCGGTTGGTGGAGCGCAGGTCGGTGTTGGCGGCGGACAGGGTGGCGTTGTGGTCCTCGAGCTCGAGAATCCGCGCAATCCCGGCGAGGTTCACGCCGGATTCGACAAGCTCGCTGATGCGCCGCAGCCGCGCCAGGTCGTCGGCGCTGTATCGCCTCGTCCCGCCTTCGCTGCGGGCGGGCGTGACCAAGCCATGCCGCTCATAGAGGCGCAGGGACTGAACCGCGATGCCGGACAGCTCGGCCGCCACCGAGATGCCGTACACCCCGTGATCGCGCGGTGGGGCGCCGCCGTCGACGCCGGCGCCGGCCATCGCACCCCTCCTTAGATCCCCGATGTAGAAAATCTATTTATCACACTTGCACCGGCGTGTCGACAGTGCTATATAAAATCTGTGTCATTAGACATAGGAAATAGCCGATCCCACCACGAAAGATTGGAGTGAGAGGTGACTGCCATGCTGATGCGATCCGACCCGTTCCGTGATCTAGACCGCTTCGCCAACCAGGTCCTCGGCACCGCCGCGCGGCCCGCCGTGATGCCGATGGACGCCTGGCGGGAGGGCGAGAACTTCGTCGTCGAATTCGACCTGCCCGGCATCAACGCCGACACGCTGGACATCGACATCGAGCGCAACGTGGTCACGGTCCGCGCCGAGCGGCCGGCCGTCGACCCCAACCGCGAGATGCTGGCCACCGAGCGGCCGCGCGGCGTGTTCAGCCGCCAGCTCGTGCTCGGCGAGAACCTCGACACCGAACGGATCGAGGCGTCTTACAGCGAGGGCGTGCTCAGGCTGCACATCCCGGTGGCCGAGAAGGCCAAGCCGCGCAAGATCTCCGTCGCGCGCGGCAACGGGCACAAGGTCATCAAGGACCCGCAGCACGAGGTCATCAACGCCTGACCGGACGCAGGGCGGCGACCGCAGCCGGCGGGCCTACCCGTCGCGGCCGCCGCCCTGAGCCGCATGCCGGGATGCCGGGATGCCGGGATGCCGGCTCGAACCCTCTCGAAAGGTCAAGGGTGCGCGATGGATTGGCATCTCAACGGCCAAACGGCCGACGTGGAGACGGCCCTCGCCGGCGGTGTCGGGCGGCCCGCCGGCTGGTTCCGGTTCCACTTCCCCGACCAGCGCTGGGAGTGGTCGGAACAGGTGCAGCTCATGCACGGGTACGCGCCGGGCACCGTAACGCCGACCACCGAGCTGGTGCTCTCCCACAAGCACCCCGACGACCGCGGGCAGGTTGCGGCCACCATCGACCAGATTCTCAACACCCGCGAGGCGTTCAGCACCCGCCACCGGATCGTCGACACGCACGGGACGGTGCGCGACGTAGTGGTCGTGGGCGACCGGCTCCTCGACGACGACGGCGAGGTCGTCGGGACGCACGGCTTCTACATCGATGTCACCCAGCCGGAGGCGCGGGCGCGGCACGACCAGGAACAGATGGTCACCGACCGGCTGGCCAAGATCAGCGAGAACCGCGCCGGCATCGAGCAGGCCAAGGGCATGCTGATGCTGGTTTACGGCATCGACGAAGGCGCCGCGTTCGACCTGCTGCGCTGGCTGTCGCAGGAAGCGAACATCAAGCTACGGCCGCTTGCCGAGCAGATCGCCGAGGACTTTCGCAACCGCGGGGTAGGGCTCGACTCGCGATCGGAGTTCGATCACCTGCTGCTGACCGCGCATCGGCGCGTGCGCCGCGCCGACGACGAATGACGGCGCGCGCTCAGGCGCCCTTGGGTGTGGCGCGCCCCCGGGCGGGCTTGCGCCGCCGCGTGCGGGCCGCCTCGACGAGTTGGGCGACCCCGCGCTCGATCCCCGCGGCCAGCGCGTCGATGTCCGGCGCGGTGTCGTAGTCGGCCGTGATGCCGAAGACGAACGTGTCGGCGTAGCTGACCATCGCGATGCCCGTGCGCACCTGCAGCGCGATCGGGGGGATGGGCAGGATCTCGAGCACCCGGCGGCCCATCAGCGTCTGGTGGCCCCGCGGGCCGGGCACGTTGGTGGCCAGCGCGACGACCGCCCGCTGCGGCAACCGGGACAGTAGCCGAATGGCCCACGCGGACAACGCAAACGGGGCGGCCCTCGCCGCCGACTGCGCCGCGTTGCCGCCTTCGCTCTGGCCGCTGGCCTTGGCCCGGGCGAGCCGGTCGTGCACAAGGTGCAACTGCTCGACCGGGTCGCCCTCGTCGACCGGCAGCAGCGGCAGCATCGCCGAGACCTGGTTGTCGGTCATACCGAACTGGTTGGCCGCGCGCACCGACACAGGAACCAGCGTGCGGAGCGAGTTGCGGCTCGGCCGCTCGCCACGGTCCAGCAACATCTGGCGGTAGCTGGAGGTAATGGCCGCCAGCGCAACGTCATTGAGCGTCACACCGAACGCGCGGCTGACCTTCTTCAGGTCCGACAGCCGCACGCGGGCGGCGCTGTAGCGCCGCATGGAGGTGACCGGCCCGTTGAGCGACGACGACGGCGCCGGATGCAGCAGGCTCGCCGTCAGCTCGGCCATGCCCAGCGCCGCGTGCTCGGCGGCGGTCGCCACCCCCAGCGCGCCCCGCGCCGCCGCGCCGATCCAGGTCAGTGCCTTCAGCGGGTTGAGCCCCGGCCCCTTCGCCGGCAGGCTCACGCCGCGGCTGGCCGGCTGCTTGCTGCCGTGGATCTTGGTGGCGAAGGAGCCGCTTCCGTCTTCGTCGGCTCCCCCGTCGCTAAATCTCGCCAGCATCTGCGCGGTCGCGATCCCGTCGGCGATGCAGTGGTGGACCTTGGTCAGCACGGCCCACCGGTTGTCGCTGAGGCCCTCGATCATCCAGCAGTCCCAGAGCGGGCGCTTGCGATCGAGCCGGCGCTCCATCATCGTCGCGACCATCTCGAACAGCTCGGCGTCACCGCCGGGCTGCGGCACGGCGACGTGGTGCAAGTGGCGCCTCAGGTCGAAGTGCGGGTCGTCGACCCATTCGGGCGGGCGCAGATCGAGCGGATGCGTCCGCAGCACCTGGCTGCACCGCGGCATGGACGCGACGCGTTCGGCGAAGGCGGCGACGAACTCGTCGAAGGCGGGCGCCGGGCCCTCGACAATCGACACGCCGCCGACCGCCAGGCTCACGTGCGGGTCGGAATCCTCCACCTCCAGGAAGCCGGCATCCAGTGCGGTCAGTTGCTCCATCCCGCTACTGTCCGCGCCGGAGTGCCCCTGACGGCAGGGTCGTAAGTCCTCATGTTCTGAGGCCAAACGGCGGCTGTGCGGCCGCGCGCCCGGTCATATCGTGTGCGGGGTGACGGGCGATCAATTCGACGGCGAGGCAGACGCTTTCGCCGCCGTCGCACACGCCGACCTCACCGCGCTGCCAGACCTGCTGCACGACCGGCCGCGCACCGGCCCGGTCCGCGAACGCCGGCCGGTGTACGTCGACCTGCTGCCGCCGTGCAACGCGGGATGCCCGGCGGGCGAGAACATCCAGGCGTGGCTGGCGCACGCGCGGGCGGGACGCCTGGAGGAGGCCTGGCGGCAGCTGACCGCCGACAACCCCTTCGCCGCGATCCACGGCCGCGTCTGCTACCACCCGTGCGAATCCGTCTGCAACAGGGCACGTCTGGACTCCTCGGTGTCGATCCATGCGGTGGAGCGGCTGCTCGGCGACACCGCCCGCGCCCGCGGCTGGGGATTCGCGCCGCCCGCGCCGGCGACGGGCAAGCGGGTGCTGGTGATCGGGGCGGGGCCCAGCGGGCTGTCGGCCGCCTATCACCTGGCCCGGCTCGGTCACCGGGTGGAGGTTCGTGACTCGGGCGCGCAGCCCGGCGGGATGATGCGTTACGGCATCCCCCAATACCGGCTGCCGCGCGACGTGCTCGACGCCGAGATCGACCGCATCGCGGCGCTGGGCGTGCAATTCACCTGCGGGCACCGGGTCGACAACCTGGCCGCCGAACGCGACGCCGGGGGGTTCGACGCGGTGTTCGTCGCCGTCGGCGCCCACCTCGCCAAGCGGGTGGACATCCCCGCCGCCGACGCAAGCTCGTTGCTCGACGCCGTCACCTTCCTGCGCGCCGTCGCCTCGGGCGACACCCCGGAGGTGGGCCGCCGCGTCGCCGTCTACGGCGGCGGCGACACCGCGGTGGACGCCGCCCGGGTCGCGCGCCGGCTGGGCGCCGAGGACGCCGTCATCATCTACCGCCGCACCGCCGCGCAGATGCCGGCCCATGAACACGAGGTCGCCGAGGCCGAGCGCGAGGGCGTGCGGATCAACTGGCTGCGAACGATCACGGCCTTCGACGGCCCGGAGCTGCGGGTCGAGCTCATGCGGCTCGACGAGTCGGGGCGTCCCACGCCCACCGGGCAATTCGAGACGCTCGCGGCCGACACCGTGATCATGGCGCTGGGCCAGGAGACCGAGTCGGCGTTCATGCGCAGCCTGCCCGGCGTCGAGTTCGACCGCGACGGTTCGGTCCGGGTGTCGCCGTCGCTGATGACCGGCTGCCCGGGCGTGTTCGCCGGCGGCGACATGGTGCCCTGCGAACGCACCGTCACGGTCGCCGTCGGCCACGGCAAGAAGGCGGCCCACCACATCGACGCGTGGCTGCGCGGCGGGGACGGGATGCGCCCGCCGAAGCACCCGACCGCCGGGTTCGACCTGCTGCATCCGTGGTACTTCGGCGACGCGTCGCGCCGGTCGGAACCCGAACTCCCTGCGGCCCAACGGATCAGCGGTTTCGACGAGGTGGTCGGCGGACTGTCCGCCGAGGCGGCGGCGTTCGAGGCCGGCCGGTGCCTCTCGTGCGGCAACTGCTTCGAGTGCGACGGCTGCCTGGGCGCCTGCCCGGAGGACGCGGTGATCAAGCTCGGCCCCGGCCACCGCTACCGCTTCGACTACGACCGCTGCACCGGGTGCGGCACCTGCTACGAGCAGTGCCCGGTGCACGCGATCGACATGGTCCCCGAGACGGTTCTAGAGGCGCGATGACACGCACCACCGTCGACGGCAACCAGGCGGCGGCGTCGGTCGCCTACCGCCTCAACGAGGTGTGCTGCATCTACCCGATCACGCCCTCGTCGCCCATGGCCGAGCTGGCCGACGACTGGTCGAACCGGCACCGCGCCAACGTCTGGGGCACGGTGCCGTCGGTGATCGAGATGCAAAGCGAGGGCGGCGCGGCGGGCGCGCTGCACGGCGCCCTGCAGGGCGGGGCGCTGGCGACGACGTTCACCTCGTCGCAGGGCCTGCTGCTGATGATCCCCAACATGTACAAGATCGCCGGCGAACTGACCTCGGCGGTGATCCACGTCGCGGCGCGATCGATTGCGGCCCAGGGGCTTTCAATCTTCGGCGACCACCAGGACGTGATGGCGGTGCGGCAGACCGGCTTCGCGCTGCTGGCGTCGGCGTCGGTGCAGGAGGCCCACGACCTGGCCCTGGTCGCCCAGGCGGCCACGCTGCGCACCCGGGTGCCGTTCGTGCACTTCTTCGACGGCTTCCGCACCTCCCACGAGCTCAACACGATCGAATCGCTTAGCGACGACGACCTGCGGGCCCTGGTCCCCGAGGAGGTGGTGCTGGCGCACCGGGCCCGCGGGCTGTCCCCGGAGCGGCCGTTCATCCGCGGCACCGCGCAGAACCCCGACACCTACTTCCAGGCCCGCGAGACGGTCAACCCGTTCTACGCGCGGGTGCCCGAGGTGGTCGAGGGCCTGATGGACGAGCTCGGCCGGCGCACCGGGCGGGGAATGCACATCGTCGAGTACGCGGGGCATCCCGAGGCCGAGCGGGCCGTCGTCCTGATGGGATCGGGCGGGCAGACCGCGGCCGAGACGGTGACGGCGCTGGCCGCGCGCGGCGAACGGGTCGGGGTCATCCAGGTTCGGCTGTACCGGCCCTTCCCCACCCGGGCGCTGCTCGCCGCGCTGCCGCCGACCGTCCGCGTCGTCGGGGTGCTGGACCGCACCAAGGAACCCGGGTCGCAGGGCGAGCCGCTGTATCTCGACGTCGTCGCGGCGCTGGCCGGCGCCTGCCGCGACGGCGAACGGTCGCAGCTGCCGACGGTGGTCGGGGGCCGTTACGGGTTGTCCTCCAAGGAATTCACGCCGGCCATGGTCGCCGGGGTGTTCGCCGAGCTGGCCCGCGAGCGGCCGCGCGACCGGTTCACCGTGGGCATCGACGACGACGTGAGCGCCTCGAGCATCGGCTGGGACGCCGGCTTCGACCTCGAACAACCCGGCGTCACCAGCGCGGTGTTCTTCGGCATGGGCTCGGACGGCACCGTCGGCGCCAACAAGAACACCATCAAGATCCTCGGCGGCGAGGAGAACGTCTACGCGCAGGGCTATTTCGTCTACGACTCGAAAAAGTCGGGTTCGCAGACGGTTTCGCACCTGAGGTTTGGGCCGGCACCGATCCGCGCGCCGTACCTGGTGCAGCAGGCGTCCTTCGTCGGCTGCCACCATCAACGCTTCCTCGACAAGGTCGACGTCCTGAGCCGCGCCGCCCCCGGCGCCGCGCTGTTGCTCAACAGCTCCCGCCCGCCCGAGCGGGTGTGGGACCGGCTGCCCGGCGCGGTGCAGAAGCAGATCATCGACAAGCAGATCCGGCTGTACGTGGTGGACGCCGGAAAGATCGCGCGCGAGGTCGGACTGGCCGGGCGCATCAACATCGTCCTGCAGACCTGTTTCTTCGCGATCGCCGGCGTGCTGCCCGTCGACAAGGCCGTCGCGAAGATCAAGGACAGCATCGCCAAAACCTATGCGGGGCAGGGCGCGGACGTGGTTGCCCGCGACGTCGAGGCGGTCGACCGCGCGCTCGCCGGACTGCACCGGGTGGCGGTGCCCGAGGCGGCGACTTCCACCCGGCTCCTGGACCCGCCCGTGCCGGCCGACGCCCCCGACTTCGTGCGCAGCGTCACCGGCGAGATGATCGCGGGGCGCGGCGACGCGCTGCCGGTCAGCGCGCTCCCCGTCGACGGCACCTACCCCACCGGCACGGCCGCCTACGAGAAGCGCAACATCTCCGACCTCGTCGCGGTGTGGGACCCCGACACCTGCATCCAGTGCGGCAACTGCGCATTCGTGTGCCCGCACAGCGTCATTCGCACCACCTTCTACGACACCGACCGGCTCGGCGACGCGCCCGCGACGTTCCCCTCCGCGCCGCTGAACGCGGTCGGCCTGCCCGACACCCGCTACACCCTGCAGGTGTACGCCGAGGACTGCACGGGCTGCGACCTGTGCGTCGAGGCGTGCCCGGCCGTGCTGCCCGGCACGCCGGTGCGAAAGGCCATCAACCTGGCGCCGCGCGAGCCGCTGGTCGCCGCCGCGCGCGAGAACATCGCGTTCTTCGAAACCCTGCCGCCGCCCGACCGCTCGATGGTCGACTTCGGCACCGTCCGTGGCACACAGTTCCTGCAGCCGCTGTTCGAGTTCCCCGGCGCATGCGCGGGGTGCGGGGAGACGCCGTACCTCAAGCTGTTGTCGCAACTCTTCGGCGACCGCGTGGTGATCGCCAACGCGACAGGCTGCTCGTCCATCTACGGCGGCAACCTGCCCACCACGCCGTGGACGGTCAACGCCGAGGGGCGCGGTCCGGCCTGGTCGAATTCGCTGTTCGAGGACAACGCGGAATTCGGGCTGGGCCTGCGGCTGGCCGCCGACGCCCATCTCGGGCAGGCCCGCCGGCGGCTCGCCGAAGCGCGCGATGCCCTGGGCGCGGACCTCGTCGACGCCATCCTGGACGCCCCGCAGCGGCGCGAGTCCGAACTGCACGAGCAACGGCTGCGGGTGGCCGAACTGCGTGGCCGGCTCGACCGGCTGGACCCGGCGACCGCCGACGAGTTGCGCAGCGTCATCGACCATCTGGTGCGCCGCAGCGTGTGGATCGTCGGTGGCGACGGCTGGGCCTACGACATCGGCGCCGGCGGCCTCGACCACGTGCTGGCCAGCGGCAACAACGTCAACGTGCTGGTGCTCGACACGGAGGTGTATTCCAACACCGGCGGGCAGATGTCGAAGAGCACCCCGCTGGGCGCGGTGGCCAAGTTCGCCGCCGGGGGCAAGACGGTGCCCCGGAAAGACCTGGCGCTGCAGGCCATCTCGTATGGCAACGTCTACGTCGCGCGGGTCGCGATGGGCGCCGATCCGCAGCAGACGCTGCTGGCGTTCCGGGAGGCCGAGGCCTACGAGGGCCCGTCGCTGATCATCGCCTACAGCCACTGCATCGCGCACGGCCTCGAGATGCGCCACGGCCTCGACCAGCAGCACCGCGCGGTGGACAGCGGGCATTGGCCGTTGATCCGCTACGACCCGGTGCTGCGCGCCAGCGGCAACCCGCCGTTCCTGCTGGACTCGCACCGGCCGCGGCTCCCGCTCGCCGACTACCGCAACAGCGAACTGCGCTACCGCAGCCTCACCGACTCCGACCCCGACGAGGCCGACCGCCTGCTGGCGCTGGCGCAGGAGTCGGTCGACCAGCGCTGGAAGGTCTACGAGGACATGGCCTCCCGCGCCCCGCACGAATTTCCCGCCGACGCGGGATCCCCTTCGACGCCGCGAAGGGAGGGCTGATGGACCTGTCCACCGACTACCTCGGGATGAGGCTGCACACACCCTTATTGGCGTCGGCGTCACCGCTCAGCCGCTCGGTCGACGGCGTGCGGCGGCTGGCCCGTGCGGGTGTCGGTGCGGTGGTGCTGTATTCGCTGTTCGAGGAGCAGCTGCGCCGGGAGGCCGCCCTCAACCAGCGGATGGCCGCGCAGGGCAGCGACAGCTTCGCCGAGTCGCTCACGTACTTCCCGGCGACGATCGAGAACGGCGGTGGCGCGGTGCGGTACCTGCGCCTCCTCGAGCGCGCGGTCGCCGCGGTCGACATTCCCGTCATCGGCAGCGTCAACGCGTCGGCGCCCGGCAGCTGGGCGCACTACGCCCGCCGGATGCAGGACGCCGGCGCGGCGGCGATCGAGCTGAACGTCTACTACCTACCCGGCGATTCGGCCGCCGCCACCGTCGCGGGCCGTGCCGTGGAGGAGCGGCACCTCGACGTGCTGGCGGAAGTCAAAGACGCGGCCAGCATCCCGGTCGCGGTCAAGCTGCTCCCCTACTTCAGCTCGACCGCCGAGATGGCGCACCGGCTGGACGCCGCGGGCGCCGACGGCCTGGTGTTGTTCAACCGCTTCCTGCAGCCCGACATCGATCCCGAGACGCTCGGCACGGTGCGTACCGTCGCGCTCTCCACACCCGCCGACACGCGCCTGCCGCTGACCTGGATCTCTTTGCTGCACAGACGGGTACGCGCATCGCTGGCAGCCAGCACCGGAGTCGAGACGGCGAGCGACGTGGCCAAGTACCTGCTCGCCGGGGCGGATGTCGTCCAGACGGCCTCGGCACTGCTGCGCCACGGCCCCGAGTACGCGGCCGTGCTGCTGCGCGACTTGGGCGACTGGATGCGCCGCAAGGGTTTCCGGCACCTCGGCGAGGTGCGGGGGCTGCTCGCGGCCCCCGGGGTCCCGGACTCGGCGGCCCGGGAACGCGCGGACTACGTCTGGGCGATGCGAAAGGCCAACAGCGGCATCTACGAAACCTACTGAACAGACCTGAAAAGACCTTGAAACGATGGAGGAACACACCATGAGCGACTTGACCTACATCCGCTTCTTCGAAGAGATCGGCATCGCCGACGTGCCGCTGGTGGGCGGGAAGAACGCCTCGCTCGGCGAGATGTACCAGAAGCTGTCCGGCGAGGGCGTGCGCGTCCCGCACGGGTTCGCCACCACGGCGCAGGCCTACCGGCACATGCTGGACCGGACCGGGGCCTGGGACGCCCTGCACGCCGAGCTCGACGACCTCGACCCCGACGACGTCGCCGCGCTGGCGCGCAAAGGCAAACGCGCCCGCGAAATCGTCTACGGCGCAGGCCTTCCCGACGACCTGGCCACCGAGATCACGGCCGCCTACCGCAAGCTCCAGGACGAGTACGGCGAAGACGTCAGCCTCGCCGTGCGCAGCTCCGCGACGGCCGAGGACCTGCCGACCGCCAGTTTCGCCGGCCAGCAGGAAACCTTCCTCAACATCACCGGCGTCGAGAGCCTGCTCGACGCCTGCCGCCGCTGCTTCGCCAGCCTGTTCACCGACCGGGCCATCCACTACCGCATCGACCAGGGCTTCGACCACTTCAAGGTGTCGCTGTCGATCGGCGTGATGAAGATGGTGCGCTCCGACCTCGCCTCCTCGGGGGTGATGTTCACCATCGACACCGAATCCGGCTTCGGCGACGTCGTTTTCGTGACGGGCGCCTACGGGCTCGGCGAGAACGTCGTGCAGGGCGCCGTCGACCCCGACGAGTTCTACGTCCACAAGCCGACCTACCTGGCCGGCCACCGCGCCGTGCTGCGCCGCCTGGTCGGCGACAAGGCCATCAAGATGGTCTTCGTCGAGGGCGGGACGAAAGACACGACCCGCAACATCCCGACCCCCAAGGCGGACCGCGCCCGCTTCTGCGTCAACGACACCGACGTCCTCGAGCTGGCCGGCTACGCCTGCGCCATCGAGCGGCACTACGGCCGGCCGATGGACATCGAGTGGGCCAAGGACGGACTCGACGGAAAGCTCTACATCGTGCAGGCTCGTCCGGAGACCGTTGCCTCGCAGCGCAGTTCGACAAAGCTGCAGACCTACGTGCTGGAGGGCAGGGGCGAGGTGCTCACCGAGGGGCGGTCGGTCGGCGAGCGGATCGCCTCGGGCGTGGCCAACAAGATCGACCACCTCGAGCGCCTGTCGGACTTCCAGCCCGGCCAGGTCCTGGTGGCCGACACCACCACACCGGACTGGGAGCCGGTCATGAAGACCGCGGCCGCGATCGTCACCAACCGCGGCGGGCGCACCTGCCACGCGGCGATCATCGCCCGCGAACTGGGCATCCCCGCGGTCGTCGGCGCGGGTGATGCGACCACCAGCGTGCCGGACGGCACCCTCGTCACGGTCTCGTGCGTGGAGGGCGACACCGGCCGCGTTTACCGCGGCGAGGTGGGCTTCCACGTCGAGGAAACGGAGGTGTCCGACCTCGAGCGCCCCCGCACGGAGATCATGGTGAACCTCGGCAACCCGGACCTGGCGTTCAAGACGTCGTTCCTTCCGAACGACGGTGTGGGACTTGCCCGGATGGAGTTCATCATCAACGAATACATCCGGGTGCACCCGCTCGCCCTGCTGAACCCGGAGAAGGTGGCGGACCCCGAGGCCCGGCGGATCATCGAACGGCTCACCTACGCGTACTCGGACGGCGCCGAGTTCTTCGTCGAGCGCCTGTCGGAGGGAATCGGCACGATCGCCGCCGCCTTCTGGCCCAAGCCGGTGGTGGTCCGGATGTCCGACTTCAAGACCAACGAATACGCCAGCCTGGTGGGCGGCAGCGGTTTCGAGGCGGCCGAGAGCAACCCGATGATCGGGTTCCGCGGCGCCTCCCGCTACGCGCACCCGGCCTACGCCGAGGGCTTCGCGCTCGAGTGCCGGGCGATGAAGCGGGTGCGCGAAGAGATGGGGCTGACCAACGTCGTGCTCATGCTGCCGTTCGTGCGCCGGGTGGCCGAGGCGGACCTGGTCCTGGCGGAGATGGCCAAGCACGGCCTGCGCCGCGGCGAGAACGGCCTCAAGGTGTACGCGATGTGCGAGATCCCCAACAACGTCATCCTCATCGACGAGTTCGCCAAGCGTTTCGACGGGTTCTCCATCGGCTCCAACGACCTGACCCAGCTCACCCTGGGCGTCGACCGGGACAGCGAGATCGTGGCCTTCGACTACGACGAACGCGACCCCGGGGTCAAGGAGATGATCCGGCTGGCGGTCGAGGGCTGCCGCCGCAACGGGATTCACTCCGGGCTCTGCGGTCAGGCGCCCTCGGACTACCCCGACATGGCCGAGTTCCTCGTGCGCACCGGCATCGACTCGATCAGCCTGAACCCCGACGTGGTGGTGAAGACCACCCGCCAGATTCTCGAACTGGAAAAGGAGGCGGCGCAGCTGCAATGAGTCCCAGGCCAACGATGCCGGCGGGGGTCACGGGGAAACGGTCCAGGGAGTTGTGAATTGAACCCACCGGTTGTCATCGACCCGCGCTACTACGACGCGGTGATCTTCGACCTCTACGGGGTGCTCAGGGACGCCGCGTCCATCCAACGGCAGTCCTGGGCTTCGCTTTTCAACGACTACATGGTGCTCAGGCCGACTTTTCGGGGAGAGGACCACTCCCTGTTCACCGACGCCGACTACGACCGGCACCTGAATGGCAAACCCGGACCCGACGGCGTCGCCGCCTTTCTGACGTCGCGGGGCATCACCCTGCCCTTCGGCGCGGCATCGGACGCCGGCGACGACACGATATGCGGTCTGGCGAACCGCCAGCGGCGGCTGTACGCCGAGCTGCTGGACCGCGACGTCCCGCTGCTCGCGGCCATGGTCACGCTGACCCGCAAACTGGCCGAGGCCGGTGTCGCCGCGGCCGCCCACGCGCCTTTGGCCGAGGGCCATCATCTTTGGAGCGCCGACGGGATGGGTGACGGCCTGCTCGACGTCTTCATCGAGGCGGCCGGGCGCGACGCGCAAGGTGACGGGCCGGCCGGCGCCGACGCGGGACTGGTCGTCCTGCGGGACGCCCCGGACGTCCGGGCGGCGGCGAACGCCCTCGGCGTGCGGGCCCACCGCGCGGTGGTCGTGGGCGACAACCAGGCGGGGCTCGCCGCGGGGCGGGACGCGGGATTCGCCCTCGTCGTCGGCGTCGAGGGATCCGACGCACGGCCCGAGGCCGACGCCGACGTCGTGGTCAACGATCTGGCCGACATCGCGGTGCGCACCGGGGACAAGCGGATCTCCGAGATCCCGAACGCGCTGGAAGCGTACGGGCAGCTTGCCGGGATCGCCATCGGCCGCGAATCGGTGCTCTTCCTCAACTACGACGTCGTGCTGCCCCAGGCGGTCGCGGACCCGGGCGCGGACGCGCGCATCCAGAAGGCCGCCCAGGCGCTGGGGAACCTCGCCGCGTTGTCCCCCGTCGTCGTCATCAGCGGCCGCGACGTCGCCGACATCCGCGACCGGGTGGGGATACCCGAGGTCTGGTACGCGGGCAACCACGGGTTCGAACTGCTCGGACCGGACGGTACCCACCACGAACACGACGGCGCGGCGGCTGCGGTCCCCGTCCTGGCCGACGCCGCGGAGAAGCTGCGCGACATCCTGTCCGGCATTCCCGGAATGCAGTTGATACACAAGCGCTTCGCCGTCGCGGTCCACTATCCCGCGGCGGCCGCCGAGCACATCGACGACATCGTCGCGACGACCCACCGGATCGGCAAGAAGAACAAGCTGCAGATCTGTCCCGGTCACGGCCTGGTCGAGTTGCGGCCGAACGTCGCGTGGGACGAGGGCACCAGGCTGGCGTGGATCCGCTCCCACGTGGACAAGCCGCGGTCGCTGATCCCGATCTACATCGGCGGCGACCTCGTCGACGAGGACGCGTTCGACGCGGTGCAACTCGGCGGCGTCGGAATCGCCGTGCGCCACAACACCGACGGCGACCGACGGACGGCCGCGCGGTTCGTCCTCGACGGTCCCGACGAGGTGGGCGAGGTGCTCGAGATGGGCTCGCGGTGGCTGGCCTACACGCACCAGACGTCAACCGAGGCCTGGAAATTCGGCTTCGACGGATACGACCCGGCCACCGAGAAGCTGCGCGAGGCGCTGTGCACCGTGGGCAACGGTTACTTCGCCACCCGGGGAGCCGCGCCGGAATCCAAGGCGGGGCAGGTGCACTATCCGGGCACGTACGCGGCCGGGGTGTACAACCGCCTGTTCGACACCGTCTCGGGTGTCACCATCGACAACGAGAGCCTGGTCAACCTTCCCAACTGGCTGCCCCTCACCTTCCGCGTCGACTGCGGCGACTGGTTCGACATCGACGACGTCACCGTGCTGTCCTACCGGCAGACCCTGGAGACCAGGGGCGCGGTGCTCACCCGGGACGTGCGCTTCCGCGACGGCGCCGGGCGGACCACCACGCTGACACAACGGCGTTTCGTCGCCATGCACGCCCCCCACGTGGCCGGGCTGGCCACGACGATCCGGGCCGAGGACTGGTCGGGCACGCTCACGGTGCGCTCGACGCTGGACGGCAACGTGCGCAACTGTTTGGTCGAACGCTACCGCGACCTGTCCGACCGGCACCTGGATCTGCTCGCAAAGCGCGAGATCGCCGACGACTCGGTGCTTCTGGAGGTCCAGACGAACCAGTCGCGGATCCCGATCGCCCTGGCCGCACGAACCACTTTGTGGCGCAACGGTACCCACTTCCCCCCGGGCGCCGACGCCACGTACCGGCTGGTCGAGGACGGCGCGGAGATCGGTCACGACATCGACGTCACGCTGTCGGCGGGTGAGAAATTGGCCGTCGAGAAGATGGTCACCCTGTTCACGGGCCGCGACGTCGCGACCTCCCAGCCGGCCGACGCGGCCCAGCGCTGGCTGGCCGGGCTCGGCCCGTTCGACGAGGTCCTGGACCGGCACCTGACCACCTGGAGCCACCTGTGGGAGCGCTCGTCGATCGAATTCGACCAATTCACCGACGAACTGCGCGTGCTGCGGCTGCACATGCTGCACCTGCTGCAGACGGTGTCGCCCAATTGCGCCGACCTCGACGTCGGGGTGCCGGCGCGCGGCCTGCACGGCGAGGCCTACCGCGGCCACATCTTCTGGGACGAGCTGTTCATCTTCCCGGTGTTGAACCTGCGCTTCCCGATGATCACCCGGTCGCTGCTGCTCTACCGCCACCGGCGGCTGCCGGAGGCCTGCCGCGCCGCGCGGGAGGCCGGCTACGCCGGCGCCATGTTCCCGTGGCAGTCGGGCAGCGACGGCCGCGAGGAAAGCCAACGGCTGCACCTCAATCCGCGCAGCGGCCGGTGGAATCCCGACGCCAGCGCCCGCGCGCACCACATCGGGATCGCGGTCGCCTACAACGCGTGGAAGTTCTACCAGACCACCGGGGACTTGGCGTACCTGATCGACTACGGCGCCGAGCTGCTGGGCGAGATCGCCCGATTCTGGGTCAGCAGGGCGACTTTCGACCCTGAGCGGGGCCGCTACAGCATCCGCGGGGTCATTGGGCCCGACGAGTTCCACTCCGGATACCCCGAGGCGCCGTACGACGGCATCGACAACAACGCCTACACCAACGTGATGGCGGTCTGGGTCATCATGCGCGCCCTGGACGCGCTGGAGCTGCTGCCCCTGCCGAACCTGCTGGACCTGCGGGAGAAGCTGCGGCTGCGCGACGACGAGCTCGCCCACTGGAACGACGTCAGCCGGCGGATGTTCGTGCCGTTCCACGAGGGCGTGATCAGCCAGTTCGAGGGATACGGCGAACTGGCCGAATTGGATTGGGACCACTACCGGGAGACGTACGGCAACATCCAGCGTCTGGACCGCATCCTCGAGGCGGAGGGCGACGACATCAACCGCTACAGGGCATCCAAGCAGGCCGACGCGCTGATGCTGCTGTACCTGATGTCGTCGACCGAGCTGCGCGAGGTCCTCGACCGGCTCGGCTACCGGTTCACCTCCGAGCAGGTGCCGAGGATGGTCGACTACTACCTGGCCCGCACGTCGCACGGCTCCACGCTGTCGGGCGTGGTGCACAGCTGGGTGCTGGCCCGGGCCAACCGCGACCGTGCCACCGAGTTCTTCCGCGAGGTGCTGAACTCCGACGTCGCCGACATCCAGGGCGGCACCACCTCCGAGGGCATCCACCTGGCGGCGATGGCCGGCAGCGTCGACCTGATGCAGCGCTGCTTCACCGGGCTGGAGACCCGCGGCGGGCGCATCATCCTCGACCCGCACTGGCCGGAAACGCTTGGCGAACTGGCCATCCCGATCCACTACCGCGGCCTGCACCTGCACCTGCGGGTCAGCGGCAAGGGCGTGGTCATCAGCGTCGACCCCCGGGGAACCGGCGAGATCGACGTCGAGTGCCGGGGTCAGGTCAAGCGCCTGACCCCCGGGGGCACCGTCAGATTCGCCGGATAGGGCACGGACACACCACATCGGAGGAGAAGACATGACCGCGACCGTCGGCCTCGACCGCGAGACCCTCGACATGATGCTGGACTCGCTGCAGGAGTTCGTCGCCGCCGCCCTACCGGACGAGCGCCTGCTCGAACTCGACCACGAGGACGTCTGCCCCGAGGAGACCGTCCGCGCGATGTGCGGCGAGGACCTCGGCGTCCAACTCGTGTTCGTCCCCGAGGAATACGGCGGGCTCGGCGGCGGGGCGTTCGACTCCTACCGGGTGTGCGAGAAGCTGGCCCGGATCGACATCGGGCTTGCCACGGCGGTTTTCGCTACGTTCCTGGGTTCCGACCCGATCCTGATCGGCGCGACCGACGAGCAGCGCATCCAGTGGCTGGGCCGCATCGCCGAGGAGGGCATCCTGTTCGCCTACGGCGCCACCGAGCCCGACGCGGGCAGCGACCTGGGCGCCATGAAGACGACCGCCACCCCGGTGGAGACCGACGGGCAGGTGACGGGCTACCGGATCAACGGGCGCAAGCAGTGGATCAGCAACGGCTCGATCGCCGACGTCTACTCCGTGCTGGCGCTGGCGCCCGGCGGCCCGTCCTGGTTCGTCGTGGAGCGCAACACCGAGGGGTTCTCGGCGGCGGCGCCCGAGGACAAGCACGGCATCCGGCTGTCGAACACCGCGGCGCTGTTCCTCGACGACGTGGTGGTGCCGGCCGAGAACCTCGTCGGGCGCGAGGAGGGCCGCGGCCTGACCCAGGCCCAGCAGGTGTTCGGCTACACCCGGGTGATGGTCGGCGCGTTCGGCCTGGGCGGCGGGTGGAGCGCACTGGACCGCGCGATCACCTACTCGCTCAACCGCATTCAGGGTGGCGCGCCGCTGGCGAGCAAGCAGGGTTTCACCCACAAGCTGATCGTGCCGCACGCGGTGCGGCTGGAGGCCGCGCGCGCCTTCCTGGAGGAGACCGCCGCGCGCATCGACGCCGGCGAGGGCGCGGGCGGCGCGCTCAACACCGAGGGGGCGATCGCCAAGTACCTGGCGACCGAGGCCGGCAACGCGGCGGCCGAGGCGGCGATCCAGGCGCACGGCGGGTACGGCTACACCCGCGACTACATGGTGGAGAAGATCAAGCGCGACGTGCGCATCACCATGATCTACGAGGGCACCTCCGAGATCCTGGAGATGACGATCGCCCGCGACCGCTGGCAGCAGCACCTCAAGACGTCCGGGGCCTACTACCGCGACAGGGCGCGCGAACTCGGCGGCGTGGCAAACGAATTCGGCGGCCCCACCGCCGCGCTCGCCCTGGAGTGCCTGGCCGCGGTCCTCGAGGCCTGCCGCGTGGGCCACCTGACCCGCAACCAGCACGTCCTGCTTCGCCTCGGCGAACTGACCGCCTACGCCGAATGCGCCGGGGCGCTCGCCCGCCGCGCCGCGGCGGCGGCCGACGGGGCCCTGCCCGAGAAGGCCGACACCCGCTTCGCGCCCGCCGCGCTGGCCGCCGTTGCCCGCGTGTTCGCCCGGGAGGCTGCGCTCAAGGTCGCCGAGGAGGGCCTGCGGTGGGTGTCGGGGGCCGGCACGGACGCCGACCTGGGCGCCGCACTGCCGCTGGACCGGGTGCGCGCCGCGCAGGCCGGACTGCTCGCCGACATGAACCTGGTCGCGGACGCGCTGTACGGAAGGCAGGCGTGACATGAACCTCTCGGCACCGGAACCCATCGCGGTGGTCGGCGTCAGCGCGATCATGCCCGACGCGCCCGATGTGGAAACATTCTGGGGCAACATCAAATCTGGCCGCTACAGCATCAGCGACGTGCCTCCCGAGCGGTGGGACCCCGAGCTGTACTACGACCCCGACCCGCACGCGCCGGACAAGACGTACTCCCGCATCGGCGGCTGGGTCCGCGACTTCGCCTGGGAGCCGCTGGCGTGGAAGCTGCCGATCCCCCCGGCGGTGAGCGCGCAGATGGACGGCGGTCAGCAGTGGGCCGTCGCCGGCACCCGTTCCGCGCTGCTCGACGCCGGCTGGCCGGACTGGACGGTGGATCCCGAGCGCGTGGCGGTCATCATCGGCAACGCGATCGGCGGCGACAAGCAGCACCGCAGCAACCTGCGCATCCAATTCCCCTCCTTTGCCAGGGAATTGAGCGCCGCGCCGTCCTTCGCCGCGCTGCCCCCCGAGGTCCGCGACGCCGTCCTCGCCGAAACCCACGCGTCCTTCGTCGCCAGCCTGCCGGAGATCACCGAGGACACCATGCCGGGCGAACTGGCGAACGTCATCGCCGGGCGGGTGGCCAACCTGTTCAACTTCCGCGGACCCAACTTCAGCGCCGACGCCGCCTGCGCCTCGGCGCTGGCCGCCATGTCGTCCGCCGTGCGCGGGCTGCAGGCCGGCGACTTCGACGCCGTGGTCACGGGCGGCGTCGACCGCAACATGGACCCGCCCGGCTTCGTCAAGTTCTGCAAGATCGGCGCGCTGTCGGCCACCGGCACCCGCCCCTTCGACGCCGGCGCCGACGGCTTCGTGATGGGCGAGGGCGCAGCGCTTTTCGTGCTCAAGCGGTTGAGTGACGCCGAGCGCGACGGCGACCGGATCTACGCGGTGCTGCTCGGCATGGCCGGGTCCAGCGACGGGCGCGGCAAGGGCATCACCGCGCCCAATCCCGTCGGGCAGCGGCTGGCGGTCGAGCGGGCGTGGCAGGTCGCCGGCGTCGACCCCGCGCACGCGTCCTACGTCGAGGCGCACGGCACCTCCACGCGCGTCGGCGACGCCACCGAGCTGGGCAGCCTGACCGACGTCTTCGGGAAGGCCGGGGCCGCGAGCGGATCGATCGCGCTGGGGTCGGTGAAGTCGAACATCGGCCACCTCAAGGGGGCCGCCGGCGCGGCCGGCCTGCTCAAGACCGTGCTGAGCCTGCACGACAAGGTGCTCGCGCCGAGCCTGCACTTCGAGCACCCCAACGAGAACGTCGACTGGGACGAGATCCCGTTCCGCGTCAACACCCAGCTGCGGGAGTGGCCGGGGTCCGACGGCGGGCCGCGGTGCGCCGGCGTGAGCGCTTTCGGATTCGGCGGCACCAACTTTCACGCCGTCCTGGAGGAGTACGTGCCCGGGCGGCACCGGCCGCCGGACGCGGCGCGATCGTTCCCGGGCGCGGACGTCCGGCGCGACGCCCCGCTGGGCGCGGCCGCCCGCAAGGCGCCGCTGCGGGGCGCGGCAGTGGTGGGCGGCGCCGATGACGCCGACGTGGCCGCGCGGCTCGAGCGGTTGGCCGCCGACGCGGCCGCCGGGCGGGCACCCGAACCCGGGCCGCCCGACCCGGCGCTGGCCGCCGCCGCCCCGGTGCGGGTGGCCATCGACTACGCCGACACCGCAGAGCTGGCGGCCAAGGCCACCAAGGCCGCCCAGGCGCTGCGCGGCGCGAATCCCGCAGGCAGTCAAGCACTTTGGAAGGTGCTGCGCGCCCAGGGGGTGTTCGTGGGGCGCGGCGCGCCCGGCAAGGTCGCGTTCCTCTACACGGGCCAGGGCTCCCAGTACGTGAACATGCTCGCCGAGCTCCGCCGCCGGGAGCCGATCGTGGCGGCGACGTTCGACGAGGCCGACCGAGTGATGCGGCCGCTGCTGGGCAAGCCGCTGACCGAGTACATCTTCGCCGACACCGCCGACGAGTCGAACGCCCGGCGGCTCGAGCAGCAGCTGATGCAGACCGAGATCACCCAGCCGGCGGTGCTCACCACCGACCTGGCCCTGACGCGGATGCTCGACGCGTACGGCGTGCGTCCCGACATGGTGATGGGCCACAGCCTCGGCGAGTACGGGGCCCTGGTGGCCGCCGGCGCGCTGACGTTCGAGGCCGCCCTGGAGGCGGTGAGCGCGCGCGGCCGGGAGATGGCGAGCCTGTCGGTCGAGGACAACGGCGCGATGGCCGCCGTGTTCGCCCCGCTGGCCGAAATCGAGCGCGTCGTCGCCGAGACCGACGGCTACGTCGTCATCGCGAACGTCAACAGCACGAGCCAGGCGGTCATCGGCGGCGCCACCGACGCCGTCGACCGGGCCGTCGAGGCGTTCCGCGCCGCCGGGGTCAACGCGTCGCGCATCCCGGTGAGCCACGCGTTCCACACCGCGATCGTGGCGCCCGTCAGCGAGCCGCTCAAGGCGGTGCTGCGCCGGCTCGACGCGCACCCGCCCAGCCTGCCGATCGTGGCCAACGTGACGGGCGACTTCTATCCCGCCCACGCCGACGTCGACACCATGCTCGACCTGCTCGGCCGCCAGGTCGCGTCGCCGGTCCAGTTCATCGACGGGCTGCGCACCCTGTATGCGGCGGGCGCGCGGGTGTTCGTCGAGGTGGGCCCGAAGAAGGCGCTGCACGGGTTCGTCGAGGACGTGCTGGGCGACGCCGGGGACGTGCTGGCGCTGTTCACCAACCACCCGAAGACCGGCGACGTCGCCTCGTTCAACCAGGCGCTGTGCGGGCTCTATGCCGCGGGGCTGGGGTACGCCGCGCCGCCAGCCGCCGCCGCGCCGCAGCCGAAACCCGTTGAATCACCGAGGAATGCCATGACCGCTCAGATCACCGACCAGCAGTACGCCGAGCTGGGTCGCCGCGTCCTCGACGTTGTGGAACACGGCCTGCCCGGCGGCGCCCCGGGGCTTTCGGGGGCCGCGCGCCCGGTCGCCACCGGATCGGTGGTGATCACCGGCGCGGCGCTCGGGCTGCCCGGCGTCGAGCGGGTCTTCGACGACGACAACATCACCCGGATCCTCGACGGCCAGCAGTTCATCGACGCGATCCCCCACCACCTGCGGCGCGACATGGTCGACCGGCACATCACCCGGCTGGTGAAACGGGCGTCGGGCGATCCCACGTTCGAGGCGATCGACAACGAGGCCCAGGTCGTCAAGCTGGCGGGCCGCGCCGCGCCGCTGGACGTGGTCAGCGAATTCGGCGTAGACGAGGCCCGCGACGGCGCGCTGGACTCGACGACCCGGCTCGCGATCGGGGCGGGATTCGACGCGCTGCGCGACGCCGGCATCCCCTTGGTGCTGCACTACAAGACCACGACCCTGGGCACGCAGCTGCCGGACCGGTGGGCGCTGCCGGAGTCGATGCGCGACGACACCGGCGTCATCTTCGCCTCCGCGTTCCCCGGCATGGACAACTTCGCCCGCGACCTCGAGCGCTACTACGTCGACCGGGCCAACCGCGAGCAGCTGGCGGCGCTGGAGGCGGTGCGCGCCCGGGCCAACGGTGACGACGGCGTCGCCACCGAGCTCGACCGGCGCATCCACGAACTGCGCCACGAAATCGAAACGCACCCCTTCGAATTCGACCGGCGGTTCATCTTCCGCTGCCTGTCGATGGGCCACTCGCAGTTCGCCGAGATCATCGGCGCGCGCGGACCCAACACACAGGTGAACGCCGCCTGCGCCAGCACCACGCAGGCCGTGTCGGTGGCCGAGGACTGGATTCGCACCGGGCGCTGCCGGCGGGTGGTCGTGGTGTCCGCCGACGACGCCAGCTCCGACGCGCTGCTGCCCTGGCTGGCGTCCGGATTCCTCGCCTCCGGCGCGGCGGCCACCGACGACATCGTCGAGGAGGCGGCCACGCCGTTCGACCAGCGCCGCCACGGGATGATCCTGGGCATGGGCGCCGCGGCGTTCGTCGTGGAGTCCGCCGAGGCCGCGGCCGAACGCGGGCTGCAACCGATCTGCGAGGTGCTGAGCACGGTGACCGCCAACAGCGCCTTCCACGGCACCCGGCTCGACGTCGACCACATCGGCGCCGTCATGGAGAAGCTGATCACCCAGGCCGAGGCCCGCGGCGTTGACCGGCACGCCATCGCGGCGAGCACCGAGTTCGTCTCGCACGAGACGTACACGCCGGCCCGAGGCGGCAGCGCGGCCGCCGAAATCCACGCGCTGCGCAGGGTTTTCGGGCCGGACGCCGATGCGCTGGTGATCACCAACACCAAGGGCTTCACCGGCCATGCGATGGGCGCCGGCGTCGAGGACGTCGTCGCGATCAAGAGCCTGGAGACCGGCATCGTCCCGCCGGTGCCCAACTACAAGGAACCCGACCCCGAGCTGGGGCACCTGAACCTGTCGACCGGTGGAACCTACCCCGTCCAGTACGCGCTGCGGCTCGGCGCCGGGTTCGGCTCACAGATCGCGATGACGCTGCTGCGCTGGACGCCGGTGCCCGACGGCCGCCACCGCCTGCCCGATGAACTGGGGTACGAGTACCGGATCGTCGACCGCGACGCCTGGCGGCGCTGGCTCGCGTCGGCGGCCGGCAGCGCCGACGCCGCCCTGGAGGTGGTCCAGCACCGGCTGCGGGTGGTCGACACCGGGCCTTTGGCCATGGCCCCGAAACCCGCGCCGGCCCCGGCGGCTCAACCGGCGCCGGCACCCGTCGTTCAATCACCGCCTCGGTCAACCGAATCCGCGCCGGAGCCGGCAACCGAGGCAGACGACCTGACCGGCACCGTCGTCGGGATTGTCTCCGAGCTGACCGGCTACCCGACCGACCTGCTGGACGTCGACCTCGACCTGGAGGCCGACCTCGGCGTCGACACCGTCAAACAAGCCGAAATCTTCGCCGCCATCCGCGAGCACTACGGCGTCGCCCGCGACGACACCCTCAAGCTGCGGGACTTCCCGACGCTGACCCACGTCGTCGGCTGGATCCGCGAGAAGACCGGCGCACCGGCGTCGTCCCCGCTGGCGGCCCAAACACCGGCTCCCGCAGAAGAACCGGCGCCGGCGTCGGGCGACGACCTGACCGGCACCGTCGTCGGGATCGTCTCCGAGCTCACCGGCTACCCGACCGACCTGCTGGACGTCGACCTCGACCTGGAAGCCGACCTGGGCGTCGACACCGTCAAACAGGCCGAGATCTTCGCCGCCATCCGCGAGCACTACGGCGTCGCCCGCGACGACACCCTCAAACTGCGCGACTTCCCCACCCTCACCCACGTCGTCGGCTGGATCCGCGACAAGACCGCCGATTCCCCGGCGAGCGCCGAGGCGACCCCAAAAAAAGCGCCGGGTGACACGGCGGCGACCGTTGCCGCCGCGTCACCTTTGATCGCCGGGGACGTCGCCGCCACCGACCGGATCCCCCGCCGGGTGCCGGTGCCCACGCTGCGCCCCGGTCTCGACGCGTGCGTGCCGACCGGCGTGGAATTGGGGCCCGGCAGCCGGGTGGCCGTCATGCCCGACCACGGCGGCATCGGCCACGCGCTGGTCAGTCGCCTCACCCGCCTCGGCGTCGAGGTGTTGACGCTGAACCCGGCCGACGACGTCGCAGCGGTGCTCGGGGACAACGTGATTGACGGCGTGTACTGGCTCGCGGCGCTCGACGACGAGGGCCCGCTGGCGGACATGGATCTCACCGGCTGGCGCAAGGCGCTGCGCCATCGCGTCCGCGACCTCTATCTGGCCATGCGGCACGTGTGGGCGCAGAGCCCGTTCATGGTCGTGGCCACCCGCCTCGGCGGCTACCACGGCTACGACGAGGCCGGCGCGACGTGCCCGCTGGGCGGCGCGGTCACCGGGTTCGCCAAGGCCTACCGGCGCGAGCGGCCCGACGCCCTGGTCAAGGCGGTCGACTTCCCGGCCAGCCGCAAGACGTCGGCGCTGGCCGACATCCTCATCGACGAGACGCTGCGCGACCCCGGCTGCGTCGAGGTCGGCCACGCCGGCGGCCGGCGCTGGGGCATCGGCCTGGCCGACCGCCCGTTCCCCGAATCGCCGCCGGCCGAGCTGGTGACCGAAATATTGGGCGAGGAGCCGGTTTTCGTGGTCACCGGCGCCGCCGGCAGCATCGTGTCGGCGATCGTCGCCGACCTGGCCGCCGCGTTCGGCGGCACCTTCCACCTGCTCGACCTGACGCCCGGGCCCGACCCCGCCGACCCGGACCTGATCCGCTACGCCGACGACCGCAAGGGCCTGGAGTCCGAGCTCGCCGACCGGATGCGCGCGCGCGGCGAGCGGCCCACACCGGTCCTGATCAAGCGGGAGCTCGCGCGCCTCGAGCGCCTGGACGCCGCGCTTGCCGCGATGCGGGCCGTCGAGCGGGCCGGCGGCACCGCCCACTACCACAGCGTCGACCTGACCGACGCCGCCGCGGTGGACAAGGTGATGGCCCAGGTGCGCGACACCAGCGCGCGCATCGGCGTGCTCGTGCACGCCGCCGGCATCGAGATCAGCCACGCCCTGGCCGACAAGGAGCCCGGCGAGTTCGACCTGGTGCTGGGCGTGAAGGGCGACGGGCTGTTCAACGTGCTGCGCGCCGCGGACGGCGTACCGCTGGGCGCGGTCGTGGCGTTCAGCTCGGTGGCCGGGCGCTTCGGCAACGTCGGGCAGACCGACTACAGCGCCGCCAACGACCTGCAGTGCAAGGTGCTGAGCGGCCTGCGCCGCACCCGCCCCGAGGTCAAAACCCTGGCCATCGACTGGACCGCCTGGGGCAGCATCGGCATGGCCGCGCGCGGATCGATCCCGACGATCATGGCCGCCGCCGGCGTGGAGATGCTGCCCGCCGAGGCGGGCGTCGCGTGGATTCGCCGCGAGATGACCACCGGCATGCGCGACGCCGAGGTCGTGGTGGCGGGCGCGCTGGGCGCGATGGCCGCCGAGTTTCACGAGACCGGCGGCGTCGACCCGGCGGCCCTCGCGCCGGAGGGCCCCATGGTTGGGGAGGTCGTCCGCGCCGGCGTCCACGACGGGCTCGTCGTCCGAACCGTGCTCGACCCCACCGCCCGGCCGTTCCTCGACCACCACCGCATCGACGGCACGGCGGTGCTCCCCGGCGTGATGGGCATGGAGGCTTTCGCCGAGGCGGCCCGGCTGCTCGCCCCCGACCTGCACGTCGCCGCCATCGAGAACGCCGACTTCCGCGCGCCGCTGAAGTTCTACCGCGACGAGCCCCGGGCCGTGACGATCAGCGCGCTGCTGCGCCCCGACGGCCTCGACCTGCTCGCCGAGTGCCGGCTGTCGGCCGAGCGCGTGCTGCCGGGTTCCGACGAGCCGCAGCGCGTCGTGCACTTCACCGGTCGCGTCCGGCTGACGGCCGATCCGCCCGCGCTCGACGGCCGCGAGCCACCGGCCGAGGACCGGACGCCCGCGCTCACGCCGGACGAGGTGTACCGGCTGTACTTCCACGGCCCGGCCTACCGCGTGGTCGGCTCGGCCTGGCGGCAGGGCGACGGCGCGGCCGCGGAGTTCGCCGACGGCCTCCCGGCGCAGGCCGCCGAGCCCGTCCTGGCCGCGCCGCGGCTGGTCGAGCTGTGCTTCCAGACCGTCGGGCTGCTCGAGGCCGGCGCCGACGGCCACCTGGCGCTGCCGCTGCACGTCGGCGCGGTGCGGCTGAACGGGGCACCGCGGGAGGCGGCCGGGCTGACCGCGACCGTGCGCCGCGACGGCCGGGGCGGCTTCGACTGCGCCGTGCGCGACGGCGACGGCGCCCTGGTGCTGCGCGTCGACGGCTACCGCACGGTGGCGCTGCCCGACCCGCCGCCCGACGACGTCATCGCCCCCATGCGCGCGGTGCTCGGTTAGGAGGACCGACTGATGACCACCGACATCCGGCGCCTGGCGATCGTCAACCGCGGCGAGCCCGCGGTGCGGGCGCTCACGGCCGTCGCCGAGCTGAACCAGGCCGGCGGGCAACCGCCCATCCGGACGATCGCCCTGTACACCGACCCGGACGCCGACGCGTGGTTCGTGCGCGAGGCCGACGAGGCCGTGCCGCTGGGCTCGGCGACCTACGTCGACGAGTCCGACGGCGCGCGCCGGTCGCGCTACCTGGACGAGGCCGCGGTGGTGGCGGCCCTGCGCCGCGCCCGCGCCGACGCCGTCTGGGTGGGCTGGGGATTCGTGGCCGAGCACGCGTCGTTCGCGCAGGCCTGTGAGGACGCCGGCATCATCTTCGTCGGCCCGGACAGCGCCACGATCCGGCTGCTCGGTGACAAGGTGGCTGCCAAGCGCGTCGCCGAGGGGGCCGACGTGCCGGTGGTGCCGTGGAGCGGCGGGCCGGTCGAGGACATCGAAGAGGCCGCCCGGGCCGCCGAACGGCTCGGCTATCCGGTGGTGGTCAAGGCCGCCTCGGGCGGCGGCGGCCGCGGCATCCGCATGGTCGCCGACTCCTCGGAACTGGCCGCCGCGCTGCCGTCGGCGCGCGCCGAGGCGCAGCTGGCGTTCGGCGACCCGACCGTCTTCCTCGAGGCGCTCGTGCCGGCGGCCCGCCACGTCGAGGTGCAGGTGATCGCCGACGGGCAGGGCGCGGTGTGGGCGGTCGGCATCCGCGACTGCACCCTGCAACGACGCCACCAGAAGGTGCTCGAGGAGTCCGCGTCGACGGTGCTCGACGGCCCCAAGGAGCAGGCGATCCGCGACGCGGCCGTCCGGGTGGCCGCCGCCGCGGGCTACCGCAGCGCCGGCACCGTCGAGTTCCTGGTCGACCCCGACACCGGCGGCTTTCAGTTCATGGAGGTCAACACCCGGCTGCAGGTCGAGCACCCGATCACCGAGGCGACGACCGGCCTGGACCTGGTCAAGCTCCAGCTGCACGTGGCCCGCGGCGGACGCCTGGACGGCACCCCGCCCACGGTGACCGGCCACGCGGTCGAGGCGCGGCTGTGCGCCGAGGACCCCGAGAACGGGTTCGCACCCGCGCCCGGCCGGCTGGCACGGCTGCGGCTGCCCGCCGGCGCCGGCATCCGCGTCGACGCGGGGGTGCGCGAGGGCGACCGCATCCCGCCCGACTTCGACTCGATGATCGCCAAGATCGTCGCCTGGGGCTCCGACCGCGGCGAGGCCCTGGCCCGGCTGCGGCGCGCCCTGCGCGAGACCACGGTCGTCGTCGAGGGCGGCACCACCAACCGGTGCTTCCTGCTGGGTCTGCTGGGCCGGCCGGAGGTCACCGCCAGCCGCTTCGACAACCACTGGCTGGACCGGCTGACAAGCGAGGCGGGGCACCTGCCCGAGCCCGATCCCGTCGCGCTGCTGGCGGCGGCCGTGGAGTCCTACGACGTCGACGAGGCCGCCGAGCGGGAGGCGTTCTTCGCGCGCGCCGCCCGGGGCGGGGCGGAGTCGACCGCGGGCGTCGGGCACCGCTGCCGGCTGCGCTACCGCGGGCAGCAGTACGACCTCGACGTCTACCGCACGGGCGCGGCGACCTACCGCGTCACCTCGGGCGGCGGCGTCGCCGACGTCGCCGTCACCCAGCGCGACGCCTACCGCCGGCGGATGGTGGCCGGCGGCCGCATGCACCGCGTGGTCACCGTCGCCGACGGCGCCACGCTGCGCGTCGACGTCGACGGCGCGGCGCACGCCGTGTCCCGCGACGACGGCGGCGTGGTGCGCTGCGGCGGTCCGGCGTTCGTGCTCGCGATCCTCGTCGAACCGGGCGACCGGGTGGCCGAGGGCGACCCGTTGGCGGTCGTCGAGAGCATGAAGATGGAGACCACCATCACCGCGCCGTTCGCCGGCAACGTCGCCTCGGTGGAGACCGCCGCGAACGTCCAGGTGGAGGCGGGCGCCCCGATGGTCCGCATCACCACGTCGCAGGGCGACGACGGCTCGGCCGCGGGCGCGGTTGACTTCGCGGGGCTCGCCGCGGCCGCCGAGCACGGCGACACCCCGCCGTGCGCCCCCGTGTACGGGGCGCTGCGCGGCTACCTGCTCGGCTACGACCTCGACCCCGGCTCGCTGGGCGCGATGTTGAGCCGGCAACGCAAGCTCGGCGAGAGCACCCCACCCGCCGACGCTCACCTGCTGCGGTGCGAGGACGAGCTGCTGGACCTGTTCGCCGACGTCGGCTCCCTCTACCGGCCGCGCGGCGACGCCGACTCCGAGGAACTGACCGGCAGCACCCAGGAGTACATGCTGTCCTACCTGCAGTGGCTCGACCCCGACCGGGCGGGCCTGCCCGACTCATACGCGCAGCGGCTCGAGCAGGCGTTGCAGCGCTACGGCGTGCACGGGCTGGCGCGCACCCCCGAGCTCGAGGAAGCCGTCGTCTGGATGTTCCGCTCGTTCCGCCGGGTCGCCGACCTGGTGCCCGCGGTGACCGCCATCCTCGAGCGGCGGCTGCGCCACCACGCCGAGCTCGCGCAGGCGGCCGACGCGGCGATGCGGGACCGCCTCGACCGGCTGGCCGCCATCGGAGGCCGGCAGCGAACGGTAGCCGAGCTGGCCCGCGACGTGCGGTTCCACTACTTCGACGAGCCCCTGCTGCAGGCGACCGTGTCCGACGAACTCGCCGGCGCCCGAACGGATCTCGGTGCGCTGCGCGACGATCCGGACCGCCCCGACCGGGCCGCCCGCGTCGAGAGGCTCGTCGCCTGCCCGCAGCCGCTGCGGGCGGAGTTGCTGCGCGGGTGGCGCGACAGCCACGACCCCCGGGTCCGGCGGGCGCTGCTGGAGGTCTACACCCGGCGGTTCTACCGGATCAGGGACCTGCGCGCCGTGACGGTCGAATCGCACGACGGCAGGCTGCTCGGCGTCGCCGACTACGACCACGAGGGCCGGCCCGTCCATCTGGTGACGGGGTACGCACCGCTGGCCGAATTGCCGGAGCTCTCGGCGGCGATCGCCGGGCACCTCGCCAAGACCGACGCCGCCAGCGACGTGGTGGCGGACCTGGCCCTGTGGCGCCACGGCGAGGGGTCGGACGACGCGGCGGTGCTCGTCGAGGCCGAAAAGCTGTTGGCCGACTGCGAATTCGGGCGCGCGCTGCACCGGCTGGACCTGACGGTGACCACCGTCGAGGGGTCCGCGCCGGAGCGCTTCCGCACCCACCACTTCACCTTCCGCCAGGACGACGGCCGGTTCGCCGAGGACCCGCTCTACCGCAACCTGCACCCGATGCTCGCCAAGCGGCTCGACCTGTGGCGGCTGGGCAACTTCACGCTGCGCCGCCTGCGCTCGGCGGAGGACGTGTACGTGTTCCACGGGGTGGCGCGCGACAACCCGGCGGACCACCGGCTGTTCGCGCTGGCCGAGGTGCGGGACCTGACCCCGATCGAGGCCGCCGACGGCACGGTGCGCTACCCCCGGCTGGAATTGATGGGTTCGCTTGCCCTGTCGGCGATGTGGGAGGCGCTGGGCACCTTCGACAAGCGGGACCGGCCGGCGGCCAACCGGATCGTCCTCTACGTCCGGCCGCCGTGGACCGTGCCGCGCGACGCCTGGACCGGACTGGCCCGCTCGTCGGCGCCGCTGGCGCTGGGCGCCGCGCTGGAGAAGCTGGTGCTGCGCGTGACGTTCCCGGACGGACGCGAACGCGTCCTGGACGTGGAGGGCCTCGGCGAGGACGTGACGGTGCGGGAACGCCCACTCGGGCCGGAGCCGATCCGGCCGCTGACGCCCTACCACCAGAAGTTGTTGCGTGCCAACCGGATCGGCGCGCCCTACCCGTACGAGATCGTGCGGATGCTGACCCCGCCGGCCGAGGCGGTGGCCCGCTTCCCGACCGGTGAGTTCGTCGAGCACGATCTCGACGAGCGGGGCGACCTGGTCCCCGTGTCGCGGCCGTACGGTGCCAACACCGCCAACGTGGTGGTCGGCCTGCTGCGCAACAACACCGAGAAGGTGCCCGAGGGGATGACCCGGGTGGCGCTGTTCGGCGACCCGACCCGCGGGCTCGGCAACATCGCGGAGCCCGAGTGCCGGCGGATCATCGGGGCGCTGGACCTCGCCGAGCGGATGGGGGTGCCGGTCGAGTGGTTCACGCTGTCGTCCGGCGCCAAGATCGCCATGGACAGCGGCACCGAGAACATGGACTGGATCGGTGCGGTGTTGCGCCGCCTGATCGAATTCACCCAGCGCGGAGGCGAAGTCAACGTCGTCGTCACGGGCGTGAACGTCGGCGCGCAGCCGTACTGGAACGCCGAGGCCACCATGCTGATGCACACGCGCGGGATCCTCGTGATGACCCCCGCCAGCGCGATGGTGCTGACCGGCAAGCAGGCGCTCGACTACTCCGGTGGCGTGTCGGCCGAGGACAACTTCGGCATCGGCGGCTTCGACCGGATCATGGGACCCAACGGCCAGGGCCAGTACTGGGCTCCCACGCTGGCCGACGCGTGTGACATCCTGTTGCGCCACTACGAGCACACCTACGTGGTGCCGGGCGAGCGGTGGCCCCGCCGCCGGGCCACGACCGACCCGGCGGACCGCGACGTCCGCCCGGCGCCCCACATCGCGTCGGGCGGCAGCGACATGGCGACGATCGGCGACATCTTCTCGGCCGAACACAACGCAGAACGCAAGAAGCCGTTCGACATGCGCTCGGTGATGCGGGCCGTGACGGACACCGATTCGGCGCCGCTGGAGCGCTGGCGCCAATGGCGGGGCGCCGAGACCGCGATCGTGTGGGACGCCCACATCGGCGGCGTCCCGGTGTGCCTGCTCGGGATCGAATCGCACACGGTCCCGCGGCGGGGGTTCGTGCCCGCCGGCGGTCCCACCTCGTGGTCGTCGGGCACGCTGTTCCCCCAGGCGTCGCGTAAGCTCGCGCGCGCCATTAACGGCGCCAGCGGCAATCGCCCGCTCGTGGTGCTGGCGAACCTGTCGGGATTCGACGGCTCCCCGGAATCCATGCGGCGCTGGCAACTCGAGTACGGCGCCGAGATCGGCCGCGCCGTAACCAACTTCCGCGGCCCCATCGTCTTCGTGGTGGTGTCCCGCTACCATGGCGGCGCGTTCGTCGTCTTCTCCAAGAAACTGAACGAACGCATCGAGATCGCCGCCCTGGAAGGCTCTTTCGCGTCGGTGATCGGCGGCGCGCCCGCCGCCGCGACGGTGTTCGCCCGGGAGGTGGACCACCGCACCGCCGAGGATCCCGAGGTGCGAGAGGCGGCCGAGCGGGTGCGGCGGGCCGAGGGCGCCAACGCATCGGAGGTCGGCGCCGCGCGGGCGCGGCTGGCCGAGGTCAGCGCGGCCGTCCGGTCGGCGAAACTCAGCGAGGTCGCCGACGAGTTCGACGCCATCCACACCGTCCAGCGGGCGCGGGCGGTGGGTTCGGTGGACCGGATCATCGGCGCCGAGGCGTTGCGGCCCTACGTCATCGACGCGCTCGAGCGCGGAATGTCAAGACAGTAGCGGCCTTTCGAGCCAGGTGTGCCGGGGCAACGCGCGCGCCAGCACGCCGGGAGCGCCGAGGGCCGCCGGCGCCGGGGTGGGCACCCGCGTGACGACGGTCAGCACGAAGCGGCCCTCCCGGCGCCACCAGCCGGGCAACACGGTGCCCTCGGTGTCGCCTTCGACGGCCCGCACGGTCAGCGCGCCCCAGCCGTCGTCGCGCGGCGCGCCGGGGGTGACGTCGAGCGTGTGGGTGTCGCGGTCGAGCCCGGTGCCGAGCGCCTTGAGCGCGCTCTCCTTCGCCGACCACAGGAGGTTGGCCATCGCGTCGCGCTCGTCACCGGGCGCGCACGAGTCGACCAGGCCCCGTTCGGTCGCGGTGAGGAAGTCGCTGACGAAGCCCGGCGAACGGGGCTCGACCAGCTCGAGGTCGCAGCCGACGGGGTCGGCGCCCGCGACCACGCACACCGCCCACCCGGCGCGGTCGCTGATCGACAGTTCCAGGGCGACGCTCACGTAGGGGGCGCCACTCTCGGCGTTGCGCACCTCGATGCCGGCCAACGTCTCGGCGTCGGTCGGCCGGCCGGTGGCCAGGGCGACGGCGTGCTTGGCGACGAGCCGGCGCAGCAGGAACTCGTTGCGCCGCTTGGTGTATCGCAGCCGCGCCGCGATCGCCGCCTCGCCGGGGGCCAGCCAGCGTTCGTCCGGGGGCATCGCGTCGGCGCCCAGCGCGAGCCAGCGGAGCGTCCCCGCGGTCACCTCGGGGCGGTTTCCGCGCGCCGAGATTGCCATGAGGGTTGCGGATCCGGCGTCATCCAGAACCCGGAGCGCGATCTCGCAGAGGACTCACGCGCCATCACCGGGGCGGCTGGCGGTACAGGGCCGCGCCGGCGACCACGTCGGCGCCGGCCGCGACGAACACCACCCGCGCTCCCGTCGGGAGTTCCTCAACCTGCCGGCGGAACGCGGCGGCCAGGGCGGCGGTGTGCATCCGCTCATCGTCGCCGACGCTGATGTTCTCGAGCGGCACCCCGAGCCGGGCGGCCAGCGCGGCGCGGTACCCGGGCCGGGCCGGGGCGGCGACGATCACGTCGACGTCCGGCAGCGCCACCGCGTGCGAGGCCAGGCAATCCGACACGGCCCGCGCGGCCGCGGCGGCGAACCGCTCGTCGCGGTCTTCCGACGAGCTGAACCGCAGCACGTTGCGCGCGTCGGCGTATCCGACTGAGGCGCCGAAGGTCTCGTTGCCGTCGGCGCTGAGCTCGTTCACCCACGAGACGCGGCTGAGGCCGTAGTCGTCGTCGGACCATCCGCACAACATCGCCGCGCCGGAGGCCGAGAACGGGAAGTCCTCGCTCATCCCGTGGCCCGGGTCGGCGTCGCTGGCGACGACGAGCGCGCGCCGGATGGCGTGGCTGCGCATGAAGCCGTCGACGATCTGCAGCGCCGTCAGCATCCCGCAGGTGCCGTTGGCGACGTCGAAGGAGAACGTGCCGTGGCCGCCGGCGTGCGGGTCCTCGGGGTTGGCCCCGATGTCGTCCTGGATCAGCGCGGCGAGCGCCGGCTCGCCGAGGTTGCGGTCGCGGTAGATCCCCGCGTTGACCACCAGGTCCAATTCGTCCGGGTCGCACCCCGCCCCGTGCAGGCAGTGCTTGGCGGTGCGCACCGCCAGGTGCAGGGCGCTGTGCCGGCCACGGAGCCCGGCATGGCCGACCTCGACCCGATCAATGACTGTGCCCATAGCGGTTCACCATGTCCTCGTCCAGGGTTAGCAAAACCACGCCGATCTCCAGACCGGACGCCAGGGCGATCAGCGCGATCGTTTCCCCGGGCCGGATGTGCCCCGCCTCGAGTTCCTCGACGAGGGCCACGGTATGGGTCGTCGACGCCGTGTTGCCGTACCGGTCGACGGTGATGACGGCGTCGTGGCGCGGGCTGTCGCCGAACGCCTCGGTGATCCGGGCCATGCCCTTGCGGATGGCGCGGGCCGAGGTCTGGTGGGTGATGACGTGGTCGATGTCGTGCAACGAAATGCCCACGGTGTCAAGCACTTCGCTCAACAGGATAGGGGTGTTGGCCATGGCGGCCTTGTGGATGCCGCGGGCATCGGTGAACATCCGCGCGCCCGGGTCGTGCCCCTGCGGGTAGGCCAGGCACAGGCGGCTGTAGTCGGCGACCGTGGTGAAGCCGGCCAGCCTGATTCCCGCCGAACCGGCCGGGGCCCGCTCGAGGACCAGCGCCGCGCCCGCGTCGCCGAGGGTGAGGCAGGCCAGCTCCTTGCTCATGATGTTGCGGATGTGCCGTGCCGCGTTGTCGGACAGCTGCGAGATGTATTCGCCGCTCACCACGAGCCCGCGCTCGACGGCGCCCTGCCGGATCCAGTTGTTCAAAATGTTGACGCCCGTGAGCATTCCGGCGCACGCGTTGGAGACGTCGAACGTCATGGCATTGTCCGCGCCGATCCCGCGCGCAATGGCACTGCTCATCGTCGGCTCGAGCCACTGGGTGAGCCCGCCGCGGAACTTCGTGATGCTGCAGCTGATCACCACGTCGAGCGACGCCGGGTCCTGGCTCGCGACGGCGAGCGCGTCGAGCGCCGCCGAGGTGGCCAGGGTATAGGAGTCCTCGTCGCCCACCGAGATCCGGCGTTCGCGGATCCCGGTCAGCTTTTCCAGGTCGATGTGCGTGTGGTGGCGGGTGGACGCCATCACCTCGTCGGTGGTGCGCTGCGTGCCGGGCAGGTGCCGGCCCGCCCCCGCCACCCGCGCGACGAACGGGGCCCGGGCCCCCTCGGCGTCGCTCTCCATGACCAACCAGTGCCGAGTCATCGCACGACACCTCCCTTCTCGGGGATCACCTGAGCACTTCCAGAACCTCGTTCACCGGGCGCCGCGCGGTGAAGTCGACGTGCTCGTCGCCGGCCGGTGACCTGCCGACCCGGATGAGCAGCTGCGGCCGGCCGGAGCCGCCGGTGACCTGCCGGATGATGTCGCGACTCGGCGACAGCTCCGTCATGTGCGTCAGCGTGCAGGTGGCCATGCCGGCGACCGTGCACTCGAGCAGCACCGCCGACAACGCCTCGCCACAACGCAACACCTCCGCCGGGGCGTCGTCGTGGCGCGTGGAGAGCACCACGATCTTCGAGCGGTCGGCCTCGATCGCGGCGCGCCGACGGCCGCCGCCCGCCGGCGGGAACGCGCGGGCGATGTCGACGCGCGCCGCCTCGGAGCTCGACAACAGGGCGCTTTCGGGCACGTGATCCCCGTTCGCCTCGAACGGGGATGTCCACCAGCGCAACTCAGTCAGGTAGGAGGTGTCGTTGCGGCGCAGCTGCTCGGTCAGCCGGGACGCCTCGGCCAGGGCCGGGCGGTCCTCGTCCGCCACCACGTCCAGCGACACGTCGTACGGGATCACCGCGCGGCACAGGTCCGAGTGAAGCGTGGGCCATGCGGCCGACGGGCCCATGGGCAGCCGGTCGGTGCGGCGGCGACGGATCGCGTCGGCCTTCCGGCGGCACGCGGCAGTGACGGCCTCCACCGGCAGGAAACCCAGCGTCGCCAGGTGATCGGGCCTGCCCTCGCTGGGGAACCGTTCGGTGACGCTGTCCCAGCCTGCGGCGGCCATGGCGACCCGCAGATGGTCGAGGACGGCGCCGCAGCTCAACAGCAACTCGCGGCCGGTGTGGTCGGTCCCCGGCATCGAGTGGCGCGGATCGGCCCAGAGGTGGAGCCTGGTGCCGTCGGAGATCCAGCGCCACGGTTGGCTGTTGTGCAGCGAAGGTGCGCGGCACGCGAGCGTCACCGCGTCCCGGATGACCTCGTCCGTCGGCGCTTTCGCGTCCATCTACACCATCCCGTCGCTTCGGTGGAAGCAAATTTAAGCCGCGGGCGCCGGGCGCTGACAGGGCCGTTGGTCCCCGGCGACCGGGACGTTCGATCCCACTGCCGGTCCTACTCGGCGCCCAGCCACACCCCGTGGGCCTCGTGCGCGACCACCTCCGGGTCTCGGGAGGTGTCGATGCGGTGCGCGGTGTCCCAGCCGGCGGGCCGCGCGGCCATGGCCGCCGCGATCTCCGGGGTGACCTCGGAATTGCCCGTGGGCCTGGTCCTGATCCGGTCGGCCGCGGTGTCGTCCGCGGCCGCGCACACCATCTCGATCATCCGCGAATGCGTCTCGGCGGCCACGCTATGCGCCGCCTCGCGGGCCCGCGGGTCGCGCCACGTGCCGTCGAGGATCACCGACCACCCCTCCCCCAACAGTTCCCGTGCCCGGGCCAGGACGGTCTCGTAGACCGTCGCGACGTTGCCGGGGCTGTACAGCCCGGCGTCCAGCACACCGGATTCCCCGCCGATGGCCCCGGAGCCGCGCAGTTCGCGGCGCACGTCGTCGGTCGAAATAATATGGGCGCCAACCCGTTCGGCGAGGCCGCGCGCGGCCGTCGACTTGCCGGTGCCCGGGTTGCCGCCGACCAGGGCCAGGCGGACGGCGGCGTCTTCGAGGTGGCCGGTGGCGATGGCGAGGTGGCGGGCCGCGTCACCGGCGGCCTCGGGGTTGCCCTGCGTCACCCGCACGCAGTCCACCTTCGCGCGGACGCCGGCGCGGTAGGCGATGTAGAAGTCGCGCAGCCCGGGCGGGCCCATCTGCTCTGTGTGCCCCGCATGCTCGGCGTAGCGTTCCAGGAAGTGGTCGCCAAGGTCCTTGCGACCCAGGAACTCCAGGTCCATCGCGAGGAAGGCGGCGTCGTCGACGCAGTCGACGTAGCGCAGCCGGTCGTCGAACTCCAGGCAGTCGAGCAAGGCCGGCTTGCCGCCGACCCAGAAGATGTCGTCGGCGAGCAGGTCGCCGTGCCCGTCGACGATCCGGCCCTCGCGGATGCGCCGCGCGAACAGCGGCCCACGCCCGGCGATGAACTCCGTCACCAGTCGCCCGAGCCGGGCGACGTCGGCGCCCGAGACTCCCGGAATACCCTGCTGTGCATAGGCTTCCAGCTCCGACAGGTTGTCCCGCCAGCGGCGCGCGACCGCGGAAGCCTCACCCTGGGCGGCGATGTCGTCGCCGCGCTCGGCCGCCTCGTGGAAATGGGCCAGCGTGGCGGCCACCGCGTCCAGCGCGCGGCGCACCGTCTCGGTGGATTCGCGAGCCGCCATGGACGCCAGCCGATCGGAGTCGTGGTAGCGCCGCATCACCACGACCGCGGCGCCGGCGCCGCCGGCGGGGTCGGTGAGATGGGCGACCCCGAGATAGCTGTCGGGCGACAGGCGGCTGTTGAGCTCGACCTCCCGGCGGCAGGCCCGCTCCCGCTGCTGCGGCGCGCGGAAGTCCAGGAAGTCGGTCAGCACCGGTTTCTTGGCCTTGTACGCCCGGTCACCCGCCAAAATCACGACGCCCGTGTGGGTTTCGTGAACGGCGACATAAGGCACGGCGGCGGCGCGTCCCTAGGACGGCCGCGCGACGATCACGGGCATCCGGACCGAGTGCACGACGGCGTTGCTCACCGAGCCCAGCAGCATGCCGCTCACCCCGCCCCGGCCGTGGCTGCCCACGACGGTCAGTTGCGACGCTTCGGACTTCTCGATCAGCTGCCGGGCCGGCTGGTCGCACACGACGAGCCGGTGCACCGTCACGTCGGGATAGCGTTCCTGCCAGCCCGCCAGGCGCTCGGACAGGCTCAACTCGGCCTGCGACTTCACGGCCGCCCAGTCTAGCCCCGGAAGTTCGAGGGCCTCGACGTCGCTCCATGCATGCAGGGCGGTGAGCTCGACACCACGCCGGGACGCCTCGTCGAACGCGATGGCGGTCGCCAGCTCCGAGGCGGGCGAGCCGTCGATCCCCACGAGCACCGGCGCCTGCATCGGGTGCGGCATCAGCGGGTCCTCGTCGTGGATGACCGCCACCGGGCAACGGGCGCTGCGCACCACGCTCGAGCTGACCGAGCCGAGCAGCAGCCTGGCCGCCGCGCCCCGTCCACTGCTGCCCACGACCACCAGCTCGGCCTCCTCGGACATGACCGTCAGCGTGGGCACGGGCGGCGAGCAGCGCAGCTCGCTGTGGATCTCGATCGGGTGCTCGGCGCTCACCGCGTCCTGAGCGATCTTGACCCCCTGCTCGAGAACCTGCCGGCCCTGCTCCTCCTGCCACACCGCGACCCCGGCCGAGACCGGCAGCTGCGGCAGCATCGGCACCATCGCGTTCACCATGTGCACGACGGTCAGGGGGACGTGCCGCATCGCCGCCTCGCGAGCCGCCCAGCAGACCGCCGCGTTCGACGCCCCCGATCCGTCCACCCCGACGACGATGCCCCGGCGATTCACTGGTGCGGACATGGCCTTCTCCCTCCGTTACCCCACAACGCTATTGGCCCGATTTGCGCCGTTCAGGAGGCTTAAGTCACCAACCGCATGGCCATCGGACCTTCCTGCGCCGCAGAGTATTGACCGTCGCGTGCGCCGGGCTCATCGTCACAAGGTGACCGAATGGCCCGCGACCATAGACCGCCGCTACCACGACGCGGTGATCTTCAAGCTCTGCAGCCTGGTCCACGAGACCGGAGCTGGCACCCCCGCGGCCGCCGTCGAGACCCGGGATTCGACCATCCCGTTGCTGCGGCGCCTGCGCGACGCCGGCATCGCCACCGCCGTCTATTCCACCGTCCGCGACTGCGCGCCCGTCGTGCGCGCCGCCGGGCTCAACGACCTCGTCACCGCGATCGTCGACGGCGTCGGCAGGCGCGACGCGGCCGCGTTGGCCGACGCGGCGAACCGGCTGGACGTCAGGCCCGTTCGCTGTGTGAGCGTGTTGTGCGACCCGGCGGGCACTGCCGCCGCCAGGGACGGCGGCTTCCGCCTGGTCGTCGGCGTCGAACACAACGGAGGCGGCGACGACCTGCTGACCGGCGGCGCCGACACCGTCGTCGCCGACCTCGCCGAGATCACCGTGCGGAACGTGGGCAGCCCGATGTCGGAGATCGCCGACGCCCTGCAGGTGTACAGCCAGCTGCAGGAGCTCGCGCGCAGCCGGCGACCGGTGGTCTTCCTCGACTTCGACGGCACCCTGTCCGAGATCGTCGACCAGCCCGATGCCGCGACGCTGGTCGAGGGCGCGGCCGACGGCCTGGCCGCGCTCGCCGCGCGGTGTCCGGTCGCCGTCATCAGCGGTCGCGACCTGGGCGACGTCCGCGACCGCGTCAAGGTCGAGGGCTTGTGGTACGCGGGCAGCCACGGCTTCGAGCTGGCCGCACCGGACGGCACCCATCACGAGAACGCCGCGGCCGCCGGCGTCGCCGAGACGCTGGCGCGCGCCGCGGGCCGGCTCGCCGACGAGCTCGGCGCGATGTCGGGAATAGTGGTGGAGCACAAGCGCTTTGCGGTCGCGGTGCATTACCGCAACGCCGACCCGGGTGAGGTCGACAAGGTGGTCGCGACCGTGCGCCGGCTCGGACGCTCCGAGGGACTGCGGGTCACCACCGGCCGCAAGATCGTCGAGCTGCGCCCCGACATCGACTGGGACAAGGGCAAGGCGCTCAACTGGCTCCTCGACCGCATCCACGGCACCGCGGAGCCGCCCAATTCCGCTGCGGCGCTGCCGATCTACATCGGCGACGACATCACCGACGAGGACGCGTTCGGTGCGATCCACTTCGGCGGCGTGGGGATCATCGTCCGCCATCGCGAGGACGGCGACCGCTATTCAGCAGCGCCGCTCAGCCTGGAGAACCCTTCCGCGGTCTGCACGTTCATCACGCGGCTGGCACATGACCTGGAGAGCCAGGCGGCCGAGCCGCGCCACCCGTGGGAACTGGTGTACGAGGGGTATGACCCCGCCAGCGAGCGGCTGCGCGAGTCGCTGTGCACCGTGGGCAACGGTTACGTCGCCACCCGTGGCTGCGCGCCGGAGGCGGTGGCGTCCGAGTCGCATTACCCGGGCACGTACGCCGCGGGCGTGTACAACGAGCTGTCCGACCGGATCGCGGGCCGCACGATCGAGAACGAGAGCCTGGTCAACCTGCCGAACTGGCTGTCGCTGACCTTCCGCGTCGACGGCGGTCCCTGGTTTCACGTGGACGAGGCCGAATTGTTGTTCTACCGGCAGAGTTTCGACCTGCGCAACGCGACGCTGACCCGCAGGCTCCGGTTTCGGGACGGCTCCGGGAGGATCACGGCCGTCACGCAGGAGCGGTTCGCGTCCATGCACGACCCGCACATCCTGGCCATGCGGACCGCGGTCACGGCCGAGAATTGGTCGGGCTCAGTGGAATTCAGGTCCCTGCTGGACGGGACCGTGCAGAACACCATGGTCGAGCGCTACCGGTCGCTGTCGAGCGCTCACCTCACCGAGACGGTCATCGAGGACCTGGCGCCCGACACGGTGCTGCTGCGAACCCAGACCTCGCAGTCGCGGATCGCGGTCGCGGTGGCCGCGCGCAGCACGGTGTGGCGCGACGAGGGGCCGGCCGGCCAGCCGGCGGAGGCCGAGTGCGTTTCCGTCACCGAGGACGGACGGGGCGGTCACGACATCCGTGTCGAGTTGTCGGCGGGACGGACCGTCACGTGCGAGAAGATCGCCACCCTCTTCACCGGCCGCGACGCCGCCATCTCCGAACCGGCCAGCGCCGCGCTGCAACAGCTTCAGGCGGCCGACCGCTACGCCGAGCTGCACACTCAGCACGTCCGCGCCTGGCGGCGGTTGTGGGAGCAGTGCGACATCGGCCTCGCCGACAACGAGGACGCGCTGCAGGTACTGCGGCTGCATTTCGTCCATCTGCTGCAGACGATTTCGCCGCACACCGCCGAGCTCGACGCCGGCGTCCCGGCGCGCGGGCTGCACGGCGAGGCCTACCGCGGGCACGTCTTCTGGGACTCCCTGTTCGTGTCCCCGGTCCTGAACTTCCGCATGCCCAACGTGTCCCGCTCACTGCTGCTCTACCGCTACCGCCGGCTTCCCGAGGCGCGCCGGGCCGCGCGCCGGGCGGGCCACCGGGGGGCGATGTATCCCTGGCAGTCGGGCAGCGACGGGCGCGAGGTCAGCCAGGAGCTACACCTCAATCCCCAGTCGGGCCGCTGGGTTCCGGACGCCAGCGCGCGGGCGCACCACGTCGGGCTGGCCGTCGCGTACAACGCGTGGCAGCACTATCAGGTGACCGGTGACCGCCAGTTCCTCATCGACTACGGGGCCGAGATGCTCGTCGAGGTCGCCAGATTCTGGGTCGGGTTGGCCACCTTCGACGACAGCCGCGGCCGCTACACGATCCGCGGGATCATCGGGCCCGACGAATTCCACTCGGGCTATCCGGGCAAGGAGTACGACGGCATCGACAACAACGCCTACACCAACGTGATGGCGGTGTGGGTGATCATGCGGGCGATGGACGCGCTGGACCTGCTGCCCTTGCGCGACCGGCTCGACCTGGTGGCCAAGATCGGCCTGGATCCCGACGAGCTCGACCGGTGGGACCACGTGACGCGCCGGATGTTCGTCCCCTTCCACGACGGAGTGATAAGTCAGTTCGAGGGCTATGCCGATCTGGCGGAGCTGGATTGGGAGCATTACCGGCAGCGCTACGGGAACATCCAGCGGCTCGACCGCATCCTCGAGGCCGAGAACGACAGCGTCAACAACTACCGGGCGTCCAAGCAGGCCGACGCGCTGATGCTGTTCTACCTGCTGTCGTCCGAGGAGTTGCTCGGGATCTTGGGCAGGCTCGGTTACCGGTTCCCGCCCGAGCAGATCCCGAAGACGGTCGACTACTACCTCGCGCGCACGTCGGACGGATCGACGCTGAGTTCGCTGGTGCATTCCTGGGTCATCGCCCGCGCCAACCGGCATCACGCCATGAGGTACTTCGTGAAGGTGCTGGCCTCCGACATCGTTGACATCCAGGGCGGCACCACCTCGGAGGGGATCCACCTGGCGGCGATGGCCGGCAGCATCGACCTGCTGCAGCGGTGCTTCACCGGGCTCGAGACCCGCGACGACCGGTTGGTGCTCGCCCCCCACTGGCCCAAAGCCCTGGGGCCCATCGAGTTCGCATTCGTCTACCGCGGCCAGCGCCTGCACCTGTCGATCAGCGGCCGGTCCGGCGCGCTCACCTCCGAGGCCGGCAACGCCGAGCCGATCCTCGTCGAGTGCCGCGGCCGCCTGCACCGCCTGTTGCCCGGGCATACCGCCCAGGTCGTGTGACCGCCGAGGTGACCCCCGCCGGCGAAGCGGGGCCGAAGGACCCTGCCGGGCGGCAGGCGCGGCCCAATAGTGTTGATCGCGGCGACATTCGGCAACAACTCTTCGGATCGGGAGGGCGCTGATGAATCAGGAACCGGGGCGGATCGTGGTGGGTATCGACGGCTCGGACGCCGCGATCAACGCGGCCGAGTGGGCGGTCACCGAGGCCGTCGGCCTCAACGTCCCGATCAGGCTCGTTTTCGCCGTCCCCGAGCGTCAAGGGGAGTCCGGCGGCGACCCCCTGGACGTCGAGTACGCCGAGACGTCGCTGCGCGCCTCGGATGCCGCGATCGCGGCCCTGGGCGAGCCGGTCAAGGTCGAATGCGCGATCGTGCCCGGTGCGCCCGAGGACGTCCTGGTCGGGGAGTCGGGCGGCGCGGCGCTGGTGTGCATCGGGTCCGTCGGGATCGGGCGGGTGGCCCGCCGGGTGCTCGGATCGACCGCCGACGCCGTCGCCCGCAGGGCGCGCTGCCCGGTCGCGATCGTCCGCACCGACCGGGAGGCCCCCGAAGGCGGGGGTACCGATCCCGGGTGGGTCGCCGTGGTCGTCGACGACTCCCGGGGCAACGACGCGGTACTCGCGCACGGTTTCCGCGAGGCGGAACTGCGCGGGGCCCCGATCCTGGCGATGGGGGTGTGGCGCTGGGGCGTCGGCGAGATCCCCTTCCGCCAGCTGGACGAGCGGCTGGGCCCGTGGGTCGAACGCTACCCCGGGATCCACGTCATGCCGGCGGCTGCGCGGCACGGGGCGGCCGAGTTTCTCTCTCACACACAAGAATGCATCCAGCTCGCTGTGGTCGGCACGGCGGACGCCGACAAGGTTGCCCGGATGGTCGGCCCGACGGGTCAGCGCTTCGGCGGCCGCTGCGGCTGCTCGGTGTTGGTGGTGCGCGGCTGACGGCAGGCCGACCGGCTACGCGTGGCGGACGACGATCACGGGCACCCGGGCCGACTGGGCCACCGCGGAGCTGACCGATCCCAGAAGCATCCCGGGGAAGCCGCCTCGTCCGTGGCTGCCGACCACGACCAGCTGCGCCCGCTCGGACTCCTGGAGCAGCCAGTGGGATGGCTTGTCGCAGTGCAGTATTCGCTGCACGTGCACGTCCGGGTACTCCTCTTGCCACCCGGCCAGCCGTTCGGCCAGGATCTCGTGCCCCTCGTTCTCGCGGTCGCGCCAGTCCATGCCCAGGACCGGGAACACCCCGACGTCGCTCCACACGTGCAGCGCCAGCAGGTCCACCCCGCGGCGCGACGCCTCCTCGAAGGCCAGGGCGGTCGCCGCCTCCGACGCCGGGGACCCGTCAATGCCCAGCAGCACCGGCGCACCCGCATCGGGCGTCGCCGCGCCGTCGCCGGAACGGATCACCGCGACCGGGCAGTGCGCGTGGTGGACGAGGCCCGTCGTCACCGAGCCCAGCAGCAGGCGGCCCAGGGCGCCCATGCCCTCGCTCCCGGCCACCACCATCCAGGCGTCCTTGGACGCCTCGATCAGCGCGGGCAGGATGCCGGAATAGACCGTCGCGACGCGGATCTCGGGCTGATCGGAGTCACCGAGGCTGGCGCTCAGCGTCTTTCGCGCCCGGTCGACCACCTGCCGCGCCTCGTCCTGCTGCCAGTCGGGCATCTCGGCGTAGAGCTGGCCCACCGGCCAGCCCACCACCACCGGCGCGACGGCGTGCATCAAGGTGATGGGCAGCCGGCGCAGGGCGGCCTCGCGGGCGCCCCAGGCCACGGCAGCGTCCGACGCCGCCGACCCGTCGACGCACACCAGCACCCCGTGTTTGCTTGCGGTGTCGGTCATTTCGCACTCCTTTGCCATCAGATCCGGTCGGGCAGCTCGATCACGAGGTGGCGAATCGGCCCGCCGTCCGCGGGCTGACACGGCCAGCCCAGGTCGAAGAAGACCGTCAGCATGAGGTGGTTCTCGCCGAGGACGTCGGCGACGAACCGCCCGATCCCGCGCTCCCGTGCGGCCCGGGCGAGGTGCTTGAGCAGCGCTGTTCCCACGCCCAGCGAGTGGTCCTCGTGCGCCACCACGACCGCGACTTCGGCGGCGCCCGGGTCGTCGTCGCCGACGGTGTAGTGCGCGACGCCAATCAGCCGGCCGGCGTCGAAGGCGCCCAGCGCGTACAGCCCGTCGGCGGGGTCGGTGAGCCTGCCGACCAGCTCCGGCAGGTCGACCGGCCGCAGCGTGAAGAACCGGAAGTAGCGGTCGTAGTCGGAGAGGTGCTGATGCAGCGCCAGCACGGCCTCTGCGTCGTCGCGGTCCAGCCGCCGCAACGAGACCACGCGGCCGTCGATCAGCCGCGCCCGGGCGATCGGCTGCGCCGCCCCCACCGCCTGATCGCTCATGCGTGCGACGCTATTCGACGATCGGCGCTCTGCGGCAGAGTCGTTAGGCCCCGGGGGGCGGCCGATGGTCCCCACAGGGGACGTGGGCCGGGCGGGGTCAGTCGGTGATCGGGGCCACCCAGTGCACCCGGGTGCCCCCCTCGGGTGAACCGGTGATCTCGCAGGTCCCGCCGAGCCGTTCGGCGCGGTGCTTCATGTTGGCCAGGCCGCTGTGCCGAGCGTTGCCGGCGGGGATGCCCAGGCCGTCGTCGCAGATGTCGAGGACGAACATGTCGGCGACGTTGATGTCGACGGTCAGGCGCGACGCGCCGGAGTGGCGAAGCGCGTTGCTGATCGCTTCGGTGGCGACGGCCTCGGCGTTGTCGGCGAGCTCGCCGGTGACGGCGGTCATCGGCCCGTGCATGCGGACGGTGGTCACGATGTCGCGGTTCTGGGTCAGATCGGCGATCACCCGCTGGATCCGGTGCCGGAAGTCGACGTCCTTGCCGGGCGGGGACTTGAGCTGGAAGATCGTCGTCCGGATCTCCTCGATGATCGTCTGCAGGTCGTCGAGCGTTCGGTTGAGCCGGTCGGCTACCTCGGGCGAGCGCGACCTGGCCAGCGTGCCCTGCAGGTCCATGCCGGCGGCGAACAACCGCTGGATGACGTGGTCGTGCAGGTCGTGGGCGATGCGCTCGCGCTCGGCGAGGATGGTCAGCTGCCGGGAGTCCTCGCGGGCCGAGGCCAGCACGAGCGCTATCGCGGCGTGCGTGGCGAAATCGCTCACCAGGTCGAGGTAATCCTCGCTGAACGGCGGCTGGTCGGCGGCGCGGGCGATCGCGATGACCCCCGCGACGTGGTCGTCGGCGCGCAGAGGCATGACGATGGCGGGGCGCTGGCCCACGTCGGTGAACGCCTCGATCGGGTAGCGCATCGACTCGGTGATCAACGGCTCGCCGGAGCGGAAGACGCCGCCCGTGGTGGACCCGTCCACCGGGACGCGCTGCCCCAGCACCTGGTCGGCGTGCAGGCCCACGGCGGCGGACACGACGAGCGTGTCGACCTCGTCGTCGGGCACGTCGGCCTCGGCCGGCACCAGCACGATCGCCTGCTCGGCGTCGGTCAGGACGCGGGCGCTCTCGGCGATCAACTGCAGGGGACGGCGGTGCGGCGCGGCGCTGGACAGCAGGGCCGTGGTGATCTCGCGGCTGGCCTCCAGCCACTTCCCGGCGGTGCGCTCGCGCAGGAACAGCTGCGCGTTGTCGATGGCCGCCGCGGCCGCGAACGCCAGCGCGCGGGCCGCCATCTCGTCCGACTCGGAGAACGTCCGCTGCGGGTCGACGTGGGTCAGGTAGATATTCCCGAACACTTTGCCGCGGATCGTGATGGGCACCGAGAGGAAGGCTCGCATCGGGGGGTGGTGCTCCGGGAATCCTGCGGAGGCGGGGTGATCCGCCAGGTTGTCCATCCGCACGGCAGGCTCGTCGAAGATCGAGAGGCTGAGCAGGCCCTTGCCGACGGGCAGGTGCCCGATGCGCTGGACCGTCTCGTCGTCCATGCCCTCGTGCACGAACGAGATCAGGTTGCCGTCGGGGTCGCGGACGGCCAGCGCGCCGTACGGCGCGTTAGTGAGTTCGCGGGCCGCGGCGACGATCCGGCGCAGCGTCGCGTCGAGGTCGAGGTCCGAGCCGATCTGGATGAAGACGCCGAGCAGCTGCTCCATTTGGTCGCGCGCCGCCAGCAGTTCGTCGAGCTGAGCGTGCATCCTGCTCACCAGCCCGCGTTGGCCGAGGCCGGCGAAAGCCGAGCCCCTATCGTCGGCGGTCACCCGACCGTTACCTCCACGAAGGTTGAGGGCGGTGGCCTCTTGCGTTGTGCGAAGCGTGCAGGACACGAAGCGAAAGACCACACACCAGCTTAGACCCGTCCGGCCGCGCTGCCCAACATGGTCGGCGCGGGGTCGGCGGGCTTGCCGGTCAGTCCGGCGGCGCCTCCGGCGTTGATTTGTGCTGGCCAGGCTGCTGGTCGAGCCTTGAGGCGAACACCGCCGCCTGGGTGCGCCGCTCCATGCCGAGCTTGGCCAGCAGACGCGACACGTAGTTCTTGACCGTCTTCTCGGCGAGGAACATCCGGGAAGCGATCTGCCGGTTGGTCAGGCCCTCGCTGAGCAGGCCGAGCAGCGTGCGCTCCTGCTCGGTGAGGCCCGACAGGGGGTCCTCGCGTTCCGCCGCGCCGCGCAGCTTGGCCATGAGCGCGGCGGCCGCCCGGTTGTCGAGCAGGGATTTGCCGGCGCCGACCTCCTTGATGGCGTGCGCGAGCTCCATCCCCTTGATGTCCTTGACGACGTAGCCGCTGGCGCCGGCGAGAATCGCCTCGAGCATCGCCTCGTCAGAGGTGAACGACGTGAGCATCAGGCAGCGCAGGTCGGGGTGGTCCGACACCAGGTCCCTGCACAGCTCGATGCCGTTTCCGTCCGGCAGACGCACGTCGAGTACGGCGACGTCGGGCTGCAGCGCCGGGATCCTCGCCTTCGCTTCTGAGACCGATCCGGCCTCGCCGACGATCTCCAGCTCCGGGTCCGACGCGAGGAGGTCCGCCAGACCGCGCCGAACGACCTCGTGGTCGTCGACCAGGAACACCTTCACCATGACGAGCCCTTCCTCCCCGCCGGGCGACGCGAGTCACCGCTCAACCGACTCAATATCCCACATCTTCATGATGGCGCAGGTTCACGACCGGCTCGGGCTCACAGATGTTGCCGATTGATGATGAGCAGCGAGCATCCGGCGTCCTGCAGGATGGCGCTGCCCGCCGGCCCGACGAGTTCGCCCACGTGCTGCCTGTTGTGGCAGCCGACGACTACCAGCCCCACCGACCGGCGGTGGTCGGCCACGTACTCGAGCAGGGTGCCGTGTACGGCCGCCGTCTCGACCCGCAGCCCGGGGTCGCGCCGCTTCCACGTCGAGAGCCGCCGATCCAGGTCGGCCAGCGCCCGCCGGTCGCTCTCGGTGTCGGCCAGGCCGTCGTCGGTGACGGTCCGCCGGCACACGATCGCCTCCACCGTGGCGCCGCGCAGCTTGGCCTCCTCGACGGCGGCGCTCAGCAGGACCCCGCTGTCGGGGGATCCGTCCACCTCGACGACTACCGCGCCGGTCGGCGCGGGCGGGTGGTCGTCGCGACCCCTGATGATCGCCACCGGGCAGCGCGCCGACACCACGAGCGCCGCGGCGGTGGAACCGACGCGGCCCCGGCGGAAGTGGCGCAAGCCGACGGCCCCCACGCAGACCATGGCCGCCGAGGCCGAGGCGCGGATCAGCGACGCGACCGCCGGCTCGTGGCACACCTCGGTCTCCAGCTCGACCGGCGTCACCGGCTTTTTGCGGGCCAGCACGGCGGTGCGGGCCTGGGCGATCGCCGTGTCCGCGGCCTGCCGGGTGTCCCCCGGCTCCACCGCGTAGAGCAGGCGCAGCGGGACGTCGCGACTGACCGCCTCGTCGACCGCCCAGAGGGCCGCCCGGATGGCGCCCTTGGAACCGTCGATGCCGGCGATGACGGGCTGCGGGTGGGCGCTCATGCCTACTCAGTGCCTGGTCAATGCCGGACGACGAGCACCGAGCAGTCGGGATAACCCACGATGGGGTGGCAGTTCGGCGTGGCCAGGCCGGCCATCGCTTCGGCGTCGACGCTGCCCACGACGGCCAGTTCGATGGCGCTGCCGGCCGGCCCGCCCGCCCGCACGCCCGTGCCCGCCGCGACGGTCTGGACGGCGACGTCCGGGTACCGCCGCACCCAGCTGTTCAATCGCCGGTCGATCTGCCGCACGATGGCGTGGCGGCGGCGCCCCTGCTCCATGGCCTGGTGGACGACTTCGTCGTTGTCCGGCTCGTCGTTGAGGACCACGGCGATCACGCCCAGATCCGTCGGGGATCCGTCGGGGTTGGTGCGGATGACCGCGACCGGGCAGTGCGCCCGCGCCACCAGTCCGGCGGCGGTGGGGCCGAGCAGCCCGTCGCAGGCCCAGCCCCGCCGGGCGGTTCCCACACACACCATGGCCGCGGCCAGCGACTCGTCGACCAGCACCTGCGCCGGATCCCCCGAGAGGATCGCCGTGTCGACCTCGACGGGCTTGTGTTCGCTGCGCACCGCGCTCTCCGCCTGGGCCAGCGCCATCTCGCCGCGCTCGATCTCCCAGTCCGACGGCGGGTTCGGGGCGTCGTGCGCCTCGCGGCGAGCGACCACGTACACCAGGCGCAGCGGCAGCTGGCGGCCCACCGCCTCGTCGACCGCCCACTTGGCGGCGTTCACCGCGGCGCGGGAGCCGTTGACGCCAACGACCACCGACTTGGCGTCCAGCTCACTCATGTCGGCTCCTGATCGGTCATCGTCGTTGTCAGGTTATTGCTGCCGGTGCACGGCGCGAAGGGGTCGTTAGGCCCCTCCTGGAATGCCGTTCGTCCCGACGTCGGCGAGGCCGGGGATCTCTTCCGGTGGGGCGACGAGCTCGAACAGCTCCTCGGTGTCGGAGCGCTCGCAGGCCGCCGTGCCGGGGGTCATCAGCATCGCGGCACCGGCGGCGATGCCGAAGGCCACGGACTTCGCCAGGGTCCATCCCCGGGTGAGGGCCACCGCGATCGCGGCGACCATCGCGTCACCTGCGCCGACGCCGCTGCCGTCGGGCATCGGGATGGCCGCGAAGCGCTGGCTGCCCTGGCGTGTCGCGAGCAGCGCGCCCGCCGAGCCCAGCGACACCAGCACCGCCTCCGCGCGGCCGCCGTCGACGAGCTCGCGGGCGGCGGCCAGCTGGTCCTCCTCGGTGTCGAGCGCGCGCCCGACGCACTCGCCGAGCTCCCGCACGCTGGCCTTGAGCAGGAAGACCCCGGACGACACCTCCCGCAGGCCGCCGCCGGAGGTGTCGAGGATCAGGCGGGCGCCCAGCCCCCGGCACATCTCGGCGACGCGCCCGTAGAAGTCGGTCGGAACGCCGGGTGGCAGGCTGCCGCTGGCCACCACCAGTTCGGCGGAGCGTGCCGCGATGCGCAGCTCCTGCAGGCACCGCTCCTGCTCCCGCGCGGTGAGGTGTGGCCCCGGCAGGACGAACCGGTACTGCTCGCCGGTGCTCGTCTCGTTCACGGTGAAGCTTTCGCGCGTCGCGTCGCGGATCGGGATTTCCGCGAAGGGCACGCCGGCGTCGCTGAGCAGCCTCGTCACGTGGCCGCCGTGGGAGCCGCCCGCGGGAAACACCGCGAACACCGACCCGCCGAGGACGTGCGCGATCCGGGCGACGTTGATCCCCCCGCCGCCCGGGTCGTACCGGGTCGCCGAGCACCGAAGCTTCCGGGTCGGGCGGACGACGTCGACGCTGGTGGTGATGTCGAGCGCCGGGTTCATGGTCAACGTGACGATCTGCGGCCGGCTCGCGGCCGGGTCCACCGGGTTGTTCATGGTCGCTCACTCACACGTGCTAGAGGCCGCTGGGGTAGGTTTCCGGGGTCTCGCCGGCGATCCACACGCTGGTCACCTCGAGCGGCTCCAGCGCGCGGGTGCGGTCGATGTGGATCATCGCGTCGAACTGGTCGGCGGGCCGGACGTGGAAGTAGTGGCTCTGCCGCTCGGTCTCGGGCCGGTAGATCACGCCGATGGCGCGGCCCAGGCGAACGGCGCTCAGCGGCTCGCCGGCCTCCGGGGTCAGGGCCGCCGACACCATGAACGCGCCGTTGCCCGTCTCGTGCAGCAGTTCCTCGATGCTGCCGGCCAGCGCGGGGCGGACGGCCTTGCGCTCGGCGATCCCGCCCCAGTCGCTGGCCGCGGTCACGGTCCCCGTGTACGTGCTGAACCCGATGAGCCGGGACTCCGCGCCGAACCGCTGCCGGGCGAGCTGGCCCAGCGTGAGCTGGCCGTCGGCCCACACCTCGGTCGCCCGCGCGTCGCCGACGTGAGAGTTGTGGGCCCACACGACGATTCGCGCGGACGGCGCGTCGTGATGGCGGTCCAGGTGCGCGAGCAGCGCCTCGAGGGTGTGCGCCATGTGCTTGTCGCGCAGGTTCCAGGATGTGACGCGCCCGCTGAACATCGCGCGGTAGTACACCTCCGCGTCGCGGACCGTTTGGGCGTTCTGCTCGGCGTAGAACAGTTCGTCCTCGGCCAGCAGCCCGTCGCGCCGGGCGTAGGCCAGGGCGTTGCGCTGGATCTCGACGAGTTGATCGACCGCCTGGCGTTCGCAGGAGGGCCCGGCGCCGAACGCCGCCGAGTAGCCGTAGGCCTGGCCGTCGTCGGCCGAGGCGTGGTCGAAGCACGAATAGCGTTGCCGCGCACGCCCGGCCGCCCTGGGGTCGACCTTGTCGAGGTAGCTGATCACTTCGTGCATCGAGCGGTGCAGGCTGTACAGGTCCAGGCCGTAGAAGCCGGCCTGGGACTTGGCGCCCGAGCGCAGATTGTGGTCGCGCAGCCAGCCGACGAAGTCGAGCATGACGGTGTTGCGCCACATCCACGCCGGGAAGCGCTCGAAGCCGCTCAACGCCTCGTCGGCGCCGGTGTCGTCGCCGAGCCCGCGGACGTAACGGTTCACCCGGTACGCGTCGGGCCAGTCGGCCTCCGCGGCGACGGCGCAGAAGCCCTTCTCCTCGATCAGCCACTTGGTGATGGCGGCCCGCGACTCGTAGAACTCGTGTGTGCCGTGCGAACTTTCGCCGATCAGCACCACCCGCGCGTCGCCGATCAGCTCCTCGAGCGCCTCGCGCGGCGGGACGCCGCCGGGCGAGTCGATTGCGACGGCGGCGATCACCTCGGCCGGCGTGCGCGCCGGGGGCGCCGCCGGCGCGCCGGTGGTGGGGGTGGCCAGCAGCTGGCGGACCTCCTCGTCGCCGACCTGCCGGAAGTCCCAGAACGACTCGCCGACGGCGAGGAACGGGGTGGGCATGCTGGCGCACACGACGTCGTCGACCAGCCCGGCGAATTCGCGGCAGGTGGACTCGGGGGCCGCCGGCACCGCGATCACGATGGCCGCCGGCGTGGCCTCGCGCAGCGCCTGCACGGCCGCGAACATGCTTGCCCCGGTTGCCAATCCGTCGTCGACGAGGATGACCGTCTTGCCGGTCACGTCGAGGGGCGGGCGGCCGCCGCGGTAGGCGGCCTCGCGCCGGACCAGCTCCCGGCCCTCGCGCTCGGCGATGGCGCGCAGCTTTTCCGGACCGATGCCCAGCCCCCGCACGACGTCGTCGTTGATCACCACCCGGCCGCCGCTCGCGAGCGCCCCGACCGCGAATTCCTCGTGACCCGGCGCGCCGAGCTTGCGGACGATGAAGGCGTCGAGCGGCGCGCGCAACGCCGCGGCCACCTCCCACGCCACGGGTATTCCGCCGCGCGCCAGGCCCAGGACGATGACGTCGCCGCGGTTGCGGTAGGCGCCGAGCAGGTCGGCCAGCACCCGGCCGGCCTCGCCCCGGTCGGAGAAGACGCGCCGCGGTGACCTTCGGGCGGTGTCGGCTGCGCTGGTCATGGTGATACCTCCGATGTGGCTTTCGACCCGTCCATCCGAACAGCAGCGCGGCGATCGCCGATAGGGACGGAAGTCCCGCGGTCGCGGGTCGTTCGTCGCGTCAGCGGCTTTCGGCCTCCTGCCGGCCCTGGCGCGACCGGATGGCCGCCTGGACCGCGGCGAACCGCGACCGCGCCCGCTCGTCGGCGGCCCGCTGTTCGGCGGCGGTGACGACGATCGCGTCGGGTCCCGGGAAGACGGTCGTCTCCTCACCGGTGGTGAGCCACCGGACCTGGAACGGCGGCTCACCGTCCGGCGAGCGCACCGCGGTGACCAAGCCCCGCATGTCCGGGTGCCCGAGCGTGCCGCTCTTGATCACCAGCCAGTCACCCACGTGGGCCTTCATCGACCACGCTCCAATCCTGAATCAAGACAAACGGTTTCAGTGCCTGATCGCCAGCACCTCGCGCACGGGCCGCCGCGGAGTGGGCTCCGGGGGCCGCTTGGTGGCCGGCTCGACGCCCACCCGGACCAGGGCCTGCGGCACCGCCGCGGAGCCGGGCAGCAGGGAGCGGATGACGTCGCGGGCGGCCCCGACTTCCGTCAGGTGTGTCACCGTGCAGCTGGCCAGGCCCGCCATCGTGCATTCCAGCAGCACCGCCGAGAGGGCCTGACCGCAATCCAGGGCGTCCGCCCGGGTGTCCCCGGCCGTCGACAAGACGACGATTTTCGCCTCGTCATGGCCGCCGCCCGCAGCGCTTCCGGTGCGGGCCTCGCCCGGGAAACGGCGGTTGAGCTCGACGGCGGCGTTCTGGGACTCCGACGGCAACGCGCCTTCGGGTATCCCGTCCGCGCGCCGCGCCGGCGCGGTCCACCAGCCCAGCTCCTCGTGGTAGACGTCGTCGTAGCGGCGCAACGCCTCGGTCAGGCGCGACGCCTCGACCAGGCGGGGCCGCGCCTCGTCGCCGAGCACCTCGAGGGTCGCCAGATCTGCGCCGAATGCGCGGCGCAGCAACGGCTCGAACGCCGCCCAGTCCCTCGGCGCGCGGAACGGGCGCCGGTCCGTCCGGCGCCGCGAGATCGCTTCGGCGCGGTCGCGTCGGGCCGCCGCCACGTAGTCGGCCGGGGCGAAGTCGACCGAGGCGAGGTGGTCGCGGTTGTTCGGGTTCGGGAACCGGTCGACGGCGGTCTCCCAGCCGGCGGCGGCCATCGCGACCCGGAAGTGGTCGAGCACCGCCCCGCAGCTGATGATCGCCTGCCGGCCCGAGTCGTCGATGGACTCCACGAAGCGTTCCGGGTCGACGAACAGGTCGACGCCGGCGGGGCCGGCCACCCAGCGCCAGGGTTGGCTGTTGTGCAGCGAGGGTGCCCGGCACGCCAGTTCCACCGCGCTCTTGATCACGTTGGTGTCGACCACGGTCTGGGTCATCGCTTGCCGCCTCTCCGTCCGATTCGACCCTCGCCGCACGCCGGCCCGGACCGCCAGAGTCCTTGGTCCCCGGGCCGGCGACATTGGGCTCGACACTGGTGACTTTCGTCTCTATTGCGGTGTCGTGGGCCGGGCAAACGATGAAGGCCCCACGCGAGAGAACCGGGACGGGATGCCCATGGACGTCATCCACAAGACGGCGCACGACCTCGCCATCCGGCCCAACCTCACGGACTACGAGCGCACCCGCGCGCAGTTCCGGTGGTCCGACATGCCCGAGTTGTGTGCGGGCATGGGGCCCGGCCGCTGCAACATCGCGTACGCCGCCCTCGACCGGCAGGCCGCGGGCCCGGCCGCGACCCGCACGGCGCTGCGGTTCGTGGCCGACGAGGCGTGGGACGGGGCCATCACGACGCGAGACCTCAGCTACGCGGAGCTGGCCCGGCTCGCCGCGCGCTTCACCTATGTGCTGCGCTCGCTCGGCATCAACAAGGGCGACAAGGTGTTCACGATCCTGGGCCGCACTTCCGCGCTCTACATCGCGATGCTGGGCGCGCTGCGCAACGGCAGCGTCGTCTCCCCGTTGTTCTCGGCCTTCGGCCCCGAGCCCATCGCCACCCGGGTCAACCTCGGCCGGGCCGACGTGCTGGTGACGACCCGGGCGCTCTACCGGCGCAAGATCGCCAAGGTGCGCGACCGGCTGCCGTCGGTGCGGCACGTCTTCATCGTCGATGACGACGACAACGCCGGCGACCCGCCGGACGGGACGCTGAGCTTCTGGCGCTGGATGGACGCGGCCGAGGACACCGCGGACATCGAGCCCACCACGCCCGACGACCCGGCGTTGCTGCACTTCACCAGCGGCACCACCGGAACACCCAAGGGCGCCATGCACGTTCACGGCGCCGTCGCCATGCACTACGTCACCGGCCTGTACGCCCTCGACCTGCACCCCGACGACACCTACTGGTGCACAGCGGATCCCGGGTGGGTGACCGGCACGTCCTACGGGATCATCAGCCCGCTGCTGCACGGCGTCACCTCCATCGTCGACGAGGCCGACTTCGACGCCGAGCGGTGGTACCGGATCCTGCAGGACCAGGCGGTGTCGGTGTGGTACACCGCGCCGACCGCCATCCGCATGCTGATCAAGGCGGGGCCCGAACTGCCTGCGCGATACCGGTTTCCACGCCTGCGGTTCGTTGCGAGCGTCGGCGAGCCGCTCAACCCCGAGGCGGTCTGGTGGGGAAAGCGCGTGCTGGGCCTGCCGATCCACGACAACTGGTGGCAGACGGAGACGGGCGGCATCATGATCGCCAACACGCCCGCGTTCGACATCAAGCCCGGCTCGATGGGGCGCCCGCTGCCCGGGGTGGAGGCCTGCATCGTCCACCAGAACGACGACGGCACAACGGAAGTCGTCGACGAGCCCGGGGTCGAGGGCGAGCTTGCGCTCAAGCCGGGCTGGCCGTCGATGTTCCGCGGCTACCTCAACGCCGAGGAGCGCTACCGCAACTGCTTCGCCGACGGGCTCTACCTCACCGGTGACCTCGCGACGAGGGACGCCGACGGCTACTTCTGGTTCGTCGGGCGCAAGGACGACGTGATCAAGTCCGCCGGGCACCTGATCGGCCCGTTCGAGGTCGAGAGCGCGCTCACCGATCACCCCGCGGTGGCCGAGGCCGCGGTGATCGGCAAGCCCGACCCGACCGTCGGCGAGGTGGTCAAGGCGTTCGTCACGCTGAAGGACGGCGTCGTCGCCGACGAAGACCTGCGCCTGGAATTGCTGGGCCACGCCCGCAAGCGACTGGGAGCCACCGTGGCGCCCAAGGAGATCGAGTTCGTCGACACGCTGCCGCACACCAGCAGCGGCAAGATCATGCGGCGGCTGCTGAAGGCCCGGGAACTCGGGCTGCCCGAGGGCGACACCTCGACCATCGAGCGGCAGCCGGCCCGCGCGGAAGGGGTGCCATCGTGAGCGATACCAAGTTGGCGCACGAGTTGCTCTCCGACATGGTGCGGGTGCGCCGCATGGAGGAGAAGTGCGCGGAGCTGTACAGCGCGGCCAAGATTCGCGGCTTCCTGCACCTCTACGTCGGCGAGGAGGCCGTCGCCGCCGGGTCGCTGCGGGCGCTGGCCGACGACGACGCCGTGGTCGCCACCTACCGCGAGCACGCGCACGCGCTGCTGCGCGGCATCCCGATGACCTCGATCATGGCCGAGATGTTCGGCAAGCAGGAGGGCTGCTCGCGCGGCCGGGGCGGGTCGATGCACCTCTTCGACGCGGCCAAGCGGTTCTACGGCGGCAACGCGATCGTCGCCGGGGGCCTGCCGCTCGCGGTGGGCATCGCGCTGGCGGACGCCATGCTGCGGCAGAAGCGGGTCACCGCGTGCTATTTCGGCGACGGCGCGGTGGCCGAGGGCGCCTTCCACGAGTCGCTGAACCTGGCCGCGCTGTGGAACCTGCCGGTGTTGTTCTGTTGCGAGAACAACCTTTACGCGATGGGCACCGCGCTCGACCGCGCCCAGTCGCAGACCGACCTCACCGTCAAGGCGGCGTCGTACAACGTTCCCACGCTGGCCGTCGACGGGATGGACGTCGAGGCCTGTCACACCGCCGCCCAGGAGGGCGTCGACCGCGTCCGCGACACCGGCGGGCCCTTCTTCATCGAGTTCCGCACATACCGTTTCCGGGCGCACTCGATGTTCGACCCGGAGCTGTACCGCGACAAGGACGAGGTGGCGCGGTGGCGCGAGCGCGACCCGATCCGCGCGTTCACCGAGCAGTGCCTGCGCGACGGCGCGCTGTCCGAGGCCGACGTCCGGGCGATCGAGGAGGCGGCCGTCGCCGAGATCGACGAGGCGGTGGCCTTCGCCGAGGCCGGAACCTGGGAGGACGCCGCGGATCTCGAGCGCGACGTGCTGACGCCCGCAAACGGGTCGGCGGAGGCCCCGCGATGAAGACCACGTACCGGACCGCCGTCCACGACGCCATGCGCGACGCCCTGCGCGACGACCCGCGCGTCGTACTGATGGGCGAGGACGTCGGGCGCTACGGCGGCACGTACGCCGCGTCCAAGGGACTGCTCGAGGAGTTCGGCCCCGAGCGCGTGCGGGACACGCCCCTGTCGGAGCTGGGCTTCGTCGGCGTCGGGATCGGCGCGGCGCTCAACGGGCTGCGGCCGATCGTCGAAGTCATGACCGTGAACTTCAGCCTGCTGGCGCTCGACCAGATCGTGAATACCGCTGCGGCGCTTCGTCATATGTCCGGGGGACAGTTTTCCGTTCCCCTCGTCGTCCGGATGGCGACCGGGGCCGGGCGCCAGCTCGCCGCCCAGCACTCGCACAGCCTCGAGCCGTGGTACGCCCACATCCCCGGCATCAAGGTGCTCGCCCCGGCCACCGTCGAGGACGCCTACGGCATGCTGGGGCCGGCGCTGGCCGACCCGGATCCGGTCGTCATCTTCGAGCACGTCCAGCTGTACAACACCTCGGCCGACATCGAGGCCCTTGCCCCCACCGACATCTCGCGGGCGGCGATCCGGCGCAGCGGCAACGACGTCACCGTGGTGACCTACGGCGGGTCCCTGTGGAAGGCTCTCGACGCGGCCAACGAGCTTTCCCTGGCGGGAATCGACTGCGAGGTCATCGACCTGCGGGTGCTGCGCCCGCTCGACGACGGCACCGTCCTCGATTCCGTCCGCAAGACGCACCGCGCGGTCGTCGTCGACGAGGCCTGGCGCAGCGGCAGTTTGGCGGCCGAGGTCACCGCCCGGGTGATGGAGGGCGCGTTCTACGATCTGGACGCCCCCGTCGCCCGGGTGTGCAGCGCCGAGGTTCCGATGCCCTACGCCAAGCACCTCGAGCAGGCCGCCCTCCCCCAGACCGCCGCGATCGTCGCGGCCGTGCAGGGCCTCTTCGGTGACCGGCCGTGATCGAATTCACCATGCCCTCCCTGGGTTCCGACATGGACGAGGGCACCCTCGACGAATGGCTGATCAAGCCGGGCGACACGGTCACCCGCGGCCAGGTCGTCGCGGTCGTCGAGACCACCAAGGCCGCGGTCGAGGTCGAATGCTGGCACGAGGGCACGGTCGGTGAGCTCCTGGTCCCGGTCGGTGAAACCGTCCAGGTGGGAACGCCGTTGGCGACCCTGCTGGCCCCGGGCGAGCAGGCGACGGCCACGACCCACGAGCGCCGTGAGCCCGCCAAGACGCCGGCGTCGGCACCCGTGGCACCCGCACCCGCGGCCCCCGCGCCCGCACCGCAGGCGCGGCGCCGCTGGGTGTCACCGGCCGCCCGCCGCCTGGCCACCAGCCTGGGCGTCGACATCGACTCGGTGACCGGCACCGGCCCCCAGGGTGCGGTGACCATCAACGACGTCGAACACGCGGCCGCCGCGAAACCGGCCGCCCAACCCGCCGCCAAGCCGGCCGGCACCAAGCCGTCGGCGGCCGAGCGCGGCGCGCAGATGCGCAAGTCGATCGCCGCGGCGATGAGCCGGTCGAAGCGCGAGATCCCGCACTACTACCTCGCCGACGAGATCGTCCTCGAGACATCGCTGGCCTGGCTGACCGAGCGAAACGCCCAGCGCTCCATCGACGAACGCGTGCTGCCGGCGGTGCTGCTGCTCAAGGCCGTCGGCCTGGCCGCCCAGAAGTTCGGCGAGTTCAACGGGTTCTGGCGCGAAGACGGCTTCGAGCCCGCGACGGGGGTGCACGTGGGCGTCGGCATCTCGCTGCGCGGCGGCGGCCTCGTCGCGCCCGCGATCCACGACGTTCCCGAGAAGAAGCTCGACGAGCTGATGGACGACCTGACCGACCTGGTGGCCCGGGCGCGTTCCTTCTCGCTGCGCAGTTCGGAGATGTCGGACCCCACCATCACCGTCACCAACCTCGGAGACCAGGGCGTCGACAGCGTGTTCGGCGTGATCTACCCGCCGCAGGTGGCCATCGTCGGGTTCGGCAAGCCCGCTCAACGGGTCCGCGTGATCAACAACGGAATCCGTATCGTCCCGACCGTACAGGCGACCCTCGCCGGTGATCACCGCGCCAGCGACGGTCACCGGGGGGCGCTGTTCCTCGCCGCAATCAATGAGCTGCTCGGCCAGCCCGACCTCCTCGAAAAATGACGAGCCGGAGAAGTGACGTGCCATGACGACCAACGAAGACACCCGCGCGGTGGTGCTGTCGGTGCTGACGACCATCGCCCCCGAGGTCGAGCCCGACGAGATCAGCGACGACGACCTGCTGCGCGACCAGGTCGACCTGGACTCCATGGACTGGCTGAGCTTCCTGCGCGGCATCCACAAGCGGCTGCACGTGGACATCCCGGAGGCCGACTACAAGTCCCTGCGGACACTGGCCGACGTCGTGGGCTACGTCGACAAGAACGCGGCCCGGCCCGGCGTATGAGCGCCGGGCGGTAACAAACGGCCCCCGCCTGCAGGGCCGAACGACCCTACTCGCGGCGCCGCCGTCGCCGTAGCCTCGGCGACAAACCGGAAGGCGGCCGACATGATCCAGGCGGTGATAGACACCCACGTGCTGCGCGAGGCGGTGGAACTGGCATGCCGCGCGCCGTCCGTGCACAACAGCCAGCCGTGGCGGTGGGTGGTCATCGACGGGCGGGTGCACCTGTTCGTCGACCGCAACCGGGCGGTGCCCGGCACCGACCGCTCGGGCCGCGAGACGATCCTGAGTTGCGGGGTGGCGCTCGACCATCTGCGCGTCGCCATGCTCGCCGCCGGCTGGGAGCCGCGGATCACCCGGTTCCCCGACCCGCACGACCCGGATCACCTGGCGTCCGTCGAATTCCGGCCGGCCGACCACGTCACCGGGGTGCACCACGACCTGGCCCGGGCGATCCTGCAACGGCGCACCGACCGCCTCCCGCTCGGCCGGCCCACCTACTGGGACCTGTTCGAGCCCGTGCTGCACAAAGCCTACGACGACGGCGTCGTCATGCTCGACGTGCTGTCCGACGACGCCCGCCCGCTGTTGGCCGAGGCGTCGCAGCTCACCGCGGAACTCCGCCGCGACGACCTGTCCTACCACGCCGAACTCGAGTGGTGGACTTCGCCATTCGCCCTCACCGAGGGCGTGCCGCCGCGGGCGCTCGCCTCCGACTCCGAGCGGCACCGGGTGGACGTGGCCCGCGACTTCCCGGTTCGGGGCCACGAGAACCGGCGCCCGGAGGTCGGGGCCGACTGGTCGAAGATCCTGGTGCTCTCGACCCCCGGCGACACCCGGACCGACGTCCTGCGGTGCGGGGAGGCGTTGTCCCGCGTCCTGCTCGAGTGCACGACGGCGTTCATGGCCACCTGCACGCTGACGCACCTGATCGAGCAGGAGGACAGCCGCGACGTCGTGCGCGGCCTGCTCGAGAAACGGGGCGAACCGCAGGTGCTGATCCGGGTGGGCATAGCCCCGGCGACCGAACCGCTCGCGACGCCGACCCCGCGGCGCCCGCTGCGCGACGTCCTCGAGATCCGCTGACGAACAACTTTGGTCCCTGCCCCCGCGTGACTTTCGGCCGGCGACGCCGCGGGGGGCGGTTCACTAGCCTTGGTACGTACCGGACGCTTGGATGAAGGGGATTGGCCGATGTCGGTAATCGATGGTGGGGTCAGCATCCTGCCGGTGAGCGAATGCTGGGACCTGCTCGGGAGCATGACGCTGGGGCGGCTGGTGACCAGTGTCGACGGCCAGCCCGAGATCTTCCCGGTCAACTACGCCATCCAGCGTCGCACCATCCTGTTCCGCACGGCCGAGGGCACCAAGCTCGTCAGCACCGCGATCAACCACCGCGTCCTCTTCGAGGTCGACGACCACACCGCCGCCGAGGGGTGGAGCGTCATCGTCAAGGGCACCGCCCGCTCGCTGCGCACCTACGAGGAGATCGAGGAGGCCGAACGCGCCCAGGTCCTGCCGTGGGTGTCGTCGGAGAAGTCGCACTACGTGCGGATCGTCCCCGAAACCGTGACGGGACGACGGTTCCGCTTCGGCGCTCCACTGGACGAGTGACGCTGCTTGCCCGATAAGTGGATGCGCCGAGGGCGGGTGCTAGGTATTGAAATTCACGTGATTTCGTCCCTGCCCCCCACCTTCGGCACGCATAAGCGCTAGGCCGGCCGCCGCAGGCGGCGCGGGCGCGGAACGAACTCCAGCGACAGCAGCACCAGCAACGCGGCCGGGATGTGGTGGACGCACAGCACCACATAGCGCCGCTCCGACAGCGCGTGGAACTTGCGCAGGTAGCGGTACAGCGACTCGAGCCGGATCATCGGGTCGAGCAGGTGAATCAGCCGCAGCGCCACCCGCTGCGCCGCGCCGGGCCTCGCCGCCTCGAAGATCTCCGGGAATGCGGCAAAGGCGAGCGAAACACGCCGCGCGCCATGGGCATTGGCGTAGGTGATCATGTCGACGGTGAGCCGCTCGTCGACGCCGTTGGGGGCGTCCGGGCGCCGGAACGGCACGTCGAGGCTCACCTCCGACCCCTCGCCGGCGGTCGCGTACCGGTGAAACGCCACCACACGGCCCCGCCGGTCGCGCGCGACGGCCAGCTTGACGCCGGGGAAGCGGCCCTGCAGGGCCGCATCGAGGTTCATGCAGAACCCGCGCTCGGTGCGCGCCGCGCGGTGCGCGGCGTAGAGGACGTCGGTGAGCTCGGCGGTCAGCTCCTCGTCCAGGCCTCGTTCGTCGACGACTTCGGTTGTGACGCCGACGTTGTGGGTCCGCTGCACCGCCTGGCGCAGGTTGCGGAAGCGGCGGCCGTGCAGGGTGAACCGGCGGACGTCGACGACGACGTCGCGACCGATCGGCACGGCCAGCATCGGCTGGCCCACGGTCTCCTTCCGCCACAGCCCCAGGTTCCGCTCGCCGCCGGCCAGCACGATGATCTGCCAGCCCCGGCCGCGGCACATGCGGACGAAATCGGCCGCCAGGTCGGCGAAGCGGGACGGATCGCCGATCGGGTCACCGCTGACGACGGCGAAGCCGAGCCGGGTGCGGTAGGCGATCGCCGCCGCGCCGTCGGCGCCGAAGTGGTAGCTCTTGCTCGTGTGCATCGCGAACGGCGCCAACGGATCCGAACGCGTGGCGTCGACCAGCGGCCACACCCGGTCGAGCAGCTCCGGTTGGGGGCGCGCCGCGGTGGGCAGCATCAGCGCGAGCCCGCCGCCGGCGACGAGCAGGTTGCCGGGCAGCCCGAAGCCGAGGAAGTGCGCGAACACCCCGGCGCCCAGGGCGGCGGCCGCCAGCAGCGCGTGCCCGCTGGTCACCGGCCGGCCCAAAAAGATTCCCCGCGCGATGAGCGCCACCGCGGCGAGCAGCGCCACCGACCAGCCGAACCGCCCGGGAGCGAAGCGGTCGTCGCCGAGGTGTTGGCGGGCGACGAGCACCGCCAGACAGGCCAGCGCGCACAGGAAGAGAATCAGCCCCGCGACGCGGACCGCCCGGACGTCGGCGTGGAGGAGAACCCGCTCGCGCCGCCGGGCGGCGACGGTCCCGGCACCGCCCCGCTGGCCCTTCACATCACACTCGCCGCCATTGACGTGACGATAACCGCGCGACGGGCGCGGGGCCAGGGCCGTTGGTCATCGGTCAGCGTTCTCTACCGCACGAGATCTCGTCGCGGACAAGGCGCACGGCTTCCGGCACGGCACGCGCGACGGCCGGGGTCAGGCCGGTGCCGTGCCCGGTGTCGGCCGCCTCGACGGTGACCACCACCACCGCGCCGGGCGCCCGCCCCAGTGCCTGGGCCAGCTCGTGGGCGCGCGCGACATCCACGCTGTGCGAACTCAATCCGTCCCGCCCGGCACCGAGGTCGGCCAGGGCGCAGCGGCGGACGCGGCCCGGCGCCGGCGGGGCCCCCACCGCGGCGTCGACCACGACGGCCAGCCCGGCGCCCGACCACGCCTCCACGAGGCTCATAGGATCCGAAATACCGGTCACCACAACCACATCCGCCAGGCCCAGGGCGTCGACCGCGTCCGCGACCGCGGGGCCGACACCGTCGTCGCGCCGGTAGGGGTTGCCGAGGCCCACGACCACAGTCGCCTTGAGGCGATCGGTCACCCCCGGTGCACCGTCAGGGTGAGGAAGTGCGCCGAGCACGAGATGCAGGGGTCGTAGCTGCGAATCACGCGCTCGCACAAGGAGGTCAGCGCGGCGTCGTCGAGGGTGAGGTTGTCGGAGACCACGCTGGCCAGGTCGGCCTCGATGGCGGCCTGGTTCTGCGACGTGGGCGGGATCATGGTGGCGGCCTTGACCAGCCCGTCGGCGCCGATCTCGTAGCTGTGGTAGAGCAGCCCGCGCGGCGCCTCGCTGACGCCGTGCCCGACGCCCGGGCGAGCCGGCACGTCCACGTGCGGCCGCGACGGCCGCTCGTAGGAGTCGATGATGCGCAGCGCCTCCTCGATCGCGTACACCACCTCGACGGCGCGGACGACGATGCTGCGGAACGGGTTTCGGCACTCCCCCGAGAGCCGCGCCGCGGCGGCGGCCTGGGCGGCGACCGGCGAAAGCGCCGAGGAGTTCAGGTTGTAGCGCGCCATGGGCCCGGTGAGGTAGCGCCCGCCGTCGAGCGTGGCGTGCAACGCGGTGGAATGCGGCACCTGCGACTCGCGCACGTGCGCGGTGAAGTCGGCCACGCCGAAGGTCGGACCGGCGCTGCGGGCGATGACCCCGTTCTCGATCGGGTACCGGCCGTCCTGGCTCAGCGCCAGCATCTCGTGGTCGATGTCGAGGTCGGGGAAGTCGAACCCGGCCACCCACTCGACCGTCGCCAGCGCGTCGTCCAGGGCGCGGCGCAGCTGCTCGGCCACCGGGGCGAACTGCGACCGGGTGGGCACGGAGTAGAACCCGCCGAGCCGCACGTTGATCGGGTGGATCGCCCGCCCGCCGACGAAGTCCATCAGCTTGTTGCCGGCCTTCTTCAGCCGCAGCCCGCGCTCGACGACCTCGCGCTCGTCGCGCGCCAGCGCGATCGCGTCGGGGTAGCCCAGGAAGTCCGGGGCGTGCAGCAGGTAGATGTGCAGCATGTGGCTGTGAATCCACTCGCCGCAGTACAACAGGCGGCGCAGCGCGACGATCTCGGGGTCGACCTCGACGCCGCAGGCGCTTTCGATCGCGTTGCAGGAGCTCACCTGGTAGGCGACCGGGCAGATGCCGCAGACCCGGGCGGTGAGGTCCGGCGGCTCGGTGTGGGCGCGTCCCCGCAGGAACGCCTCGAAAAACCGTGGCGGCTCATAGATGTTCAGCTCGACGCTGTCCAGCGCGCCGTCCTTCAGCGTGACGTGCAGCGCCCCCTCCCCTTCCACCCGGGTCAGCGTCCCGACGCTCAGGGTGCGGCCCTCGGGGTTCACTGCTTGGCCCTTTCTTCGGCGAAGGAGGCCACGTTGAACGTCGAGAACACCCGGTCGACGTCGCCGTCGGACATGCCGTCGCGGCGCAGCACCGGGATCAGAGTCTGAATCTGCGGCGTGGCCGCCGGGCCGAAGCAGCCGTAACAACCGCGAGAGTGGCTGGGGCACAACGCCCCGCAGCCCGCGTGGGTGACCGGCCCCAGGCACGGGGTGCCGTCGGCGACCAGCACGCACGTCACGCCGCGCATCTTGCACTCGGTGCACACCGTCTTGGCCGGCAGCCGCGGCTTGCGCCCGATCAGCAGCGCGGCCAGCGTGTCGAGCAACTGGCCGCGGTCGATCGGGCACCCGGGTATCTGGTAGTCGACGTTCACGTGCGCGGCCGCCGGCGTGGACGTCGCCAGCGTGTCGATGTAGTCCGGCCGGGCGTAGACGACCGAGGCGAACTCGTCGACGTCGGCGAAGTTGCGCAGGGCCTGCACCCCGCCGGCCGTCGCGCACGCGCCGATGGTGACCAAAACCCTGGACTGCTCGCGGATCTCGCGGATGCGCTCCTCGTCGTGGCGGGTGGTGATCGAACCCTCCACCAGCGACACGTCATAGGGTCCGCCGACCATGGCGCTCGACGCCTCGGCGAACGTGGCGATCCGCACTTGGTCGGCCAGCGTCAGCAGCTCGTCCTCGCAGTCCAACAGGGTGAGTTGGCAACCGTCGCAGGAAGCGAACTTCCACACCGCCAGGCTTGGGGTCATCTACAGCTCCTTGACTCGCATCAGCGGTCCCGCGACGTCGTAACCCACCACCGGCCCGTCGCGGCAGATCAGCAGCGGTCCCAGCTGGCAGTGGCCGCAGAGCCCGATCCCGCACTGCATGTTCCGTTCCAGCGACACCCGAATGTCGGCCGCCGCCAACCCCTTCGCCATCAGGGCCTCGGCGGCGAACCGCATCATCGGCTCGGGCCCGCACAGCAACGCGGTGGTCCGCGCCGGATCCACCGCGAGCCGGCGCAGCGGCTCGGTGACCAGACCGACCTGGCCGTGCCATCCCTGCACCGGCACGTCGACGGTGAGATGCAGATCGATCCCGGGGTCGCGGGCCCACTCCTCGAGCTGGCCGGTGTACACGAAGTCCAGCCGGGAGCGGGCGCCGGCGATCAGCGTCAGTGTGCCGTACTGCGACCGCCGGGCCAGCGCCCACAGCACCGCCGGGCGCAACGGGCACAGGCCGACGCCGCCGGCGACCACGACGAGATCACGCCCCACGACGTCGTCCATCCCCCAGCTGGTGCCGCACGGGCCCCGCACGCCGACAACGCTGCCCGGCCGCGCGCCGTGCAGCGCGCGGCTCACCGCCCCGACGGCGCGGATGGTGTGGGTGAGCGAGCCGTCGGTGATGGCGGGGTCGCCGCTGGTCGAGATCGCTATCTCCCCCACGCCGAACGCGTAGAGCATCATGAACTCCCCGGGCAGCGGCGCCGGCAGCGCTTCGCCGACCGGCTCCAGGCACAGCGTCGCCGAATCGGCGCTTTCCACAACGCGGCTGCGAACGCGGTACGGGACCGGCGCCATCTGGTCGCGGGCGGTCGCCGGTGGCGCCGGGCTGAAGGTCTCAGTCATCGCGGGCCATCTTGTTCATCTCTTCGGTGATGTCGATGCCGGTGGGGCACCAGGCGATGCACCGCCCGCAGCCCACGCAGCCGGACATGTCGAATTGGTCGTGCCAGGTGCCGAGCTTGTGGGTGATCCAGTGCCGGTAGCGCGACGCCCCCGACTGCCGCACGCTGCCGCCGCCGTGCACGTAGGTGTAGTCGAACTCATAGCAGGACGCCCAATGCTGCCAGCGTTCGGCGTGCTCGCCGGTGAGGTCGCTGACGTCCTCGGTGCTGGTGCAGTAGCAGGTCGGACAGACCATCGTGCAGTTGCCACAGGTGAGGCAGCGGCCGGCGACCTCCTCCCACTGCGGCGATTCGCGGTTGTCGATCAGCAGGTTCCGCAGGTCGGCGTCCGGCATCGCGCGGCCCATGCGGTGCGCCGCGGCCTCGACCTCGGCGCGCGAGGCGGCCACCTCGTCGCCGCCGGCCGGCCGGTGCGGTATGGCCGCGAGCACCTCGGCGCCCTCGGGCGTGCCGACGTCCACCAGGTAGGTCACGTCCGCGACCCCAAGGGACCCCACGCGCTCGGTCAGGGACAGGTCGTACCCCGGACCGGCCGCCGGACCGGTGCCCATCGAGGCGCAGAAGCACAGCCTGCCGGGCTCGGTGCAGTTGACGGCGACGATGAACGCCCCACGGTGCCGCCGGACGAACGAATCGTCGGGAAATCGGCCGCGGCCCAGCACCTTGTCCAGCGTCGCGATCGCGGCCAGGTCGCACCCGCGCACCCCGAGGAAGGCGTACCGGGGCGCCTCCTCCTCGGGCTCGACCGTGCCGTCGGAGTTGCCGGACCACAGCCGGCGCCTCGGCGGGTGCAGGAACTGCTTGAAGGACTGCGGCCCCGACGAGTGCCCGAAGGCCGCGTCGTCGTCGCGCCGGCGCAGCCGGTAGTGCCCGGGCGCGACGTCGACCCCCCAGCCGCGCGGCAGGTCCGACGCCGACTCGAGCTCGTCGAGCACGATCGCGTTGTCCCGCAACGTCGGGCCGACCACGCGGTAGCCACGTTCGATCAGGACCTCGACCAGGCGATGCAGCGCGCCGGCATCGCAGAGCGCAACGTCGGGAGTCATCGACGCATCATCCGCCTAATCGCCTGTGCCGTATGGATTTCCTACCGCAGGAACCACTGTCGCACACCGGGTGCGGTCCGGTGAAGGTCATGGCCTGTTGGTCCGGCCTTCCACCAGAGACCTGAGGTCCCGATCCCAGGCGGCGTAGCGGACCCGGTTGAGGCGGGCGTACGCGGCCGCCATCAGTGACGTCATCACGAACGCCCCGAGCAGCACCGCCACGCCCGCCATGCCGACCGCATCGATGACGGCGTGCCAGGCGGGGGTCGGCGGCAAGGCCGGCTTCCCGTCCCTGTCCACCCAGATCTCCTCGGTCTCACCGGGTTTGGCCAGGCGGGCCAGCTGCACCGGGCCGCCGCGCTCCCCGGATGCCACGGGCCATCTCGCCTGGACGACGGTGGTCCCGGACTCGACGACGAGCACCTCGGACACCGTGGCGAGAACGCGGTGCCGCTCGTGCGCCTCCTGGATGTAGACGTGTTGCCGGTGGCCGTACGTCACGGCGCCCACCACACCCGAGACCGGTACCAGCGCGATCGATGCCAGGAGGGCGGCCAGCACGACCAGGGCTTCGACGCGGTCGGTCCGCCGGAGCAGCGGGTTGCGGCCGACGATGCGGGCGACCCGCCAGCGGCGCGGGTCGAGCGTGAAGGTTTCCATTGTGGCCCTAGGACGCGACGTGATGCTCGTGCTCGACGAGCCACTCGACGACGTCGGACAATTCGCGCCGCGGCGTGGCGGGCAGCGGGTCGGCGTTGATGGGCGCCCAACCCACGCGAAGCAGCATCTGCGGATAGTTGATGTCACCGAAGACGTCGGAGCGCACCGCCTCGCGACTGCCCGGCATCTCCAGCGGTTCGGTGACGGGGCAGCTGGCCAGGCCCATCGACGTCGCGGTGAGCAGCACGACGCTGGTGGCCTCCCCGGCGCGCAGCCGCGCCAGGCGGTCGTCGTTGCGGGTTCCCAGCGCGAGCACGACGGCGTTGTCGTCGTCGGCCGACGAATCCGGCGGCATCGGCAGCACCGCGCCGGCGAAGTACCGGCCGGGTATCCGCGCGGCCGGGTCCGCGACCGGCGTGTTCCGCGCCGGCACGCCCGCCACCGACGCGTAGCGCCCGCTCCACGCCGTGAGCTCGGCGAGGTAGTCCTGGTTCAGGTGGTCCTGCACGGACTGCACCACGATCTTGCGGAGGTTGTCGATGTCGTCGACCCGGCACAGGGTCACCCCGTGGCGGGCCGCCCGCGCGGCCATCAGCGCGATGTCGGCCACGGGCACCGGCCAGTGGCTGTAGTGGCGCCGGTCGGTTCGCCGCCGGGGTATGGCGGCCGCGAGCGCGATGTCGACGGAGTCGGCGGGGTACGGGGAGAGTTCGATCGCGGCCAGGTGATCGGGGTCGGCCGGGTTCGGCAGGCGGGTGACCTTGGTGTGCCAGCCCACGGCCGCGAAGGCCACGGTGCAATGATGCAGCGCCGCGCCGCAACTCAGCATGAGGTCGCGGCCGTCGGGGTCGGTGTTGGGCAGCTGCCGGCCGGCGTCCGCGTACAGGTGGACGCTGGCGCTGCCGACCCGCCACCGCCAGGGCTGCGTGTTGTGGACCGACGGCGCCCGCGATGCCAAAGTCAGGACCGTCCGGATCGTTCCCTCATCCGGAAACCGCGCGTTCATGACTGTGAATCCCTTCGGTCGAGCTCTCTGCGGTCCACCATCGCGCGTCCGCACCCGCCCGCACGAGGGCAGGACGGCACTTGCCCAAGGGACTTTGTTCCAATGCCCCGCATGGTCGGATCCCGGCCGCTACGCCGCGACCGCGAGGCTCACGTCGACGGACAGCTGGTCACCGAAGGCGTACGCGGCCGCCCAGTCGCCGGCGCAGGCCGCCCGGGCCAGGTCGTCGACCAGCGGGCTGTGCACCCCGAGCTCCGCCAGCCACCCCGAGACCAGGGGCGCGATCTGGTGGCCGGGCACCCAAACCGCGCGGCCGCTGTGCAGGCGGTCGCTGACGCGGTACATCGCAGGGGTGCGCACGTGAGGTTGCCGTCGCAGGTGTGTCGTGAGCTTCATTGCGGCCTCCTCCGTCGGCGCCAAAGGTCAATCCGACCACCGCGACGCGGTGGCCCCTAGGGCCGAACGGAGTGAGACGGGAGTGCTTCGGTCGCACGTCGGAAGGTTCCGAGGTCCCCGCCGGAAGGGTCTTTGGTCACACCGGCGCCGACGTGAGCGCGACGGGTTCGCGGCCGGGCCGGTCGCTGAACGGCCGAGCGGCCGGGGACGCCCTCCGGCTGCGGCGCGACGACGCCGACGCTGGTCGCGCGAATCCGTTGCGGCGCGGACCTATTGGGCGCCGTCCAGGGTCCGACGCGGCGATGCCGCCGGCGTTGCGCGGCGGCGGACCACGATGCGGCCGCCGGAGCCCGGCAGATAGCCCATGCCGCCGGCGCGGAGCTTCTCCCCCGGGGCGGTGGTGGTCTCAATAGTCAAGTGCCGCAGCACCGTTCGCAGCACCACGTTCATCTCCATCTTGGCGAACGCCGCGCCCGCACAGCGCCGCGCGCCGCCGCCGAAGGGAATCCACGCGAACGGGGACGGCCGGCTTTCGATGTAGCGCTCGGGGTCGAAACGCTCCGGCGCGGGGAACGTCTCGGGGCTGGCGTGGCACCGCGAGATGCTCACGATCAGCGAGTAATCCCGCGGAAGCACCCACTCCCCGAGTTGCAGGGTGTCCGCGCGCACACGGCGACCCGAGAAGTCGATCACCGGGCGGACGCGTTGCACCTCGTAGACGGCCGCGTGGCGCAGGGTGTCGTCGCCGGTGTCCGCCTCCTCGGCCAGGGCCGCCAGCACCGACGGTTGCCGGCTGAGCTGTTCGAAGGCCCACGCCAAAGTCGTTGCGGTGGTTTCGTGCCCGGCGACGAGGAGGGTGAGCAGGTCGTCGCGGATGTCCGCGCGCGACATGGCCGAACCGTCGTCGTGGACGCTGCGCACCAGCAGCGCGAGGATGTCGGTCCGCTCGGCCAGGGCCGGATCCGCCAGCGCGGCTTCGATCATCCGGTCGATGACGACGTCGTACTTGCGTCGCCACTCGGCCAGCCGGCCCCAGGGGGTGTGACGGCCGTAGGTCCGGGACGGCATCGGCAGGATGGACAGCCGCGCCCCCAGCTTCGCCCACGGCACGAGGATGTCGCGCAGCTCGTCGAGCTCGCCGCCCTGGGCGCCGAACACGGCCCGCAGGATGACGTTGAGCGTGATGCTCTTCATGGGCGGCAGGGTGGCGAAAGGCTCGCCCTCTGGCCACCGCTCGATCTCGCGAAGCGTCTCCTCCTCCACGATCCGTTCGTAGTTCTTCATGTTGTTGACGTGGAACGGCTGGGCGAGCAGTTTTCGCCGGCGGCGGTGGTCGGCGCCGTCGAGGCCGAACACCGAGCCGGACCCCAGCAGCCGGCTGAGGTTGGGCTGGATGGCCCCCAGGTCGTCGGGCTTGCTGGTGAACACCTGCTTGGCCAGCCCGGGATCCACCACGACGACCAGCTGACCGAACACCGGGACGTCGAGCCGGAAGCACCCGCCGTATCGCCGTGCCATGCGCTGGGTGACCCACGAGCGCGCCGTGAAGAAGGCGATCCCCTGCACCGCCCTGGGAATGAAGCGCGGCACGCCGGGCGGAAGTTTCGCGGCGAGAGGAGGCTGCGTCGGACTGTCGACGGCGGCGGTCATGGTGATTCCTTCTTCCTGGCGGCGTGCGTGCCACCGCGGGATACCCGATAATTCGCGGAGCGCACTGGGGTGTTTCGAATTTCGTTTCGGCGCGGTTCTCTTCGCGCGCGCAGGGGCGGCGCCGTCACCCGATCACGCCGGTGAGGCCGAAATCGGACAGGGCATGCGCCGCCAGCTCGCGCAGTGCCGGCTTCGAGTTGTCCCCGCGGGGCCGGTACGCGTCGACCGTGATGCACACCTTGCCGCCGATCCGCAGCAGGAACAGCGCAAGTTCGCCGCGCGCCCGCTCGAGATCCCGTCGCAGCGCCCCCTGGATCGCGCCGCGCCCGAAGCAATATGCGGGCTCGGTGCCGTCCACGCAGGCGGCGATCGGCGGCATCTCGCCCATACTCGAGAAGGCGACGGGCAGATCGGCATAGGCGAACGCCGCCTCCGTCACTTTCTTCAAAACGCGCTTCGGGGCGAACGGCGCCAGCGGAACCAGGGGCGAGACCGGCTCCGGAGACTCACGGTGTCGCTCGAAGGCCCGCCGGATGGCCGCACGGGCGCCGGAGAGATCGGTGGTGATGCCGGCCGGGTCGACGTTCACACTGACGAAAGCCAGCATGTTGGCACACGTGTCGCTGGGGGTGCGGTCGGTCAGGGGAATCTGCAGGGTCACCGCCCCGTCCGCTGGGCGCGTGCGCCCCATGCGCTCGGCAAGCCGCACGGCGTATCCCGCCGCCAGATGGTGACCGTTTCCCCCGAGGGCCGCCGCGCGCGCGTCCCACTCGCTGACGTCGACGTGGACGGTGATGGCCGGAACCACGATCGATTCGGCGGTCGCGATGCCGTCGACGGCGGCCGGCCGCGCGGGTGCCGGTCGAGCCTCGCCCTTCGAATTGTGACGGGCCGCGCGCGCCGCCTCGGCGACCACCCGCGCAAGCCCGGGAGCGCCCTTCGCGGTTTCCCGCCCGTCCTGCAGGAGCGCACGTCGCCGGGTTCGCGAGCGAGGCGGTGGGTAGCAGAGTTCGCGGTCGGTGCCGAGCACCGCCTCGGCGACGGCGCTGACGACACCGAGACCGTCGATGAGGCAGTGGGAAGCCACCAGGCTCACGACCGTCGAGCCGTCCGTCGTAGGCAGCACTCCCAGATGCCAGCCCGGGCCCCGCTCGGGGTCGATCCGCAGTTGCGCGCGCTCGTCGAGCCAGTCGCCGAGTTCGGCGCGCGGGCGGGCTAGTTCGGCGACATCGATGTCGGCCGGGCCCGGATCGGACACCCACCGATGGCGGGCGAACGGCAGCGGCGACCGTTCGATGCGCCGTCCCAGCAGGCCGCGGCCAAGATTGCGGTGAAAACGCCGCAACCCGTCGAAGTCGATCGGGCCCTCATAGACCCACACGCACTGCACGATGGCGTAACGCCCGGTGGCGCGCTGCATCAGATACATGGCCTGATCCATGAACGACAGCCGATTGTCCTGTGGCGCTTTGCTTTCGGGTGACCGACGTCTTTCGGTTGAACGACGTGACGGCCGGACGCGCTCCGGCTGCAGCTGCGTGGGCACAGGTGCCCTCCAATCGCCGACGGGGTCGAGCCGCGTTGCACGGACTCGCGACCGTCGCCTCGTATTGATGGCGTCCCACGTTTCTGGAGACTTCGGCGAGACGCCCGCGGCCACCGTGGCTTCCAGGGGACCGCCGACCGCCGGGACCGGCCGCCGACGGCTGATCCATATGAATTCATCTCGACGCTAATTGAGACTCGCCGCGCGGTCAACACGATGCTCACCCTCATCGCCCCGATACCGGCCGTGACCGTGGCATACGTCGTCGCCCACTTCGACGCGACGAACCGTTGGCAGTCAAGACTTTCCGCACAGTGGGCGCATAGCGACGATGTGTAGCCTGGGCCGGGTGTCACCCCGTGCCGGTATGGCCGCGTCACCGACCGACGACTTCGCGTTGTCGCCCAACCGGGCGACCCGCGGTTCCGAATACATGCAAGACGACTACAGCAGTTGCGGTCGTGAGCCCACCTTCCATCGCCGCGGGCAGGACGGATCACCATGACAGCTGAGAGAAACGCCTTCGCACCGTGGATAAAACACGTCCCGGGAGGAAATCGCGGGCCCGGCCGCGGCGCCATCGTGGTGTTCCCGCACGCGGGGGCGGCGGCCTCGAGTTATCAGCGCCTGGCGAGGAGCCTGGCCGCCGGCGGTGACACCTTCGTCATGCAGTACCCCCGGCGGGCCGACAGGCTGCATCACCCAGCCCCGAAAACGCTGCACGACCTGGCCCGCGAGCTGTTTCAGGCCGGGCCGTGGCGCCGGTTCGCGCCCCTGCGGCTGTTCGGGCACAGCATGGGCGCGGTGGTCGCGTTCGAGTTCGCCCGGATCGCCGAGCAGCGCGGGATCGCCGTGCAGAAACTCTGGGTGTCGGCCGGCCCACCACCCTCGACCGTTGCCGGCAGGCCGCAACTGCCGACCGACACCGGCGGACTGCTCGCCGACATCGCCGACATGGGCGAAACCGATCCCCGGCTCCTGGCCGACGAAGAGTTCGCGGAACTGCTGGTCAACGCCGCGCGGTGCGACTACGAAGCACTCAACCGCTACGCCTGCAGCGACACCGTGCGGATCCGGGCGGACATCCACGCCATCGGCGGCCTGGACGACCGGCGCGTCGACGCCGGATCGCTGCACCGGTGGGCCGATCACACCGAGGGCTCGTTCATGCTGTCCTTCTTCGACGGCGGGCATTTCTACATCAAGGAGCACGTCAACACCGTGCCGAACCGCGTGATCACGGACGCCGGGTAGCGCGCTGGCCTTGTGCGGGTGGCGGTCCGCCCGCGGTCGCTCTCTTGGCGAACTATGTCCTATAGCGATAATTAAGTAGATGAATATTGACCTAGGCGTCAGATTTACCGCAAGTGAACGGAAATCTTTTTGAGAACACCGCGTTTCGCGTCCTTCAGCCCGGGTATCTAACGGCAGCCGCGCAAAAAGGTCGCGGCCCAGAACTTGTTGCCGCACGACCCAATCGGGGCCCGAACCCAGTCGTCAAGCCTCTTGGCCGGCCGACCGGATGCGGGTGCGCCACCGCGTGACGCCTCGGACGTCGACCGGTGAACCGGAGACAGCGTTGTCTCGCCGGGCCGCAAGCGTCCACCTCCACGACGAAAGTGGCGCCGATGGACGCACGAGAACCCCCGTGGCGGAAAGGAATACTCGCCGATGGCTGATCAGCAATCCGGTACGCCCATCGACGACGACCCTGTGGTCGTCGTCGGCATGGCGATCGAGGCACCCGGCGGTGTGGAGACCGCGGACGACTTTTGGGCGGTGCTGTCGGAACAGCGGGAACCGCTGTCGCCCTTCCCCACCGACCGGTGCTGGCCGGTCCGCGACCTGCTGGCCGGCTCGCGCCGCGAGGGCTTCAAGCAAATCCACGACGCCGGCGGATTCCTCTCCGGTGCGGGCCATTTCGACCCTCAGTTCTTCGGGATCTCACCCCGCGAGGCCACCGCGATGGACCCCCAGCAGCGCGTGGCCCTGCGGGTGGCGTGGCGGGCGCTGGAAAACAGCGGCATCAACCCGGACGACCTGCACGGCCACAATGTCGGCTGTTACATCGGGGCGTCGATGACCGGGTACGGACCGGACATGGCCGAGTTCTCCCGTCACACCGGCCACCTGCTCAGCGGTACGGCGCTCGGGGTGATCTCCGGGCGAATCGCCTACACGCTCGGCCTGGCCGGGCCGGCCCTCACCGTCGACTCCTCGTGCGCTTCGGCGTTGGCGGCGCTGCACGTCGCGGTCCAGTCGGTGCGGGCCGGGGACTGCGACATGGCGGTGGCCGGTGGGGTGTGCGTGATGGGCTCCCCCGGCTACTTCGTCGAATTCTCCAAGCAGCAGGCGTTGTCGGACGATGGTCACTGCCGCCCGTACAGCGCGCACGCCAGCGGAACGGTCTGGGCGGAAGGCGCGGGCGTGTTTGTGCTGCAACGCAAGTCGTGCGCGCTGCGCGACGGTCATGCCGTCGTCGCCGAGATCCGGGCCAGTGCGGTGAACCAGGACGGCCGCAGCGCGGGCCTGGCCGCCCCCAACGGGGACGCGCAGAAGCGCCTCTTCCACCGCGCCATGGAGCGCGCCGGGGTGCGCGCCGAACAGGTGGGCATGGTCGAGGGACACGGCACCGCGACGCGGCTCGGCGACCGGACCGAGTTGCGGTCGCTGTCACAGACGTACGGCGCGACCGAACCGGGCGAAGGCCCGCTGCTGGGATCCGTGAAGTCGAACCTGGGACACGCGCAGGCCGCCGCCGGAGCGTTGGGCCTGGCCAAGGTCATCGTCTCGGCCGAGCGCGGGGCGGTACCGCCGACCCTGCACGCGAGCGAGGCCAGCCGGGAAATCGACTGGGACAGCCAGGGATTGCGCCTCGCCCAGGCCCTCACTCCGTGGCGCCCCGTCGACGGGCGGCGCCTGGCGGCGGTGTCCGCGTTCGGCGTCAGCGGCACCAACGCCCACGTGATCGTGTCCGTCCCGGAGCCGGTGTGATGGCCGGCAACGAGTTCCCCGATCGCCGCGTTCCGGTGCTGCTCAGCGCGCACGAGCGGGAGCTGATCGCCCGCGACGCCGCGGCGGTCCTGGACTACCTGGACCGCAAGGCGAGCGTGTCCGGCGTCGCGTCGACGCTCATGCGCACCCGCCGGGTGCGCCGGTACCGCGCCGTGGTCAGGGCGGCCGACGCCGGCGAACTCGCCGCGGGCCTGCGCGCGCTGGCCCGGGACGAGGAGCACCCGCTGGTCACCACCTCGTCGACGGGCGCAAGCCCCCGGACGGCGTTCGTCTTTCCCGGCCAGGGCAACCAATGGCCGTCGATGGGCGCCGACGCCTACCGGCAGCTCGCGACCTACCGCGCCGAGGCTGACCGGTGCGCCGCGGCGTTCGCCGCGGCAGGCATGCCGTCGCCGCTGCCGTACCTCGTGGACGACAGGGCCGAGCGGGACTGGTCGCAGGTCGAGATCCAGGGAGCGCAGTTCACCCATTCCGTCGCCCTGGCGCAGGTGTGGCGCTCGTGCGGCGTCCTGCCCGACATCACCCTGGGCCACAGCCTCGGCGAGGCGGCGGCTGCCCACGTGGCCGGCGCCATCACCCTGGCCGACGCCGTCGCGGTGGTCGGGGCGAGGGCCACCGCCGTGGGCCGGTTGGGCGGATGCTACGGCATGGCCGTGCTCGGCGCCGACGCCGCGGAGGCCGACCGCCTCATCGCCGAAATTCCCGGCTGGCTCGAGGTTTCGGCCGTCAACGCCCCGTCCTCGACCGTCGTCTCCGGAGAGCGGGAGGCGGTGGACCGCATCGTGCGGCTCGCCGACGAGCGGGGCATCTTCTCGCGGTCGATCGCGGTCGACTACCCCGGGCACACCAGCGCCCTGGAACCGCTGCGGCCCATGTTCTACGACCTGTTGCCCGCGTCGGCGTTCAATGACGCGCCCGTGGAGTTCGTCAGCTCGGCGGTGGGCGCGGTGATCGGTCCGGACACCGACTTCACCGACTACTGGTATGAGAACCTGCGCAACACGGTCAGATTCGACCGGGCGGTCGCCCTGGCCGTCGAGCGGGGCGTCAACGTGTTCATCGAGCTGTCGGCGCACCCGGCGCTGCTCTCCCCGCTGGCCGACCTGGTCGACGACGAGTCGGCCACGCTCCTCGGATCGGGTGCCCGCGGCGAGCCCATCGCCGACCGGCTGGCCGCGAACATCGCCGCCGCCGCGCTGGCCGATCCGGCCTATCGCTGGGCCGACGTCCCCGGCGCGAGCGGGCACCCGCCGCTGCGGGACTTCCCGCACGCGCCGATGCGGTCGGTGCACCTGTGGGCCAAGCGGGAGCCGCTTCCCCCGCTGCCGGGCAAGGCCGTCGCGGTGGCGACCGAACAATGGCTACCGAGCGACCCCGCCGGCGGGCCGAGCCGGCCCGGCCGCCGCGTGGCGGTCGTCGAACCCGGCGCCACCGCCGGGTCGTTGGCGCGCCGACTGGTGGAAGCCGTTGCCGCACACAATGACTGCAGGATGGCGGCCCCCGAGGACGCCGACATCACGGTGATCATCGCGCCAGCGCTCGAACAAACCGGCCCGACGGCCGCGGCCGGCGCCCTGGTCGAGGCCCGCCTGCCCGACTACCGGCGACTCGTCGGGCAGCGCTGTCGCACCGTGTGGTTGGTCACGGCCTGCGGAGAACAGGTCCAGCCGGGAGAGCCCGCGGGGCTGCCGGCCCAGGCGGCGCTGGCCGCGCTGCATCGCAGCGTGGGATTCGAGTTTCCCGACAAGACGTTCGCGCATCTGGACCTGCCCACCCGGAACATCGCCGCGCAGGAGGCGCACGCGTGCCTCGACGTCGTGCTTGGCGAGCCGGACGAGACCGCCTTGCGCGAGGGCCCGGACGGGGACATGCGGCGCTTCGTCCGCAGGCTGCGCGAAGTCGCCGAGCCCACGCCGACGAGTGCCCTCGACCCGGCCGAGATGGAAACCGTGGTGATCACGGGGGGCAGCGGGCCGATCGGCCTGGCGTACGCGCGGCTCTGCATCCAGCGCGGCGCCAGGCGGGTTATCCTGTTGAGCCGCAAGGGAGTTCCGCAAGCGGACCTGGACCGGCTCATCGACGGGCACGAGGCCGAGGTGCTCGCCCCCGCGTGCGACATCACCGACGACGCCGCGGTGCGAACCACCGCGGGCGAGCACGCCGGCGACGGCGCGACGTTGCTGATCCACGCCGCCGGCACCGCGGCCTTCGGCGCGCACCACCAACTCACCCCCGACCAGTGGGCCGACATGTTCGGCGCGAAAGTCGCCGGGCTGGAACGCATTGCCGAAGCGTGGCCGTTGCGCAAGGACGCGCGGGTCCTGCTCTGTTCCTCGGTGTCCGGGGTGTGGGGCGGATACGGCCACGGGGCGTATGCGGCATCGAACCGCATGCTCGACGTCCTCGCCGCCCAGCTGCGCGCCCGGGGCCTGGACTGCACGTCGGTGCGCTGGGGGCTCTGGCAGGGCACCACGATCGCCGGCGCCGACGAGGTCGCCCGCATCGAGCGGTCCGGGCTGGTCGCCATGGACCCCGACGAGGCCGTGCGGGCCGGCCTGCAGCGGCACGACGGGGACCCGGTGATCCTCGCCGCCGACTTCGACCGGCTACGGCTGTTCTTCGAAAGCCAGGGCATCGCATCGCCGTTCGCCGAGCCGGCCGCCGCGCCGTCCGAGGGGTCCGGCACCGGATCGGCGCTTGACGAAACCGGTGACAAGCCGGTCGAGGTGGTTGTGCGCACGGAAGTGGCCGCCCTGCTGGGAGCGGGCGATCCAGCGTCGGTCGACTGGACCGCGCCGTTGGTCGACCTCGGCGTGGACTCGCTGTTGGCGGTCGACCTGCGAAAGCGACTGCGCCGCAAGATCGGTCGCAGCGCTCCACTGGCCCAGCTGCTCGGCGGCATCACGGGCGTCGGGCTGATCGACCTGCTCGAGTCGGGCGTCCCCGGCGAGCCGCCCCCAGACAACGAAACGACACCGCAGGACGCTTCGCGGCCGGTGTCCTCGGCAGGATGAGCCCCGGTTGGGGAATCGAAGGAAGGTTGGAGCTTTCGCGTGACCGATACCGTTGACGTCCGGATCACAGACGAGGACCTGGAGTCGTTGCAGCGCAGGCTGATCGAACGCGGGCTGGCGAGGTCCGGCCCGGCGGCCGACGCCGCGGTCATGTCGGCCGGCCAACTGCGGATGTGGTTCGTGCAGTTGCTCGACCCGGGCAGCGCACTGCTCAACGTGTGCACGTCCTACCGGATCACGGGCGCCGTCGACATCGCCCGGCTGCACCGGGCCGTCGACGCGGTGGCCGCCCGGCACGCGGTGCTGCGCACCACCTACCACACCGACGGCGCCGGCGAACCCCGTCCGGTCGTGCACGACGCACTTAAGCCGGGCTGGGCCGAACACGACCTCTCGGGGCTCAGGGAGCAGGCCGGCCGGCTGCGGCTGGAAGTGCTGGCCCAGCGCGATTTCGGCCGGCCGTTCGACCTGACCGCGGAATCGCCCCTGCGCGTCTCCGCGGTCCGGCTCGGCGCCGACGACACGATGCTCCTGCTCACCGCCCACCGCATCGCGTGGGACGACGGCTCGTGGGCGCCGTTCTTCGGCGACCTCGTGCGCGCCTACGCCGACCCGGCCGCGGTCGCGCGGTCCGTGGTGGAACCGACGATCGCCGATGCCGGCGCCGCCGACGACGACGTCGACTACTGGCGGGCCCTCATGTCGGATCTGCCCGAGCCGCTGGAACTTCCGGGCCCCAACGGTTCGGTGGTGCCCAGCACGTGGCGATCGCAGCGCGTGGCGCTGCCGTTGTCCGCGGCGACGGTCGAACGCGCCGCCGCGCTGGGCAGCGAATGCGGCGCCACCCCGTACATGGTGCTGCTGGCCGGATTCTCCGCCCTCCTCATGCGCTACACCCAGGCCACCGACTTCCTGATCGCGGCGCCGGTGCTCGACCGCAGCCCCGGAACGGAGCACGCCATCGGCTGCTACGACAACCTGGTCATCCTGCGGGCACGGCCCCGGCCCGGCCTGACCTTCCGCGGCTTGCTGGCCGACACCCGCGACGACACCGCCGGCGCGCTGGCCCACCAGCGCGTCAACCTGGACTGGCTGGCCCGGGAGGTCAATCCCGACCGCCGCCACGGCGCCGAGCGAATGACCTGGGTGGGCTTCGGATTCCGGCAGCCCGACGGCGGCGGCTTCTGCCCGCCGGGCGTGGAGTGCCGGCGCGGTGACCTGCGCGGCCAACTCAGCCACCTGCCCCTGAACTTCACCGTGGAACCCGCCGCCGACGGCGGGGCACTGGTCGAGGCCGAGTACCAGGTCGAGGTGCTGGACCAGCCCGTGACGCAGCAGATGCTGGAGCACTACGCCGTCCTGCTGGACAGCGCGCTGGCCGCCCCCGACGCCGAGTTGGGCCGGCTGACGTTGATCAGCGACGCGGACGCCGAGTGGCTGCGTGGCGCCTCGTCGGGTCCCCGGTTCGACACGCCGGCGACCACCCTGCCGGGCCTGGTCACTAAGCGCGCGGCCCTGACGCCGGACGCCGTCGCCGTCGTCTACGAAGGACGCCACTACACCTACCGGGAGATCAACGAGGAATCGAACCGCTTGGCGCGCTGGCTGATCGAGCGGGGCGTGGGCACCGAGGACCGGGTCGCCGTCCTGCTGGACAAGTCGCCGGAGCTGGTCATCACCGCGCTCGGCGTGCTCAAGGCCGGCGCCGTCTACCTGCCGGTCGACCCGACCTATCCCGAGGACCGGCTGACCTTCATCCTCGACGACGCCCAGGCCAAACTCGTTGTGCGCGAGCCTGTCACGGGTCTAGCCGGTTACTCCGGCGCCGATCCGGGCGAGGATGAGCTGATCCGGCCCCTGCGCCCGGACAACACCGCCTACCTGATCTACACGTCGGGTTCCACCGGGCTGCCCAAGGGCGTGCCGGTCCCGCACAAGCCGATCGCCGAGTACTTCGTCTGGTTCGGTGACGCCTACCAGGTCGACGAGACGGACCGCCTGCTGCAGGTGGCGTCCCCCGGGTTCGACGTGTCCATCGCCGAAATCTTTGGGCTGCTGATCTGCGGTGGCCGCCTGGTGATCCCGCGGCCCGACGGCCTGCGCGACATCGGCTACCTGACGGACCTGCTGCAGCGCGAGGGCATCACGTCGATGCACTTCGTCCCGTCGCTGCTCGGCCTGTTCTTGTCGCTGCCCGGGGTGAACCAGTGGCGCACCCTGCGCCGCGTGCCGGTCGGCGGCGAGGCGCTGCCGGGCGAGGTCGCCGACAAGTTCAACGCCACGTTCGACGCGCTGCTCTACAACTTCTACGGGCCCACCGAGACGGTCGTCAACGCGACCAGCTACCAGGTGGAGGGCGCCCAGGGCACCCGGATCGTGCCCATCGGGCGCCCCAAGATCAACACCCAGATCCACCTGCTCGACGACGCGCTGCAGCCGGTGCCCGCGGGCGTGATCGGCGAGATCTACATCGGCGGAACGCACATGGCCCACGGCTACCACCGCCGGCCGGCGCTCACCACCGAGCGGTTCGTCGCCGACCCCTTCACGCCCGGCGGCCGCCTGTACCGCTCGGGCGACCTGGCCCGCCGCAACGCCGACGGGGACATCGAATTCGTCGGCCGCGCCGACGAACAGGTCAAGATCCGCGGCTTCCGCATCGAGCTGGGCGAGATCGCCGCGGCCATTTCGGTGGACCCCAGCGTCGGTCAGGCCGTCGTCGTCGCGGCCGACCTGCCCGGGCTGGGCAAGAGCCTGGTCGGCTACGTGACGCCGGCCGAGGGCGGCCCGGACACGGTGGACGTCGACCGCATCCGCGCGCGGGTCGCCGTCGCCCTGCCCGACTACATGACCCCCGCCGCCTATGTCGCGCTCGACGAGATCCCGATCACCGCGCACGGCAAGATCGACCGGAAGGCGTTGCCGCAGCCGGAGATCGCCGCGGCCACCGAGTACCGCGAGCCGACGACGGAATCCGAGCGCGCCGTCGCCGGGCTGTTCTCGGCGCTGCTCGGCCACGAGCGGGTGGGCGCCGACGACTCGTTCTTCGACCTCGGCGGGCACTCGCTGGTCGCCACCAAACTAATCGCGGCGATCCGCAGCGAATGCGGCGTCGAGGTCGGCATCCGCGACATCTTCGAGCTGGCGACGGTCGCCCGGATCGCCGAACGAGTCGACCAATTGCATTCGGGCGCGGCCACGTTCACCCGGCCGAAGCTGGTCAGGACCCCCCACGACGGGCCGCTCCCGCTGTCGGCGTCGCAGCTGCGGAGCTGGTTCGCCTACCAGATCGAGGGCCCCACCGCGGTCAACAACATCCCGTTCGCCGCCCGGCTCACCGGGCCGTGCGACGTCGACGCCCTGGTCGCCGCCCTCGGCGACCTCGCCGCCCGCCACGAGATCTTGCGAACGACTTACGCCGAGATCGACGGCGTGCCCTACCAATTGGTCGACCCGGCCGCTCCGCTGCCGGTGCGGCAGGCGACCGGCGACGGCGAGCCGTGGGTGCAGCGGGAACTCGACGCCGAGCGCGCCTACTGCTTCGAACTCGACCGCGAGTGGCCGATCCGGGCCGCCGTGCTGCACACCGGCGACGAGCACGTGCTCTCGCTGGTGGTGCACCACATCGCCATCGACCACTGGTCGGGCGGTGTCCTGTTCACCGACCTGCTCATCGCCTACCGCGCCCGCCGGGCCGGCGAGAGGCCGTCGTGGGCGCCGCCTCCCGTCCAGTACGCCGACTACGCCGCCTGGCAGGGCGCCCTGCTGGCAGAGCCGGCCGGGGACGAGCCGAGGGTCGCGGCGTCCCAACGCGATTACTGGAAGCGGCAGCTGAAGGGATTGCCGGAGGACACCGGGCTGCGGCCCGACTTCCCGCGGCCCCCGGTTCCGAGCGGCGCCGGTCACTCCGTCGAGTTCGGCATCGACCGGCGCACCCGCGACCGGCTCGCCGAGCTCAGCCGCGAGCTGGGCGTCACCGAATTCATGCTGCTGCAGGCGGCCGTGGCCATCGTGCTGCACAAAGCCGGCGGGGGCGCGGACATTCCGCTGGGCACCCCCATCGCGGCGCGCGCCGAACCGGAACTGGACCAGCTGATCGGCTTCTTCATCAACATCCTGGTGCTCCGCAACGACCTGCACGGCAACCCCACCCTGCGCGAGGTGCTGGCCCGCGCCCGCGAGACAGCCCTGGGCGCCTACGCGAACCAGGACCTGCCGTTCGACCGGGTCGTGGATGCCGTCAACCCGGTCCGCACCCTCTCGCGCAACCCGCTGTTCCAGGCCGTCGTCCACGTGCGCGACCACCTGCCGGCCGCGCGGGTGATCGACTCGGGCCCGGCCGGGGACACCGTCTTCACCGCGATGGAGCCGACGTTCGACGTCGCGCATGCCGACCTGAGCGTGAACTTCTTCGGCACCGACGAGGGCTACCGGGGCAATGTCCTCTACCGCACCGAGCTCTACCGCCGCAGCACCATCGAGCGCCTGGTCGGCTGGCTGACCCAGGTGGTCGACGCCTTCGCCGGCGACCTGGACCGGACGCTGCGGGATGTGCAGCTGATCGGTGCGGGCGAGCGCGGGCGAATCGTCACCGAGTGGAGCCGCGGCCCCGAGCCGCCGGCCGAGCGTCCGCTCACCATCGCCGAGCTGCTCGAGCCGAGCCGGCAATGGGGCTCCGACCGGACCGCGGTGCGGTGCGGGGGCGAGCGCATCGATTATGCCGCGCTGCACCGCCTTTCCGACAACTTCGCGCGCCTGCTCGCCTCGCACGGCGTGGGACCCGGCTCGCTCGTGGGCCTGTCCACGCGACGGGGCATCGACATGGTGGTGGCGCTGGTCGGCATCATGAAGGCCGGCGCGGGCTTCTTCCCGCTCGACCCCGGGTATCCGCGGGCGCGCAAGGAGCTCATGCTCGACGACGTCGACCCGCGGGTCGTCGTCGTGACCGGTGAGGCGCTCGACGGCATGCCGGAGCGGCCCGGCATGACGCTGATCTCGCTCGACGATGAGGCGGTGCGCGACGCCATGGAGGGCGAGCCCGCGGGCGGTCCGCTGCCCGCGGCGCACCCTGACGACCCGATGTACCTGGTGTTCACGTCGGGATCGACCGGCAAGCCCAAGGGCGTGCTCGGCACGCACCGCGCGATGACGAGCCGGCTGAACTGGCAGCTCTGGGATTATCCGGTGCGCGGCAACGACATTCGCCTGGCGCAGGCCTCGTACACGTTCCTCGAGGGCTGCATGGAGACCCTCGGCGGCCTGGCCGCCGGCGCGACCACGATCCTGGCCGACGACGCCGAACACCGCGACCCCGAGGCGCTGGCGTCGCTGGTGCAGGTGCATTCGGTGGCGCAGGTGACCGCCGTGCCCACCCTGGTGTCGGCGATCGTCGGGTCGTGGCCCGAGGCGTTCGGGTCGCTGACCCGCCTGGTGTGCGGCGCGGAGCCGCTGACGGTGTCGCTGCAGGAGCTCCTGCTCGCCACCTACGGCGACGACGTCGAGTTGCTGAACAACTTCGGCGCCACCGAGACGTCCGGCGCCCTGGTGCGCGGGCCGATGACGCCGCCCGTGCCGCTGTTGGGCACCCCGATGACCGACGCCCAGGTGTACCTGCTCGACGACGGCCTGAACCCGGTGCCGCCGGGCGTGGTTGGCGAATTGTATTACGCCGGTGGCCAACTGGTCCGGGGTTACTGGAAGCGGGCTGGCCTGACCGCGTCGCGGTTCGTGCCCAACCCGTTCGCCGCCGAGCCGGGCGCGCGGTTCTACCGCAGCGGCGACCGCGCCCGCTGGACCGAGGACGGCCGGCTGGAGTTCGTCGGCCGCACCGACCACCAGGTGAAGGTCCGCGGCTTCCGCGTCGAGCTCGGCGAGGTCGACCAGGCGCTGCGGGCGGTCGACGGTGTGGCCGCGGCCGCGGCGCGGGCGTGGGACGTCGAGGGCAGCACCACGCTGGCCGGTTACGTGGTGCCCGAACTCCCGCTCGCCGACGAGGCGGACCGGTCGGCGTTCGCCGCGGCGGTCCGCGCCGAGGTCGGCCAGGCGCTGCCCGGGTACATGCTGCCCTCGTCGATCACGGTGCTCGACGCCATGCCCAAAACCGAGTCGGGCAAGCTGAACCGGCCCGCGCTGCCGCGGCCCGCGGTGAGCACCACCGGCCACAGCGAGCCCCCGTCCACCGACACCGAGCGGGCGCTCGCGGCGGTGTTCGTGGACCTGCTGCCGATCACCGAGATCGGCCGCTTCGACGACTTTTTCGCGCTCGGCGGCGACAGCGTCCTCTCGGTGCAGCTGGCGTCGCGGGCACGCGAGGCGGGCCTGACGGTCAGCCCCCGCATGGTGTTCGAGAACCCGACGCTGCAGCTGCTGGCCGCCGCGGTGGACGCCGGGCGCGGCGCCGAGACGGATGCGACCGACGCCGAGCACGCGCCGATGAGCACGTCGGGGCTGTCCCCCGACGACCTGGCGGCGCTCACCCAGTCGTGGGGCGCGTCGCAGGACGGGCCCCCGTGACCGCGGCCAAGGCCGGCGCGGCGCCGGCCATCGAGGACGTCATGGCGCTCAGCCCCCTTCAGGAGGGGCTGTATTCGCTGACCGTGTTGTCGGAGCTGGCGGACGCGTCCGTCGACGGTCCGGTCGACGATCCCTACCTGATCGGGATGACCGCCGACATCACCGGCCCGCTCGACGCCGAGTTGCTGAAGCGCTGCGCCGCAGCGATGCTGGTGCGCCACCCGAACCTGCGGGCCAGCTTCATCAGCCGCGACATCCCCCGCCCGGTGCAGATCGTGCCGTCGCATGTCGAGCTGCCGTGGCGGCAGGTCATCGCGGCGCCGGAGGACATCGAGAAGCTGGCCGCCGCGGAGCGGTCCCGTCCCTTCGACTTCGAACGGACCCCGGCGATCCGCTTCCTGCTCATCGAATTGCCCGATGACCGTTGGCATCTGGTGATCACGGCGCATCACATCGTCATCGACGGCTGGTCGCTGCCGATATTCGGGCTGGAGATGATCGCGCTCTACGGCGCCGGCGGGGAGCCCGACGCGCTTCCCACCCGGCCGCGGCCCTACCGCGACTACATCGGGTGGCTGGCAGGTCGCGACCGCGCCGCAAGCGAACAGGTTTGGCGCGAGCACCTCGCCGGGTTGCCCGGCCCCACAATGCTTTCCGCGGCGATGACCGCTCAGCACGGCAGCGCGGGCGGGTCCGCCGCCGGCCTGCCGCGGCGCACCAAGTTGCGCGCCGACCGGCGGGCGACCGCGCGGTTGACTGAGGGTGTCCGCTCGCGGGGCATCACCGTGAGCACCCTCATGCACATGGCGTGGGCGTTGGTGCTGTCGCGCCTGACCGACCGCGACGACGTGGTCTTCGGCGTCACCGTGTCGGGTCGGCCCCCCGAGCTGTCCGGCGTCGAAAACATGGTCGGCTTGTTCATCAACACCGTTCCGCTGCGAGTCCGTCTCGACTCCGACGCCGCCGTCGGCCCGCAATGCCTTGCGCTGCAACGCACGGCGGCGCTGCTCCGCGACCACAGCTACCTCAGCCACGCGCAACTGCGGGCCATGGGCGGAGTCGGCGACATGTTCGACACCCTGCTGGTCTACGAGAATTTTCCCACCGCGGGCGTCGCCGACAGCGACGGGTTGACCGCCGGCGGCGTGACATTCCGGCCGGCCGAACTGGAAAGCGTGTCGCACTTCCCGGTGGCGCTCGCGCCCCACATGGACGACGGCGAGCTGGTGGTGTGGGTCGAGCTGCTCGACGGCGCGCTGGGCGCCACGACCGGCGAGCAACTCGGCCGCCGGGTGCTGGACACCGCCGAGCGCCTGCTGTCGAGGTGGGACGACCCGCTGCGCGACGTCAGCGTGCTGCTCGACGACGAGACGGTCCCGCTCGCCGGTGCGGGCACCCCGGCGCCGACGACCGGCTTCCACAGCCGGTTCGCCGCGGTCGCCGCGGCCAACCCCGAGGCCCCCGCGTTGAGCTGGGCGGGTGGCGCGATGACCTACGCCGAATTGGACGCGGCCGCCGACGGGCTCGCCGCGACGCTGACCGAGCGGGGCGCCGGGGCGGAAACCCCGGTCGCCCTGCGGCTTCCGCGGGGCCCCGAGTACATTGTCGCGGTGCTCGGCGTCCTCAAGGCCGGTGCCACCTGCGTTCCGCTCGAACCCGGGATGCCCCCCGAGCGGGTGAAGTCGATCCTGCGCCAGACCGGCGCGACCATCGTCGTCGACGACGAGATGGTGTCCGCCGCCGGGCGCGCCCCCGCCGGCTTCCGGCCCGCCAACGTCCATCCCGGCCAGGCCGCCTACATCGTCTTCACGTCCGGAACCACCGGAGAGCCCAAGGGCGTCATCGGAACTCATGGCGCGCTGGCCGCCTATGCCGACGACCACATCCATGCCGTCCTGCGCCCGGCCGCCGCCCGCCTGGGGCGCAGCCTGCGCGTCGCCCACGCCTGGTCGATGGCGTTCGACGCCGCCTGGCAGCCCCAGGCCGCCCTGCTGGACGGCCACGCGCTGCACATCGTCGACGAACACACCCAGCGCGACGCCGAGGCCCTGGTCCGCACGATCGCCGAGCACCGCCTCGACATGCTCGACACCACGCCATCGATGTTGGCCCAACTGCGGGCGTTCGGCCTGCTCGACGCCGTGCCCCTGGCGGTGCTCGGGGCCAGCGCGGAGGCCATCGGGCCGCCCGGCTGGCGGGCGATCCAGGACGCGTGCGCGCGCAGCGGGATGGTGGCGTACAACTACTACGGCCCCACCGAAACCACCGTCGAAGCGGTCGTCGCGGCGATACCCGACTTCGACGAGCCGACGATCGGTCGCCCGACCCGGCACACCCGCGGCTACGTCCTGGATTCCGCGCTGCGGCCGGTTCCCTTCGGGGCCGCCGGCGAGCTGTACCTGGCCGGCGCCCAACTGGCCCGCGGCTATCTCGGGCGTGCCGGGGAGACCTCGATCCGGTTTGCCGCCGACCCGTTCGGCCCCGGCGAGCGCATGTACCGAACCGGTGACGTGGTGCGCCGGCAACCCGACGGCTCGCTGCATTACCTCGGCCGGGCGGACGCGCAGGTGAAGATCCGCGGCTACCGCGTGGAACCCGGCGAGATCGCCGCGGCGCTGGAGTCCCACCCCGCGGTCCGGCACGCGCATGCCGTGGTGCGCGAGCAGCACGGCGGCCCGCGGCTCCTCGCCTACGCCGTGCGCGCGGACGGCCGGGCGCCCACGCCCTCCGAACTCCGCGACATGCTCGGTGAGCGCCTGCCGCGCTACATGGTGCCGCAGCGCGTCGTCGTGGTCGACGACATCCCGCTGACCCCGAACGGCAAGATCGACGAGGTCGCGCTCGCCGGCGCCGACACCGACACCGAGGCAAACGCCGACTCTTCGGCCGAGACGGACACCGAAGCCGCTCTGGCGCAGGTGCTTTCCGAACTGCTGCAGGTTCCCGATGTCGACGTGACGGCGGACTTCGTGCAGCTCGGGCTGGACAGCATCGTCGCGCTGTCGGTGGTGCAGGCGGCACGCCGCCGCGGCGTCCCGCTGCGCGCCCGGCTGATCCTCGACTGCGCCAACATCCGCGAGCTCGGTGCCGCCGTCGATCGCGAGGCCGACGGCGCCGACCGCCCGACCGCGGAAGACGGTGGCCCGATCCCGTTGCTGCCCAACGCGATATGGCTCTACGAATACGGGGAGGCCCGACGGCTCGCGCAGACCGAAGCGATCCGGGTGCCCGACGGCACCACGGGCGAGCAATTGCGGGCGGCGTTGTCCGCCGTCCTCGACGGCCACCCGGTGCTGCGTTCGCGGCTCGACCGCGCCGGCATGACACTGGTGCCCGGCCCGGCGCCGGAGATCCTCACCGAGGTCGCGGTCACCGGTGACCTGACGGCGGCGGTCACCGCGCACGGCAACCGGGCCGTCGAGGGACTCGATCCGGAGAACGGCCGCGTGGCGGCGGCGCACTGGCTGCGACCGCCCACCGGGCCGGGCGTGCTGGTGCTGACCGCGCACGTGCTGGCGATGGACCCGGCGTCGTGGCGCATCCTGCTCGGCGAACTGGACACGGCGCTGCACGCGCTGAGCGCCGGGCACGCGCCCCCGGCCGTCCGCGAACACACCAGCTACCGGCGCTGGGCCCGGGCGCTCGGCGCACGCGCCGAAAGCCTTGACAGCGCGCCATTTTGGCTGTCCCAGCTGGACGGCGCGGACCCGGACCTCGGCGCGCGACGGGTGGACCCCGCCCGGGACCGGGCGGGCGACCTGTTGCTGCGGCCGGCCGCGGCCGACGCCGACGTCTCCGGGCGCCTGCTCGCGTCGGGGATGCCGGTGTTCGACCTGTTGATCGCGGCAATGGCGCGCACGGTGAATCGGTGGCGCCGGCGACGCGGTCAGCCCACTCCCCCGCCGCTGTTGGCGCTGGAGACGCACGGCCGCGCCGACACCGTCGTCGATGCCGACGAGCCCGTCGACCTCACCGACACGGTGGGGCTGCTCAGCTCGATCTACCCGCTGCGGATACCGACCACCGACCCGCGTCGGGTCGCCGCGCGGCTGGCCTCCATCCCGGGCGCGCCAATCGATTACGGGTTGCTGCGCTACCTTCGCGCCGAGACCGCCGAGCAGCTCGGGGGGCAGCCCCAACCGCAGGTGCTGCTCAACTACTTCGGGCGGATCGACGTGGGCGATATCGGCACCGGGCTGCGCCTGGACCGCGAGCTGCTCGGCGGCATGCCGCCGCTGCCGGAGCCCGACCTGGCGGTGCGGCACGAGCTGACCGTCATGGCCACCTTCCTGGGCGCCGGCGACCAGCAGGTGCTGGTGACGCAGTGGCGCGCGCTGCCCGACGTCCTCAGCGAGGCGGACATCGAGGACCTCCAAAACATTTGGACCGAGGCGCTGAGGGAGCTGGTGGCATGACCACACTTGCGATCATCGGGGCGGGCGCCAAGGCGGTTGCCGTCGCGGCCAAGGCGTCCGCGCTGCGCGCGATGGGCGTCGACACCCCGGAAGTCATCGCCGTCGAACGCACCGGGGTGGCCGCCAACTGGCAGGCCAGCGGGGGCTGGACCGACGGCGCCCAGAGCCTGGGGACGAGCCCGGAGAAGGACGTGGGTTTCCCGTACCGCTCGTCGGTGGCACCGCGGCGTAACGTCGAACTCGACGAACGGATGACGTCGTTCAGCTGGCAGGCCTACCTGATTGCGACCGGTCAGTTCGCCCACTGGGTCGACCGCGGCCGCCCGGCGCCCACCCACCGCCGGTGGGGGCAGTACCTGCGCTGGGTCGCCGAACGCACCGACATGGACGTGGTGCGGGGCGAGGTCAACCGGATCGCGGTCGCCGGACAGCGCTGGGCCGTGCACACCACCGACAGCACCGTCCATGCCGACGCGCTGATGGTCACGGGACCGGGGCAGGCCGAGCGGACCCTGCTGCCGGGCAACCCCCGCGTGCTGTCGATCGCGCAGTTCTGGCATCGCGCCGCGACGCACGACCGGATCAGCGCCGAACGGGTCGCCATGATCGGCGGCGGCGAAACGGCCGCGGCCATGCTCAACGCGCTACGCCGGCAACCGATCTCGACGATCACGGTGATCTCCCCCCAGGTCACCCTGTTCACCCGCGGGGAGGGGTTCTTCGAGAACTCCCTGTTCTCCGACCCCACCGACTGGGCCGCGCTCACCTTGGCCGAACGCCGGGACGCCATCGCGCGGACCGACCGCGGCGTGTTCTCGTCCAGCGTGCAGGACTCGCTGATGGCGGACGACCGCATCCGCCACCTGCGCGGCCGGGTGGCGCACGCGGTGGCCCGCGACGACCAGGTCCGGCTCACCCTGAGCACGAACCGCGGCAGCGAAAACTTCGAAACCGTGCACGGATTCGACCTCGTCATCGACGGGTCCGGGGTCGACGCGCTCTGGTTCACCGGCCTGTTCAGCCAGGACGCGCTCGACCTGCTCGAGCTCGGGCTGGGCGGACCGCTCAGCGGCGAACACCTGCAGGACGCGATCGGCTACGACCTTTCCGTCGACGGCGTCACACCGAAACTCTTCCTGCCCAACCTGGCCGGGCTCAACCAAGGCCCGGGGTTTCCCAACCTCAGCTGCCTGGGACTGCTGTCCGACCGCGTGCTGGGCGCCGACATATCCGCCACCGATCCGATGAGGAGAAACCATGAGCACCAACCCATTCGATGACGAGACCGGCACCTTCGTCGTCGTGGTCAACGACGAGGAGCAGCACAGCCTGTGGCCCACCTTCGCCGAGATCCCGGCTGGCTGGCGGCGGGTGTACGGCGAGGCTGGCCGCGCCGAGTGCCTGCAGTACGTCGAGGAGCACTGGACCGACATGCGGCCGAAAAGCCTGCGCGAATCGCTGAATTGACACCGACGCCCGCGGACGAACACCCCGAAAGGACGGCCATGACCTCGATACCCAAAACGGACCAGCCGGAAGTGGAAGTGGTGCTGCCGCGGGAACTTACCGACCTGCCCGACGCGGTTCGCGACGTCCCGCCGCCACCGTCCGACGTCGAGGTGCCCCCGCCCTACGCGTTCCGGCTGGTCGACCCCGACGCCGACGCCGAGATGATCGCGGAGTGGATGCGCCGCCCCCACCTCGCCGAGGCCTGGGAGTACGTGTGGCCCGTGTCGCGGTGGCATCGCCACCTGCGCGCCCAGCTGGACGGCGGCTACTCGCGCCCGTTCATCGCCAGCATGGACGGCATCGACCGCGCCTACATCGAGTTGTACCGGGTGGCAAAGGATTCCATCGCCGACCGGTATGATTGCCACCCCTACGATCTCGGCATTCACGCCGGAATCGCCGATCTGACGATCGTCAACAAGGGCGTCGCCCAGTTCGTGTTGCCGTACTTCGTGGCCAGTGTGCTCACCATGGAGCCGGGTTGCCGTCGGGTGGTGTTCGACCCCGACCACCGAAACACGATGGCGCGCCGCTTCTGCGAGAGCAGCGGCTGCGTGTTTCTGGGCGAACACGACATGGCGAACCGCCGGATGGCGCTGTACGCGCTGCCGCGCACGCCGGCGGACATCCCGGCCGGTCGCGCGGGCTGACCGCGTCGGTCACCCACCGGTCCTGCGCCTGAGCAGCTTTCGCGCGATCGCTCGCGGCCGCCAGGTCAGCAGGGTCACCCACGCCGCCGCGGACGCGAGCAGCAGCGCCATGTCGAGGGCCCACCGGCCCGCCGAGTGGGTCCACAAGCTGTCCCCCGGAACGCCGACGGTGGCGGCCGCCGCCGCGAATCCCCACCGGGACGGCACGATCCACGAGATCTCGTTGACGCCGAGCCGGCCGGTCAGCGGGAACATGCCGCCGCAGAGCACCAGCGAGACCACGACGGCAAGCATGAACAACGGGACCACGTCGCGCTTCTGGTGCGCCAGCGCCGACAGCGCCAGCCCGATGACGGCCGAGGCGAGCGCGGTCGCCAGCAGGGCGAGCAAGAGCTCCGCGACGGGCGCGTGCGTCAGGACCGCGCCGCGGGCGGGCGGTCCCTGGCCGAGGACCGCGATCGTGGTCAGGATGGCGACCTGTGCGGCGGCGAGGACGCCGAAAACCATTGCCTTGCCGGCCAGATAGGCACGCGCCGACAGGCCCGCGGAACGCTCGCGAAGGAAGATTCGCCGTTCGGCGACGAGTCCCCGGATGGTCAGTGCCGTCCCCATGAAGACTGCGGCTAAGACAAGTACCACCAGGATCTCGACAGGGCGCGAGCCGCGCGGGGCGGCCAGGCCGGCCCGGCCGGGCACCGCCAGCGCGAGCCCCCCGAAGGCGAACGGCAGGAGGGCAAGGAAGGCGAGGTGCCGGCGGTCGGCCAGGATCAGCCGGACCTGGCGGCGAGCGACCATCGCGGCCTGGCGCGGCGGGCTCACGCGGCGAATCCTGCGCGCGCGCAACGGCACCGGCTCGGACTCCGCCTCCGACGCGACGGGTTCGGTGGCACCGGACGCATCGGGCACGCTGTCGACGGGCCGGCCCGCCTCGGCCACCTCCGCCTTCATGCGTGCCGGGGCGCCGACGAAAGCCGTTCGGCCGCCGGAGGTCAGCAGCACCACCTGGTCGCAGCGGCTCAGGGATGCCAGCGACTGCGTTGCCACCACGACGATCCGGCCGGCGTCGGCGAGTTTTCGCGCGATCGTCATCGTCTGCCGGCCGATGGACGGGTCGGCCTCGGTGACGTCGTCCTCGAAGATCACCAGCGTCGGCCCCGTCAGCAATTCGATCGCCGCGGTGACGCGCCTTCGCTCGGCCCGCGACAGCGTGCCCACCCGGGCCAGCCGGTGCGGGGTGAGCTCCAGCTCGTCGATCACCCGCTTGACGATCCCGCGGCGCTCGGCCGTCGACGTGTCGGACGGCAGGCGTAGTTCGGCTGCGTAGCAGAGGACTTGGTCAACGGTGAGCCCGTCGTGCATGACGTCGTCGGAAGGCACCGTCGCGACGCGCGCCCGCACGTGCTCGGCGTGGATATCCATTCCGTCGCAGCGCACCGTGCCGGTACTCGGGGAGGCCTGGCCAGCCAGCAGCGTCAGCAGCGCGGATTTCCCGGCGCTCGGTGGTCCGATGACGGCGGTCAGGCTACCGCGACGTGCGCTGAGGTCGACGGCGCCGAGCACCTGGGCGCCGTCGACCGCCAGACCGAGGTGACGGGCCTCCACTCCGGGGCGGGCCGCCTCCGGTGGGGGCACCAATTCACCGCCGGAAACGGTGTAGTCGGCATTGCCCACGGTGACGACGTCACCGTCGCGCAGCAGTGCGCGCCGGACGCGCCTGCCGTTGACGAACGTGCCACCGCGCGCCTTCAACTCCGGCCCCGCGTCGGTGGGCGTCAACGTGGCATGCCGCCGGGACACCAGCGAGTCGTCGACGCGGATGTCACTGCGCGGCGACCGGCCGATGGTCAACGGCTTGCGGCGGCCGCGAAAAAGCTTGCGCGCGGGCCTGATCCCGGGTTCCGCGGCGGGCGCCCCGTCGTCCACAGCGCGCGCCGCAAATGGCGCCGTGACCGCGTCGTCCGGGGGCGCCGCGGGCACCGGCGTCGTCGCGAGTTCGGGTTGCGCCGGCAAACCCGGGACCGTCTCGGCGTGGATCGGCGACGGATGCACCCGCCCGGCCGGGCGGCGCCGCCACGCCGTAAATGGCTGGGGCGCCGGATGACGCGCGTGACTGAGGCGGACGACGACGCGCGCCCCCCGGTGGGGATCGCCGATATGGAACGCCTGGCCGTCACGGACGGGAGCGGTGGACACCGGCCTGCCGTCGACGAAGGTACCGTTCTGGCTCTGGTCGATCGCCAACCAACACGTGCCGTCAAACCGCAGGACCAGGTGCGTGCGCGAGGCCCACTCGTTGGCCGGGCCGTCGAGCCGGACGTCTGCCCCTTCACCGCGACCCACCGTGACGTCACGGCCGGGTGCAAACGTGTAGACCGCCGACCCGACCTGCACGGTCAGCGGCGGCGCGAACGTCTGGGTCCGCATGGCCAGCACCTTCCGTCACCACCGCCACCTGAGGCGATGCACCGCTTGACGGGCTACCCGCTCGCCGACCCGCTACACGGCCGGCGCGGCTGAGGATTCGCTGAGCATTCGTGTGGGACGGGGGACGTTGGGTATCTCCCAGGGGTGTTACGCCGCGACCCGGCACTCGAGCCGCCGGCCGGAGGATTCTTCCCGCGCCTGGCGCGGCTCGTCGTGCGCCGGCCATGGGCCGTCATCGGGTTCTGGATTGCGCTGGCCGCGACGCTGAACCTGACGGTGCCGCCGCTGATGCAGGTCGTCAGGGAACACTCGGCCGAAATCCTGCCCAGTGACGCGCCCGTCATGGCGACGGCCAGGGACATGGCCAAGGCATTCCACGAGCCGGGATCGCAGAACGTGGCCGTCGTCGTGCTGACCGACGAGCACGGGCTGTCCGCGGCCGACGAAGACGTCTACCGAAGGCTGGTCGACCGGCTGCAGGCCGACCACGGCGATGTCGTCGCGGTGCAGAACTTCGTCACGACGCCGGCGCTGCGGGACGTCACGGAGAGCAAGGACCACAAGGCGTGGTTCCTCCCGGTCAGCATCGCGGGGCAGCTGGGCTCGCCCCAGGCAAACGACGCCTACGCGCACGTCGCCGACGCGGTGAAGGAGACCGTCAAGGGTTCCGCGCTCACCGCGAACACGACGGGCCTGACCGCCACCACCGCGGACATGTCGCGGATCGCCGAGCGCGACCTGAAGGTGATCGAGGCCGCGACCATCGTCCTGGTGCTGCTCATCCTGCTGGTGGTGTACCGCAAGTTCGCGACCATGCTGCTGCCGCTCCTGACGATCGGCGTGTCACTCGTGACCGCGCAGCAGGTGGTGGCCGGGCTGGCCAAGATCGGCCTCGGCCTCTCGGACCAGACCGTGGTGTTCATGACCGCGATGATGATCGGCGCGGGCACCGATTACGCGGTGTTCCTGATCAGTCGCTACCACGAATACCTGCGGCGCGGTTGCGATTCCGACGAGGCCGTCGCGAGGGCGTTGCCGTCGATCGGCAAGGTGATCGCCGCCTCGGCGGCGACGGTCGCGGTCACGTTCCTCGGCATGGTCTTCACCCGGCTGAAGGTCTTCAACACCGTGGGACCGGCCCTGGCGGTGTCGGTCGCGGTGGCGTTTCTCGCCGCGGTCACCCTGTTGCCCGCGATCATGGTGCTCGTCGGCCGGCGCGGGTGGATCACCCCGAGACGCGATGTCACCACCCGCTTCTGGCGGCGCTCCGCGGTCCACATCGTGCGTCGGCCGTGGGCACACCTCGCCACGAGCCTGGTGATCCTCGGCGCGCTCGCCAGCTGCGCGACCCTGGTGCGCTACACCTACGACGCGCGTCAGGCCCTGCCGTCCGGCGCGGAGAGCAACGTCGGATATCAGGCGATGGACCGCCACTTCCCCGTCAGTTCCACCGTGCCGCAATACATTTACGTCCAGTCCCCGCACGACCTGCGCAACCCGCGCTCGCTCGCCGACCTCGAGCAGATGGCGCAGCGGGTCAGTCAGCTGCCCGACATCGCCACGGTCCGGGGCGTCACGCGCCCGACGGGGCAGACGCTCGAGGAGGCAAAGCTCAGCTATCAGGCCGGCGAGGTGGGCAAGAAGCTCTCCGACGCGTCGGGCCAGATCGCCGGGTCCAACGGCGATCTGGACGCGCTGACCAACGGCTCGCGCGAATTGGCCGACAGCCTGGGGCAAGTCGCGGGCCAGGTGAACCACGCGATCAGCGCGATCAACGGCCTGGCCGGCGACGTCACCGCAATGGAGAACCGGCTGGCCGGGAGCGGGACGCTGCAGGAGTTCCAGCAGCTGGCCGCCAACATGCGCGCCGCCGGCGGCTCGATCGGGGCCAACGTCGCCAACGTCGACAGCGTGATGCATTCGGCGGACTCGATTCTGGCGGGCCTGCAGGCGAGCCCCGTCTGCTCGAAGGATCCGGCGTGCACCAACGCCCGTCAGCAACTTCAGCTGCTCGTCAACGCCGGGCACTCCGGGGCCTTCGACGGGATCGCGAACCTGGCCAAGCAGCTGCAGTCGACCCCCGAGGTGCAGAACATGGGCGCCTCGCTGCAGGCCATGCGGGCCACGCTCGACCGCGCGGTGCAGACCATCCAATCCCTCGGCCTGGCGAATCCCGCTGGGCTGCAACAGAAGCTGGCTGACATGCAGCGGGGCGCCAACGCGCTGGCCGACGGCAGCAAGAGGGTGGCCGACGGGGTGCGGGCGCTGACCGATCAGACCAAACAGATGGGCCGGGGGCTCTCCGACGCCGCGGCGTTCCTGCTGTCGATGAAGCTCAACGCGTCGCAGCCGGGCATGTCCGGGTTCTACCTCCCGCCCGAGGCCATGAACGACGCCCGATTCGCGGACGTGGCAAAGGTTTTCGTCTCGCCGGACGGGCACGCGGCGCGCTACATGGTGCAGTCCAAGCTCGACCCCTTCAGCACCGAGGCGTTCGACCAGGACAAGGCGATCCTCGACACCGCGCGCGGCGCGCAGCCCAACACCTCGCTGGCCGACGCGTCGATATCGATGTCCGGGATGACCCCGATGTACACCGAGATGCGCGACTACTACAACCACGACATCCGGTTCATCATCGGCATGACCATCGCCGTGGTGCTGCTGATCCTGACGCTGCTGCTGCGGGCGGTGGTCGCACCGCTGTATCTCGTCGGCTCCGTGATCCTCTCGTACCTGTCGGCGCTGGGCATCGGCGTCCTCGTCTTCCAGGTCATCGGCAAGCAGCCACTCGGCTGGAGCGTGCCCGGGATGGCGTTCATCGTGCTCGTCGCCGTCGGCGCCGACTACAACATGCTGATGATCTCGCGGATCCGCGACGAGTCACCGCATGGGATCCGGTCCGGCGTGATCCGGACGGTGCGCACGACGGGCGGGGTCATCACGTCCGCGGGACTCATCTTCGCCGCGTCGATGTTCGGCATGCTGTTCGGCAGTGTCAGCACCATGATCCAGGCCGGCTTCATCATCGGCGTGGGCCTGCTGCTGGACACCTTCCTGGTGCGCACCATCACCGTGCCCGCCTTGGCGGTCCTGGTCGGGAACGCGAACTGGTGGCCGGCGAAGTGGCGTCCCGCGGGATCTCCGGGGCGAGCCGCGTCGAGCGCGAAGGCGTCTCACGCGACCGACGTTCAACCCGCGGCGCCACACGGTGACGACTTCGATCCGGATTCCGCGCTGTGGCTGTGGTCGATGGCCGCTCACGGCCGATAGCAGAATTACCTTGCGGCGTGCGTGGATTCACCTTCCTCGGCCGCCCGCTTGCGGCCCGCGACGGAGCCGGCGATCGAGGCGGTTGCGATGGTCAGCAGAGCGCCCAGCATGAGGGCCGCCGGCTCGCCCCGAGCGAGGAGGTGCTGCTCGGTGCCGATGGTGGCGGCCGCGACCGGTACGCCGAGCTGGGCGGCCGAGAGCACGGCCAGGGTCAGCGGCTGGCCGACTAGCCGTCCGATGCAGTGCGCCACCACGGCGCCCAGCCCGAGGGCCGCCCCCAGCAGGATGAAGGCGGGGTGCGACCCGAGCTCGCGCACGTGTAGCGAGGCGCCCAGCCACACGAAGAACAGCGGGCTGAAGAAGCCTTCCGTCATGCCGAACAGCTGGCGTGCCAGCCGTCGCGGTTCCCCCACCTTCGAAATCACCAGGCCGACCGCGAAACCCGCCAGCATGATCGAGACATGGGTGGTCACGGCCAGCGCCGCCAGTGCGAACAGCACGACCAGGTTGGACCGCAATTCCAGGGCGAAACGGCGCTCCTCGGAGTATTTGTGCACGCGCCGGCGCCAGCCCCGGTGGTCGACGAAGCGCAGCAGGACGAAGAACACCCCCGCGCACGCGGCGACCGCAAGGGCGCCCAGCGCCGCCGTTGGCGCGTGCCGGACGTCGATCACCAAGGGCAGCAGGACGATTCCGGCGGTGTCGGCGATCGCGATCTGCGCCGTCACGGAGAGGACCGCTTGGCCGCGCAGGCCAAGCGAATCGATGATGGGCAGGGCGAGGGCCGCCGAGGACGAGGTCATCAGGACGGCATAAAGGGCGGCGTGTCCCGTTCCGAACGCCGCGGCGATGCCCAGCCCGAAGGCGACCGCGACGACGCCGGCCAGGGCTGCCCGCGTCAACGCGCGCGGCAGCTCCGAGCGCAACTCCCTTCCGCGGAGCGGAACATGGGTGCCCACGACGAACATCACCAGGGCGAAGCCGATGTTCGCGAGCAGCTGCAACGTCGGATTGGTGACGTCGAGGACGTCGATACCGGTCTTGCCGAGGACCATCCCGGCGACGAGCTCGCCTATCACCACCGGCACCCGCAGCCGCGGCACCGAGGCCAGCAGCGGGCCGGCGAGTCCGACCGCGGTCAGCAGCGCCAGCGTGTGAAAGCCGAAGCCGTGCACGTCAGCGGCCTGGCGGCGGCGCGCTGGGCCGGTGATCGGCCCGACATGGGATTGCCACGGAGCCATTGTGCAGTCCTGGGACCGAAAGTCGGTGGAGGCTGGGGCGGTTCCTCGTTCCGGGCGGAAACGGGCTTGATCAAGGGGCGAGCAGTTTTGCACCGGGGCCCGGGACAGGCTCGGTGTCGCGCGCAGTGACCGGGGTGTGGTCGTAGGTGCAGCGAAGGACTGCCTCGACCCGCTTGCCGCAATCGCGGTGGCGCACTTCCACAGGGGGACCGTCTCGGTCGGCCTCCCAGCGATCGCCCCACTGCATGAGAGCGACCACCACAGTCAACAGGTCGAGCCCCTTCTCGGTGAGGCGATACTCGTGGCGCTCACGTTGCCCGGGCTCCCGGTAGGCCACTCGTTCCATGAGGCCCGCGGCCACCAACGTGGCGAGTCGCTCGCTCAACAGGTTGCGCGCGCATCCGATGCGCGCGTGGAACTGCTCGAACCGTCGCGCGCCGTAGAACGCTTCGCGCAGCACCAGCAGGGTCCACTTTTCGCCGACCACGTCGAGAGCGCGCTTCACCGAACAGTTCTCGGCGCTGTAGCGGTCCCGATCGGCGAGCATGTCGCCAAGGGTACCAGGGTTTGACATCGCAACTCAGCCATGGTACGCCTGGGTTGCAAAATTAAATTCAGAGCTATCACACCCACTTGCAGGAGGTCCTCACCATGCCGATGCTCGACGCCTATATCCCCGAGGGAGCTCTCACCGCAGACGCGGAGAAGGCGCTGTTGAACACGCTGACCGATGTGCTGCTCGAGCACGAGGGGGCCGACCCGACCAATCCGGCCGCGCGGGCGTTGGCCAAGGTGTGGCTACATCGGCCCGCGGGGGTGCTGCACGCCGGTCAGGAACCCGAGATGCCGCACTATCGGGTGATCGCTTCGGTTCCCGAGGGTCAGTTCGACGACGAGCGCCGTGCCAGCATGGTGGCCGCTGTGACCGAGGCGATCCTGGCCGCCGAAGGCGACCGGTACGACGGCGATCCGTTGCGGATCTGGGTATTCGCCAACGAGATTCCCGACGGTACGTGGGGCGGCGGCGGGCGCATCGCGCGGCTGGCCGACATTGCCGGGATGGTCTTCGGTGATGCGGACAAGGGCCGCGAGTACGCCGAGCGGCGACTCGCCAAGCGAGCGTTACCGGTCTAAGCCCCTTCGCCGGTCTGGTAAGAGGCCGCGGACGGCACGTCGGTCGTTCGAGTAGCCCGCGGAAGGCGCCACTTCGAGGCGGCGACTCCGCGCGAGTCGGATGGTCATGGGGCCCATGCACCTCATGCACAGCACAATCGGGAAGAAAATGGCCCCCGGAGGACTCTCCGAGGGCCATTCTCGTTTAGTAGCGGGGACAGGATTCGAACCTGCGACCTCTGGGTTATGAGCTACGGGCTGGGAATTTTCGGGTGTCCGCGTGGTCTCGTTTGCGCAGCTCAGCGGGTGTCAGGCGTCCCGTTGCTTCGGCCATGTCCCACTGATTCGGGGCGGTTTCGCGGCGTTTTGTTCCCAAATTTGTTCCCAAATCTTCCGGCCGTGGACAGCTCGGTCTTGATCAGTGGTGGGGCGCCGTTGGTCCCGTCGTCGAAGGCGTTTGCTGACCCGGAGGCCCCATCGGGCCGCCCGGACCCATTCCGCCTGGCCCCATCATGCCGCCTTGTCCCATCATGCCGCCTTGTCCCATCATTCCGCCCTGGCCCATCATCGGGCAGTCACCACTGTGGCCGCCGTAATACCCTCGCTGATGGCCGCTTGAAGACCAGCCCAAGACCAACCCCGAGAAGAAGATCACGGCCACGACGAAGACCGTACCGGCGACGATCAGGACCCCCGCCGCGACTTGACTTAGGCGGCTACGCGCACCGTATCCGCCGTCGTACCGAGTTTTCCCAGTCGCGGCGGTCGGTTCAATCGTGGATTCAGGTGTTTCTGTCATGGTTCGAAGGATGACATCAACATACCCAACCGGGGTAGGGACTATTGGCCCTAAGAAGTGCACATTGCTTATGTTGTCAGCGTGCTCAGACTGGCTCGAGAAGCCGGACCCGACCAGCTGCCAACGCTTGACCACAATACCCTACCGGGGTATAGTTCATGGAATCAGTTACCGCTTGGGAGGCCCTGCAATGACGACGTGGTATTGCGGGAATGGCTGGGGCTGGTGCGGCATGGTCGTCCATCTTCCGTCCATGGTGATTTTGGGGGGCCTTGTCTTCAGCGCCATGGCCCTGGCGGTCGGTTTTGCCATCAGGCAGCGCAACGATCCGCCGACCCCGACGGCCACCGGTTCTCGCCGGCCCGAAGGCGCGGTCACGGCGCCTATTAGCCGCAACGAAACGGACAACGACCAATTCTCGCGCCGATTGATGTAGCTCCGCAGCAAGTCTGATGGCCAAGGCCGTTCAAATGATCGAAGTGGGCGGGAGGTCTCGTATTGCCTAGATTCACCCGACGGGCAGCGCTCGCTGCTCTCGGTGCTAGCGCGGTAATGGGTATCGGGTACGCGCTTCGCGGAATCCTTGGTGCACCTGTCCTGGGCATCCGCCTGACCGACGGCGGCATGATGGGTGCAAGTCCGGCCGACATGAGCCTTTACATGGACATGTTCAACCGCCACAACGAAATCACACGCGCGGTCGAGGAGATCCCTGGCGGTGTGCGGACCACCACCCAGTCAAACGCTCCCGACCTCGTAGCGAGGCTGCACGCGCACGTCTCCAGCATGTACTCCCACCTTGACCAGGGCTCCGAGGTCATGTGTATGAGCCAGAGCCTGCCGACGCTATTCCGTAACGCCGGCAGTTACCGCCGGCGACTGACACTCACGCCCACGGGCGTCATCACTGAGGAAACCTCCGACGATCCCGCCCTCACCGATACCATCCGCGCCCATGCCCGTGAGGTCACGGGGTTCGTACGCGATGGAATGCCCGCAATGATGCAAGGCATGATGGGCCAGGGCGGAATGATGGGACCCGGCGGGATGATGGGGCCGGGTCAACGGCCATAATCGCCTGTGCTGAGATTCTTGAACTCTGGAGTAGCGAGCTTTGTCACCGATGTGCGTGTTCGCGCAGCACAGCTAGTCGGTCGCGATATTCGGTCTCGTTGATCTCGCCGCGCGCGAACCGGGCGGCCAGTACCTGTTCGGGCGAGGCTGTCGCAGTTGTGCCCAGGGGGATTTTAGGCTCGCGGCGATCTCCGCTGACGTAGGCGACGAGTGCAACGATGCCCGCGATAATCAGCCCCCAGAACAACAGCATGCCGATGCCCATTCCCGCCCATCCCCACCACCCCATATTGTGGTCGTTCCAGTACATCACTGTGATCGCCTCCCATCGGACGGTCCGAAAGCTATTCCCTCGCCGTTAGTTTGACTTGCCACAAACCGGTCGTTCGGCGCCGGTCGGCACAAGCGTCCGGGACCTTTGACCCCTTTATGCTGCGGTAGCCGTTGTCGGTGGGCTAGAGACCTATTTCCCCGAAAACAAGTGACTCAAGTCCCTACCCCTAGGGGGTATAGTGGAACGATGCTGGACCTGGCGTGCAGCGATCCGCGCTGCGCTAGCGGAACAGGTAGGCACCGTCATGGCGGCGTCCGGACACACCACGAGTGGCTACGGGGCTGCGCTGCTGATCGGCGTGCTATTGCTGCTCGCCTTGGTCGCAAGTACGACTGCGCGGATCATGCACGCCTACCGAGCACGCGGCAACGAAACGGCGGACGAGCTCCCGGACCGGCTGTCCGATCAATTGCCGTCGGATATGGGTCCAAGCCTGTGGCGGTGTCAGGCCCTTATCGCCGAGGCGATCATTATCCGCCAGAGGCTGTCTGGGGAGATCGATGCCGAGACCTACCAGACCCGCATGAATGCCCTCGCATGTCAGGCCAGCTCCGCGCGCCGTCCACAGCGCAACGTCTAATCCGTACCTGCTGTCGAGGAGTCCATGATGTCTAGCGTTGACATTGCAGTCTTGGTGGGCGGGGCCCTGGCCATCTCCGGGTTGGCGTGGTACTTCTTTGCCCCGCGCCACGCGCGTGCCGCCGCGGTCACCGAGGGGGTGCAGCGGATACAGGTGACGATCCGCGGCGGGTATAGCCCCAACGTTGTTCAAGTGCGCCAGGGCATTCCGGTGGAAATCGACTTCGACCGGCAGGAGACCGGGGATTGCACCTCGCGAGTGGTCTTTCCCGACCTCCATCTCTCGGCGGCACTGCCCGCGCATCAACACACCACCGTGAGGTTCACCCCTGAACAGGCAGGGTCGTTCGGGTTTGCCTGCGGCATGAACATGATTCACGGCACACTGATCGTCACCCCCAACGGGACGGCCGCTGGACCCCCCGAGGCCGAAAAGCCCAACGCCGCTTCTGCTTACACGCTGCCCGACGGCGTCGGCGAGCCTCTCGCCGCGGAAATCGAGGCCGCGCAGGCCGAAGATCGGCGCGCCGAGATCGCCGACCTGACCCGCCGGGTCGTCATCGGCGCGGTGCTTACCGCGCCGGTGTTGTACGCGGTGATGGCTCAACCGGTGGGCGCCCGTTGGGTGCCGACGGTTTTGCTCAACCACTGGGTGCAGCTGGCTTTGATCACCCCGGTGATGTTTTACGTCGGGTGGCCGATCCATCGGACCGGTTGGCTGGCGTTGGCGCACCGCAGCGCCGACATGAACAGTCTCATCACCCTGGGCACCCTGGCGGCCTACGGCTACAGCCTGCTGGTCACCGTCGCACCGGCGCTGTTTCCCCCCGAGGTCCGCGATGTGTATTTCGAGGCAGTCGGGGTGATCCTGACCTTGATCATGCTGGGCCGGCTGCTGGAAGCCCGCGCCAAAGCAGGCACCGGCGAAGCCATTCGGGCCCTGCTGGGCCTACAGGCCCGCACCGCGCGCGTGCTGCGTGGCGGCGCCGAAATCGAAATACCCGTCGACGAGGTCATCGTCGGCGACGAGATCGCGATCCGGCCCGGGGAGAAAATCCCGGTCGACGCCACGGTGCTGTCCGGACAGTCCGCTGTCGATGAGTCGATGGTGACCGGCGAATCGATGCCAGTCACCAAACACACCGGCGACATCGTCATCGGCGCCACCGTCAACACCACCGGCTCGTTGCGGGTGCGCGCAGCCAAAGTCGGTGCCGACACCATGCTGGCCCAAATCATCCGAATGGTGCAGCAGGCACAGGCGTCACGAGCCCCCATCCAGCGGCTGGCTGATGCGATCTCGGCTTACTTCGTGCCGGTCGTAATCGCCATCGCCATCGCCACGTTCGCGATCTGGTTTGTCGCCGGCCCGACACCCGCGTTGACGCAGGCGTTGGTATCGGCGGTGGCGGTGCTCATCATCGCCTGTCCCTGTGCGCTGGGCCTGGCCACCCCGCTGTCGATCATGGTCGGCACCGGCAAGGGGGCAGGGGCAGGCATTCTGATCCGCTCGGCCGAGGCGTTGGAGACCGCGCACAAACTTGACACCATCGTGCTGGACAAGACCGGCACCATCACCGCCGGCAAACCAGCCCTCACCGACATCCACGTCACCGGGACCGTCGCGGAGAGCGAACTGCTCATGCTGGTTGCGGCCGCCGAAGCCGACAGCGAACACCCCATCGCCAGCGCTGTGGTAGCCGGCGCCCGGGATCGCGGCATCAGCGTTCCCTCCGTGTCAGGTTTTGATTCATTTACCGGCAAGGGGGTCCGAGCCACCGTCGCGGGCCGCAGCGTGCTCGTCGGCACTGCGACATTGTTGGCCGAAAATGCTGTCGACACAGTCGAACTCGAGCGCATCAGTGCCGATCTGGCGGCCGCGGGCAAAACCCCGATCCTCGCTGCCGTCGACGGTCACCCCGCCGGGGTGATCGGGGTGGCCGACACCGTCAAGGACGACTCCGTCGCGGCGATCGCCGCGCTGCGCAAGCTGGGCCTCCAGGTCGTGATGATCACCGGAGACAACGCCCGCACCGCAGCTGCGATCGCCCGTCAGGTCGGAGTCGAGCGGGTGCTGGCGGAAGTCCTGCCCGAGCACAAGGCCGACGAGATCCGCCGCCTGCAAGCCGAGGGGCGACGGGTCGGCATGGTCGGCGACGGCATCAACGACGCCCCCGCCCTGGCCCAAGCCGACGTCGGCCTGGCCATCGGCACCGGCACGGACGTGGCCATCGAAGCCGCCGACATCACCCTGATTTCGGGATCACTGGCCGGGGTGGTCACCGCGATCCGGCTCTCGCGTGCCACCATGCGCAACATCCGGCAGAACCTGTTCTTCGCCCTGATCTACAACGCCATCGGCATCCCGCTCGCCGCGGGCATCCTGTATCCGCTTCTGGGACTCCGACTCTCACCGATGATCGCCGCCGGCGCGATGGCGCTTTCGTCGTTGTCAGTGGTCGGCAATGCCAACCGCCTGCGGCGCTACCAGGTTGAACGGCTGCCCGCCACCGAACCACCCGCGATCGAGCCTCAGGTGGAAATTGGTGGCGCGCAACGCCAGAGCGTCACGACCTGACAACGACGGACGTTGGATGCCAACCCATGATGAACATGCGAAAGGTCACGACCCCGCTGCTGTTGTATCTGCTGCAGAACGAGGTGCGCTTCCCGAGGCTGTTTCTGCTCAGCTGTCGCCTCAGAATCGGTCGGTTCAAACGGAGGATTGATCCGCGCTTTCCGGACGAGCTCATCGAGCTGGCGGCCCTTCCGCTGTGGGTCTATCTCGACCTCAAGCAGCGACTCGGCCAGGCGAAGGCCTTCGAGATAATGCGGGTCGCGATCCTGACCGGAGGTGTTGTGCAGTGGAACCTGGCCTACCAGACCGTCGAGAGGGCGCGCAGTTTCGCGAATCTGTGCGATCTGGAGCTTGAGGTCAACAAGACAGGACCGACACGCTGGAACACTCTCGAGGTCGTTGACCGCACGGATCGGCGCTTCGAGATCAAGATCGCCCGCTGCCTTTATCACGAGCTCGCGAGTTCGCTCGGGATACCCGAGATCACGCCGGTCATCTGCCAGATCGACAACGCCGCCTTCAACGCCTACCTCCCCGACCGCGTGACATTCCACCGCGGCGGACCGGGCCGGCGCATCGCCGACGGGAAGAGCGAGTGCCAATTCATCTGGGAGGTCAACGATTGAGAGCACCACGTGCCCGCACCGAGACGATCGCCCGCACTGCCGCGAGCCGGGGTGTGACGCTCAATCGGGTGCTGCGCGAGCTATCAGCTCACAATTTCGCTGTCCTCTCAACCGTCGACGAGCACGGATGGCCGGACTCAGCGGGGGTGAACTACGGCACCTTCGCCCGCGGAGACGCGCTCGAGTTGTACGTCATGACGAGGCGGCATCTGAAAAAGGCGCGAAATATCGCGCACAACCCGCAGGTCTCGCTGGTCGTGCCCCTGCCCCGGCGAGTATTGCGATTCGTCCCCCCGGCGACGATCCAGTTACGTGGTCGTGCCGAAATCCTCGACAGGACCGACGCGGACGGGATCAACGCCTTCCGCGGCTTCTGGATGGGCCGACAGATTCTCAGCGCTTATGAGAAATCCCGGCGCAGAGGCGAAACGCGAGTCTGCTTTCTCAGGATCACACTGGACCCCGTGATGCGGACCTATGGGGTCGGCCACAGCATCTGGAACCTCCGGCGGCACATGGAGGCCGCCACCGGCACTGTTAACTTCGGCCGCCGCCAGCGTTAAGGGCATGGGCTGCCACGCTGCCGGATCCCGATAGCTTGACCCTCGATTGTTCATACCTTGCGGGTGATTTCATTTCCACGGTCATGGCCAAGACATCACTTTGATGTACCCCCATGGGGTACAGTGGAGCAAAGATGTCATTGGTGGCCAATCCAATCGTCAGTACGCGGCTATGCCCGAGACGACCCGATGACGACAAATGCTGGAAGGTCAAATGGAAACGACACGCGGTTATTCACCGCATAAGGACACCTACGCCAAGCGACTGCGCCGAATCGAGGGCCAGGTCCGGGGCATCGCAAAGATGATCGACGACGACAAATACTGCATCGACATTCTCACCCAGATCAGCGCGGCCAGCAGTGCTTTGCGGTCCGTGGCGTTAAACCTGCTCGACGACCACCTTGACAACTGCGTGACCCAAGCACTTGCTCAGGGCGGAGACGAGGCGAACGTGAAGCTGGCCGAGGCCTCCGCGGCTATCGCACGACTTGTTCGCTCTTGACCGCGACCGCACCGGCGGGCGAACCAAGTCCGAACCATCGTTTCATCAAAAGTTCTGCGCACGTGCACTGGCAGACGCGTTGAACAGCGTAAGTCAAGAGAAAGACGAGGGTGTGTCTCTTAAGGCGTGAGGTGCGCGCTTGGCGAGGGGTCGAGTACGCTTAGGATACCCCGCAGGGGTAGAGCGGTACGCTGACCTCATGGCCATTGCCAGCCTCGCTGGTCGCCGCATCGCATTCGTGGGGGCGGTCTCGGCTATCGCAGCAGTCATTGCGATTGGCGGCTGTAATAGCGGCACTTCGAATCACACGGCAGGCAGCAAGTCGGGTACCTCGGCTCCGTCGACCGCGTCCGGGACTTCAGGCATGCCGGGGATGACCGAGCCAGGACCCGCCCGCGACGGGCTATCGGCGTCGGAAATCGGGTTCACGCTCGTGCCCGGCGGCACGACGATCACGCCAGCCGCGGCCAATACGTTCACGTTCCGAATCACCGCCCCTGACGGCGTACCAGTCACGCGGTTTCTGCCCGAACAGACCAAGCTCATGCACTTCTATCTCATCCGCTCGGATCTGACTGGTTTCGCCCACCTGCACCCCAGCATGGCAGCCGACGGCACATGGAGCGTAATCCTGCCCGCGATGACGCCGGGTGACTGGCGGGCCTACACCCAATTCACTGCCCTTCAAGCGAGCGACGTCGTTGTGCCCTTGGTGCTTTCGACGCCGCTGACCGTGCCAGGGGAAGCAACCAAGGCGCCGATGCCGCCACTTAGCAACACTGCAAGCGTCGATGGCTACACGGTTACCGTGTCAGGTCAGGCCGTTGCCAGCCAACATAACGCACTCACGTTAGATTTCAGCGTCAATGGTCAGCCGGTCACAGACCTGCAGCCATACCTCGACACCTTCGCTCATGTCACCGCCATCCGTTCAGAAAACCTTGCATTCGCGCACCTTCACCCCAGCAACCCGATCAACAGTGATCATGGCGGCCCCACCCTGAGCATCGAGTCCGCCTTCCCCGCCGCCGGCGACTGGCGGCTGTTCATCGAGTTCCAAACCGCCGGCACCCTGCACACCGCAGAAACGACCATCCACGTTGGATGATGGCGCACCACGCCGTCTGCTTGGCTCAGCGTAACCGCCGAATGCTTTGGCGGCCTTGAGCGCTCGCGTTGTGATCGAGATCGATGCGGCCGCCGCCGTGATGACACGCAGCGAAATCGGACACCGCGTCGCCGCCGGCAGAAGAATGCAGACACCCATCGGTAGCGACAGGTCGGCGCCCTCGTACCTGAGGTGTTGTTCAGACCATCGCTACCAGATAGGCACAGTTGCGACTTGACCCTATATACCCTACCCGGGTACTGTTCCCGTATGGACGAAATTAACACCTGCCACTGCAAATCCACCGGTTGTACCTGCGGCGACTCCGCCTGCTCGCAAGCGGGCGGCTGCACCTGCGGTCACCCCGATTGCACGTGCAACGACTGATCACCTTTGAGCCAAGGCCTCGACACCCCCCGGTCGAGGCCTTGGCTCATTTCACGAGCCATGCACCACCAAGCGCCATTTGCAGATGACTGCGCCCCTTCCACAGCCGAGATATCCAGCGTCCGAGGGCATTTACCGGCCTACTCGATCCTCTCGACGGCACCCAACAGCAGTAACGCCAGAACGTCAACAAAGCCGCCCACCGGGCGACAGCCTCGGCGTCGGGTTCGGCGAGGAACTAGTCGACGTACCGAGAGGCAGAGTTGTGAAGAACTCAAGCCGCGCAACCCGTCGCGGGCTTACAGCACCCTTGTGTGCTGAACCGATACAACCATGTCACCTGCTGGCAGCCGTGCAGCACTTAGCATTGGCACCATGTCTTCGGGCCTGATGGGTGATGTCGCAATGCGGTGGGTTGTCACCATCCTCTTCGCCGCGAGCACGACAACATACGTGTATATCCTTGTCGCCCAACGTGCCCGCTGGACAAGCACTGCGAATCACCTGTTGCACCTCGTGATGTCGGTGGCGATGATCTTGATGGCTTGGGGCGTGGGAATGAGCTTGCCAACAGCCGCGCCGATGATCTTCTTTCTGTTGTCGGGCCTCTGGTTTGGACATGCGGCTAGTCGAACATCGACTACTGCTGGTGACCGACTAACCAATGGCTACTACGCGGTGATGATGGCCGCCATGGCCTGGATGTTCGCGGTGATGAGCGGCGGACTGGCGGGCCAGATCGCTCGCACATCAGATCAGGCAGAGCCAGCTGCGGCTGCCATGGATATGTCCGGAGCGGAAATGCCGGCACACGAGACGTTCTCGGCTGAACCTGCGACTGGGTGGATCGCCGCAGTGAACTGGATCGCGGCCCTCGGATTCGCGGTCGCCACGCTGTATTGGGCATGCCGTCACCTCGCTAAGCGCCGAACCATCGCGGTGCCGCATGCCGCGCAGCTCGCACGCCTGGAGCCGCTACATCAGGTGTGCAGCGCGGCCGGTACAGCCCTGATGTTTGGGGCGTTGCTGTAGCGCACGCGGCGGACTCGGTGGTCAAATCGGGCCGCGCATCGGTATCAACGCGGGGCGAATCCGGGACGGTCTCGCTGATGTGCAAGCGACTCAACGGTAAAGAGCCCCTGGCCAACTTCGGCGCAACAGGTCCCCTAGGGTAGAGACTTCTAATGCCACGGTCTCCTCGTCGTAGCGGATCCGGATTCATGCGACCTCAAGCCGCCCCGCGATGGCTTCTCCAGCCCGCTCCGCCGGGAGGGCGGGGTTGCGACCCTATCCTCGCTGCCTGTACTGAACGAAACCTTCGCTAACGCGTATACCCCCTAGGGTAGAGACAAATGACATCGAGAAAGTGACTTAAGTCCCTACCCCCAGGGGGTATAAGTAGCGACGCTGTCAGTATCGGGACATCACTATCAGAACGGAGAGTCCGATGAAATCTCAAATGCGGATGGCGCTGGGAGTGTTCGGCGGTGCAGCCATGATTGCCGCGGCCGGGTTCGGACTTACCGGTGGTCACTCGGTGAGCAGCGCGACTCCCACCACGTCGCCGGGGCCGGCCCCCGCGACCGCCGTGGCCCCGGGACCGGACTTCGCAACCGGAACCCAGCCTGACTCACCGAATGGGTGTATCCCCGGGGCAAACTGCGGCCCCGGCCCCACCCACCCACAGCCACACCCCTGAACCGCACGACGTTCGGGTAGTTGTGTATAGCCAGACCGGTTCGAGCAGGCTGGCTTCGCAATATACGGGCGCATAGGGCCAGATGAATGCACGACATCTGGCCCTGCCTGTGATCTGAAAAGGAAAGCCAACATGGCGGGCGGAAACCAACATCTCGGTGTTGTAGTCGGTGTCGACGGGTCCGCCGCTTCCGATGCAGCAGTGCGGTGGGCAGCCCACGAGGCGGTACTGCGTAAAGTTCCGCTCACGCTTGTGATCGCAACATCGACCCCGTCTCGGGCCGCCGCGTCGACCCCTTCCGAGTTGCGCGAAGACGAGGAACCCCCTTCCCATGCCATCCTCGACAACGCGGTCAAAATCGCGGAAGACACCAATAAGGACGGCGGGCAGGCTGAAATCAACAGGCAACTGCTCCATTCCGCGCCAGTGCCCACGTTGGTCGATATGTCTAACGACGCAGACATGGTCGTGGTCGGCGCTCGCGGGCTGGGAGCGGTGCAAAGCCTGTTACTGGGATCGGTCAGCACCGCGCTGATCCATCACGCTTACTGCCCCGTCGCCGTAATCCACAGTGGAGCTTTCCTGCCCTCACACGAGTCAGTGCTGCTGGGAATCGATGGATCACCGGCCTCGGACCTAGCCACCGCTATCGCGTTCGAAGAAGCATCGTTGCGGGGCGCGCGACTGGTGGCGCTGCACGCCTGGCGCGATAGCGACATAGCCCATATCCCGAGCCTGGAAGAGTCCGCCCAGCGGTCGGCGGCGGAGGAAACCCTGGCCGAGCGGCTGGCCGGTTGGCGGGAACGCTACCCCGAGGTCGAGGTAACCCGGATCGTGGAATACGACCGGCCAGCGACTCGTCTTCTTGAGCACTCCAAACTCGCACAGCTTGTTGTCGTCGGCAGTCGTGGCCGTGGCGGCTTCGCCGGGATGCTACTCGGATCGGTCAGCACTGCCGTGGCACAAGCGGCCGGCACCCCGGTGATCGTTGCCCGCAGCCACTAGCCCTTTCCAAATTACGAGACTCTGCTACTCCCTGTCTGGTTCCGCCAGCACGGCCGTCTCTTTCCAGATTTCATTACCGAAGCTAATGTTCCCAAGTGTGTTCCCATACGGAAAGAAAACGGCTCCCGGAGACATCTCCGGGAGCCGTTTCACCTGGTAGCGGGGACAGGATTCGAACCTGCGACCTCTGGGTTATGAGCCCAGCGAGCTACCGAGCTGCTCCACCCCGCGATGGTGAATGCAAGGTTACCGAACGCGCGTCACGGCCGCCAAATCGCGCCCTGACCAGCGGCTACGTGAGAGGCACGAGCGGCCGACGGAAGGCGCCGGCCGCGACGCGTCACTTCTTGCTGGGAATGACGATGATGACGATCAGCGTCAGGATGGAGAAGAACAACCCCAGGATTCCCCAGCCCAGCGGGTTGCGGCCCTTGGCCATGGCGATGATGCCGCACACGATCGCAGCGATCACGCTGCCGATCGCGACGAAGATGCCCTTGATCCCGCGGAGGATCAATCCGGCCGCAAGCGGATCAGAGCTGGCCAGGATCATCGAGTGCAACATGTCGGGCCCCTTTCTTGGAAGCCTCTAGGTAATACCCAGGCAGAGCCGCTTCTAGGCCCGGCCGCCCATGCTAAAGGCTGACACCGGTCCGCGAGCGTGCGCAGAATGCCGCGATCTACGGCGTGTCGGCGTACAAACACGCACGCTCGCGCCAATGAAGGGGTGGAGTGCCGCGCCTTACTTGGCCGCGTTGTACTTGTTGATCGCGTCGTCGAGTCGCTGCAGCGCCGCGCCGTAGCCGGCGAAGTCGCCCTTCTTCTGGGCGTCCTTCGCCGCGCCGAGCGCCGCCTGGATCTCCTGCAGGGCCGCGGCCTTCGCCGGCGACAGCGTCACCGACCCGTCGGGGACCGGCGGAATCGCGGTCGGCGGCGGCGTCGGCGTCCCGCCAGGCAGCACGGGCGGCGTAGCCGGGCCCGGGGGTGCGTTCGGGGGTGAGCCCCCGTTGTCGGTGGGTTGGATCCCCGTCGCGGCCGCGCCGGCGCCCGGCCCGAACAAGCCGTTCAGTGCGTCGGAAACCGTTGGGCCGTAACCGATCTTGTCGTTGTACATCATCGCCACCCGGATCAGGCGCGGGTACGACGAGGCCGCATCGCTCGCCCCCGGCGAGGCATACACCGGTTCGACGTACAGCAGCCCGCCCTGCCCGACCGGCAGCGTGAGCAGGTTGCCCCAGCGGATGCGGTTCTGGTTGTCGCGCCCGATCACACCGAGGTCCTGGGACACCGCCGGGTCGGTGGTGATCGCGTTGTTGGCCAGCTTCGGGCCGTTGACGTTGCCCGGGATCGTCAGCACCGTGATCTTGCCGTACGTCGCGGGGTCGGAACTAGCGCTGATGTAGGCGGCCAGGAAGTCGCGCTTGAACCGGTTCATCGCGCTGGTCAGCTGATACGACGGCGAATTGTCGCCCTTCAGAATATTTTTCGCGACGATGTAGTAGGGCGGCTGGTAGCTGCTGGCGGTCGGGTTCGGGTCCAGCGGCACGTCCCAGAAGTCGGACGACGTGAAGAACGTCCCCGGGTCGTTGACGTGGTACTTGGCCAGCAGCATGCGCTGCACCTTGAACATGTCCTCGGGGTAGCGCAGGTGCTCGGCGAGCTCGGGGGTGATGTCGCTCTTGGGCTTGACCGTTCCCGGGAAGACCTGCATCCAGGCCTTGAGCACCGGATCCTGCTCGTCCTGCTGGTAGAGCGTCACGGTGCCGTCGTAGGCGTCCACCGTGGCCTTGACCGAGTTGCGGATGTAGGAGACCTGCTTGTCGGGCTGCAGCTTGTTGAACGCCACCTCGTTGGAGTCGGCCGTGGCCGACGACAGGGAGGTGAGCTCGGAGTACGGGTAGTTGTCCAGCGTGGTGTAGCCGTCGATGATCCACACCAGCCGCTTGTTGACGATCGCGGGATACACCGCGCTGTCGGTGGTCAGCCAAGGCGCCACCGCCTCTACCCGCCGTGCCGGGTCGCGGTTGAACAGGATGCGGCTGTTGTTGCCGATCACGCTGGAGAACAAGAAGTTTCGCTCGGCGAACTTCGCGGCGAACACGCTGCGCGACAGCCAACTACCGATCCGCACTCCCCCGGCGCCGGCGTAGGTGTACCGCTTGGTCTCGGTGTTGGTCTCGTAGTCGTACTCGCGGTCGTCACCGTTCTTGCCGACGATCGCGTAGTCGGCCGAGGTGTTGGAGATCACCGGGCCGAAGTAGACGCGCGGCTGGTCAAGCGCCGCGGGCCCGTCGGACACCACCGTGCCGTTCGCCCCGACGACGTTGACCAGAAACTCCGGATAGCCGCCGTTCTGATTCGGATCGTTGGCGATGCCGCGCACCGTATTGGCCGGCGACGCGATGAACCCGTTGCCGTGGGTGTAGACGGTGTGCCGGTTGATCCAGTCGCGCTGGTTCTCGATCAGCCGGTCCGGGTTGAGTTCGCGGGCGGCGACGACGTAGTCGCGCAGCGCGCCGTTGCGGTCGCGGTAGCGGTCGATCGAGAGCTGATCGGGAAAGTAGTAGAAGTTCTTGCCCTGCTCGAACTGCGTGAACGCCGGGCTGACGATCGTCGGGTCGAGCAGGCGGATGTTCGAGGTGGTCGCCCGGTCGGCCGCCACCTGCTGGGCGCTGGCCGGGGCGTCGCCGTTGTAGTTGCGGTAGGTCACGACGTCGTCGGTCAGGCCGTAGGCCTGCCGCGTGGCCGCGATGCTGCGGCTGATGTATTCGCTTTCCTTGCGCTGGGCGTCGGGCTTGACGATGAGCTGTTCGACGATCAGCGGCCACCCGGCGCCCACGATCATCGACGACAGCAGCAGCAGCACCAGACCGATCGCCGGAATCCTCAAGTCCCGCAACGTGACCGCGGAGAAGACGGCGGCCACGCAGATCAGCGCGATGGCCATCAGGATCAACTTGGCGGGCAGCACCGCGTTGATGTCGGTGTACCCGGCGCCGGTGAACGGCTTGCCGCCGCGCGTGTGCGACAGCAGTTCATAGCGGTCCAGCCAATAGGCGACGGCCTTCAGCAACACCAGTAAACCGACCAGCGTGACCAGTTGGATGCGCGCCGAGCGGCTCAGCGCGCCGGTGCGCCCCGATAGCCGGATTCCGCCAAACAGGTAGTGCGACAACAGGTTCGCCACGAAGGCCAGGAACACCGCCACGAACAGGTAGCTGAGCAGCAGCCGGTAGAACGGCAATTCGAACGCGTAGAAGCCCAGGTCCTTACCGAACTGCGGATCCTTGATGCCGAAATCCCCGCCGTGCAAAAACAACTGGACGCGCACCCAGTAGCTCTGCGCGATGATGCCGGCGAGCAGGCCGATCGCCACCGGAACCCCGACCCCGACGACCCGCAGCCGGGACATCACGACCGCCCGATAGCGCGCCACCGGGTCGTTGTCGCTGCTCGGCACGAACACCGGCCGGGTGCGGTATGCCACGGCCAACCCCGCGAACACGATGCCGCCCACCAGCACGCCGGCGATCAGGAACACCAGGATGCGGGTGACCAGCACGGTGGTGAACACCGACCGGTAGCCGAGCTCACCGAACCACAGCCAGTCGACGTAGGCGTCGATCAGGCGCGGGCCGGCGAGCAGCAAGGCGATCACACCCAGTGCGATCAGGATCAGAATCCGGCTACGCCGGGTCAGCTTCGGCATCCTCGCGGTGGGCCGCATTCCCACGGGCTACGTCTCCCTGATCGTCGGCCAGCATCTGCTCAGCTGGCGCCGTCCTGCTGTCCGCGGTTGCTGTGGTGGCCACCGATTTGTCTGGACGGTCACAACTGTACGCATCACGGACGGTGGCGTCGGCGGGCTAGAACTAGCACCTCGGCGGCTGGCCCCCCGACGTGATCGCATGCAGCGCGTCGACCGCCTGGCTGAGCGTCTCGACCTTCACCAGGCGCAAACCGGAGGGGTTGTCGGAGTTCGCCTCGTAACAGTTCTTCGCCGGAACCAGGAACACCGTGGCGCCGGCGGCGTGGGCCGCGGCCATCTTGTGGGTGATGCCGCCGATCTGGCCCACCTTGCCGTCGACGGAGATGGTGCCCGTGCCCGCGATGAAGTTCGACCCGGCCAGGTCGCCGGTGGTGAGCTTGTCCACGACGGCGAGGCTGAACATCAGCCCCGCCGAGGGGCCGCCCACGTTGGCGAGGTTGAAGTCGACGACGAACGGCGCCCAGGGCGCGTCCAGCACCGCGACGCCCATGAACCCGTAGTCGCGGTCCTTGTTGGTGCCGAGGGTGATCTGCGCCACGCCGGCGGGCTCGTTCTTGCGGCGGTAGTCGATCGTCACGACCTGGCCGGGCTTGCTGCTCTTGAGCATTCCGGTGAACTGTTCGACGCCCGTCACCGGCTTGCCGTTCACCGCGTCGATCGCGTCACCGGCCTTCAGCTTGCCCGCCGACGGCCCGGGGTCGGTGACGTTCGCGACGGTCACCGCGACCGGGTACTTCAGGTAACCCAGCGCGGCGTACTCAGCGCTGTCCTCGGACTCCTTGAAGTCGGCGTTGTTGGCCTTGTCCACTTCCTCGCGGGACTTGCCCGGCGGGTACACCAGGTCGCGCGGAATCAGCTGCTCCTGACCCGAAAGCCACAGCGTCAGCGCCTCGCCCAGGCTGAGCTGGTCGCGCTGGGACACCGTCGTCATGTTCAGGTGCCCCGTCGTCGGGTGGGTCTGGGTGCCCTCGATCGCGACCACCTGCTTGCCGTCCACCTCACCCAGCGTGTCGAAGGTGGGGCCCGGACCCAGCGACACAAACGGCACCGTCACCACGGCGAGCAACACACCGAACACCACGATCGGTACCAGCGCGACCATCAGGGTCGCAATCCGCCTGTTCACGCCGCTTACCCTAACCGGGCGCCGCCGCGACACGTTCAGCTACGAGCGTGACCCGAGATCGCGCGTCCGGTTGGCGCGGTGAGTACCGTTGACGGTATGCCTGACCTGCCTTTCGGCTTCTCCAGCGGAGAAGACCCCGAAAACCGCGGCAAGAAAGACCCGGAGTCCGACGCGGGCGCGTTCGGCATGGGCGGTGACTTCGGCATGGGCGACCTCGGGCAGATCTTCACCCAGCTCGGCCAGATGTTCAGCAGCGCCGGCACCATGACCGCGGGCGGCCAGACGTCGGGACCGGTCAACTACGACCTCGCGCGGCGGGTCGCGTCGAGTTCGATCGGCTTTGTCGCACCCATCCCCTCCGCCAGCGAGAAAGCGATCTCCGACGCGGTCCACCTCGCCGAGACCTGGCTCGACGGTGCCACCGCGCTGCCGGCGGGCACCACCCGCGCGGCGGCGTGGCGGCCCAACGACTGGGTCGACAACACGCTGGACACCTGGAAGCGGCTGTGCGACCCGATGGCCGAGCAGATCTCGTCGGTGTGGGCGTCGTCGCTGCCGGAGGAGGCCAAGGCCATGGCCGGCCCGCTGATGGCGATGATGTCGCAGATGGGCGGCATGGCGTTCGGCTCGCAGCTCGGCCAGGCGCTGGGCCGGCTGTCCCGGGAGGTGCTGACCTCCACCGATATCGGTCTGCCGTTGGGCCCCAAGGGAATTGCCGCGATCCTGCCCGACGCCCTCGAGTCGTTCTCCGCCGGGCTCGAAGAGCCCCGCAGCGAGATCCTGACCTTCCTCGCCGCTCGCGAGGCCGCGCACCACCGGCTGTTCAGCCACGTGCCCTGGCTGTCCAGTCAGCTGCTCGGCGCGGTCGAGGCCTACGCCAGGGGCATGAAGATCGACATGACCGGCATCGAGGAGCTGGCCCGCGACTTCAATCCCGCCACCCTGTCCGACCCGGCGGCCATCGAAAACCTGTTGGGCCAAGGTGTTTTCGAGCCCAAGGCCACGCCGGCGCAGACGCAGGCGCTGGAGCGGCTGGAGACGCTGCTCGCGCTGATCGAGGGCTGGGTGCAGGTGGTGGTGACCGCCGCCCTGGGCGACCGCATCCCGGGCGCGGCCGCGCTCAGCGAGACGCTGCGGCGGCGCCGGGCCAGCGGTGGGCCGGCCGAGCAAACGTTCGCGACGCTCGTCGGCCTCGAGCTGCGGCCCCGCAAGATGCGCGAGGCCGCCGCGCTGTGGGAGCGCCTGACGGAGGCCGCCGGCGTGGACGCGCGCGACGCCGTCTGGCAGCACCCCGATCTGCTGCCGTCCGCCGACGACCTCGACGAGCCGGCCGGGTTCATCGACCGCGTCATCGGCGGGGACACGAGCGGCATCGACGAGGCGATCGCCAGGCTCGAGCAGGAGGGCGACCCCGGCCCGGCGGAGAGCTAGGCTCTCCGCTTCACGCTGCCGGGCTGCCGCCCGAGTGTTACGTTGCAGACCAACCGATGGTCTTAGCGAGCGAAAAATGATCCCCTCCCGGATCGCCACCGCGGTGCGCGCCGCGCTGGCATGCGCGTGCGTCGCCGGCGTCCCAGTGGTTTCGGCGTGCAGCTCGGCACCGCCCTCGACGCATGCGGCGACCTCGCCGGTTACGACAGCCACCAGCGGCACCCCGGCGAGCGCGAACACGGCCGCCGACGGGGTTTACGGCGATCCGGAGGCGGCGGCCAAGTACTGGGTGCAGCAGTCGCTGGAGGACACCTGCGGGCTCGCGTCGGTAGCCGACGTGGTCGGTGAGGTCACGGGCAATGCTCCGACCGAGACCCAGATCATCACGCTGGCGCAGCACACACCCTCGGTCATCCGCGACGGTCCGATCTACCTGCCCACCGGCGACCCCGGCCACGAAACGGAGAAGGGTGGCATCGACATGGCCGACACCGTCGTCCTCCTCCAGCACTACGGCATCAAATCCCAGATGTTCTACGACACCGAGCCCGACAAGACCGGGCTGCCGGCGCTGGAACAGTATCTGGGCGCCAACCGCAAGGTGATCGCGTGGGTGAACGGCGGAACGATCCTGGACAGCAACGACCAGCGATCCTCGCCCGACCACTTGCTCGTCGTCACCGGGATCGACACCAACGACGAGACCGTTCACCTCAACGACCCCTACGCCGACCACGCCAACACGAAGGTCAGCATCAAGCGATTCATGACCGCGTGGAAAGTCGGGCAGAAGTCGATCGTCGTCACCGCCTGACGGAGCGGCAGGCGGGCCCTGTGGATAACTGATCCGGACGGTTCCGCGGGCGTGGCACAGTCTCGGTTCATGTCATCGGCCGTGCTCTCCCGGTATGCGTTGGACCCGGCGATGCCGGTGCTGCTGCGGCCCGACGGCGCCGTCCAGGTGGGCTGGGACCCGCGCCGCGCCGTCCTGGTGCGCCCGCCGGGTGGCCTGGCCGCCGCCGAACTGGCCGCCCTGCTGCGGTCGATGCGGTCGCCGACGCCGATCGCCGATCTGCAACGGCACGCGGCGCGCAGCGGGCTGGGGGACGCCGACGGGCTGCGCCGCCTCGTCGAGCAACTGGTCGGCGCGGGCGTCGTCACCGAGTGCGGCCAGTCCCGGGGACGGGCGGCGTCGATCCGGGTGCACGGCCGCGGGCCCCTGTCGGAACTCCTCGTCGACGCGCTGCGCTGCTCGGGGGCCCGGGTGGCCCACAGCAGCCAGCCGCACGCCGGGGTGTCGCCCGACGCCGTCGATCTAGTGGTGCTCGCGGACTACCTGGTCGCCGATCCGCGCCTGGTCCGCGAGCTGCACGGGCAGGGCGTCGCGCACCTCCCGGTACGCGTGCGCGACGGCACAGGCCTGGTCGGGCCGCTCGTGGTGCCCGGCGTGACCAGCTGCCTTGTATAGCACTAAGGGGGCCTACTTACGTATCGGTTCACCTCCCGCCAGTTGTCACCCACCAGAGGGATACTGGGAACACCCGTTCGAGAGGAGGTCAGATAGTGCTGACGATGGTGGCGGTCATCGTGGTCGGGTTGATGGCGTGGGTCCTGGCAATGAACGCTGCGGCGCTCTGGCGACATGCCGAACTGCGACAGGACTACCGACAGACGGTGCGGGCGATCCGGTGGTGGATGTTCCTCCTGGCACCCGCTGTCTTGTTCGTTGTGGTAGCGGTATCCGCTGCGCTGATCTATTTTCTGCCGTCAATGGCGATCGGTTGGTGGCGACTACTCGGAGGCCAGGGCAACATCGTGCTCGGCCGGACCCACAATGCTGGCATTGGCTGGCACCTGATGGCGATTGTGTTACCGGTCGGATTCGGGATTCTCGTTCCCCAGCTTGCAGCCGACGAAGAGTTTAAGTACCGGTTGGGTTCGGAGGACGAGAACCTCCCGCAGCGGTTGCTCCGGCAGTTCCTCTTCGGCATGCGTCACCTGCTGATGGGTATTCCGATCGCGGCAGGTCTGGCGCTGACTTTCGGCGGCCTGTACTACATGGCCGTGTACCTGCGGGCTGTCCGGCGACTCTCACCCGAGATTGAGGCAGCGATGCAACCTCCTCGGTTCGAGCGGCTACCCTACCCCCGCATGGCCGGGACGGCCCGAAGCCGTGAAGACTGGGAGGCACACGACCGAGAGTGGGAGCGGGTCCACGCCGAGAACAGCCGGCTGTTCGACGAATGGGCTAACTCTCTCGAAGACTTTCCCGAGGCAGCAGCGGAACGCGTCGCGCGATTGAAACGCCGGGCCGTGTTCGAAGCCGCCGCCGCGCACGCCGTCTTTAATTGGACCCTCTTAGGCATCCTCGCGGTAATGACGCTGGTCATGCTCTGACTACCCGGGGGCTGCCTGCGTGTCATAACAGGGAATGACCTAACCCATCTACATGGTGGAAGCCGCCCCGCTGGGGACTACGTGCTGTCCTCGGCGTCGTGCGCAACCTCTATGGGGTCTAGGTTTGCCGGGTCGACGACGTACTCGTCCTCACCAGGACGGAGGACATGAAAGTGGGCCAGTAGCTGACTAGCGCCGACCGTGACGGTCCACAATTTGCCCGGCTTCCAGTCGGGCCTGTCATACCGACGACGCTGAAACCACACAGCCCGGTCACGGTCGACGGTCCACGACATTCCGGTTCTCTTTACACCGCCGCGCCACAGCGTGAGCTTGAAGTCTGGCGGCGGGGGCGGCCAACTCGGCGGCCAACTCACGAAAGAATCTTCGATATAGCCGACAGCCCGGAACATTGCCAGCCACTCGTGGGTCGGCAGACATTGCTCAGGTGGGTCCGACCCTGTCCACGCATAGGCGATAGCGATGGGACGCTGCTCGTTCGGAAGGATTTCCCACAGCCGGGACAGCAGCAAGGGCTGTTCGTTGGAAACCCCGAAGCCCAGTTCATTGACCAGTGACGTCCAGAGCGTCGTTGGGTCGGCCTGCATTCGGTTGACCGCTTCCTCGATACGCGCATCCACATCACCCTGCCCGGCGTTGGTCATGCCTGCGCTCCGAGCACGGCGAGCGCGCTCGACTTGATCAACGCAGGGTTATGCCCCACGACGTTCCCTTTGCCAGCACGCCTCGCAGATGCCGCGGTCGCGGCTGATCGGTGCCCAAAGCGGTTGATGGCAGGTAGAGCAACTCGCTTCTGGTTCGGGCAGCTCGGGGACGCGGCGCGGTGGCGGTTGGGCTGAGGGGGCCGCTGGTAGTAGCGGTGCACGTTTCTCGACTGCCGGGCGGTCGGTCGGGTGCGCGGTACATTCGCGGGTGACAGCTTGCACGATTTCCCGCTGCCGTGGTGTCGAGCCGTCCGGTTTCCAAAGCGACGCCCCAGGCCCAGCGCACGAGTCGATGACCTCGATGGCCTCCTTGTAGGCGAGGCTGACTTGCCCTTTGGCACCTGTCGCGACGGCGACAATCTCGCCGGCGGGCATTAGGACGGCCAATTCGTCGAGCAGCACCGCGGTCGGCTCGCGGCGATACCACCAGCCCGAGGGGCGGCTGCCGTCCCGTTCGCGAATCAGCTTGCCGATGATCACGCGGGCGCTGTTGGCCGGCGGCATAACGTCCCAGCCTCGCACGGTCAGCCGGGCGGTTGGAACATGATCGGCCCAGTCGGGGTCGCGTTCGGTGTCGCTTACCCACGCCGTGGGCCAGCCCGCCTCAAACGACTTCATTGCGCGGACCTTGGCCCGGGCTCGTGACAGCTGAGAGCGCTGAACTTCAAACCCAACATCATGCAACCCGCTAACCGCGACGTCGAGGCGGGTGCCGTTCCCGGTCGACTTCTCCAGCACCGCGGGCAGGCCGGCCTCGGCGGCGGCCCGGCAGGTGTATTCCGCCTGCCGGCGGTGCTCGTCGGACATGGTGGTTATGCGGTGACAGTGCCCATCAGAGTTGCCGCCCGGGTAATGCCTCGCATAGAAGCGGCCGGTGTGGTGTCGGTAGACGTACATTGGCTCACCGTTGCCCAGGCAGGTGAGCACGGCGGGCGCCGGTGGCGGGTCGATGTGCCCATGCAGGCTGACGATCTCGTTGTAAAGCCCGGCGGGCAGTTCGGCGAGGTCGATGTCGATGCCGCGTGGATTGTAGCGAACGAGGGTGGTCATGCAATCGCGTCGTTCCGGTGGTTCTTGCTGTGCTCGCAGCCGTCGATGAGGGGTCGGCATCAGTCGGCAACCGTGACGTCACCAAGGATAATCCCGCCACGAACCCAGCGTCACGTGCGCCGAGACAACCCGCACCTGGCGACGTCATTTCAGCGACGAGAACCGACAGAACCGATGGCCCTTCGTGTTGCGGCTCGGCATCATCGCGATCATCGCGGGCCTCGTCGTCGGAAACACCAACATCTCACTCGCCTCGGCGCAGGGCATCTCGTGCGGCTCTGCGTTCCGCGGCGGCTCGGGCAGCCTCTACCCGAAGCAATCTCGGGCAGCTCACGCTGTATGGGTACCTTGATGCTGGGCCGACAGTCACCCGATCGACCCTGCAAACGCGCCGAACCTAGTGGGCAAAGCGCACCTTAGGCTACGTCGCTGACCGCTTTGGTTTTTCGACGTGAGTGTCGATCAGAAAGCCCGCGACGGCGAAGCCGGCATTGACGGCCAGCTTCGCGTGCCGAGGTGCGGGTCGGACGGAAGCCTTGCCACGTCCGTGGGAGTCGCTGAGGCTGTTGCGCATCGCCGCCAGCCCATTCACGACGGTGCCTACCCCACTTAGAATCTGCTTGATGATTTGCTCGGTATGTTGATCCGGTGCGATGTCCATAGCCGCCGCAGCCGCCTTGTACAGCTTCGAGAGCTCGCCGCTGTCGTCGTACGGAGCGCCACGCTCTTCACAGATGTGTTTGCAGATGCTCTCCAGCGTGGTCCTCGTCGCGGTGATCGCACCCTCGGGGTCACTGACGACCTTGGCCAGGGCGGAATCCCACGTCCGCCGGACTGCTTCCCAGTCCTCGAGTTGGTCGAGCCTGTCCGAGGCGGCCATTGCGCCCGGCGCAGCCCCCTCGAGCAACATGCCGCGCAACTTGGCGATGTGCTCATCTGAGGGCCTTGGGTACTTACTTGGACCGTCGTATGTGCAGAGGTCGAGCAGGAGGCGACGTTGGTCATCGACCGAGAGGCTATCGAGCCCTGTTTGGAACAGTTCCCAGCGGGAAGGACCGCCACTACCCATGGTGTACGGACCGAGCACGTCGGTGTAGTCGGCGAACAGTTGGTGAATCTCGGGGCCACTGAACCCGGTGTCGCGCGCGAACATATCGGTCGCGAGCTTGACGATGCGATACGGCAACCCGACCTTCGGCTTCGGCACGATCACATCCTTCCACCTGGGGTTGACCAATCCTGACCCCCTAACTCCCGGCGAGCCGTCCCAGGAACAGGCAGATGGTTTCCGCTTTGTAACCTTGCTGACCGGCGTATAACAAGCGGGATGAGGCTAATCGCGACAGCGGTGGCAGCACTGCTGACGATGGGGATGACGTGGGCCGCTCCGGCACCGCTGTCGCCATCGTGCGATTACGTGAACGTCGATAATCAGTGTCGGCCGGGCCCCGATCACAGCCAAGACGGAGGCGGTCTAGAGCTTCCCTGCCGTGACGGCACGACCAGCCATGCGACGCATCGACAGGGTGCCTGTTCGGGCCATGGGGGCATTGCACACTAGCCCGAGCAGACCAAAATCGCCCGCAGACGCCGGGGCCACTGGGGCGTTCGACCACGCTTCGCCCGGGTGATGCAGGGGCAGAACCACGCCGAGGTGATGGCGATGAGACTGGTTGTCAGGGAGCTCGTCCAACAGCCGGGACAGCAGCAAGTGCTGCTCAACGAAGCGGAATCCCACTCGTGACCAGAGTTATGACCAGAGCGTCTCGAAGGCCGGCCGACCGGAAAATCACGTAGGTCTTGAGCCGAGGTCAAAGCCGCGAACAGAGAGAATCAAGTACAAGTGCGAGCCCGCGGGCGCTTTTCGGCACCGGCAAATGGGCCAATTGGTGTGTAGGGTCCGCGTTTAGGTTGCGTGACCTCGGGCTTTGCGAGCGGGAGGCGCGCTCGGCCACCAAACTTCTTTCAAATATCTGGCCAGCAAGTACCACGCCCTGGAAGGCCAGCAAGTGGTACTTAGCCAAACCCGCGTCCTGCGACCCTGTCGGTGCACCATGCTCAGGAGCCAACTGTTGCCTCAAGGGGGGTGCTTCGCGTTGAGATCCCGCGAAACCCAGAGGCAAGTCAGGCAGATCCGCACGGTCAACGACCGCACCGGCGACGCGTGGTGCGTGACGACCGTGGTCACGTGCGATTCATCGCGTCCACGACGCGGGCCGGTTGCGATCCACTCGTGCCGGGCCTGCTGCCGTTCGGCGAACAGGCCCATGCACATCTCGGTCGTCTTCCACTTCCCGTACCAGTGCGCCGTCGAACCGGGGTCGGCGAATCGGGGGTACAGCACGCGCCAGTAATGGCGGTACGGCTCTTCTTCCATGGTTGGTGCTCCCGTCTTGACCGGCAGCGCCAGCTACCAGCCCCGGCCTTCTCCGAAGGGCACCGTGCCGGGTGGCGCGGTTGCCGTCCGCCCACGTCGGAGGCGTGCGGGCGAATCTCTTGGCCGTGGTCAACAGTACAGAGCTAAGAGGCGATGGGGCCGAGCCCCATGGAGCTGATGACGGCGACGACAGGAGGTCTGGGAAGTCGCCGGTCAGCTTGTAGGCCGGGTAGACAGCGCTCCCAGTTTCGTCGAGGATCACCGTGTGACCGCAGTCACAGGACGGTCTTTCGGTTACACGCGTGCTTGTGAGAAGGGACGCCATGATGCCCAACGAGGCAAAGGCAGACACAAGACTTTTCGCTTTGCTCGTGGGGATCGACACCTATGAGGCGGTCAATGGCCTGCAGGGTTGCGTCAACGACGTCGAAGCGATGCAGATCCTGTTGATGAACCGCTACGCCGTTCCTGACAAGCGGATCCGATTGCTGGTCAACGCGCAAGCAACCCGCAGAGGCATGCTGGAGGCCTTCGCTGACCACCTGATCAACAACCCCGATATCCGGCGCGGTGATCAGATCTTGTTCCACTACAGCGGGCACGGCTCACAGAGCCCGGCGCGCCCCGAGGACTACGAACCCGACGGGCTTAACGAGACACTCGTCCCCTATGACAGCCGCCTCGCTGACGGGTACGACATCACCGACAAGGAGCTGGCTTGCCTGCTTGACCGACTGGCCTCTGCCAAAGGCGATCACATCACGGTCATCCTGGATTGCTGTCACTCGGGCTCGGGCACGCGTGCTCCGCAGAGCGATTCAGCTGCGCGTGTACGTCGCGTGCCGGCCGACACTCGCATGCCGCCTGCCGGTCTAGATGCCGATCTGGTCGGGCCAAGGGGGGGAGATCCTCGATCGGCAGGGTTGTCCGCGGGGGAAGCAAACCGGTTGCCGTACGTGCTTTTGGCGGGCTGCCGGGACGAGGAACTGTCCTACGAGTACTACGGCAGTGTCGAAGACTCCGCCGCCTGGCACGGTGCGCTGACCTTCTTCACTCTCACAACGTGGCGGCAGCTGCCGGAGGGTGCCACCTACAGCGAGCTCTACGACCGCGTCGCACCGCTGGTGAACGCAGAGTATCGAAGTCAGATGCCGCAGTGCGAGGGCGATCGCGATCGCGTCATCTTCAGCGGTGTCCGGGTTGAGCGCGACCCCCTCATCTCGGTGCACGCGGTCAGCCCGGACGGGGCCGCCGTGCAGCTCGCCGCCGGTCTGGTTCATGGCCTGCACCCCGGAACGCAGTTGGCGATCTATCCGCCCGAGGTGCGCACCAAGTCGGAGATCCAGCAGAACCCGCTGGTCACGGTCGGCGTTGTGTCGGTGACTGCGACCACCGCCGAGGCGACGCTCAACGGGCAGGCGACGCAGCCCATCATCGCCGGCGCCCGGGCGCTAATCACCGAGCAGTCCGATACCGGGCTGCGCCTAGCCGTGCGGCTCGCCGGCGACGAAGTTCACCGCGACGCGCTCGACAGGCTGCGCGCCGAGATCGCCGGTGACCCCCTCTCGCCCTATCTGCGGATCGAGGACGACCCGGGTGCCCCTGCCGACCTTGTCGTGGTGGCACACAATCAGACGCTCGGCATATACGGCGACGCCGACATCGAGACCCCATTGGTGGAGCCGTTCGCTATTACTCCCGCTGGGGCGCAAGGTGACCCGATTCTCAGTGCGCGGAGGGCGCTGGAGAGCATCGTACGTTTCCGCGCTGTGCTGAACCTGAGCAACAACACCGGCTCCACGCTCAACGGAAAGGTCAGACTGGGGCTGCGCCGCTACCTTCCTGACGGGCGCCGCGCGGAGAGTCTGCCGGCTGAGGCGATCGGGCCCGGTGGTGAGCTGTCGGTCTACTTCGATCCGCGCGACAGCTCGCGCAACCTGTGGGTCGTCGACGTGTACAACGACTCTGACGTCGATGTGTACCCCCACGTGTTCACGCTGAGCCCGGACTACAGCATCAAGCGGCTCTACCCGGGGGTCGGTCAACCGGACACCTTTGCGCCCGGTCAGAGTGAGCCGTTTCCGGTCGGCCTCGCGAACAAGACAACGCAACTGGAACTGACGCTGCCCGAGGGCTGGGACGCCTCCCGCGACTACGTCAAAGCCATCGTGACGACTCAACCCAGCGATCTCGGGATGCTCGCCCAGGACGCACTGACCGTTCCGGCACCCGTGCGCGCGGCAGACCGGGGGCCGCGATCGGCGATTGAGAAGTTGATCGACGCGGTCACCTTCGGCCAGCAGACACGCTTCGCCTCCCCATACACGCCCGTGGACGAACAGGATTGGACGGTGGCGCAGCTGGCCATCAACACCATCCGCAAGTACCGCACGATCGAGCTGTCGCCGCGGGCCGATCGTGTTGCGTTGGCCGATGGTCTGACCCTGATCAAGCCTGAAGGGTTCACCGGCTCCGTCACGGTCACCACGCTGGGATCGGCCACCCGTGGCGAGCTCGCCGACACCGACCTGCGTCCACCCCCAGGCCTGGCGTGCTGCCCAGACACCTTCCGACTGACGGGAAGGCCGGGAACACGTGGCCTGGGCCCCACGGGACTGATCCTGGGACTTGACATTGACGATGCGGCGCGTCGCGGGATCTCAGCGGACAATCCGTTGCGTATCGAGCTGCCCCCGGCAGAGCTGCACGGCGCCACGGACATGTGGCCGGTCATCTTCGACGGCGAGGACTACCTTCTCGCCGGCTACGGCGGCGAGGACAGCGTCGTGAACGTGGTCTCGCTGCCGACGCCGGTCACCACCCTCACAGACGGCGGCCGCCGCCCGACCACCCGGGGGCTTGGCCGCACCCTCCGCCTATTCATCTACAAGAAGCTGGGCCGGCATACTCCCGAACTCGCGTTGAGGCGCGCGGATCTCGAAGACAATCAGGTGATCTACCACCCCGCAGAGCCTGGGCAGATACGCCGCGGGCAACGGGTTGCGCTGTTCATCCACGGGCTGGTGTCGGACACACGCTGGATGATCCAGGGGCCCGCGCAGTTCCTGCGCGCGCGGGTAGCGCGGTACGACCACTTTTTAACTTGGGATTACGAGTCGTTCGGCACCGGCGCCGAACATAGCGGCGAGCAGTTGGCGCTCGCACTGCGACGGCAGTGCGGCTTTGGCCCCGACGACGACATTACGGTCGATATCTATGCGCACAGCTTGGGCACCCTGGTGGCTCGGTGCCTGATCGAACTGTCGGGTGGACACGCTTTTATCGACCGCGCTGTCCTCGCCGGTCCGCCCAACCACGGTTCCACGCTGGCCACGACCGGCCGCATGTTGGCGTTCCTGGTCACTCACTTGCTCAACCGGGCCTCGGTGATTCCGCTCCTAGGTTCCCTGAACTGGCCGCTGAAGTATCTCTACGAGCAAGGCGTCGCGCTCGCCGACTTGGCTGTCGACTCTCCGCTCACGACAAAACTTAACAGGCTCGAGGCGCCGTCCAATGTTCCCTATCTGGTGTTGGCCGGAAAAAATCTGCAGAACGAGGCTGAGCCAAACCGCGTAAAGCGGCTCGCGACAAAGATTTTCGACAAAGGGCTCTACGAACTCTTCGGCGACGATAACGACATCGCGATCGGCCTCACGAGCATGCTGGGGCTGCGCGATCATGCTTACCCCCTGCTGACCGCCGAGACCCTTCCGTGTGACCACTTCCAGTATTACGCCACGCCGGAAGGTCAGCAGGCCATACAAAGGTGGGCACAGCTGACGCGCCCTGTTCCCTCGGACACTTGGCCCCGATGAGTGAGCCTGACCCTGCAGTCCTGCGCGCGGCCGCGGATCTGCAGATGGAGCTGTTCGAGATGTTCCACCGTGTGCCTGATCTCGATGATGCGATCAACAACTACTTCCAGGCCTTCAGCGGCGCGGCGCCCGGTGATCCCGACTGGCAGCCCAGCTTGGTCGGTTTCAGCAAGGGCCTGTGGAAGCACTACAAATGCAGCCAGGGGCTAGGGGATCTAGAGACGGCAATCAAGAGCCTGCGTCGTGCGCTCGACCTCATCCCGCCTGGCCAGCCGGACCGACATGAGATCGTCTCCACCTTGGGGGACGCACTGCAAGCTCGTTTCACCCGCCTCCCGCTGGCCGACCTTGACGAGGCCATCACCCTCTACCGTGAGGCACTCGGCGCGACCGAAATCGATCCCGCTGACGAACTCGGCATCAAGGCTGCACTCCTGCGCGCCCTGCTGAGGCGGTGGGAGCGCTCCGACACACCCGCTGATCATGAGGCCGTAGCGGATCTCGACGAGGCGATCAGCCTTGGCCGCGAGCTGCTCGATAGCGCCGGGAACGCGGGGCAAGACCGCGCCACGACCCTGATCAATCAGGGAAGCGCATTGCTGGAGCGTTTCGCGCTCACCGCGGTACCGGCCGATCTGGACGACGCGATCGTGGTTGACCGAGAGGCAGTTGGTGCGACAGCGGACAAGCCGCGGCTGCACATGCAGGTGGTGAGCCGCCTCGCGGGATCCCTGGGAACGCGTTTCGAGATCAACCGCACACCGGCCGACCTCGACGAGGCCATCACAGCCGGCCGGGAGGCTCTCGACGTCACCCCGGTCGGTCACCCGAACCGTCCGTCGATCTTCGTCAACTTCGGTAGCGCCCTCCGCCGGCGTTTCACACCCACCGGGGACGCCGCCGCTCTGGACGAGGCGATCACCACCGGCCGTCAGGCGCGCGAGGAAATCTCGATCACCACACCCCAGCGTCCCACGATCTTGATGAACCTCGGTGCGGCGTTGCGGATCCGGTTTGAGCAATCCGGAGTAAGGGCTGACATCGACGAGGCCATCACCGTTGACCGCGAGGCGCTCGATGCCGCCGAGGCCGGGCACGACGCCCGACCGGCAATCCTGACAGACCTCGGGGGTGCGCTGCAGGCCCGGTTCCAGCAAGCTGGTTCCCGGGCCGATCTGGACGAGGCGATCACCGTTGGCCGCAAAGCCCTCACCGCCTCGAGTCCGCGTGACCCCGACTGGCCGGCCTTGGTGGGCAATCTTGTGGCTGGCCTGCTCAAGCGGTCCGCCCGCTTCAAGACCCCGGCCGATCTGGACGAGGCGATCAACATTGGTCGTGACGCGCTCACGGAAATCCCCACCACCGACCTCGGCCGCTCCAGCATCCAAGCGAACCTGGGCGCTGCCCTGCAGCTGAGGTTCGAGCGAACCGGGACACGAGCCTATCTCGACGATGCGATCACTCTATGCGGCGAGGCGCTCGATGGCGTACCGCCCAACAACCGCAACCGGCCTGGGCGCCAGGCCAACCTTGGGAGTGCGCTGCTGAGGCGATTCGCTCGCTACGACGACCCGGCCGATCTCGATGCGGCAATCGCCAACTACCGCCAAGCCGTCGACGCCAGCCCGCCCCAGGACCCCAACCGGCGCCGGCGCCTGTTCAATCTCGTTGGCGCGCTCGACAGTCGTTTCACGCTCAAAGAACAGGATGCCGATCTCGACGAGGCGATCGGCATATGCGAGACGGTTCTGGCAGGCACCTCCGCCGACAACGCTAACCGACCTATGATGCAGGTCATCTTTGGGACCGCGCTGCGGACACGGTTCGCTCACACTGGGAACCCGGTCGATCTCGAAGAGGCGATCACGCAAGGCCGCGAGGCCCTCGATTCACTGCCGGTCGATGACCCTGACCTGCCTGCGGCGTCATACGAGTTCGGCCTGTCGTTGCAGCAGCGATTTGAGCACGCAGGACATAAAGCGGATCTCGACGAGGCATTGGACAAATTCCGGGCGGCGGCAACGACGCCGTCCGCGCCGGCTGACGAGCGGGCCCTTGCCGCCCAACAATGGGGCGCCGCGGCCGTGCAAGCGGAGGACAAAAACCAGGCCGTTGAAGCTTTCGGCACGGCCGTGGAGTTGATGGCACTCGTCGTCCCACGCTCGTTACAGCGCATCGATCAGGAGTACCAGTTACGCGGGCTAGCAGATTTGGCTTCGGAAGCGGCGGCGGCCTGTCTGTGGGCCGACCAACGCGACCGCGCCGTTGAGCTGTTTGAGCAGGGGCGCGCGGTGCTGTTCTCCCAATTGCTGGACACCCGCTCAGATCTGAGCGACCTGGAGCAGAAGTCGAAGCGCCCCGACCTGGTGGCAAAGTTCATTCACTGGCGCGATGTGCTCGATCAACTTGACTCGCCACCCGCCAGCGGGGTCGACGCGGCAACGGCGGCACGATTGGCTGCCGATGGCCGCCGAGATGCGGCCGCCCAGTTCGAGCGGGTGGTGGGTGAGATCCGCGCACTGCCCGACTGCGAGCAGTTCTTGCGGCCGCGCCCGGTCAAGGATCTGCTGCAGGCTGCCGCCGAGGGCCCGGTGGTGCTGATCAACTGCGCGGCATTGCGCAGCGATGCGCTCATCCTCACCCCGTCGGGAGCGGTGGAACTGGTGGAGTTGCCCGATGTGAGCCCCGACTCCGCGGCCACGCAGCTCGACACGTTCCTCGAGGCGCTCGACGTCCTGTCCAAGAGCCGGCACGCCGGCCCTGCCGCCTTCGCGGACGCAGGGGCGAACGCGGACACGAAGTTGAGCCAGGTACTGGGATGGCTCAGTGATCAGATCACCGCTCCCGTGCTCGATCGCCTTGGCTACAACGCCTCGGATGGGCCTACGGGGTTGCCGCGGGTGTGGTGGTGCCCCTCAGGTCCCCTTGCGCTACTGCCGATTCATGCTGCCGGACACCATGATCAACCGGCAGACTCGAGCGGTGCGGCGGCGGTGATTGACCGCGTTATCTCGACGACGATTCCCACCGTGCGCGCACTGTTGCAGGCCCGCCACCCCGAGACGCAGACCGACCCACGTGTGCTGGTGGTGGCCATGCCCACTACAGACGGGCAGGACCCGTTGCCGGGCGCCCAGAGGGAAGCTCAAACCTTACGAGAGCTTCTGCCCGATCGGGTCGACGCGCTCGGGCTGCGTGACACTGATAAGGCCATCTTCGAGACCGTCATGACCGCCTTGCCCCTGCACGGGTGGGCGCACTTTGCCTGCCATGCTCTAAGCGATCTCAAAAATCCTTCGGCCAGCTTTCTGCTGCTGGGCGACTACCACGATCGGCCGCTGTCGGTGCAAGACCTCTCCGAATTGAAACTGCCGCACGCCGAGCTGGCATTCCTATCGGCCTGCACCACCGCGCGCACGGGGGCGACGCTGCCCGACGAGCCGATCCATCTGGCCGCGGCGTGCCAACTCGCCGGATATCGGCACGTCATCGCCTCACTGTGGCCAATCAGTGACCTCGACACCGTCGGGCTGGCCAAAAACTTCTACACCACGATCACCGAGACCACCGTGAACCAAGCCGCCGCCGCCCTGCACCACGCCACGTGCGACCTACGCGCGCGCCACCGCCAACAACCCAGCATCTGGGCCCCGTACACCCACACCGGACCCTGACCAACCGCGTCCGAGATCATGGTGTCGCGCAGGCGCCGAGATGGGCTTTTTGTGTCGAAATTGACCGATTGCGGAACGGGGGGGTGGAGGTCCGCTCTCGGCAGTTGCGTTGGCCACGACCGGCTGCGCCGAAACTACATGCCGAAAGCGCATTGTTATACGGCACTGGTCATTTTCGGTTCACTAATCCTAAGGGGAGGCATCCCGCATCCCGGTTTTGTGGTTCATCTGACCGCAGAGGTTTGGGCTATCTCAGCGGGTACCGGGATCCCCTCCTTTCGGAGGCTGCCCGGGAAGCATGGCGATGTCCCGATGATCGTCGGGGGTGAGCCGGGCGGATACGCGGACTTGATTTGCATGACATAGCCGTCTGGGGCGTAGCCGAATCTGTTGGGCTTCTCGAAGCCTTGCCGCTCAAGGACCTGCCAACCCCAGCCTTTCCAAATGCCTTCGATTTGACCGAAAATGGCGTTGCTGTCAGTACCCGGTGGAAGATTCAGGTCACCCCAGTAGGCGTAGTTGACGGGAGAATTTTGGTCTTTGGGCTCGTCTTCGCAATAGGCGATTCCCGACCCGGTACCCGCGTAGCGGCTTCCGTCAACTTTGGTCCCCGGGGGGAGGGCGTCGACGGTCTGCTGGATGTAGTGGATCACCGTGTTCTGCGCTTCTTCTTGACTCGCAGGTATTTTCGGTGAGGGAACGGCTGGTGTCGATTCCATCGGACCTCCTGGGATTAGTGTTGCACCAGACGGCGCACCCGACGCGGATTGTTTTTTGGCCGAGGGCGACGATCCCGATGAGCAAGCAGCCAAAAGCCCTATCGTGAGCGAGATTGCGAACAAGCAAACCAGGGCGCGGATCGTCGGCTTCATCGCGGTGATCAGGGGGTGAAGGTGGGCGGGGTGACGTCGACTCTTCCGGCGATGATACGGCCCATGTTGTCGAGCGCCGGGTTGCCGGTGTCCCAGTAGCTGCTATGGGCGGCTACCGTCGGCAGTCCGAAGGGCCAGCCCGGTCCGGGCGCTGCTTCAAACGGGATGCCTCCGAACTTCGAGCTCATCGGGTCGGGGCCCAGTGTCATGCCGGTGACCACGCCGATGACGTCGTTTTGGGCGCGGGTCGCGAAGACGTGCGCACCGGGATCGAGGTTGAGGTCGCTGGCATGTCCGGCCAGTACCCCGGGGCTGCCCACCGCGACGACGTTGTTGGCGTCGAGGTGGCGGCCGCCAAGCGCCGCAGCGCCTACTTCGGTGGAGCCGTAGCTGTGCCCGATGACGGTGTTCAATGAGGGGCCGCCGGCGAGCGCGTCGTTGTGGGAGGCGCGCAATCCGGCTTGGAAGTCGTCGAGCGCGGCGGCCCCGTTGTAGGCGTAGCTGGTCGACGCCGCGTCGACGAGGCTCATTGGCCGGTCGTAGCCCATCCACGTCGTCACTGAAACGTCCTGGGGACGGAGGCTCTTGTCGGCAGCGAGCGTGGCCGACAACATGCGCTCGGATTTCAGGGCGCTGGCATCAAAGCGCGTCAGGTCTTGGCCGGTGCCAGGGACGAAGGTGGCGTCGCGTTTTGCCGTGTCCGGGTTGTTGATGGAGACCGCGGCGTGGCCCTTGTCGTCGATGACGCCGAGGTACCTCGGAAGCTTGCCAGGCGCCACCTTGTCCGGTGGCGGGCCGAGCGAGTCTTTCACCTTCGAATATCCGTCGCGGGCACGATTGGCGGCGTCCCATTGCCGTCGCCAGTTCAGGTATTCATTGGTCTTCAGGAAGGGCATCTTCCCGTTGGCCCAATCCGGGTGCTGAGCACGTAGGCGGTCGAGGTCGGCGTTGTTGGCGGTCTGCAGTTCGTCGAGATGGATTCTGTTGTAGTGGTCACGGTCGGTGAACGGCATGCCCCCGTGGTTGCCGATGAAGTGATCGCGGGCGTATTCCGCGTCTTTCTGTTCGGGCGTGAGCGAGTTCCACACTTGCGCAAACCGGTTGGGGTCGTCCGGCAGCTGTGGGGCTGGCGACAGTGGGCCCTCTTGCGCCCGAATCCCCGCGGGGTCGTATCCGTCACCCTTTAGCGTTCCCAGTGCGGTCTGCAGGGTGTTTGAGTAGCCGTCGCGGGTGGATTGCAGTTGGCCGAGGGCAGCCTTCGTGTCGCGAATGGCGTCGTCCTCGAGTGAGGTGATGTAGGCGTCGAGGGCATCTCTGTCGGCCGCGCTCAGGTTTGGGTGCTCGTTTTCGAGCTCGACGGCCTCGGCGATCATGACGTCGAGCCCCTTCAGTTGCGCTTCCAGCGTGCCGATCTGGCCGGCAGCGGTTCTCTGCGCCGCGGCCAAGGAGGCGGCGATTTCCTCGAGGTCTGCACCAATTCTGGGCAGCTGAACAGACTGATTCCCAAGGGATTTGGTCGCCCGCTGCACTTCGGCGGAGTAGTTGATCGGATGATCGCCGTCTTGATGGTTCCAGGCGGCATCGAAGCGGGAGCGGGCTTGAGCGAACGTCGTATCGGCTTCAGCTGTGGAGCGACCCGCGGCATGAAAAGCGTTCGCCAGGTTGGAAATCTGCAGCGGGCTGCCCGCTTGCAAGGTCCGGTTGATCGCCCAGGGGTCACCGCCTGCGAAGGCGATCAACGCCGGGATGCTTATGTACTTGAGGTGCATGGAATCGGCAGGGAGTTTCGATCAAGCCAGGCCCGAGCAGAGTGCCAGAGCTGGCGACTGGCCGGACGACACGCTGATACATCTCGTATCGACCGCATCGCCACCCCTTTCGCGCTGGCGACAAGGTTAATGTTTTAAATCCAGTGGTCAATTCACCTTCCGGGGGACTTGGCCAGCCAATGCGCCCGAGCGGGATCGGCGAGCTCGGGGTGCTCGCGAGGTAGCGGAGGAAAGGGCCTGAGGGCGCTTTCGTTGAACATGTCGGGGTGCTACTTCATACTGGAATCGCTCAAGAGCGGACGGCTGTACGGGTACCTGGCCCGCTGTCCCGGCAACCGCGCATCCACCGCACGGTGCCCCAGGGGAAGAGCCGGTGCGCGAAGCGTGCAAGTGGTGGACGCCCGAGGGTGGCGTCGCCAGGAATGGCGAAGAATGACTGAGCGAAAACTGAGCGCTACCGACGCGGCGCTGCGCGAACGGATCACCGAGTTGTCGGTGCACATTCCGTGCGGAGGGCTACGGGGTCCGCGGCAGCTAAGAAACCCGGCGTATCCGCACTTGCCGGTGAGGTGGCAGTCGTGCCAAGACGAGGACGCCCCCGAGAACTGGGAGGGATGCGACGTCTCGCGCGACTACGACCTGTGCATCATCTGCTTCCGAGCCACGGCTGGCGGCACGTCTCGCTGGTCCTGGCTTGCCTGCGCCGACTGCCGTGCCGTCAACGCAGCACTGGGGTCGAAATGTGGCGCCCTCCCGTTCGCGCTCGGACGGCACAGCCTGATGAATGGGATCGGCGTCCGCGGCGGTAGTCCGCCCGAAGTCCGGGATGCGCAGATCGCCCGGCTCCTGGCGTTCGCGCGGGGCGACAACCGCCTGCGGGAGTGGGAGACACGGGAGTACGGGAGGTTGGCCAGCCGGTTCGACCCGCTCGCCGACGTTCCTTTGAAGGTGTGGCAACAAGAATGGCCGCCGGGCCGAAGCGCATCTTGGGACGCCTTCTTTCGTCTGACTGGGCTCGAAATCCCTGGCCCCCGCTGATTCGAGCCGATGATTAAGAGGCGGCGTGGCGGGCCTCGTCCAGGCGTTCCAACACGGCCTCGAGCGTCGTCCCAATGGCCGCGGCGACGTGGCGGAGCTCGATGACATCCAGTCGGCGTTCGCCGGACTGGTACAGCTGACGAACGATTGAGGTACGTCTAGCCGCTCGGCGACGTCGACCTGGGTGAGTCCAGCGTCCGGCGCAAATAACGCAGCAAAGCGCAAAGTTGCTGGTATTGCGCGGAATAGGTGGACTTTTCCACCTCGTCAGCGGACGGCGCTCCTGCTAACATCCCAATTCTGGATATTCCGGCTATCGCTCCTCCCGGTCACTGCGACCCGGAAAGAACGAAGGGGCAATGATGCTAAACACCATCGCCGCGTTAACTTTCGCAGTGGCGTCGGTAGGAGCGCCGGTGCCCCTTGCCCCGCAGGGATGCCCTGCGAATTGGGTGGCCAGACCCTCCTACACCTGGCCGTACCAAATGGGGTGCTATCCACCAGAGCCACCGCCGCCGCCCAACGGACACTACCCACCGTGCAACAGTGTGGACCCTCGATTTTGCCCGGGATTGTGGAACTGACCCAGAGGCCGTTGCTATTCCTCGAACCGCAAGCGCATTCATTTAGCTGCCCCCGAGAAGTAAGGCCAAGAATGAAACTGCTCGTAGCGGCGCTCACCGCCGCAGCTGTGCTACCGGTGGCTGGTTTCTTCGCTCCCGCAGCAAACGCCGACTGCTACTCGCCCGCGTATCACTGGCGTGAGGTGTGCACCGGGCCTGGGGGTGCACCAGGCCCCGGGCAGACACCGTTCACTGGCTACCCGGACACACCCGCGCCGATTCACTGCACGTACACCGCGACAGGGCAGGTCGCTGATTGTAGTTCGGGTGGGCCGGCCGATATGCCGCAAAGCCCGATCACCGGCGCCCGACCGGTGCCAAATCCGTGCCCCAACGGCATCGACCCGACGCACACCTCACCGAACTGGCAAGACCCGTCGTGGCCCTTCAATCAGTGCGGACTGCCGAAACGATGACCGAGATCAATTCAGGTTCGCAGACCAGCCCACGGCTCGACAGTAAGTTCCCATGCGATTCCAGGGCGCCTTTCAACCGTTGCAATTAGTGGCTCGTGCCGGAGGCTCAGGCCGGAGGGAGGACTAGCGATGGCGAAGAAGCTCCTCGTGGCGGGCCTTGCCGGGATGACGTTCGGGTTATCCACACCGTTTGCTATCGGGGTCGCCCAGGCCGGGTGCACAGGTTCACCGGTGACTCATAACTGGAGGTGCGACTGCAACCCTGGGTCCTACTGGGATCCGGCCATGGGCGGATGTCATGTAACGCAGGATTGGATAGACACCCACCAGCCGAGCGGGCCATGGCCGATCCACACCTGTCAGACGGCGTCCTGCGCCCCGTAGTAGGTAACACGGTCATCGCCGCTGCCCTGGCATAACAACGTTTGGCGAGCGGCGTTGCTGCGCGAAGATGAGTCAAACCTCCAGTGTTTGGCTAAGGACCAGACCCGGCTATCCGGGAGCAGAGGCCCTTGAGTCTTGCCCCGCCCATAGTTGGAGCGATTGATGACCTTTGTCCCTGGCCCTATTCCCTCTGCGAAATTGTCGCCATGATCAGGGTCGCCCTCGATGCACGCCGCCAGCGGGACAATGGAGTTGCCCGCGTGACGCGACTGGTGGCGACGGCTCTCCGCCGATTGCCAATACGGCTCGTCCTGCTCGGCCCAGTCGATGAACTCCACGGTCAGTACCCCGCGTGCGAGCTCGTACCATACGGTGCTCCGCTCCTCTCGTTGCGAGACCTTCACGGTTTGTCACCCCTACTCGACAGCCTCGACGTGGACTGCTTCGTGGCGCCCCAGTTTTACAACTCGCCCTGGACGACCTGTCCCCAAGTGCGCATCCTCCACGACACGTTTCCCCTGGAACCTGGAGCCCAGTTGCCCCGCGCGTCGGATGCGGGACGCGCATATGGCATCGATGCTTTGCGTGCTGTAAGTGCCGCGCTACTGGGCGCCATTCCGCTCGAGGAGGATCGTTGGGCCGAGAGCCTCTACCGCGCTTACTACGAGCTTGCGGTCAAGAACGCAGCGGTGGTTCTGACGGTATCCGCGACCTCGCGGTCAAGCCTCGAAAGGCACTTTCCGGAGACGGTCGGGAAGATTGATGTGTTGCCGCTGGCACCCGACCCGACCTTGGTCGGCGCATCGGTCCCCGCGATGACCGATCGTGAGAACGACGTCATCCATGTCAGCAAGTTTGAACCACGCAAGAATCAGCTGACGCTGCTTGAAGCTTGGAGTTCTCTGGCGGCCACAACAGCGAATTTCCGCGCCTGCATCGTTGGCTCGCCGAGTGCCCTCTTTCACGACTACGGGGTCCAGGTAATTCAGCGAATCGAGCACGCCCACAGAGACGGTTGGCTGAAGTTTCACCGCTCGATCGATGACCTTCACCTTGGTGAGCTTTACCGAGCGTCGAAGATCTTGTGTGCTCCGTCGACGGCGGAGGGGTTCGGGCTCCCAGCTCTCGAAGGCCTCGCGAATGGGTGTGCGGTCATCGCTCAGCCGGGGACCGCCATCGACGAAATCTGTGGAACCGAGATCGTGCACGCTGCCAATAAAGCAGAGGCGATCGCCGCGCGGGTCGCTGAGCTTCTCACCGACCCGTCCGACCTCCAACAACGGTCGGTATCCGCCGTTTCTCATGCCTCGACGTTCACGCTCGAGCGAACGGCAGAAGAGCTTATGCGGGCCATTGAGCGAGCTCTCGACGTAGAAATGCCGCGCCCCTCACCGAAGGGCGCGGCAGCAAATGCTGTTCAGGGCTTTTCTTACGAAGTGAAGAACTCGTAGGTCCGCCATGCCAAGGTTGCGACATTAGCGAGGATGCGAGTGGTCACAGCGATCCAGCGAGCGCGGCGGAGCCGTTCTTCTCCTAGATCTTCATCGTGGTCTTGATTCATCGTCATAGACACCATGAACCCAAATCGGCGATCCGAGGTCACGCAAGGAGAGCTTCCGTTGCAGAAACCGGCGTCATCGGTGCGTTCCCCCAATCCCGGGGTGCCCACGAGGCTGATGATCGGGTCGTCCGAAGTCAAAACGATGCGCCGGTGGCTTTGGGAGCGATTCAACATCTCGGCAAACTTTCGCACGGAACCGCCAGAGTTTGTGCGCCGCGTTTGGAACGCCGATCCAGTGGCGTGTGCGCACAGTCTGACGGCGACGCTTAGTCGCATGATTCGTGAGGAGAGTTGCGATGCTCGAGTCGCGATCACATGGGCCCGCAGCGCAGCTATTGAGGGCCGAAAGGTTTCCCGGGTCACCATCGCTTCCTCCCTTGGCGTACAACCGCGGGACTTGCACCGGCGTCTCGCCGCTCTGGACGACGCCATCGCGGCGCACGTCTCGGTTCACGGATTCGAGCGCCCTCGACCGATCACTCCACGAGAAAGAGTCATAGCTGGACTGGTCCAGTCCGCCGACGCCCGCGTGTGCGGTTTGGTCGACGAGGCCGACGGCTTCTACCTTGCGGCGGCCGATCTGGCAGGTCTTCCGGCATACGTCCGGATCCGTCCCATCGGCAGTGATCGTACGACGCGCGCGCGTGTGCGAGATCGAGCTCGTCGGACGCTCCCACTCTCGCCCAAGGTGTCACTGGGGAGCACCCGGCGCGACCTCGTGCTTGTCCGGTCCACGCTCGAGAGCGAGCCGGCACAGGCGGTTGGACAGCTGGAGCACGCATGGCGCATTGGCGAGTTCGCGGCGCTTCCGTTGCTGCTCGATCATGCGCTATCAATCGCACCCGACCCCGCCTCCGTCGGCCCCGACCTACGAGGATGGCTCCTCGAAGTTGGGGTGAACATCTACCGAGACGCCGAATCGTTAATGGCACTGACCTGGACGTCCACCTGGATCCGAGAGGCAACGGCGGACGACGCACGCGCGAGACGCATCGCGGCGAACGGGCGGAAAACTCGGGCTCACGTGTTGCAACTCCACGGCTTTCTCGATGCAGCCCGTGACGAGTTGGAAGCCGCGGATGCGGAGTTCTCCGGGGTCGACCGCGAAATCGGTGACTATCAGATCATCAATGCCGATCTCCAGATCAGATCAGCCGCCCTGGCTGCCGTCGCCGGCGATATAGCGGTCGCGCGCGAACTGCTCGATGCGATCAACGATGAGGCGCCCGACCAGATGCGGCTCGGCGCCCAGCGCTACCGTCTTCACGCCGAGAGCATGGCGATCGCTCGTTCTCGCCAGCGGAGATCCTTTTCTCCGGTCAGAGCCGCGAGGTACGAACAGGCGCTAGCCGAAATAGATAATGTGTTGCCGAGCGTCCCTGTCGACCGACAGCTCACCGTCATAGACACGGTGATCGGGGCGGCGTTACGGGTCGGCGACGTTGGCGCTATCCGTGCAGTCGTTGACCGGGTCGACTGGGCAAAGGCAGCCGCACAGCCCAACATTGAGTTCCGACTCGCGGGCCGTCTCAGACAGGCCTCGAATTTGCCCTCCCTGGAGGATCTCGGCGACATCCACCTCCGGAGCGAAGATCATCCGCTCCGACAGGCCGGCATGGTGCCACGGGAGTTGAAGTTCCTTTTGTGAGGCGTCCTCATCGACAGCTCACGGACCTGTCGATCTTGAATGGGGCCCCTGACGTTGGCCGTCGGCGTCGATGAAGAGGGCGGCCGGATTTCGCCGTTGCGGAAACGTATCGGGCCCTCGCCCTCGCCCAAGCTACTTGCCGCGACTAGAACCCCCAGCAAGTGGCATGACCTGGCGCTCAGCCGCGGCCAGGCGATGAAGAAGCTCGGATGCCGCCCGTTCTGTGTTGCCTGTCGGTGTCGCCATTTATCGTTGCCCCGCACGACGGGGGCAGAACAACGCGGCGATCGCGCGTCACTAAAGGGGGAGGAATTGCGTGACTCTTGAGGAGATACAGGCCCTCGGCGGCAAGCCGACCCGCGTTCTGGTCATCCGACCCGGGATCGAGCCGTCAGGCCGATGGGCCACGATGTACGGCCTGAGCCACGACAAGAAGCACGTCCGCATCAGGTGGGAAACCGGAGCGGGGGACGTTTGGGAAATGCCCATAAGCATGCTCGAGCGAATCATCCCCTACGACACCCCGGCGCACATCCCGACGGATGACTACGCTTCGAACAATCCAGCTATCGGCTACGACTCGACGCGTGAGTTCCGCGATGATGACCGAGGCTACTTGGCCTGGCTCGGGGGAAACCCCGACGGCTACGTGATCAACATCGCGCGTAAGCACAGCGCGACCGCGGCGCGTATGCACCGTGCCCGTTGCCGGACGATCAGCGGTCAGAACCCACACGGGGGCCCGTGGACCGGACCTTACGTCAAGGTTTGCGCGGAGCAGCTGGCCGAACTCGAGCAGTGGGCGATCGATCAGGTGGGGCAGCCGATCCCGCCGTGCGGAATCTGCCGTCCGGCTAGCGCCGCCGGACAACACACTTTCCCCAAACAGGCCGAGCGGGCGGCTCCCCCGCCGGTGCCCGACGGCCGCTGGGAAATCAATGGGCCGCGCCCGGACAGCGCCATCGTCGAGGCCTGGGCCGATGACTACATCCGCTTCGAGCGCCGACCCGCCTGGCAAGAGCAGTTGCGGACCGAGATCCGGAATCGCTGCCGACAGCTCGAACCGTCAGCGGGGCGGGTGTTGCACGCCACCTTTTTCGGCGACAAACTCCCCAACGCTGACGTCGAGAACCTCCTGCTCTACAACATCGACTCGTTCGCCGTCGCCGGGCGCGACGGAATCCGCTTCGAGCTCGGCGCCGCCGTGCCGCCTGCTCCTAGCGGGGCCGGCTACCGGGTCTGCTACCGCTACTCGCTCGCGCCGCGGTCGGGCACCTTCGCCGACTGGCAGCAGGAGCGTACGTTGGCGTCGTTCGACTGGACCGACCTTGGCGCGTTCTCCGGCGGGAAGAAGCTGGCGCAGGTCTGGTTGGCACTCGCCCGCAGCAACGTCGAGGTGGCCGCGCCACGCACGCCTGGGAGGCCCTTCACCGTTCGAGTCCGAGTCCGCCCACCAGGTGGGCAAAAGGCGGTGCTCGGCGGATTAATGAAGGGGATTCTTGATGGGGTGGTCTGCGCGTTCCAAGCCCACACCGACACGGCGGTCCTGCCGGAGGTCGTTTCGCGGATCGCAGAGGCACTTCAGGCAGATCCCGCAGAGATCGAGAAGCTATTGCTTGATCGACGCCGAGCCGTGCTCGGCGTCGTGCCGCGGCTGGTCCACCCCTACGGCGAAGGCGTGAAGTGGGACCCGGCAGACCACCTCTGCGTCGCGGGCGAGTTGCTCGGCGCTGAACCGGTGGACCGACGCTGGGCGATCAAGGGTGAGGTCGTCGAGCTCTCCCGCTAGGAGCCGACCCGCTGAGCACTCCGTACTGAACCGAAAGCGCTGCCTGCTCCTCGTCCACGCACAAAAGTTGCGGTGAGGCCGATCGACCATGCTCATCAGCCGGTCGTACTCCGGGTCACCGGGCTTGAGCACCTAACCTTCCAGGGCATACCGCACTTCACCTCGTGACGGCACGACGCCGACGTCGACCACCCGGGTGATGCTAGTTGCCGCCGACGTCACCACTTGCTTTTCTCTGCCTGAGATCATTAGCGAGACCCTTTATATAGACGCACGTTTCGAGCAACTTCTCCCGACAGCCTGATGACCACTCCGCGAGCGGCGGGGCGGTCAGGATGCAGTCAATCAGCAGGCCCCGCTTCTCATCGTCGCCCGTTTTCTCTGCCGTGAGGGCCAGGAGGGCTTGGATCGCCGCGTCTCCGGGGTCCACAACGTCATCGGAAGTCATGTTGGGCACCTTAAGCCTGGGCACCGACACACTGCTGGCTTGCGATGCAATGACGTTCTGCGCCTGAAGGATCAACGTCCTCCGATCGCAAACAAGGCGTACTCGACCACTTCTGGCGTCTGCTGCCATGTGGGATCAGACGCCCACCTCTCGGCCTGCTCGAGGTAACGAAGGTAGTCGGGCTGGCGTACCAAACCGGTCGGCGGCACCGTCCCCGGCGCTATGTCGGGTTCATTGAGTGCGTCGCGGACCCGCTTGTCCAGGACGAGCGGTCGTGGCCGGTGATCAGTGGTATAACCGGCGAAATAAAGCAGTTTGGTGCCGAACGACATATTCAGGCCGTCGATCTTGTGGGTATTGAAGAGCGCGTGCCACCCAGCACCAGCGCCCTCGGTCCGGGTTATGGCGACGATGGACCGGATCTTGTCTTCCGCGCCGTTCGTGCCGAGGATTGTCTGGACGCGGTGCGGCCCATAATCCTTCGGTGCGTATCCCCACGCCATCGCCATCATGAATAGGTCGACCGGATCAGCATCAGCCCGGTCGCGAATGAAAGAGCGCGCGATTCCGCCCTCAGTTTCGGAATGGGCAGTTAGCTTGGCGTGGGCAGCTTCGTGGCCGCGGAATACTGCCGTCCACCGTTCGGGTGCCCACCTGACCCGATGCGCGTCGACGTCAGCGACGGTGTAGCGCCGTAGCCGTTCGGGCACACCCTCGTTCATCGCAACCCCCCAGCGCTACGCCGCGAACGGCTTCAATCGGCCCACGACGGGAGCGACGATACTCAGCCTGGGCGACACGCGCCGGGCAACGCGGTTAGCGGGACCAGCCCAGGAGCTCAACACAGCTGTGGCGCGGCCAACGACCCTCGCCTTGCAGCAAGTCGATTGGCTCACGCTTGCAGGGCCGTGAACATCCGGCGAGGGGTACCCTTGTCGACGTGCGGCTCGTCCGGATCTACCTTTCGGGGGGCGGCCCATTGCGGACGATGGAGTTCGAGGCAGGCCCGTTCACGGTCCTGTTCGGAAAAAACAACGCCGGTAAAACCAGCATCCTTGAGGGCCTCTACGAAGCGTTTCAACCCTCCGATAAACGGGCGGTCCGCAGGAGAATGTACGTCCCAGGACACCCTCAATACGGCTATGCCGCCCCACCTCGCTGCGACCTATACGTTGAGTTGGAGCAGGGCGTTCCATTCGACGACGAGGTTTGTGCGGCAGTCGGCGAGAAGACAACTACGCCTCCACCCCGGTATGTCGCGTTTAACGAGGACGGCCTTTTCCCAGGCGGCCCCCTCGGGTATCGGGACCAATACGGCTGGCCGAGCCGGGAACATCCGGGGCGTGAGCACACCATCGCAGGTCCGCTCCCGCACGTGCTGTTTCTCGACTGGGATGTCGAAGACTTGAACACCCGCGTCGAGGACGCGATCGCCGATCTCGCTACGTATGACAGTGTCGGTATGCGCGCGGCTGGCATAGCCCCCGACTGGCCATGGCTTCAGCGCATCGAGCTCAAACGACGGTCTGTGGTGGAAATCAAAGGGGCCAGAACGGAATTGGAGAGAGATTCTGTTGTCTGGCGCGTGTCCCCCGCAGTGCAGCGCAAGCTCGATCAGCTCAACTCGTTAGCGACAGATTTGCTCCCGGATTTCGTCCACGAGCCGATCTCTGTTCAGGTCCTAGAGCCCAGGCGCTGGGGAGTCTCTACCAAGGTCGGCCTCTACTACGGCGACTACCCAAGGTCGGTCGAAGTTGATGCGGCGGGTCACGCGGCGGCACGTTGGGCCGCGGCTTCGTTGCAACTAGCGCTGCACCTAATGGCGGAGTACCCCGACATCACCAGGCTGGAAGACCTGGGAGTCCGGGGGTTCTCAGGACATATCTTGTTGATCGACGAGCCGGAGGCACATCTGCATCCTTCTGGTGCGGCCAGCATTGTCCGTTGGTGCCAGCGAATGGTTGTTCATGGCTTCACGATCGTGGCGGCATCACATCATGAGGAGTTCCTCCGAGCACCAACCGATGAGGTGACACTGGTACACGTCACGAGACCGAGTGTGGACGGCGACGTCTACACGAAGGCTCGCACATTGGACTCCTCGATGACCATTCACCTTCAACAGTTGGCCGCTGACGTCGGTATGCACCCTGCGCACGTGCTGGCGCTGCGCCGAGCGATCTTGTTCGTTGAGGGACCGCTCGACGAGGCAGTCTTGGATGAGTACGGCGGCCTAGAACTGGATGCCGCAGGCGTGAAGGTCATCCCAATACATGGCACGAAGAATCTCGAGGGCCTGGTTTCCGCTGAACTGGCGACGCAGCTAGGGATCAAGATCGGCGTCCTCACTGATGCCACCGACCCAACCACCATCTCGCAACGATCGAGACGGAAGTGGTCTTCCGAAGAACGAAAAGTTGTCAGGCTAATTGAGATGGCCAAGGAGAGAGGCTTACCCCCACCGATGATGTTTGGGGTCCCCGAGGCCGATCTTCTCTTCGCCCTGCCCGTCGACGCAATCCGCGAGTACCTGCAGGGTCCGTTTCCCGGCTGGAAGGAGCTTTTAGCGGAATGTCGTGAGGCGTTGGGCAAGGGGCCGTCAGACTCTGTCGACTGGAAGTCCTATGCGCTCGAACGTTACCGGCTGCCGATCACTACGGCGGGCGGAGTGAGGGATATCGTCCGCACTCTCGACCTTAACAAGGTGCCACTTACATCAATCCGCCGAGTAATAGGCGAAGTTGTGAACTGGGCTAAATGATCCGGCTCGCCTGAGCTTTCAGCGCCATGCTGATACCGACCCCTGCTGCTTCAAGACCTTGAGGGTCCTGAACAGGGTGCTCCGGCTGATGCCAAACATGGTGGTTAACTCACTCACCGGCTCGCCTTGTTGGTAGAGGCGCAGAAGCCGCTTCTGTTGGGCCACATCGAGCTTCATGGGCTTGGTGGCCGCCAGGCCCCGGGCGAGCCGGGCCTCGCGGGAGGCGGCGCGGCGCTCCTTGCCGAGTTCGAGTTCCAGTTCTGCGATGGTGGCCATGATGCTGGTGACTGCGCGCCCCGTCGGTGTGCTCGTGTCGACCCCCTCACGCAGCGAGCGGACGTGGACCCCGCGAGTGGTCAGCTCGTGCAGTGCGGTCGCGACTTCCCGAACCGACCGTCCCAGCCGGTCCACGGCGAACACCACGAGGTGATCACCTTCGCGCAGCCAGCCCATGCACTCGCTCCAGCCCGGCCGGTTGCTGCCGGCGCGGCCGGATGCGGTGTCGGTGAAGACGCGGTCCGGTCTGATGCCTGCAGCAGCGATGGCGTCGTGCTGCTGGTCGACGGATTGCTGCCCGGTGGACACCCGGAGGTACGCGGCGGTGCTCATGGTCACAATTAACCACCGGAGCCCGACATTTAGTTCGATGTCAGATCCTGACGAAGTCGGACTCCCGTTGTGACACCAGGAAATCGGACTTAGCGACCTGCACCAATCCTGCGCCCGAGGTCGTGGCGGCTTGGTCGCAGATCTTTAGATCTGAGACGTCGAGCTGATTGAAGTGTTCCTGGTCATGCGTTCTCCTCGTTGCTGTTGTGCAGATCCTTCACGGTGCCGATGAACACGTCGGTGATCTCAGGTAGCCGGGACACCAAGTCCCACAGCGGCTTATCAGTCTCGTACCGCACGGCGGCGTTTTCCTGGTCCCACTGCTGCTTCCACGCTGCATAACCAGGCAGGTCATCGGGATCGGAGCTGTAGTCCAGCGGGTCAATCCCATCGGGATGCTTCGGCCGGATTATGTAGAAGCGTGCTAATCGTCCAGTGTGGCGGTGGTACGCCACCACGTTGATCTTGAGCTCGCTTGGCAAGTCGCTGCGCATCTGTACGCGGCCCAGAAGCTGCCACTCGTCCAAGTCTGGCACCTGTAGGCAGGTGCCCTCGGTCAGCGTGATGGCCATCCGTCCATCGGAGTGCACGTGCGCAATCACCTGGTCAGGGCTGCTGGGGCCGTAGCCGGGGCGAAGTGGTGGGGTCGGCGTGATGCTCATGCGTGCTTTCCTTCAATGTGCGATTTAGGGACGTTGCCAGCGCCTGAGCCTCTGGTCTCGTTTCTTTTAAATGCGAGACAGCCACTCGGTTTAACTGCTCCACCGCAGCTCTGCCGGCGCAGTCGCGACAGTCGTTGCTCTCGCGTACGGCGAGCTGCGCGTCGTGCGCTGCTTTGAACCCCGGCGTGACGCGCCACGCGGACGGCAGCTCCAAGCTCACGCAGTCTCATCACCTCGACGCCAGTGCCCCAAACTCCGCGCGGAAACTCTCCAGGTCGGCCTGCACTTCGCTCTCCGGTCCGTGCTGGTAGCTGACCATTCGGACGTTGGTCCCTTCAGTCCGGTTATAGAAGTAGGTCGTGTACTGGGCGTTGCGCGGAGCGGTACGAAGCTGTACGAACCGCCCGAGGCGCAATGGCGACTGCGATCCATCTCTCACCAGGTATAGCTCGCCGTCGATCATGGGCTCGCCGACGCTGAAGTCCTGTGTGCGGAACGGGGAGCGGGTGCCGACGGCGACCTCCGCCTGCTGCACGTAGCCGTCCTGTGTGCGCTTGGCGCTTCCTGCGCGGACAAGCAGGAGCTGCGTCCAGACGTTCCCGAGGAGCTGGCGAAGGTTAGTGAGGTCCGAGACGAGGGATGCGACCTGCGCTTCCCATTCGTCCCTAGACGTGAAGCCGGTGTGCCCACTCCACCGGTTACGCTTGGTGTTCAGCTCCTTGAACTTAATGACGACGTCTTTGGAGATCAGGCGTTCTATTCCGGTCTGGCTGAGGTCGCCGAACGCATTGCGGACGCGAGCGACGTTGTCTGGGTCGTTACTCTCGAGCGCGCGACGGAGTTCCTTCGATGTCTTCTCGACGATGACCACCCAGGTCCCGAACGAGGCCCGTTCGATACCCAAATGTTGTTCTCGCAGAGTCTGACTGATCGCTGCTTCGACGTCCCTGCTGCTGCCCGGATCGCAGCGAGTCGCGGAAAGCAGCACCGTTGCATGGAAGGCCACAATGGCCTCCCACGCGTGGAGGTACGCACGCTGCTGGTCGCCAGGCGAAGTGGCGGTTTCAGCAGTCCAAAGCGCCGAGGCGATGGGGAAGGGCAGCTGGTCGAGCCAGGTACTCAAAGAGTCATCGAAAGCAGTCGCGATCCTGCTGACCACGTCTGCCGCGCTGTCGGGAGCTGCCCAAATACTCTCTCGTTGGCGGTTCAGTTCGGCGTGATAAGAGCCGAGCCTTTCGTCCGCCGCCGCGAGTGCGAGCTGTGTGCTGCGCGCGGGCACGGGGATGATGAGCTCGTCGGCCCAGCACATCAGGGATTTTGGGTCGGAGCTCAGCGCCGCGTGGAGTCGGATGGCGACGCCTTGCTCTGAGTTGAGCCATGCCGCCAGGAAAGTCGGCTCGACCACGTTGACATCGAGGTGAATCGAAAGCACTCGGCCAGAGGACTCCTTACCAACAGGTCCCGCGGAAACCTTGCCGCTGCGAGTCGTCGGAATGAACACTTGCCCGTCGACGGCAGCGGTCGAGTGAGTGGCCGATTGAGGCTCTCTGGTGAGGAGTTGGCTCAGACGCCGGCTGGCCCATCCGTTTGCATCTATGTCTTTCAGGAGGTCGCGCGAGTCGTCGCCGAAGAAGGGGCTGGGGTCAAGGTCGACGATGCTGGTCGGCTCGGTGTCGACGGAAATGGCGGAATCTGCCCCGTAGCGAGATTCCAGTAGCCGCTCGTCGATCGCCGTGTTGCCGTAGGTCGTGAGACGCCACGAGAGTCGGTGCCCGTCGCTGGACTCTCGTGTAAGCGAAGCTTCCCTGCGGATGAACTGCCCAACTCCGATCGTGCGGTTGCGGGGTCCGGACTTTCCGGTCCTAAGTCCTGCCTCGAGCTCCCGGAATGCGGACGCAGGGATCGCTCGATCAAGGCGGCTGGTCGTGAACTGCGTCTGCAGGTCGGCGATCGCCACCTTGCCACGTCCAGCTCCGTCGGCGCTGTTCGTAAAGGTCAGGAGGTACACGGTGGTGTTCGGTGCCAGCCTCTCGGGCAGCCGTGTTACTGACTCGAGCAGCTCGGCTTCGACGATCCCCTGCCGCACGGCGCCAGTGTCACCTCCCGCGCTCAACGCTTTGGGAGTGACCAGAGCCGCGACCCGCCCACCTCCCTGGGCTGCCGGTCGCAGCTTCTCCAACGCCAATGATATGAAAAGCCAAGTGGGGTCGGACTGTTGCGGTAGGCCGAACCGGAACGCACCTGATTCTCGACGAGATTCCACAGCCGGCGCTGAAAGCATCCACCCCATGTCCCACTGCGGATCGACGATCACCAAATCGGCTTCGAAATCCGCGAACTCGTCGTTCACGAGAGTATTTCCGACGGCCAGCTCAGCATCTGGCACGGCTTCGAAGCGACGTCGGCTGGCCAACACTGCCCACTCATTGATGTCCTGGCCGCGATATCGGACACGTATCCCGGCTGATTGGAGCGCGTCGACCAGCACAAATCCCGCGAACCCGGAGCCCGCTGCGGGATCCCAGATGTTGACGGACGCGATACTTGGGTCCAAGCGAGCGAGACACCCAACCGCAAGCGCTCGGGCCAACGACAAACTCGTGGTTAGCCCGTGGGCCATCAAATCGCGGTCACGGTCGGAATTCCTGTCACTCTTGGGCTCTTCGAGAACGGCTCGAAGAGCCGGATGCGCATCCCTCATTGCAGCCCCACCTTGCCAGCTTGGTCCGCGACCACCTGGTGGAACCATTTGGCGATGTCGGTGATCAGGTGTGCCCGTCCTGGTGCGTTGGTGAAGAAGTAGTCGCTCATCTTCTCGTGCGCGCCTTGGTTGTCGGCGACCGCGCCTGTCACGGCGTCGTCGAAGTCGGGAGACTCGACGAATTGCTTGGCGGAGTTGACTTTCGCCTGCTGCACGAGCGCATGGTCGTCGAGCAAGGTTCGCAATAGCGCTTCAAGGAAAGAAACCTTTTGCGGCTCGGTGAAGTCCTCAGACCCGAAGAGGTCGTTGAGCCGGTCGAGCACTTGTTGGAAGGCGACCATCTTGGGGTCACGCTTCTCGCCGGACCCCGCGGCGGTGATGCCGGACAGCCCGACCCGCATGCCAAGGCTGATGTCGATCCGTCCCCGGTCGATCTGCTTGACCTGCTTTAGCACGACGTCGGACAGGTCGATGGGTGCGGTGTAGTTGTCGGGCTGGATCACCCGCTCGAGGTTTCGGAGGTAGATCTGCTTCTTCTCCAGGGCCGGGTCGCCGTAGTCGATGATCTGCGACATGAAGTCGTAGAGGCGCACGAAGGATCCGACGTCCTTGCGGAACATGTCCAGCTCGGCCAACGCGGCCTTGTCGCCCTCGCCGCCGTTGTCGATCAGGGCGGCTTGGTAGCGTTCGGCGAAACGCTTCTTGCCGGGGTCGACCGCCGCGGCGAGCGCGTTGTTGCCTTTGTTGGTCACGAACGCCTTTGCGCACTGGTCGATCTCGGCTTCGGTGTAGATGCCGGCCGTGTCGAGTTTCGCGGCCAGATCGTGCACCAGGTTCGGGTCCGTCTCAGTCTCCAGGAACGCGTCGGTGAAGTACGGCTCGAACGCCTTGCGGATCTCCTCGGGCTCGTTGACGAAGTCGACGACCTGTGTCATCGTCGCGGTCTTCTGGACGCCCGATGGGGTGCGGTAGGTGCGGTTGAGCCGCGACAAGGTCTGGACTGCGGTGACGCCGGACAGGATACGGTCGACGTACATCGCGCACAGCAGCGGCTGATCGAACCCCGTCTGGAACTTATTGGCGACGATCATCACCTTGTACTGGTCGCCCCGAAACGAGGTACGGAGATCGTGCACGCCCGGGTTCATCGTGGATTCGGTGAAATCGTCGGGACCCGACTCGGGGTCGTGCACCGTGCCGGAGAATGCGACGAGGGTGCCGTAGCCGTAGCCCTTTTGGGCGATGAACGCGTCGATCGCGAGCTTGTAGCGCACCGCGGCCTTGCGAGAGTCGGTGACGACCATCGCCTTGGCATGCCCGTCGAGCAGGTGCGCCACGTTCTCGCGGAAGTGTTCGACGATGATCGCGGCTTTCTGGGTAATCGTCTGCGGGTTGAGTTTGACCCACCGCATCACCTCTTTGGTGGCCTGGGCCTGATCGACCTCGCCCCCGGCGGCGTTCTGCCCGACCTGGAAGGCCAACTTGAACGAGTGGTATCCGGTCAGCACGTCGAGGATGTATCCCTCCTCGATGGCCTGCTTCATCGTGTAGACGTGGAACGGCAGCGGCGCCTCGTCGGGAGTCGGCTTGCGGCCGAACAGTTCCAGCGTTTTGGCCTTCGGGGTGGCGGTGAACGCGAAGTAGGAGATGTTGGCCGACTCGGCACGCTCGGTTGCCTCGGCGGCCAGCACTGCCTCGACGTCGATCTCGCCGCCTTCTTCCATCTCCCTGAGCTCCTCGGCGGTCAGCACGGCCTTCAACTTGCCCGCAATCTGCCCGGACTGCGACGAGTGAGCTTCGTCGGCGATGACGGCGAAGGTTTTGCCCTTAAGTCCCTTGTTCTTTCGAATCTCTGCCATGGCGAAGGGGAACGTCTGGATGGTCACGACGATGATCAGCTTGCCCTCGATCAACGCTTTGGCCAGCAGCCCGGACTTCGACTTCGATTCGCCGCCCGCCTTCGCGTCCTCGTCGCGGTCGATCGCGACCACGATGCCCTGGTCGTTGTCGATCTGCTTGATCGCGTCCTGCAGCTGGGCGTCAAGCACATTGCGGTCGGTCACCACGATGACCGAGTCAAACACCTTGTGGTTGTTGACCTGCAGGCGTGCCATTCGGTGGGCGGTCCAGGCGATCGAGTCGGTTTTGCCCGAGCCGGCCGAATGTTGGACCAGGTAGCGCTTGCCGACTCCCTCGGCGGTGACCGCGGCGGTGAGTTCGGTGACCGCCTCCCACTGGTGAAAGCGCGGAAAGCGCAGCGACGACGACTTGGTGGTCTTGCCGCTGATCGGGTCGGTGCTCGACTCGTGCTTGATGTACATCAGTCGGCCCAGGATGTTCAGCCAGGCGTCGCGCTGCAGGACCCGCTCCCATAGGTACGCGGATTTCGAGCCGTTGGGGTTGAGCGGGTTCCCGGCGCCGCCGTCTTCGGCACCGCGGTTGAACGGCAGGAAATGTGTTGTGTCATCGGAGAGTTTGGTGGTCATCCAGACCTCGTCGTTGGACACCGCGAAATGCACCAGCGCGCGGGCACCGGAGACGAACAGCGGCTGCACCGCCCCGGTGGCGGGATCCTTCGGCAGCCGGGAAGTCTTGTACTGGGTGATTGCTTCGGAGACAGTTTGGGTGAAGTACGTCTTCAGCTCCGCGGTCGCCACCGGTAGCCCGTTCACGAAAAACACTAGGTCCACCGAGCGCCGATCGGCGGTGGAGAAGTGCACTTGGCGCACGACCCGCACCCGCACCGCCGCGTAGTGGGCGTTGCGTTTCTCATTCAGCGTGGATTCGGGCTTGAATACACACATTTGGAACTTGGCGGCCAGGTGCGAAAAGCCCTTCCGGAGCAGGCTTAGGGTGCCGCCACCGTTGTCGAGCGGGGTGTCAAGAACTTTCGCAATTCGGTCGAACAGCTGTGCCTGCTGCTTGGCGATGTCCCCAGAGCCTGGCTTCACGACCTTCGCCAGCTGTTCGGGCTGGGTGTCGGCCAGCCAGCCGAGGACGTCTTCTGGGAATAGGGCACGTTCGCGGTCGTAGCCGTCGTCATTGGGCGAGTAGAACCAGCCGTGAGCGGCGAGGTATTCGGCGAGTTCCTTTTCAAACTCGATCTCATTGTGCTGCGCCACGTTAGGCCGCTTCCCGCACGTCGACCTGTCCCGTCACGGCGGCTATGATCAGCGCTGACCGCCGTTCCACGGCGAGTTCGATGAACTTTTCGGTCTCGGCGATCAAGGTGTCGATTTTGGCGGTCTCCTTGCGAACCTCGGCCACTACATCTCGCTGTACGTCGGCCGCAGGGAGTGCGACGGGTACACGCGCAAAGGTCGCCCAATTGCGGAAATCGACGCTCCGTTGCCTCACATTCGGAGCTTGGGTCGCCAGATAGCCACTAACGCCGAGGTAGCGGAGAAGCATCGCAAGGTAGACCGGATCGTCGTCGCTGACCACCTCGCACACGTGGTAAACGGGAGTGGCGTTGCCATGACTGTCAGAAATTCCCACCGCCCCAGCGAATCCGTCAAGAGCATGGAACACGAGGTCACCGACGCGGACTTCCTGGTAGCCCTGCTCGGTGTCGGAGAACGTGTACCCCTCATCCCGTTTATTCGACCGGAGGGTTACCGAGCCATCGCGATACGCAGTAACAACGCCGAGTCCTTGGATTGCCGGGCGCGCAAGAGGACGGATTACTCTGCGCAAGGTGGTTTCCCGCTTTCCGCTGCGGGAGTAGAAGTGCCGATCTCCGATCGCCGCCCGCCGTTCTCGCAGCATCTCGATTAGTCGTTGCTGCTCGCCTATCAGTGTGTCGATCTGGAGCGTCTCTCGGTCAAGGTAGTTCGCAATCTCTCGCTGCTCCGGCAGGGCTGGGATTGGAATAGGGAGCGCTCGTAGCACGTCACGGGATAGTGACGGGAGTGTGGCCGTCCGGTTGTTCGCTTCGATAAAGCCGCTCGCGAGACACGCCTTCAGGCAGTAGATGAGAAAGCCAGGCCGTACCGAGCCCCGGCCGCGGACTCGGGCGACGTGGTTCTGGAACCCCCATCCGGGCATGTCTTCGGCGAGAAGATAGCTGCGACCGTAGCCTGCCCCTCCTTCGACCACGACGATGTCACCCTTACGGAGGTCGTACTGAGCGAGTTCGGCTTCGGTGAACGCCATCGTCTTGGTTTCGTCGAGGACGAGGTGTTCCGGCTGGATTGAACCGGCAGCCAGATAGGGAGCCTGGGTTTCGCCAGCTGAGTGTTTGGAGCCGTTCAACATCTTGCCGAGCACAACATCGAAGTAGTATCCGAGAGGCGCGGCCCTCCAAGAGCTGGGCAGGTCCCCGAACCAGTCGCTCCGGCTCACTTCTCCACCTCCCGTAGCAATTCCAAGATCTTTGCGACCTGCTTCTCCAGGTCCGCGTCGATTTCGGCGAGCGGCCGGGGCGGGACGTACTTGTAGAAGTGGCGGGTAAAAGGAATCTCATACCCAACTTTTGTCTTCGCGGCGTCGACCCAGGCGTCGGCGACGTGCGGACGCACCTCGGCTTCGAAGTACGCCTTGATCGTCGATGTCCGGCCCGCGTCACCCTCGGTGTTGCCGCCGTAGGTGAAAGGCACGTTCTCGGTGTCGCGCTTCTTCGCGTCCGGTTTCGGGTTGCCTTTACGGTCGGTCATCGGCTTCCCGTCCTCGTCGAGTAGCGCCCGTTCGACGGTAATGGTCCAGTAAGCGAAGTCGTTGACGGTGAACACTTTCGAGAAGTCGGAGTCGGCCTCTTCGAACGCGTCGTAGAGCGCGAGGATGCGCTCGCGGGACGCGGTGTCGACCTCGCGGTTTTTCGCACCGAGGTTCTTGCGAAGCTTTGTCCAGAACGACGTCGCGTCGATCAACTGGACCTTGCCGACGCGCTCAGGGCGCTTGGTGTTGTCCAGGACCCAGATGTAGGTGGCTATGCCGGTGTTGAAGAACATGTTCGTCGGCAGCGCAATGATGGTTTCCACCAGATCCGACTCGAGCAACCATTGACGGATCTTCGACGGGCCGGATTCGGCGGCGCCGTTGAACAGTGGCGAGCCGTTCAACACGATGCCGCCTCGACCGCCGCCTTCGTGAGCAGGTCGCATCTTGTGCGCGAGGTGACACAGAAACAGCATCTGGCCGTCACCGATCGAAGGCAGACCGTGTGAGAACCTAGAACCGGTGGCGAGCGCTTCCTTCTCGACGGCCCCGTGCGAGGCCTTCCAGTCAAAACCGTACGGTGGGTTGGACATACAGAAATCGAAGGTGCGGTCCCAGAACTGGTCGTCGGCCAAGGTGTCGCCCAGGCGGATGTTGCCAGCGTCCTGACCCTTGGCGATCATGTCGGACTTGCAGATCGCGTACGACTGGTCGTTGATCTCCTGCCCGTACAAGCGCAGCCGGGCGTCCGGATTGCGTTCCAGCAACCGCTCCTCGGCGACCGAAAGCATGCCGCCCGTGCCGGCCGTGGGGTCGTAGATCGTTCGGACGGTGCCGGGTTCGAGCAGGGCCTTATTGTCCTCCGCGAACAGGAGATCGACCATGAGTCGGATCGCGTCACGCGGCGTGTAATGTTCGCCTGCTTCCTCGTTGGAGGCCTCAGCGAACTTATAGATCAGGTGCTCGAACAGGTCTCCCATCTCGGCGTTGGGCACCGTGTCGGGGTGCAGGTCCACCTCGGAGAACTTCGACGTCACCAGGTACAGCCGGTTCTTCTCGTCCAGCGTCGCCAGCTCGTTCTCGAACTTGAACCGCTCGAAAACGTCGATGTTGGCCGAGAACCCGGTGATGTAGTCCATCAGGTTCGCCCGCAGGCCCTCGGGATCCTCCAGCAGCCGCGCGAAGTCAAAGTGGCTGGTGTTGTAGAAGGAAAGCCCCGTCTTGCGCTTAACCTGTACGTCCAGCGCTCCCCCGACGTACTTCGCGGCCAGCGTTCGCACCTCGTCGCGAGTGGGTTCGAGGACGCAGTCGAGGCGTCGGAGGATCGTGAACGGCAGAATAACCCCGCCGTACTGGTGCGGCTTGTACACGCCGCGCAGCTGGTCGGCGATCCCCCACACGAAGTTGCCTAGCTTGCTCAAACCCGTGCTCCCTCTGGCCGTCCCGCATTCAGGCCTGGCACGCACTCTAGCCACAGCAGGCCAGGTTTACGGCGGCGTTGGCGAGGCCGTCATGTTTCGGACGGGAACCACCGCGAAACTTGCGTGCGGTAATCCTGCGACGTGTCGACCAAGACTCCTGAGGCTTGGTCACGGTCGCGTTGCGGCGCCGGGGGTTCCGGCACCCCACTCTATGGACAGTGCACGATTAAGGCCCATGGGACGCTCCGACATCACCGACCCGTACGAAGCCGCCCAAGGGACCGTGGTGAGCATCGGCTACGAGGGCAGAACCGTCGGTGATCTCGTTGCCCAGTTGCTCAATCAGCGTGTGCGCGTGCTGGTGGACGTGCGCCTGACCCCGCTGAGCCGCAAGCCCGGACTGTCGAAGAGAAAGCTGTCCGAGGCGCTGGCCGCCGTGGGCATCGGCTACGTGCATCACCGCGCACTCGGCAATCCGAAGGACAACCGCGCCGGATTCCGCGCCGGCGAGCCGTGGTCCCGCGCCCGGTACCGCGACGTCCTCGAGACCGCCGCGGCGACTAACGCGCTGGCCAAGGTGTCCGAGCTACTCGACGATGGCGTCGTGGCGCTGCTGTGCTTCGAGTACGACCACGCCGCGTGCCACCGCGACCTCGTCGTGCGCAGGCTCCTTGAAGCCAGGCCCACGGCCGACGTGGTGCACATCTAGAACAAGGCGTTCTCGAACTTGGGACGCCAGACGCCGAGGGCGGAGAACGACCGGCGACGGCGGTTCTGATTGCCGACATAGAAATGCACGTCGTTGTCCGCCGACAGAATCTAGTCGCGCCACTTTTTGAGCATCGCCTCCCGGGCGCCGTCAGCGCCGTACTCGCGCAACCACTTCCGACCGCCCTGCCCGGCCTCCCAGTCGAGCACCTTCTGGTCGTGTCCACTGCCTGCCCCTAAAGGCGCAGTGGGCAAAGTTAACGGTCGTCGTGGTCGTATCTGACGAAGTCGATCGAGGTCACCACGCAAGGTGCCTAATGGTCCCGAGCACCTACCCCCACGCGGCGAGTTACTGCAACCGAGGCGGTATGGGGTTGTCGGTGAGATGCTTTCGGACGACGTCGAGGGCGTTAAGTCCATAATCCGGTCCCGGCGAGGCTGGGTAGGTCAAGCGCAGTGCGCGCTTATCTTCGCGTCGGCTGTCGGGAATCCTGCCACGGGTGCGGTCGTCGGGGTCGTATATCTCAATCAGGCCGAACTCGCACAATTCATGCACAGAACCATAGGCCTCGTGGGCCAGGCCGTAGTAGCTCCACTTGAGCTTGTCGGGGATGGCGATGCCGTCTTCGGGCTCAGATTTCCTCCTACCGCGTCGGAGCCGTCGAGTGTGTTCCATGATGACGAGCAACGTCGCCATTTCCTCGGGCGTCAAAACCAGATGCCAACCCGCGCGGAAGAACCCCGCGGGAAGCACGACCGTGTTTGTCGTGGAGGCGCCCGGGACGCTGTAGGGGCGGCGAAACCCGTCGTCGCTGTTGAGACGGAACCCGTGGTATCGGCGAGGGCTGCCAGCGTCTGCGACTGTGACGAGGCCCAGTCGGTCGAGCGTCTTGAGAGCGCGGGTGACCCGGAGATTCAGTTCGCGGGTGTCCACACCGCGCGTTCGCAGTCCGCACAGGTCGGCCCATCCGTCGCGGACCACGTTATGGTGGCGGTTTTCAACCAAGTCGCCGGATTCGAACTCTTGGTGGGCGACATAGATGCCAGTGAGATAGGCCTGTTGAGCGTTACCTGGCCGATTGATGAGTCTGGTATTGGGCGGGCGGGTGGCCGCGTCGGCCTCGCGTCGCGCGAGTGGTGTGCCCGCTTCGCGGGCTGCGCGGGGTTTTTCCAGTCGGATGAAGCCACTGCGGATGCGGATATCCGGATGGTCTCCGGTATCGAGAGATTGATAAAGGTCTACGGCGGCGTTGATGCCGTATTCGCGAGCGCCAAGGTCTTTCAGCCGCTTCTGCCTGATGGCTTCGGCCTTGGCCACCGCCCTCCTATCGTCTTCCTCCCTCTTCCTCAGAAGCGCGACTTCTGCGACAGCCCGATCGAAACCTTCCGTCACGGCGTGTCCAGAATGTCCAAAAAGTCGTGGGTTGTTCCCAGCGGGGTATCTCCTGGCGGCATATAGGTCATAGCTCTATAACTAAGTCTACGTCCCGCCAGCGGCTACCCGATATACCGCTAGGAGCAACCCGGATGCTGCGCGACATCGAGGTTGCCCCCGTCGCAGGATGTGGCCATGACCAACCGCAAAGCCAGCAAAGGCGAGCTGGAACGGGTCGCCGCACGCGGCTGGCTTTTCACATTGCGATATGCCCTGCTATTGCAGGCGAGCACGCCGTCCACGCGGCTGGGCAAGTGGGCCACAGCGCTGGTCTCGGCCATAGGGTCCAGCCTCATGAGCATTGCGGCAGCGCGAGGTTTTCGGTAGCGCGGGCCAATCCCCTGGTCACACTGATGTGAGCAAGTGACATGGCGGGCGGTGGTTGCGATCCCGGCCGGCCGCGGGCCCGGGGGCCAGCGTCACCGATATCACCAGGCGGGGAATCGATCGAAAGCGAGGCAGGGTTGTCCCGAGTAGGTTCACTACCACTGCTGACTGAGTGACTGCGCCCCTAAGGGGCGCAATCGTTGCACTCAGTCCTGGCCGGGTAGGAGCGATGATCCGGGTGCGCGCACTCGGTGGATGCACTCAGTGCTCCGCCCGCGCGTATTTGCCCTGGTAAATGGGCGTTTGACCGATTGCAGTGGTCAGTCCGACTCCGCACTCCCTCGCCGATCCTGCGCGCAGTCGGGATGACTCCCCCGGGCAAGGCCCGTAATCGGTCGTGAGCACACCGAGCACGGGTTCGCCAGGGCGTAGAGGTGGGACTTTCGCGGTCCCGGGGTGCGGGTCAGGGTGCACTGAAGAACACCTTGCCTCAGCGCCGGGTCGATGGTGCGGGCGTTGCGGCCAAATCTCTTGGCCTCCTTGAGGATGGCGTTCCGGGTCAGCTCGGTGCCCTCGCCGCTAGCTAGGTGCTCGACCAGGATCTCGATGACCTCGTTGAGCACCTCGTCCTCGTTGGCTCGGCGCGCACGTGCCTGCCGGGTACCGTCCGTGTAGGTCAACCGCCGGGTGTCGGCGTCGAAGTCCAAGCGACCCTCGGGCACGTCGACGTCACGCCCGTAGGCGGTGAAGTACACGGGCGAGTCGGGTGCGTCCTTCTCGCGGACCAGCCGCCAAATGGCATCGGGCCAGTCCTGCAGCCGGGAATCGCCCCGGGCTCGTTCGCCCGAGTGGCCCATGTGGTGGACGACGACTGCTTCGCCGATGCCGGAATCGGCCAGCAGGGCGTCGAAGGCCACAAGGAACCGGCCGGCATCGTGGTTCTCGTCGAGGCCCAGTGCGTCCAGCACCGGGCGCAGGCAGTCGAGGATCAGGTAGTCGGCCCCGCGGAGGCGCTCGGCCCACTCCGCCCGCACGTCCTCGTTGAAAATGTTGAAGGCGCCGAGGTGCCCGCGCATGGTCACCACGTCGACGCGGTCGGCGTTGGTGATGCGCTGATCCCGGAACCAGCGGCGCAAGGTGTTCTCCGCCAGCTCGTCATCGATGAGCACGGCGCGCCGCGTCTGGGTGGTCACCGGGAACCGGCCCAGGAACGGGTCGCCGTCGGCTAGGGACCGCAGCAGGTTGCCGACCAGGGTGCTCTTGCCCGCCTTGTATTGGGCCGCCAGCAATACGCGTCCCTGGGCCGGTGCCAGCCGATCGATGCGGTACTCGGCATCGGCATCGGGCTCTGCGAGCAGTTCGGCCAAGCTGCGAAACGCGGGAAGGGGGGACGGTGGGTGGACCTCCTGGTCGAAAAGCAGCTTTGCCTCGTGTTTGGCGCGCAGTACGCCGAGCTGGTAATCGACGTCTTCCTTGAAGCTGCCGTCACCGTCCGATCCGCTCCGGTTGGACATCGTCTCGAACTGCGTCTCGCGGCAGGGCCCGGTTACCGCCATGGTCCCTCCTGGACGAGGACCGCGGCGATCGCGTCGCAGATCGTGCGCTCGACTTCGTCGGAGCGCAGCCCGGCATCGGCGGCGGCGTCGGCCAGCGCGGCATAGATGGGGTCATCTTCGTCGATGAGGCCCTCGTCGGCGGCACGGCAGGCCGCCCAGTACAAGACTGAGTGGCGTTGGCCCTCCGAGGCGTTAGCCACAGTGCGTACCAGGCCCCGGCACTTCCGCCGGGCTGCGCTGGGGGACAACCGCCTGCCGTGACGCCCGGGGCGATGTCTTGGTGCCCGTTCCGGCCTGGCAGCCAGCTCGCACAGCCACCGGGGGGCGACGGCGATGTCGGCCAGCGGCTGCTCGAACGTGTAGGGCCTCTCGGTGAGCCCGTGCAGGCTGGGCGGCATGACCACGAAGTTCCGGTCGTGGCAGAGAATGTCAACGCCGCGGCACAAAGTGCTCCGTACCGGCGCCTCGAAGCCGTCGAACCACAGGTGGCGACCGCCGTCGCCGCGGCCGCTGATCGTCGTCAAGGTCTCGGGGAGCGGGCCATGCTCGGCCTCAAACTCGAGCAGCGCGACGTCTCCACCGTGGCGGGGGTCGACATCGAGGACAATCTGGCCTGGGTGCGGCCTAGCGCCGATCCCGTGGTCGGGATGTTCGGCCCAGTGCCGGTCGGCCCACTCCACGTCGCAGCTGGCGTCGTAGAACCCGTGGCCCATCAATCCACATGCTCCGCGGCACTTCCCCTTTTCCCGGCTGTGCCAGGGGTGCGGGCTGGCCAGCGCCGGGGTCTTGCTACATGGGAACAGCGGTATGGTTGCGAACCCGCACTCGCGGTAGGCGGTGGCCACCTGGCGGTAGTCCTCCCGGTATCGGTAGTGACTAGGCATGGTCTCCCCTCCTCCTGCTGGCGCGGCGGTCTTTCTCCGTCCTCCCAGAAGCCCCGGAAATACGCTGAGGCCTATCGCCCTCGGGGTGGGGGGTAAGTGCCTCACCGTCCGTCACGGCGGCTAGGGGGCGCACTTCGTACACCCGGAACCAGGCGGTGTCGCCCCCCGCGAGCGAGCCGTTGGGTCGCCTAGACACAGAGCCAAACGCCACCGCGTACTCGGTTAGGTGTGGGCGCTTAATTTCCGCATTGACCTCGATGATCGTCCCTGTCTTGCCGCGAAATTGCGGCCAGGTGCCCTTGGTCGGGTACCGCGTCTGGTCGCGTTCGATGCGGACTCGCTCGCCGACGGTCAGCTCGGAAACGCCTTGCCCGTTCGGGGTGGTGTCATCGCCACCGGGGTGCCTCCGACGTTTGCGAACCGAGTGGCTTTTCCCAGCGTTCGAGGCGATCGTGGTCACGATGCCGCCTCCAGGGCGCGCGGCCGGACTGGCCGGAGTAATTCGCACAGCCTGATCCGCTGCTCGTCGCTGAGCGGGGGCGCTTCGGCCAGGATCTTCTCGACGTAGTCATCGATAGCCGGGCTGACCTCAGACATGCGCACCCCCGCCGGGGCCCCGCTTGGCGTTGAGCAGGGAGATTAGGTCGTCGATCTGTTCGTCGGTCAGCGACGGGGTGGCGACCAACGCCAAGCGCACGTGTTCTTTGAGCTTGAGCGCGCGAAGGTTCCTGCGCGCCTCGATTAGGTCGGGATCGTCGGGGGAACGCTCTCCGTTCTTCACACAGCGAGCCAAAGCGGCCACGCGGGCGCGTTCAAACTCCCAGGAACGGGACGGTATGGACATGGCTGGGACCTCCGGGCAGTTGAAGAACACTGCCCCGTCCACAGCCCCGACCCGGCGACCTCAGGGGATACATCATTGCTCACGGTTCGCCCCCGTCTTCAGTGTCCGGGTCGGCGCACTTCAGGGGACCGCGTGACAATGGTAGAAGGAGCTAGACCGTTACGCACCTACGGATTGGAATTGCGGTCTAGATCACACGGAGCGCATCCGTCTTAAGGAGCGCTTGTTGAGTCAGTGGTGTCCATTCCAGGTCACCCGAACCGTTTCCGGTTCAAAGCCGGGCCCGTGCTTCTCGCGGGGGATCAGGACCACCTCCATGCCGAGCGTCTCCAGCACGGCCCGTCGGGCGGATACCGGCATCGCCTCCCAGTTCTCGGCGGCCTTCGGTCCGGCGAGCTTTCGCAACACATCGATGTCTAGGGATTGGACCGCGGCGTCACGCTCGCGGCGGGTGGCCTCCAATTCAGGTGCCAGCCGGGCGGTGATGCGCTCGAGCTGGCGAATGGTGATCTTCCCGTCGGCCTGGGAGTCGGCGGCCTCGTCAAGGCGCTGCTGCAGCTGATCACACCGTTCCGATAGTCGGCGGGCCCGGTCATCATCTCCCAGCAGCCAGTCCAGCGCGTCGGGCTTGGCAAGGCGCCCAATGACCACCCTCGCAACGAGGTCGTCGACGGGTTCCTGCAGGCGTCCGGTGCAGCCACCGCCGTCGAGACACAGATAGATGCGAGTACCGTTGCCCCGTCGGCCACCGCGACGGGCGACCCGGAGCGGACCACCACACACACCGCACTTGCCGATTCCGCCAGTCAGTAGATGCTTGCGAGCACCGGGTCGCGGGCCGCTGTGACTGCGCCGCTCCGGCGACGCGAGCAGAGCCACCACACGATCGTGCTTGGCGCGGTCCACGATCGGCGGCCAATCGCCGGGCATCTCGGTGCCGCCGTCGTCGCGCTTCCGATAACGGCGGATGCCCGCGTTGGCGTCACGTAGAAGCAACGTCCTCACTGTGCTCTTGGCCCACGTTTCTGCCGGGATCTTGCGGCCCTTGGATTCCCGCTGCTTGCGCACCTCCGGCGACATCTTCATCCACTGCGAAAAGCCGGGGGATGGTTCACCTCGGGCGTTCATGTCGCGGTAAAGCTCGTTCAGCGACACGCCCGCGAGCACGCGGTCTACCAGCTCTCGCACGATGCGTGCTTCACGCTCGTTGACAACTTGATTTGCATGGATACCCCGGCCTGTCCGGTCCCAGCCGTACGGGCAATAGCCCCACGCTTTCCCGCGCCTCGCCAGGTCCGCGATGGCCGCCGACACCCGTTCGGCCTTTACCTCGCCCTCCATGGAGTCGAACGCGGTCATCATGTCGGCCAAACCCCGCCCGTAGGCAGATCGCAGCTCCAGCGATGGCCCCTTAACGGCGATCACGTCGACGTTGTGCTTACCGAAGGTGGTGATCACCTCGGCGCGGTCCTTGCGGGACCGCATCAGGCGCGAGGATTGCCAGACGATGACGTGATCGACCCGCTCCGAGACGACCAGCTCCCAGACCTTGTCGTATCCGGGCCTGCGCAATGCCTTACTGGCGGTGACGTCGTTCTCTACGATCTCGTCGGCGACCTCATAACTGCGCGCCTGGGCCAACTCGCGCATGTCGTGAAGTTGGCGGTTGACGCCGATCTCCTCGCCGGTTTTGTCCACGCTGATCCGCGCGTAGAGCACAGCCCGTTCCGCCACCCGACCCCTCGATAAAGTAGTTCCTTTTTAGATGGTACTAGCTGCCTGGGATGCGCGGATTTGCATCGCCGCGACCGCGACGCGGCGTGGCCGGCGATCTCGGCCCAATTGCGCGAGACGGTCGGCGTGGCCGACCGCGCGACGATCCTGGCGACCGCGGCGCTGGCGCTGAGCCAGGTGAACCGGGTGATCGCCGCCGTGCGCGGGCGGGAGGCGCTGACGGACGCCGGCCCGCCGCAGACCCTGAACGCCACCCTGGAGTTCGACCTCAACGCCGGCGCCATCGTCGCGCGCCGGTGGACCCGCCACCCGCTGTGTTCGTGCGGCTAGCCCAGCCGAGCCTGGTCCGGAACGCTCGTCGAGACCGCGGCGTACGCACGCGCCAGTTCCTCGAGGACCGTGGCCGTCAGGGTGCCGTCCTTACGGTTCTTGTCGAGCGTCTCGATGATCGCCCGGAACAACGAGTCCGCGGCGTCGTGCTGGGATTGCTTTGCTGCCATGGTGTTCTCTCCTACCACCCTTCGATGCGCGACTCGCCGCGTCGTGACTGTTGCGGAGATCAATACCACGACTACCTAACCGTCGTGGATGATGGACGTGTGGCAGACATCAAACGCGGCCGGGCTGCGCGAAACGCGAAGCTGGCCAGCATCCCGGTCGGCATGGCCGGCCGGGCGGCGCTCGGCATCGGCAAGCGGCTGACCGGCAAGTCGAAGGACGAAGTCCAGGCCGAGATGCTGGAGAAGGCCGCGAACCAGTTGTTCACCGTCCTGGGTGAGCTCAAGGGCGGCGCGATGAAGGTCGGCCAGGCGCTGTCGGTGATGGAAGCCGCGATCCCCGAGGAGTACGGCGAGCCCTACCGCGAGGCCTTGACCAAGCTGCAGAAGGACGCCCCGCCCCTGCCGGCGCATAAGGTCCACCGGGTGCTCGACGCCCAGCTGGGCACCAAGTGGCGGGAGCGCTTCACGTCGTTCGACGACACACCGGTCGCCTCGGCCAGCATCGGCCAGGTGCACAAGGCGGTGTGGTCGGACGGGCGCGAGGTGGCCGTCAAGATCCAGTACCCGGGCGCCGACGAGGCGCTGCGCGCGGACCTCAAGACCATGCAGCGGATGGTCGGTGTGCTCAAGCAGCTCTCCCCCGGCGCCGACGTGCAGGGCGTGGTCGACGAGCTGATCGAGCGCACCGAGATGGAACTCGACTACCGCCTGGAGGCGGACAACCAGCGCGCGTTCGCCAAGGGGTACCAGGGCCACCCGCATTTCGCCGTGCCGCACATCGTCGCGAGCGCGCCGAAGGTGGTGATCCAGGAGTGGATCGACGGCATGCACATGGCCGACATCATCCGCAACGGCACGCCCGAACAGCGCGACCTCATCGGCACCCGGCTCACCGAGCTCACCTTCGACGCGCCCCGCCGCGTGGGCATGATGCACGGTGACGCCCACCCCGGAAACTTCATGCTGCTGGCCGACGGCCGGATGGGCGTCATCGACTTCGGCGCCGTCGCGCCCCTGCCCGACGGCTTTCCGCTCGAGCTCGGCGTCATCATGCGGGCGGCCCGCGACAAGGACTACGAGGTCCTGCTGCCCACCATGGAGAAGGTCGGGTTCATCCAGAAGGGCCAGCAGGTGTCGGTCAACGACATCGAGGAGATGCTGCGCCAGTACGTCGAGCCCATCGAGGTCGACGTCTTCCACTACACGCGTAAGTGGCTGCAGAAGATGACCGCTGTGCAGATCGACCGGTCGGTGTCGCAGATCAAGACGGCCCGGCAGATGGACCTGCCGCCCAAGCTGGCCATCCCGATGCGCGTCATCTCGTCGGTGGCCGCGATCCTGTGCCAGTTGGACGCGCACGTGCCGATCAAGCAGCTCTCGGAAGAGCTGATCCCCGGGTTCGCCGGGCCGGATACCGCCGCCGTCTAGCGCGGGTCGTCAGGCGGCCACCGCGTCCTTGCGGGGCCGCCCGCGCGGGCGTTTGTAGCTGATGACGGAGCCGCGGTCGAAGATCTCGCCACCCCACACACCCCACGGTTCGGCGCGCTGTACGGCAGCCGCCAGGCATTGCCGCCGGATCGGGCAGTCCGCGCAGAGCGCCTTGGCCCGCTCGAGGTCGGCGGGGGCGTCGGCGAACCACAGGTCGGGGTCGCCGGCGTGACACGGCAGGGGCTGTCTTCGGAGGGTCGGTGCCGGCATGTGCATCTACTTCCTGGTCAGTGTGTCCTTCTGCGGTGATCCGGACCAGGGAGTTTTTCCTCTGAGAACGACTATGGCCACGGATCCTGGTGACTTCGGGTCCGTGGCCATTGGGGTGGTGTGGGGCTTAGGTGTGCCCCCGATCCACGGACGCGTCGGTCGCGGCGGCATGCTTTGCAGCGGCCGCCGGTACGGCGGCGTGGGCGGCATGGAAGGTGCGCGCGGACAGCACGGTGGTGCGCAAGGAGCCGGCCGCGACCGTTACGAACGCGTCGTTGATCATGCTGGCCACCCTCCTCTCGCTGCGACTGTCGGCCTGTTCGAGGGTAGACGGCCGCCCGTGATGGACACAACCGAATTTCTGACCTGCGCGTTTACGCCAGGCGCCGCGGCCCGCGCCCGTCAGCGCCCGCGGACCAGCTCCAGCACGTCGGGCCCGTACTGTTCGAGCTTGCGCGCGCCGATGCCCGGGATCGCGACGAGCGCCTTCTCGTCGTCGGGCAGCAGTTCGGCGATCGCGATCAGCGTGTTGTCGGTGAAGACGACGTAGGCGGGCACCTTCTGCTCCTTGGCCACCTCCAGCCGCCACGCCTTGAGCCGCAGCAGCAGGTCCTCGTCGATGTCGGCGGCGCAGGTCTCACACCGGCGCAGCATGACCGCGGCAGGCGTCGTCAGGTCGCGGTTGCAGATCCGGCAGCGGGTCGCGGCGGCCCGATTGCGCCGCGACTTGCCCGGACCGGGCTCGGACCGGGCCTGCGGCGCGATGCCGTTGAGGAACCGCGACGGCTTGCGGCTCTGCCGGCCGCCCGGGTTGCGGGCCAGCGCCCAGCTCAGCGACAGGTGGACCCGCGCCCGGGTGATCCCCACGTACAGCAGGCGGCGCTCTTCCTCGACGGCCTCGCTCTCGGGGCCGTGGGACAGCGCGTGCGAGATAGGCAGTGTGCCGTCGGCCAGGCCGACGAGGAACACCGCGTCCCACTCCAGCCCCTTGGCGGCGTGCAACGAGGCCAGCGTGACACCCTGCACCACCGGCGGGTGCCGCGAGTCGGCGCGCGTCCGCAGCTCGGCGAGCAGGCCCGGCAAATCGAGCCCGGGACGCTGCGCCACTTCGGCGTCCACCAGTTCGGCCAGTGCGCTCAGCGCGTCCCAGCGGTCGCGGGCGCGGGTGCCGGTGGGCGGTTCCGCGGTCAGGCCCAGCGGCTCGAGGACGGCGCGCACCACCTCGGGCAGGGGCCCGCTGAGGTCCGGGCCGTCGCCGCGGCCGGCCGCGCGCTGCAGCGCCAACAGCGCCTGCTTGATCTCCTGTCGGGTGAAGAAGCCCTCGCCGCCGCGGACCTGGTAGGCGATGCCGGCCTCCGTCAGCGCCTCCTCGTAGATCTCCGACTGGGCGTTGACCCGGTAGAGCACGGCGATCTCCGACGCCGCGGTGCCCGCCTCGATCAGCTGCGCGATGGACGCGGCGACGGCCGCGGCCTCGGCGGTCTCGTCGGGATACTCGCGGAACGTCGGGGCCGGGCCCGGCCGGCGCTGGCCGACCAGGTGCAGCTTGCTGCCGGCGACCCGCCCGCGGGCCGCCGCGATCACCTGGTTGGCCAGCGACACCACCTGCGGGGTGGACCGGTAGTCGCGCTCGAGGCGGACCACGGTGGCGTCGGGAAACCGGCGTGAGAAGTCCAGCAGGAACCGCGGCGAGGCCCCGGTGAAGGAGTAGATGGTCTGGTTGGCGTCGCCGACGACGGTCACGTCGTCCCGGCCGCCCAGCCACGCCTCGAGGACCCGTTGCTGCAGCGGGGTGACGTCCTGGTACTCGTCGACGACGAAGCAGCGGTAGCGGTCGCGGAATTCCTCGGCCACCGCCGGGTCGTTCTCGATCGCGGCCGCGGTGTGCAGCAGGAGGTCGTCGAAGTCGAGCAGGGTGACGGATTCGTCGCGGGTCTTCAGCGCCTCGTATGCGGCGTAGACGCCGGCGATCTGGGCGGCGTCGAGCGGGATGTCCCGGCCGGCGGCGGCGACGGCGTCCGGGTACTGCTCGGGGCTGATCAGCGACGCCTTGGCCCATTCGATCTCGCCGGCCAGGTCGCGCACGTCGTCGGTGCTGGCGTTGATCCTCGACCGGTTGGCGGCGCGGGCGACGACGGCGAACTTGCTGTCCAGCAGCTGCCATCCGGTGTCGCCCACGACGCGGGGCCAGAAGTACCGGAGCTGGCGGTGCGCGGCGGCGTGGAACGTCAGGGCCTGGACGGCGCCCACCCCGGAATCGTTGTCGAGCGCGCGCAGCCGGGAGCGCATCTCCCCCGCGGCCCGCTGCGTGAACGTGACCGCCAGGACCTGCCCGGCCGCGACGTGGCCGCCGGCGACCAGCTGCGCGATGCGGTGGGTGATCGTGCGCGTCTTGCCGGTGCCCGCGCCGGCGAGCACGCAGACCGGACCGCGCGGGGCAAGGACGGCCTCGCGCTGCTCGTCGTCGAGACCGGCAGTCAGGGGTTCAACGACCATCGGCATGGCTGCCATCTTGGCAGGGACGGCCGACACATCGTCGCCGCGCCGCGTGCGCGTCGCCGGGTTTTGCCGGGGCCGCCCACTCGGAATCTATTGTCACCGGGCTACGTTAACGAGTCATGACCAACGCTGCACTCACGGTGTACACGACGTCCTGGTGTGGTTACTGCCACCGGCTGATGACGGCGCTGAAGTCCAACGGCATCCCGTACGACACGGTCGATATCGAGCAGGACCCGGCCGCGGCCGAGTTCGTCGGCTCCGTCAACGGCGGCAACCGGACGGTGCCGACGGTCAAGTTCGCCGACGGGTCCGCCCTCACCAACCCCAGCCTGGCCCAGGTCAAGGCGAAGCTGGCAGAAACCGCGGGTTGACGGACCCCGCCCGCATCAGGTAGCGGCTCAGTCGAGCTCCGCCCAGGACTCGATGATCACACGCGCGATCGAAATCGACCCGGGCAGAAGCAGATTCGACGTCGAGGAGCTGCTCCAGTCGCCGGCCTGCAAAGCGGTGCGCACCTCGTCGCGGGTGAACCACCTGGCCTCGGCGATCTCGCCGTCGTTGAACGCGAAGTCCTCGGCGGGATCGCCCACGGCGTGGAAGCCGACCATCAGGGAGCGGGGGAACGGCCAGGGCTGGCTGCCCAGGTAGCGCACGTCGTGCACCGTCAGCCCGATCTCCTCGCGGATCTCCCGCGCGACGCAGGCCTCGAACGACTCCCCCGCCTCGACGAATCCGGCCAGCAGGGAGAACATCCGCTCGGGCCACACCGCCTGACGGGCCAGCACCACGCGGTCACCGCCGTCGTGCACCAGGCAGATCACCGCCGGATCGATCCGCGGGAACTCCTCGTGGCCGGTGACCGGGTTGACGCGCGCCCAGCCCGTCCGCGCCGGCCGGGTCGGCGAGCCGTCCACCGGGCTGAAGCGTGCGCGGTCATGCCAATTGAGCAGCGCGATGGCCGACGAGACCAGTTGGCTGCTGGTGTCGTCGAAGATCGGGCCGAGGCTGCGCAGGTTCAGCACCTCGGCCTGCACGCCGAGGTCGTCGGGCGCCTGCAACGGTCCCCGCATCGCCCACACGTGGCGGCCGTCCTCGAGGCGGCCCAAAAACACCGCGTCCGGCGGCGGCGCGTCCGCGGCGTCGGCCGCCGCGCCGAGCACCACCCGGCCGTTGGCGACCAACACCTGATTGCGCGAATCCACCCGCAGCAGAACCGCTTCCGCCCACCCGGCCGCGGCGGCCTCGACATCGGTGCGCAACTGGTCGGCCCGGTCGGCGCCGACGCGCGAGAGCAACGGAACCTCGCGGAGACGAAAGTCCGCGATCGCCATCAGTGCCCCTCGCGGCGACCCGCTGCGCCCGGCTTCGCCGCGCTTGCGATCGCCCCTGCCTGATGGCGACCCGCCTCGCCCGGCTTCGCCGCGCTTGCGATCGCCATCAGTGCCCCGCGGTCTTGATGTAGAGCAGCCGGTCGGTCGCCTCGATGGCGTCCACCTCCGGCGCGCCGATGCGCAACAGGTGACCGTCGCGCACGACCCCCAGCACGATGTCGCGCAGATGGCGGGGCGATCCCCCGACCTCGGTCTGCTCGACCTCTCGTTCGGCGATCGCCAGCCCGGCGTCCGGCGTCAGCAGGTCCTCGATCATCTCCACGACGCTGGGCGTGCTGGTGGCCAGCCCGAGCAGCCGGCCCGCCGTCTCCGAGGACACCACCACCGAATCCGCGCCCGACTGCTGCAACAGGTGCTGATTCTCCGCTTCGCGGATCGACGCGACGATCTTGGCTTTCGGCGCGAGTTCCCGCGCGGTCAGGGTGACGAGCACCGCGGTGTCGTCGCGGTTGGTGGCGACGACGATCGAGGCGGCGTGCTGGGCGCCGGCGAGGCGCAGCACGTCGAATTTCGTGGCGTCGCCGTGCACCGTGACCAGCCCGGCGGCGGCCGCGTTCTCCAGGACGGTCCGGTCGGTGTCGACGACGACCACCTCGCCCTGGGCGGCCTCGTCGCCGAGGATCGCGGCGACCGCCGTCTTCCCCTTGGTGCCGTAGCCGATGACGATGGTGTGGTTGCGCACTCTGGTCCTCCAACGCTGAATCTTCCACGCCTGCCGGGAGCGCTCCGAGAGCACCTCGAGCGTCGTACCGACCAGCACGGCCAGGAACGCGATCCGCAACGGGGTGAAGATCACGGTGTGCGTGAGGCGCGCGGTCTCGGTGAACGGGGTGATGTCGCCGTAGCCGGTGGTCGACAGCGACACCGCCGAGAAATACACGCAATCCAGAAAGGTCAGCCGCTGGCCCCGGAGGTCGCGGTAGCCGTTGCGGTCGAGGTAGACGATGACGGCGGCGGCGAACAGCACCAGCAACGCGATCGCCACCCGGCGGGCGATGACCCGGAACGGGCTCGCGTGCTCCTCGGGGATGCGCACGACGCCGACCAGTTGGTGACCGGGCTGGGCGGACAGCGTTTCGTCCAGGCCGGTGAGCTTGCGCGACCTACCGTTGCCCACGTTGGCCCGTCGTCGGCTGAACCGCAGCGCAGGTGACACGCACGACTCAATGAAACCACGCTCACCGGGCCCCCCGTGCGTCGACGGCGAGCAGCCCGGCCAGCTCTTCCGGCCCCGGCAGGTCGTCGGGGGCGACGGTGGCGCCCGTGCGCACGTAGTAGAAGGCCGTGCGTACCGACGTTTCCGGCAGTCCGGACAAGGCGGCCCACGCCATGCGATAGACGGCCAGCTGCACCGCGGCCTGACGCATGGCCTCCGCTCCGCGCGGCGGTTCGCCGGTCTTCCAGTCGACGACCGTGGCGCCGCCGTCCGCGTCGGCGAAGACCGCGTCGATGCGGCCACGCACCACCGTGTCGCCGATCGGCATCTCGAACGGCACCTCGATGGCTACGGGAGTTCTTGCCGCCCAGTCGGATTGAGCGAACGAGGCCTGCAGGGCCGCCAGCTCCTTCGCGTCGCCGACGTCGGAGTCCGCCGCGCCGGGCAGGTCGCCGAGGTCGAACAACCACTCGACGCCGTAGAACTTCTGCACCCACGCGTGAAAGGCGTTGCCCAGCAACGCGTGTGGCTCCGGACGCGTCGGCAGTCGATGCAGCAGCCGCTGCGCCGCGGCCACGGGATCGCGCGCCAGGTCGACCAGGCCGCTCACCGACACCTGGCTCGGCAGGCCGGGGGCGGGTGCCGCGGCCGAGCGTTCCCGTTCCGCGAGCAATGCGTCGACGTCCGCCGCCCAGCCCTCGGCGTCGGTGCCGGCCTCCGCCATGTCGCCCGCCATCGCCCGGGCCACCATGTCCGCCCCCCGTTCGACGTCACCGCGGCGCCCGGCCAGGGGGTCGGCAGGCCACACCGCCTCGATCACGTTGTCGCGCAACGGGTTCTGTTCGCCGTCCGCTGGCGCGGGTGCCCAGTGTTCGACCACCCCGCAGGGTTCGCCCGCCGCCGCCCACTCGATCACATCCTTGAGTTCGCAGAGGAACTCCGACGGGCCCCGCGGCTTGATGCCGGTGGCGCCCCACCGATGGCCGGAGACCAGCAGCGTGTCCTCCGCCCGCGTGATCGCGACATACAACAACCGGCGCTCCTCGTCGACGCGCCGCTGGTCCAGGCGGCGGCGGTGCTCGGCGATCCGGTCCGACAACTGCTTGCGGTCGGTGACGTCCGAGCTGTCGAGCACGGGAATGCCCAGCGACCCGGCCGAGGACCGGTCGCCGCGCAGCAGGGGCGGCAGCTCGGCGGCGTCGGTGAGCCAGCTGCTTCGCGACGCGGTCGACGGGAACACCCCACCCGACAGGTGCGCCACCGCGACCACCTGCCACTCCAGCCCCTTGGCCGAGTGCACGGTGAGCACCTGCACGCGGTCGCGCGCCACGGCCGTCGCCGCGGGCGGTAGGCCGTTCTCGACCGCCTCGGCGGCGTCCAGGTAAGCGAGCAGGCCGGCGACCGAGGCCGTCCCCTCGGGCCCCCGGCCGCCGGCGCCGGCACGCTCGGCGTATCCGGCGACGACGTCGGCCAACGCATCGAGGTGTTCCGCCCCGGTCCACCCGGCGGCCGCCCCGGCCGAGGCGCGGGCCTCACAGTCCATTCCCAGCACGCGCCGCACCTCGGCCACGAGGTCGGGCAGCGAGTGGCCGAGGTGGCCCCGCAGGGCGCTCAGCTCGGCGGCGAGCGCAGTGATCCGCGCATACCCCGCCGGCGAGTACGGCCCCGCGGGGCCCGGGTCGCTGATGGCGTCCGCCAGGCAGGCCCGGTCGGCGTCCGGGCCGGCGGCCCTGGCAATCGACTCGGCCGACGCCGCGTCGTCCGCCGGCTCCCCGCCGAGGGCCTGTGCGCGCCGCCACAGCGCGGCGACGTCCCGGCCGCCCAGGCGCCACCGCGGGCCGGTCAGCACCCGCATGGCCGCCGCGCCCGCCGTCGGGTCGGCGACCAGGCGCAGCATCGCGACGACGTCCGCGACCTCGGGGACGGACAGCAGTCCCGCGAGACCCACCACCTCGACCGGGATCCCGCGCGCGGTCAGGGCGGCGGCGATCGGCGCGGCGTCGGCGTTGCGGCGCACCAGCACGGCGGCGGTCGGCGGGGCGGCGCCCTCGGCGCCGGCCGGGTGATATCGCGCGGCGATCTGGTCGGCGATCCACTCGCGCTCGGCGACGACGTCGGCGAGCAGGGCGCACCGGACCGTCCCGGGAGGCGCATCCGGGCGGGGCCGCAACTCGTGCACCGCCACCGATCGGCGCCGGGCCTCCGCCGAGATGGCGTTGGCCACCCGCAGGGCGTTCGGGGGGTTGCGCCAGCTGGTCCGCAGCTCCAGCGTCGGCGCCGGGGTGCCGTCGGACCGCGGGAAGTCGGTGGTGAAGCGCGGCAGGTTGGTCGCCGATGCGCCGCGCCAGCCGTAGATCGACTGGATGGGGTCGCCGACGGCCGTCAGCGCCAGCCCGTCGTCGACCCCGCCGCCGAACAGGGCCGACAGCGCGACGCGCTGGGCGTGCCCGGTGTCCTGGTACTCGTCGAGCAGCACCACGCGGTAGCGGTTGCGCAGGTCCTCGCCGACCTGCGGGAAGGTCGCCGCCAGGCGCGCCGCCGACGCCATCTGCACCCCGAAGTCCATCACCCTCTCGGCCCGCATCCGCTCCTGCAGGGCATCGAGCAGCGGCACGAGTTCCGCTCGCTCGGTCTGGGTGGCCAGCAGCCGCAGCAGCCACTGGTTCGGACCGCGGTCGCGCTGGTAGGGGGCGGCCGGCAGGGTGTGGATCAGCCGCTCGAGCTCGAGGTGGGTGTCGCGCAGTAGCCCGGTGTCGACCAGGTGCTCGGAGAGCTGGCCCCACAACCGCAGCACCATCGAGGTGACCGCGGCCGGCGTCTTGTCGGTGCTCAGCCTTCCGCGGTAGCGGGTGACCACGTCGAAAGCCAGCTGCCACAACTCGGTTTCACCGAGCAGGCGGGTGTCGGGCTCGACGGGCAGGAGCAGGCCGTGCTCGCGCAGCAGCGAACCGGCGAAGGCGTGATAGGTGCTGACGACGGGGGTGCCCGCCGCGTCGGCGGCCGCAGGGCCCGCGATCCCGCCCAGCCGGGCCAACCGGGACCGCACCCTGCGCAGCAGCTGGCCCGCGGCCTTGCGGGTGAACGTCAACCCCAGCACCTGGCCCGGCTCGGCGTAGCCGTTGGCGACCAGCCACACCACCCGGGCGGCCATCGTCTCGGTCTTGCCGGCGCCGGCGCCGGCGATGACGACCAGCGGGCCCGGCGGCGCGGCGATGACCGCAGCCTGTTCATCGGTGGGCGGGAAAAGCCCGAGGGCGCAAGCGAGTTCGGTCGGGGTGTAGCGGGGATTCATCGTGCGTCCTCCGTGTGGGCGGGGCAGCTGGGCCGCAGCGGGCAATGGCTGCACCCGTCGTTGCGCCGCGCGGTGAACTCGGGTCCGGCCGTCGCGTCGGCCGCCTGCCGGACGAGCTCACGCCATTCGTCACGGGCTTCGGCGGTGAGGGGATCCTGCTGACGTTGCGTGGCGCCGGATGCCCCGGTCTTTCCCAGATAGACCAGCCGGGCCCCACCGGGCTCGTCGCCGGCCCCGACCAGGCCTTCGGCCACCGCCAGCTGGTACATCGCCAGCTGGGCGTGCCGACGGGCGTCGTCCTTGCTGACCGGCGTCCGCCCCGTCTTGATGTCGACGATCACCAGCCGGCCGGCCGCGTCGCGTTCGAGGCGGTCGACGCGGCCGCGCACCCGGATCTCGCCGCCTAGAACACCGGCGCCGCGCGTCGCGGGCAGGGTTCCGTCGATCTCGACCTCGACGCCGACCTCGGTCAGCTCGCCGCGGCTGTGCTGTCGCCACTCGACGAACGCCTCGATCATCGCGCGGTGCCGGGCCAGCTCGTTGGCGGAGTGCCACTCGGCGTCGAAGGGCAGGTGCTTCCAGGCGCGCTCCAGCTCGGCCACGAGTTCCGCTCCCCCGCTTGACGATTCGGCGATCAGCGCGTGCACCACCGACCCGAGGGCGGACCGCAGGTCGCGACCGTTCGCCCCGCCGTGCCGCTCGGCCAGCCACCGCAGCGGGCAGTCGTTGAGCGTCTGCAGACTCGAGGGCGTCAACGTGACGGGGTCGTCGGCGTCCCGCAGCGGTTCGCCGGTGCTGACCGGCGCCATGCCGTGCCAGCCCGCCGGGTCGGCGCCGGGCACGCCGGCCCCGGCCAGGCGGGCCAGTTGCGCAGCGGCGCAGCGCCTCTCATCCTCGTCGACGCTCCCGTCGGGCGCACACACGACGCCGCGCAACCGCCCCACGAGCGCGGCGGCGGACAACACCCGCGGCGTGGCAACCGGCTGATCGACGGGCGCATCGGCGTCGGCCAGCCGCGCGATCTCGTGGAAGAACTCCGAGGGCAGCGCGGTGCCCAGGTCGGTGCCGTCGGACTCGCTGTCAACGGCCGTGACCACCAACCGGCGACGGGCCCGGCCCATCGCCGCCACCAGCAGGCGGCGTTCCTCGCTCAGCAGCGGCGCCCGCACCGACGCGTCGCCGCCGACACCGTCCATCATGTCCAGCAACCGCTGGGTGCCCAGCACGCCGCCGCGCGGAACGGTGTTGGGCCACAGGCCATCCTGCAGGCCGGCGACGACCACGAGGTCCCATTCGTGCCCCAGCGCGGCATGCGCGCTGAGGATGCTCACCCGCTCGGGTGCGCACCCGGCGTCGCGGGCGGCGGCCGGCAGCTGCAGCGCAGCGACGTGCTCGACCAGACCCCGCAGCGTCGCGCCGGACGTGCGGGAGACGTAGTCGTCGGTGACGTCGAACAGCGCGGTCACCGCCGCCAGGTCGCGGGCGGCCTGGGCGCCAGCGGGGCCGCCGCGCTCGGCGGCCAACAGCCAGCGGCGCTGCAGACCGGCGCGGTGCCAGGCCGCCCAGAGGACGTAGCGCGGATCTTGGCCGGCGCGATGACAGCGCGCGGCCGCGTCGAGCACCGCGCGCACCCGCTGCAGCGGCCGGGACTGCGCGCCGGTGTCGGCGGACAGCGACTCGACGAGCAGCGTGGCGAAGTCGGCCGGCGACCGATCGGGGTTGGCGCGCTGCAGTTTCCGTCGCAGCTGCCGCAGGGAGACGGGGTCGACGCGACCGATCGGGCCGGTCAGCAACGCCAGCGCCCGCTCGCCGTCGAGCCCGTCGGCTGTCGCGGCCAGCACGGTGAGCAGCGCCGCGGCTGCCGGCTGGCCGGCCAGCGGTGCGCTGGCCGCCGGGGCCGCGACCGGCACCCCGGCGGCCGCCAGCGCGCGGGGCAGCTGGGTGCCCGCCCGCGGTACCGAGCGGACGACGACCGCCATCTGCGACCACGGGACGCCGTCGATCAGGTGTGCGCGCCGAAGCGTGTCGGCGATCAGCGCGGCCTCGGCGTGCGCCGACGCGGCCAGGCGCACGGTGACCGACCCCTCCTCGGGACCGGTGCCGTCGATTCCTTTGCCTGCGGGGCTGCCCGGCAGCCGGCGGGCGATGCCCGTGACGGCACGCGCCACCGCCGGGGCGCAGCGGTGCGACGACGTCAGCGTCAGCTGCGGCGTGGGGGCACCACCCGCTTGCGGGGGATAGTCGCCCAGCAGGCCGGCCGACCCGCCGCCGCGGAAGCCGAACACCGCCTGGTGGGGGTCGCCGGCGATCAGCGCGAGGTCGGGACCCTCGGCGAGCGCGCGGACCAGGCGCGCCGCCTGCGGATCGAGCTGCTGGGCGTCGTCGACCAGCAGGATGCGCACCCGGGCGCGTTCGGCCGCCAGCAGGGCGGGGTCGACCGCGAACGCCTCCAGGGCGGCGCCCACCAGCTCGGCGGCCCCGAGCGCCGGTGTGGTCGCCTGCGGCGCCGCGGTTCCCACTGCCGCCCGCAGCAGCATCACCTGCTCGTACTGGCGCGCGAACTGACCGGCGGCCACCCATTCCGGGCGTCGGCTGCGGCGGCCCAGCCGCTCGAGCTCCTGCGGGTCCACGCCGCGTTCCGCGCACCGGGCCAACAGGTTTCGCAGTTCGGTGGCGAACCCGGCGGTGGCCAGGGCGGGGCGCAGGTGGGCCGGCCAGGCGGCGGCCGCGCGGGGACCGTCCTCGAGGTCGCCGGCCAGCAACTCCCGGATGATGGCGTCCTGCTCGGCGCTGGTGACCAGCCGCGGCGGCGCGTCCCCGCCGCGTTGCGCGGCCCGCCTCAGGACCGCGTACGCGTAGCTGTGCACCGTGCGCACCAGCGGCTCACGCACCGCGGCCCGCACCGCACCCGCGCCGCGCGCCCCGAGCAGCTCCGTGGTCAGGGCGCTGCGCGCCCCGGTCCCGATGCGACCCGAACCCGTAAGCAGCAGAACCGATTCCGGGTCGGCGCCCGACCGGATCCGGGCGACCGCGGCGTCGACCAGTAAGCTGCTCTTCCCGGTGCCCGGACCGCCCAGGACGCGCACCATCCCGCGCAGCTGCGGGGCCAGCAGGGCGGCCGCCTCGTCGTCCCAGGTGTGTGGCATGGCTGCATGCAACCACTGGGGTACGACAAGCCGGCTCCTACGCTGGAGGGCGACAACATGGAAGGGGTCGGAAAGTGGAAGACGTCGAGCGCGGCTTTCCCATCGACGAAGCGCCCGAGGGCGACGCCGTCGAACAACAACAACCCGTCGACGAGGACGACACGGGCTTGGACACCGAATACCTGACCGCCGGGGAGCGCGAGGCCAACGAGGCGGACGTGATCGAACAGGCGTACGTCGTCCCCGCCGAAGACGACTGGGATGACAATCGCTGAGCTGCACGTGCACCGCTACGGCCCGCCCGGGCCCACGCAGGTGTTGGCGATCCACGGATTGACCGGCCACGGGCAGCGCTGGCAGCACCTGGCCGGCTACCTGCCCGAGCTGACGATCGCGGCGCCCGACGTGCTGGGTCATGGCCGGTCGTCGTGGGCGGCGCCCTGGACCATCGACGCCAACGCCGAGGCGCTGGCGGCGCTGCTCGACGAGGAGGCTGACGGGCCGGTGGTGGTGGTCGGCCACTCCTTCGGCGGCGCGATCGCGCTGCACCTGGCCGCGGCGCGCCCGGACCGCGTCAAGGGGTTGCTACTCCTCGACCCGGCCGCGGGGCTGGACGGCGGCTGGATGCGCGACATCGCCGAGGCGATGCTGTCGTCCCCCGACTACCCCGACGCGGCCGAGGCCCGGATGGAGAAGGCGACAGGCGCCTGGGCGGACGTGGACCCCGCCCTGCTCGACGCCGAGCTCGGCGAGCACCTGGTCGAACTGCCCGGCGGGCGATACGGGTGGCGAATCAGCCTGCCGGCGATGATGTCGTACTGGAGCGAGCTGGCGCGCGACCTCGTGCTGCCGCAGCCCGGGACGGCGACGACGCTGGTTCGGGCGAAGCGGACCTCGCCGCCCTACGTCGGCGACCGGCTGATCGCGGGGCTGCGCCACCGCCTGGGCTCCGATTTCGAGCTGCTGGACTTCGACTGCAACCACATGGTGCCCTACGCCAAGCCCGCGGAGGTCGCCGCGCTGGTCCGCAAGCTGGCCGGCTGATCGTGGCCGCGATCACCGACGAGCAGGTCGAGCTGGTGCGCGCGCTGGTCGCGGCGATACCCGCCGGGCGGGTCGTCACCTATGGCGACATCGCCGCCGTCGCAGGGCTTTCCAGTCCCCGCATCGTCGGCTGGATCATGCGGACGGACTCCTCGGACCTGCCGTGGCACCGCGTGATCACCGCGTCCGGACGCCCCGCGCCGCACCTGAGGGCTCGCCAGCTGGAGCTGCTGCGGGCCGAGGGCGTGCTCGCCGACGACGGCAGGGTGGCGCTGCGCGAGGTCCGCTACGAATTCCCGGATCCCGCATAGACCGTCGAAATCGACGGTGTCGCGTCCTGTTTCGGCGTGGCGTAAACCGCTAGAGCACCAAGCGGACCAGCGCCGCGGTGCGGGCCAGGCCGGGAAACGCCTCGGCGGTCGAACGCGGGTGCAGCGCATGGACGGCGAGCCGAAACATCAAGGCGCGCAACAACATCTGCGGCCATTCCGGTAGCGCGCTCCAGCGTTCGATGAGCCCGTCGTCGGCCTCGCCCCACGACAGCGCGTCGACCACGACCACGCCCGCCGCCCAGGACGCGGGTCGCCAGTACGGCGTGATGTCGGTGATCCCCGGCGCCGCCGTGCCCACGAAAAGCACTGTGCCGTAGAGGTCGCCGTGCACCAACTGGTTGGGACTGCGCGTCGGCTTGCGCAGCCGGGCGAGCTGTTCGATCAACTCCACCGACCGCTCGGCGTCCGCGGACGCGGGCGCCGTGCGCGCGCCCGGCGGCACCGACGCCAGGGGGCGCTCCTCCCAGGCCGCGCGGTCGGCGGCGATGAAGACGTCCACCTCACCCCACGGCGCCGTCGGCCCCTGCGTGAGGAACCGCGGTCGCTCGAGTTTGCCCGTCGCCTCGTGCAGGCGGACCGCCGCCGAAACCACCTCGTCGTGGCGGGGCTCCGGCACGCCGGCGACGAAGGTGTCGGCCCGCCATCCCGACACCACGTAGCGGCCGTCGGTCGAGCGCACCGGGCGGGCCAACCGCACGCCGTCGACGAACAGGGTCTCGCGCACCCGCGCCGACCAGGCCGCCCGCGCATGGTCGGGCACGGTCGACAGGACGACCTCGCCGCACCGCCAGCCGCCCTCCCATCCGGGCCCGAGCGGGGCGGGGGTGACGCCCGCCAAGCCGAACGCCGCCAGCACATGCTCCGGCGGTGGCTCGACGATCACATGCGTAGCGTAATGGAGGCGCTACCCCTCAAAGGTTCAGTACATGACCATGTCGGGCTGCATCTGTTCGGCCCAGGCGACGATGCCGCCCTGCAAATGCACCGCGTCGGCGAATCCGGCCCTTTTGACGACGGCCAGCGCCTCGGCGGAGCGGACGCCCGTCTTGCAGTAGAGCACCGGCGTCCGGTCGTGCGGCAGTTGCGCCAGGCCTTCACCGGAGCTGATCAGCGATTTCGGGATGAGCTGGGCGCCGTCGATGTGCACGATGTCCCACTCGGCGGGCTCGCGGACGTCGATCAGCGCTAGGTCCGCCCCGGAGTCCAGCAACGCGCGCAGCTCGCCCGGGGTGATCGTGGAGTTGGTCGGCGCGTCGGCGGGCGCGGTTCCGCAGAGCTGCTCGTAATCGACCAGCCCGGTGATCGTGGGCGCCGACGGGTCCTTGCGGATCGTGATGGTGCGGTAGGTCATCTCCAGGGCGTCGTAGAGCATGAGCCGGCCGAGCAGCGGCTCGCCGATTCCGGCGATCAGCTTGATCGCCTCGGTGCCCATCACCGAGGCGATGGAAGCGCAGACGATCCCGAGCACCCCGCCCTCGGCGCACGACGGCACGCTGCCGGCCGGGGGTGGCTCCGGGTAGAGGTCGCGGTAGTTGAGGCCGCGACCGTCCGGGGCGTCCTCCCAAAACACCGACACCTGACCCTCGAACCGGTAGATCGATCCCCACACGTACGGCTTGCCGGCGAGCACCGCGGCGTCGTTGACGAGGTAGCGGGTGGCGAAGTTGTCGGTGCCGTCGACGATCAGGTCGTACTGCGCGAAGAGGTCGACGGCGTTGCCAGCGTCCAGCCGGAACTCGTGCAGGCGCACGTCCACCAGCGGGTTGATCGCGGCGATCGAGTCGCGCGCCGACTGCGCCTTGGCGCGCCCGACGTCGGCCACGCCGTGGATGATCTGCCGCTGCAGGTTGGACTCGTCGACGGTGTCGAAGTCGACGATGCCGATGGTGCCGACGCCCGCGGCGGCCAGGTACAGCAGCGTCGGCGCCCCGAGCCCGCCCGCCCCGATCACGAGCACGCGGGCGTTCTTGAGCCGCTTCTGCCCGTCCAGGCCCAGGTCGGGGATGATCAGGTGGCGGCTGTAGCGGGCCACCTCTTCACGGGTCAGCCCGGCCGCGGGCTGCACCAATGGCGGCAGTGACACCGAAATTCTCCTCGGTCGACCAGACATCCCCGATCCTAGGCGCGCGCTCCGGCTTGTAGTCCGGCGCCGACGGTCACGCCAGCGTGACGTTCGGCGTCGACGGTCGCGCTGGCGTGACGCTCGGCGTCGAGCAGGCGCCCTAGGCGATCGGATACGGCCAGGGGTTGAACCGGCAGGTCTTGCCGTCGGCCTTGACGACGTCGGGGTCGAACTTGGCGGCGTCGTCGTTGGACGTCGAGAACGTCTGCTGCATCATCACCGGCGCGAGGCCGCCCTGCACATCGCAGGCCTCATGGCGCACGTAGCCGATCGCGTGGCCCACCTCGTGGTTGACCACGTACTGCCGGTACGAGCCGACGTCGCCCTCGAACGGCACGGCCCCGCGCACCCAGCGCGCCTCGTTGATGAAGACCCGCGACTGCCGGTCCGCCCCGAAAGACGGGTTGTAGCAGGACGTTTCGAGCCGGAACTCGTAGCCACACCCCTCGCGCACGGTCACCGGCGACACGAGCGAGATGCGAAAGTCGGGCTTGCCCTGGTCGATCCGGATGAACGCGAACTGCGGGTTATGCGTCCAGCCCTTGGGGTTCGACAGCGTCTGGTCGACCATCTGCGCGAAGGCGTCGTCGCCGCCGAACATCGTGGGGTCGATGCCGTTCTCGACCTCGACGGTGTAGCGGAACACCTTGGCGGTGCCCTGCCCGAACTGGGGGGTGGTGCCCGGCACCACGTGCCACGTCTTGTCGCCCGCCTCGGTGAACGGGCCGCCGGCGGGGAGCGTCCCCGCCGGCAGGTTGGCATCGAAGGCGGCGAGCCCGCGCGGCGGCGCGTCGATGATCTCTGTGCCCACCGCGCCGATGGCCGGCGGATTCACGATGGCCCGGGTGGCCGCCGGCTTGGGCGCGGCGGTGCCGGTCACCGTCTGGTAGATCACCACGGCGGTGAGCACCACCAGGGCGGGCAGCGCGTAGGCGCGCCAACCGTAGGTGGACACGAAACGGCCCAGCCTGGTCTGTTTGCGCCACTGCCGCGGCCTGCCCCGGTCGGCCCGGGTGCGGCCGTCGTCCCGCCCGATCGGGTCGCGCAGCGCGCGAAGGGGTTCCCGCCAGTCGTCCCGCAGCATCGGCACCCGACCGGTGCCGCGCGGGGGCCACTGGGACGTCATTTGCCCAGGATTGCACAGCTTGGACCCGCCCAACCGGAAGGCCGCCCTTGGCGCGCCCGCCGGCGTCGATGGCGGTCGCCGGAGCGTCACGAGTAGTAATGTCTGTGCGACGAGCGCGGATGGGCTCGGGGGGCCACCCGCCAACCGATCAGATGAGGACTCGATGAGCGATCTCGCCAAGACGGCGGCGCGGCGCGCGGTCAGGTCGCCCGACCGCGCCAGGACGGACGCTGGCGTGGCGGCCCAGAACCGGCGCGGCAACCGGCTGCCACGCGACGAGCGTCGTGGCCAATTGCTGGTGGTCGCCAGCGACGTCTTCGTCGACCACGGCTACCACGCGGCCGGCATGGACGAGATCGCCGAGCGCGCCGGTGTGAGCAAGCCCGTTCTCTACCAACACTTTTCGAGCAAGCTGGAGCTGTATCTGGCGGTGCTCGCCCGGCACGTCGAGAACCTGGTCTCCGGGGTGCAGCAGGCGTTGCGCACCACCACCGACAACCGGCAGCGGCTGCACGCGGCCGTGCAGGCGTTCTTCGACTTCATCGAGCACGACAGCCAGGGCTACCGGCTGATCTTCGAGAACGACTATGTGACCGAGCCCGAGGTGGCCGCGCAGGTGCGCGTCGCGACCGAGTCGTGCACCGACGCGGTGTTCGCCCTGATCAGCGCCGATTCCGGGCTCGATCCTCACCGCGCCCGGATGATCGCGGTGGGGTTGGTCGGCATCAGCGTCGACTGCGCCCGGTACTGGCTGGACTCGGACCGCCCGATCTCGAAGTCGGACGCCGTCGAGGGCACCGTGCAGTTCGCCTGGGGCGGGCTGTCACACGTGCCGCTTACTCGCTCTTAGACACCTTCGCGGCCAGCCGCGCCGCCTCCGCGCCGATGCCGAAGCCGACGCGCCGCGCGTCGGGTGCGCCGATCTCCACGTATGCGATCTTGGTGCTGTCCACCAGGAAACGGCGGCCGCGCTCGTCGCTCAGGCTGAGCAGTCCCGAGCCCTGCTTGAGCGCGGCGCCGACGAGTTCCTCGACCTCGGCGGGCGTCTGCGCACTGGCGAAGACCAACTCGCGCGGACTGTCCGTGATACCAATCTTGACCTCCACGGTCACCCCTTCCGATGGCGTTCAAGCCGAAGACCTTGTCAGCAGCAGGCTAGTGGACGCGGGTACCCGTCATCGCCCCGCGGCCCCCGCCCAGCGGTTCGCGGTGAGCGAAACGCCGGTCTCGCTCGCGTAACGATTCGCTTCCAGGTGGATCGACTGCCGCGATGGAGAGCCTCGGCCGTGCTTTCACATCATTACCTTCGGCCCCATGGGTACCACCACGTGGCACATGGGGCCCCGCCTCGACGACCGGATCCGGGACTACCCGGAGGATGACGTCTGGGACGCCGACGTCTCGGACAAAGGCGCCTGGGACAACGACGACACCGACTCCTTTCCCGAGAGCGAGTACGGCTGGACGGGCTGGCCCACGGAGTTTCGCTGGCGGCCGGTGACGGCAATCCTGGGCGCCGTCGTGGCCATCGGGGCGATCGCGACCGCCGTCATCATCAACAGCGGCGACAGTGCGACGACGAAGGCCACGCTCGGGGCGCCGGTGCCGACCGTCACGTCGACGACGCCCTCATCTGCGGCTCCCAAGACGTCGGCGCCGCCGAGCGCCTCGCCGACGCGGACGCTGCCCCCCGAGACCTTGACCACCCTGCCGCCGCGCAGCGCGAGCACCGTGCCCCCGACGGCCCCGCTGGTGCCGACGCCCACCGCCGCGCCGCCGCCGGCCGTCGCCGCGCCGCCCGCGGCGACCCTCGACCCGCGCACGGTCGTCTACAGCGTGACCGGCTCGAAGCAGCTGCTGGACCTGGTCAACGTCGTCTACACCGACGCGCAGGGCTACCCGCAGACCGAGTTCAACGTGTCGCTGCCGTGGTCGAAGATGATCGTGCTGAACCCGGGGGTCCAGACGGTGTCGGTGGTGGCGACCAGCTTCTACGGTCGGCTGAACTGCTCGGTCGTGAACGCGTCCGGTCAGACCGTGGTGGCCTCGGCCAACAACGGGCCACTGGCGACCTGCACCCGGTAGGGCTCAGGCCAGGCCGAGCTCGTGCATGCGCCGGTCGTGCGTCTGCTGCAGCCGGTCGAAGAAGGCGTTCAGCTGGCCGAGACCGCCGGCGCCCGACAGCACCAGGTCGACCAGCTCGTCGTGGTCGGCCAGCACGTACTGCGTCTGGGTGATCGCCTCACCGAACAGCCGGCGTGACCACAGCGCCAGCCGGCTGCGCTGCTTGCCGCTGGCGGTCACCGCGGCGCGCACCTCGGCCACGACGAACTGGGAGTGGCCCGTCTCGGCCAGCGCCGCCCGCACCACGTCGGCGATCTCGTCGGGAAGGCCGTCGGCGATCTCCAGGTACAGGTCGGCCGCCAGGGCGTCGCCGACGTAGGTCTTGACCAGCGCCTCCAGCCACGTGCTGGGCATGGTCAGCCGGTGGTAGTTCTCCAGCGCGGACACGTACTTCGACATCGCCGCCACCACGTCGACCCCACGCTTTTCCAGGGCGTCGCGCAGCAGCTCGTAGTGGCCCATCTCGGCGGCGGCCATGCTGGCCATCGAGATGCGTCCGCGCAGGTTGGGGGCCATGCGGGCCTCGTCGGTGAGCCGGTAGAACGCGGCGATCTCGCCGTAGGCCAGCACCGCGAACAACTCGTTGACCCCGGGGTGGTCGGCCGTCAGCCGGGGGCCCTGAGGATCGTCCACTTGGTCGGCTTGGGAGGGCTGCCAGGAGGACCGGGTCATGGCAACACTGTAGTCGGCGGAATTAGCAGAAAATGGTCGGCGGCTGTCGACCAGCTATCATGTGCGTAGGTATTGGCTGTACACCGTTGCCGCCACTACCGGCGAAATGTGCGTGCACGTGCTGGCCCGCCTGGAATGAGCCCGCTCGAACCGAGCGTGGGGCCGGCGACTCGGCGACGTCTTCGGAGTCGGAACTCGTGTGCGCGTGACCGCGAGAGAACCGACAACAACCGAATCGTCACCGAAAGGCTTCCTTCCGCCGTATGACCGCACTCACCCACACAACTGACCTCACCTTCGCCCAACTCGGTGTCCGCGACGAGATCGTCCGCGCGCTGGCCGAGAAGGGCATCGAACGTCCCTTCGCCATCCAGGAGCTGACCCTGCCGATGGCCCTGGCCGGCGACGACGTCATCGGCCAGGCCCGCACCGGCATGGGCAAGACCTTCGCGTTCGGGGTGCCGATGCTGCAGCGCATCTCCACCGGCGACCGGCCCCTGAGCGGCGCGCCCCGCGCCCTGGTCGTCGTCCCCACCCGCGAGCTCTGCCTGCAGGTCACCCAGGACCTGGCGACCGCCGCCAAGTACCTGACCGCCGAGGGCGGCCGCGCCCTCTCGGTCGTGTCCATCTACGGCGGCCGGGCCTACGAACCGCAGATCGAGGCGCTGCGCGCCGGCGCCGACGTCGTTGTCGGCACCCCGGGCCGGCTGCTCGACCTCGCCCAGCAGGGCCACCTGCAGCTGGGCGGGCTGTCGATGCTGGTGCTCGACGAGGCCGACGAGATGCTCGACCTGGGCTTCCTGCCCGACATCGAGCGGATCCTGCGCCAGATCCCCACCGACCGGCAGGCCATGCTGTTCTCGGCGACCATGCCGGGGCCGATCATCACCCTGGCCCGCACCTTCATGAACCAGCCCACCCACATCCGGGCCGAGGCGCCGCACTCGTCGGCGGTGCACGACAAGACCGAGCAGTTCGTCTACCGCGCCCACGCGCTCGACAAGGTCGAGCTGGTCAGCCGCGTTCTGCAGGCCGAGGGCCGCGGCGCCACGATGATCTTCACGCGCACCAAGCGCACCGCCCAGAAGGTCGCCGACGAGCTCGGCGAGCGGGGCTTCAAGGTCGGCGCCGTGCACGGCGACCTCAACCAGGTCGCCCGGGAGAAGGCGCTCAAGGCGTTCCGCACCGGCGACATCGACGTGCTGGTCGCCACCGACGTGGCCGCCCGCGGCATCGACATCGACGACATCACCCACGTCATCAACTACCAGATCCCCGAGGACGAGCAGGCCTACGTCCACCGCATCGGCCGCACCGGCCGCGCCGGCAAGACCGGTATCGCGGTCACCCTGGTCGACTGGGACGAGCTGCCCCGCTGGACGATGATCGACAAGGCGCTCGGCCTGGAAACGCCGGACCCCGCCGAGACGTACTCGAATTCGCCCCATCTCTACGAGGAGCTCAGCATCCCGGCCGGCGCGGGCGGCACCATCGGCGCGCCGCGCAAGGCCCCGGCCAAGCGCACCGAAAGCGACGGGCAGGCACCCGCCAAGGCGCCGCGCAAGCGCTCCGGCGAGCGCCGCCGCCGCACCCGCGGCGGCCAGCCCGTCACCAGCCATCCCACCGGCGCGGCCGCCGGTGACGGACCGGCCGAGGCGCCCTCGACCACCCCGGCCGGCAATTCCGGGAGCGGCCGGCGTCGCCGCCGGCGCCGCAAACCGGCGGAAGCGTCCGCCGGCGCGCCCACCGACTGAGCGTCCGCTTCAGGCATGGTCAAGCCCGAACGCCGGACCAAGGGTGACCTCCTTGCCGCTGCGGCGATCGTGGTTGTCGTGGCCGCCGCGGCGTCGCTGATCTGGTGGACCAGCGACGCCCGGGCCACCGTCAGCCGGCCGGCCGCCGTGCCGGCACCCAACCCGTCGACGGCGCGCGAGGTGCCGGCCACCCTGCGGCAGCTGTGGACGGCGGCGAGCCCCGCCACCACCGCGCCCATCGTCGTGGGCGGGACGGTCACCACGGGCGACGGCCGCCGTGTCGACGGGCGTGACGCCGGCACCGGAGAGTCGCGGTGGAGTTACTCCCGCGACAGCGACCTGTGCGGCGTCTCGTGGGTCTACCACTACGCCGTCGCGGTCTATCACGACGACCGCGGCTGCGGGCAGGTCAGCACGCTCGACGGCGCCACGGGGCGCCGCGGCGCGGCCCGCAGCGGCTACGCCGACCCGCGCGTGCGGCTGTCCTCCGACGGCACCACCGTGCTGTCGACCGGCGCCACCCGCCTCGAGCTGTGGCGTTCGGACATGGTGCGGATGCTGGCCTACGGCGAGACCGACGCGCGGGTGAAACCGTCGGCGCGGGGACTGCACTCCGGATGCAGCCTGGTGTCGGCGGCGGCCAGCTCGTCGGCGGTGTCGGTGCTCGAGGGCTGCGGCAACCAGGCCGACCTGCGGCTGGTGCTGCTGCGCCCCGGCAAGGAAGACGACGAGCCGCAGCAGCAGGTGGTCCCCGAGCCCGGCGTCGCGGCCGGCTCGGGCGCCCGCGTGCTGGCCGTGTGGGAGAACACCACGGCGGTCTACCTGCCGTCCCCGCAACCCCGGGTCGAGGTGATCGACCAGACCGGCACCACCGTCTCGAGCACGCTGCTGCCCAAGCCGCCGTCGAAGTCCGCCACGGTGTCGCAGGCGGGCAGCCTGGTCACCTGGTGGACCGGCGACACGGTGATGGTGTTCGACGCGGGCACCCTGACGCTGCGCTACACGATCGCCGCGGGCGACAGGGCGCCGCTGGGGCCCGGCACGATGATGGCCGGCCGGCTGCTGGTGCCGCTGACCGGTGGGATCGGCGTCTACGACCCGCTCACCGGCGCCTACCAGCGAGACATTCCGGTGGACCGGGCGCCGATCACGTCCGCCGTGGTTCCCGCGGTCGAGGGCTCGAAAATATTCGAGCAGCGCGGCGACACCGTGGTGGCCCTGGGCTGATCCGGCGGGCTGATTGAGCCGGGCCGCCGCATGTGCCGGGTCGGTAGCGGGGTCGAGACTGCGCTCAGCGCGTGATTTCGCGCAAATTCTCGATCTGTGCGCAGAGTCGGGGCGCAGACCGCGGGCTCGATGCACGAACCTGAGGCTCAGATACAGAAATGGCCCGGAATTCGTCCCTATGCCACACGTTCGACGAGCGCTACACCTCGACGGCGAACGTCGGCAGCGGCTTGCCGGTCTTCCAGTGCTTGAGCAGCGCCTTCGCCAGCTCGCCGTACGCCGACGCGCCCTTGTTCTTGCGCCCGGACATCACTGACGAGCCCGACGCGCTGGCCTCGGCGAACCGCACGGTCCGCGGAATCGGCGGGGCGAGCACCGGCAGGTCGTAGCGGTCGGCGACGTCGACCAGCACGTCGCGGGTGTGAGTGGTGCGCGCGTCGTACAGCGTCGGCAGCGCCCCCAGCAGCTTCAGGTCCGGGTTGGTGATCTGCTGGACGTCGGTGACGGTGCGCAGGAACTGCCCGACGCCGCGGTGGGCCAGGGTCTCACACTGCAGCGGCACGATCACCTCGTCGGCCGCCGTCAGCCCGTTGAGCGTGAGCACGCCCAGCGACGGTGGGCAGTCGATCACCACGACGTCGAACTGGTCGGCGAGCTTGGCCAGCGCGCGCTTGAGCGCGTACTCGCGGCCCGCCCGCATCAGCAGCATCGCCTCGGCGCCGGCCAGGTCGATGTTGGCGGGCAGCAGCGTCATGCCCTCCATCGTGGTGACCAGCGCGGCGTCCGGCTCGACCTCGCCGAGCAGCACCTCGTGGACCGACACCGGCAGCTTGTCGGGGTCCTGGCCGAGCGAGAACGTCAGGCACCCTTGCGGATCCAGATCGACAAGGAGCACCCTCCGACCCTCGTCGACGAAAGCGGCCCCCAGCGAGGCGACCGTCGTCGTCTTGGCCACGCCGCCCTTCTGGTTGGCCACCGCCAACACCCGCGTCTTAGTCAATAGCGCTGCTCTCCCCCGCAAGGGGGTGGTGCCCCCACCTCATCGCTTCACCTGCCTCATATCGTCGCCGCGCACTCACCCTGCCATCCTGGCACGTCCCCCCGCCCTACGCCCGAAGCGACGGGCCCCGGAGTCCGGCAGAATCGGTCGATATGGACTCACACACCCACCGGCTGGTCCTGCTGCGCCACGGCCAGACCGCTTGGTCGAAGTCCGGCCAGCACACCGGCCGCACCGACCTGGAGCTCACCGACACGGGCCGCGTCCAGGCCGAACTCGCCGGGCGGGTGCTCCGCGAACTGAATCTGTCCAATCCGCTGGTGTTCAGCAGCCCCCGCATCCGCGCGCTGACCACGGCCAAACTGGCCGGGCTGTCCGTCGACGAGGTCACGCCGCTGCTCGCCGAATGGGACTACGGCGACTACGAGGGGCTGACCACCGATCAGATTCACGAGTCCGATCCCGACTGGCTGGTCTGGACGCACGGCTGCCCCGGCGGCGAGAGCGTGGAACAGGTCAGCGAGCGCGCCGACTGGGCCGTCGCCCTCGCGCTGGAGCACATGGACTCGCGCGACGTCGTGTTCGTCGGGCACAGTCACTTCTCCCGGTCGGTGATCACCCGGTGGGTCGAGCTGCCGCTCGTCGAGGGCAGCCGCTTCTGGATGCTCGCCGGCTCGATCGCGGTGTGCGGGTTCGAGCACGGCGTGCGCCAGCTCGCCGCGCTCGGATTGACGGCCCAGCCGCAGGCGATCACGCCCGGGTGAGCCCCGAAGGCGACGATGCGCGCCGCGCAGCGGGAGGTGGGGGCACCCCCGGCCTCGAAGAGGCTAGGGGGCGAGGCGAGCATCTGAACCCCGAACCGCCATTCGTGCTCTGCGCGCCGGGGCAGACCCTCATCGCCGAGGGGGTGCGGCGGCGCTACTGCGACGTGCGGGCGGCGCAGGCGGCGTTGCGCGCGGGGTCGGCGTCAATGGTGTTGGGCGCGTTGCCCTTCGACGTCGATCGACCGGCCGCGTTGCTCGAGCCCGAGGCCGTGCGGACCTGCGATGCCCTCCCGGACTGGCCAACGGGCCCGATGCCGCGGGTCCGGATCGCCGCGGCCGTGCCGCCGCCCGCGGACTACCGCGAAGCGATCGAGCGGGCGCGGGGGCGGCTGGCCGCGCCGGGCGAGCTGCGCAAGGTGGTCCTCTCCCGGGCGCTGCGGCTGGCCGCCGACGCGCCGCTGGACGCCCGGGCCGTGTTGCGCCGCCTGGTGGCCGCGGACCCGGCCGCGTACGGCTACCTCGTCGACCTGACCCCCGCCGGGGGCGACTACGCGGGCGCGGCGCTGGTCGGCGCGAGCCCGGAGCTGCTGGTCGCGCGCGCCGGCGACCGCGTCGTCTGCCAGCCGTTCGCCGGGTCGGCCCCGCGCGCCGACGATCCCGACCTCGACGCCGCCAACGCCGCGGCACTGGCGGCGTCGGCCAAGGACCTGCACGAGCACCGGCTGGTCATCGACAGCATGCGGGCGGCGCTGGAGCCGTTGTGCGACGAGCTGACGATCGCCGCCGAGCCCCGGCTGAGCCGCACCGCGACGGTATGGCACCTGTGCACCCCGATCAGTGGGCGGCTGCGCGACACATCGACGAGCGCAATCGATTTGGCGCTGGCGCTGCACCCCACCCCCGCGGTCGGCGGGGTGCCGACACGGGCCGCCACCGAGGTCATCGCCGAACTGGAGGGCGACCGCGGCTTCTACGCCGGCGCGGTGGGCTGGTGCGACGCCGGCGGCGACGGCCGGTGGGTGGTGTCCATCCGGTGCGCGCAGTTGTCGGCCGACCGGCGCACCGCCCTGGCCCGCGCGGGCGGCGGGATCGTCGCCGAATCCGACCCGGATGACGAAGTCGCGGAAACCACAACGAAATTCGCGACCATTCTCAACGCGCTGGGCGTCGGCCGGTGAACATCCGCCGCGCGATTCCGCAGGACGTCGCCGCGATCACCGCGATGATCCACGCGCTGGCCGAATTCGAGCGCGCCGCCGACCAATGCGGCGTCACCGAAAAGCAAATCTCCGCAGCGCTTTTCGGTGACGCGCCGACCCTGCACGGACACGTCGCCGAAGTCGGCGGCGAGGTCGCCGCGATGGCGCTGTGGTTTCTCAACTTCTCCACCTGGGACGGCGTAGCGGGCATGCATCTCGAAGACCTGTTCGTGCGTCCGGAGTTTCGCCGCCGCGGGCTGGCCCGGCGCCTGCTGGCGACGCTGGCCGGGGAATGCGTGAAGCGCGGCTACACGCGGTTGACGTGGGCGGTGCTCAACTGGAACACCGACGCCATCGCCCTCTACGACGGGCTCGGCGGTGAACCGCAGCGCGAGTGGACGACCTACCGGCTGTCGGGCGCCCGGCTCTCGGAACTGGCGGGCCCGGCCTGACCGCCGCCGGCCGCCCAACGGACGGCGGCGGGACTGAACAGCAGGCCCAGCACCACCAGCGCGACAACGCCCAGCGGAACCCCGGCGGCCGGCTGGTGCGAGCCCGTCACCAGGTACCACGCCACGGGCAGCAGCAGCAATTGCGTGATGACGGCCAGGCCCCGGCCCCATCGCCTGCCGGCCCTCAAGGCGCGTCCCCCGGCGAGCACCACGACTCCCACCAGCACGAACCAGGCCGCGGTGGCCAAGCCGTTGACCACCCGCTGGTCGGCTCCCGCGAAGCCCCGCACCACCAGGACCACCGCGACGACCAGGGCGGCGACCCCCTGCACCGCGACGATCAGCCCCGCGGCGCGGCCGGCGCCCGGCACGGCGGGATCGACGGCGGCGTTCACAGCGCCAGAGTAGCCAGTCGCCCGGCTGCCACAGCGGACCCTTAGCCGCCGCGCCTAAGCTCGTGCCTCATGCGCGCCGTCCTGATCGTCAACCCCACCGCCACCTCGACCACCCCGGCAGCCCGCGACCTGGTGGCGCACGCGCTCAAGAGCCGCCTGCAGCTCGCCGTCGAGCACACCACCCACCGGGGCCACGGCACGGAGCTGGCGCAGGCCGCCGTCGCCGACGGGCTCGACCTCGTCGTCGTGCACGGCGGCGACGGCACGGTGAGCGCGATCGTCAACGGCATGCTCGGCCGCCCCGGGTCGGCGCCGCCGGAGCGGGTGCCCGCGGTCGCGGTCCTGCCCGGCGGCTCGGCGAACGTGCTGGCCCGGTCGCTCGGCATCTCGACGGACCCGGTGGCCGCGACGAACCAGCTCATCCAGCTGATCGACGATTACCGCCGGCACCAGGCGTGGCGGCGCATCGGGCTGATCGACTGCGGCGAGCGGTGGGCGGTGCTCAACGCCGGGATGGGCGTCGACGCCGAGGTGGTGGCCGGGGTCGAGGCTCAGCGCGACAAGGGCGTCAAGGTCAACGCCCTGCGCTACTGGCGCGTCGCGGTGCCCACCACCATCGCCTTCCGCCGCCGCGAGCCCCGGCTCACCCTGGAGCTGCCCGGCCGTGAGCCCATCCCGGGGGTGCACTTCGTGTGGGTGTCCAACACCAATCCCTGGACCTACAGCAACAGCCGCCCCTTGCGCCCCAACCCCGGGTGCAGCTTCGAGTCGGGACTCGGGATCTTCGCCCTGACCGGCATGAAGGTCTTCCCCACCCTGCGGCTGGTCGGCCAGATCCTGTCGAAGCGGGGCAATCCGCAGGCCGAACAGCTCGTGCGCGACGACGACGCGGCCTGCGCCCGGGTCACGTGCGCCGGTGACCCCATGGCCAGCCAGCTCGACGGCGATTACCTCGGCGAGCGCCAAACCATGACGTTCCGGGCGGTTCCCGGCCTGCTCCCGGTGGTGGCCCCGCCCGCAAAAACCCGCCGTGAGCTGCGCTGACACGGGCACGTAGGGACCCTCCGGGAGCTCGCTCCTCGGAAAGCAGGCGATGAGTGTAGTACAACGGAGTAAGGGCCCAACTAAGAAAACAATGAAGTGAGATAGCCCACGAGCGAAGTCACGCTATTGACATCTGTTGTGCCTGTGAAACGATCGAAAGGTTGCATGCAGAAATTCATGTAGGGGTACGTCCCTTTTCTTGCACGCTTAACAGCCGAAGAAAAAAGGCCGTGCGCCGTGCTGCGCACTCAGTGAGGAGTAACAACATATGGATTGGCGCCACAAGGCGGTCTGTCGCGACGAGGATCCGGAACTGTTCTTCCCGGTTGGGAACAGCGGCCCGGCGCTCGCGCAGATCGCTGACGCGAAACTGATCTGCAATCGGTGTTCGGTGACGACGGAGTGCCTGTCGTGGGCCCTGAACACCGGTCAGGACTCGGGGGTCTGGGGCGGAATGAGCGAAGATGAGCGGCGCGCGCTGAAGCGCCGCAACGCCCGGACGAAGGCCCGTAGCGGAGTCTGACCCAGTCAGTCGACAGCGCGGCCCCGACGAAAGTCGGGGCCGCGCTGTTGCGTGGACTCAGAGAACCAGCCGGGCCCGGCGGCCGATCGGCACCCGCAGCACCACGTCGGTGCCCTTGTTGCCCCCAGGCCCCGGGGCCTCCCGCATGCCCAGCGTGCCGTCCAGCTCGGCCGACACCAGCGTCCGCACGATCTGCAAGCCGAGGCTGTCGGAGTTCTCCAGGCTGAATCCGTCGGGTAGCCCGCGGCCGTCGTCGTGCACGACGACGTCGAGCCAGCGCGCCGAGCGCTCCGCGCGGATCGTCACCGACCCTTCCTGCGCCGCGGGGTCGAACGCGTGCTCGATCGCGTTCTGGACCAGCTCGGTGATCACCATGATCAGGGCCGTCGCGCGGTCGGAGTCGAGGACGCCGAGGTCGCCCACGCGGTTGATGCGGATGGGCCGGTCGACCGACGCCACGTCGTTCATGATCGGCAGGATCCGGTCGATCACCTCATCGAGGTTCACCTGCTCGTCCACCGACATCGACAGGGCGTCGTGGACCAGCGCGATCGACGACACCCGGCGCACCGACTCGATCAGCGCCTCGCGCCCCTCGACGTTGACGGTCCGGCGGGCCTGCAGCCGCAGCAGCGCCGCGACCGTCTGCAGGTTGTTCTTCACCCGGTGGTGGATCTCGCGGATGGTGGCGTCCTTCGAGATCAGGGCCCGGTCGCGGCGCTTGACCTCGGTGACGTCGCGGATCAGGACCGCGGCGCCGGCGCTGGCGCCGTGGACCACCAGCGGCAGCGTCCGCAACAGCACCGTCGCGCCCCCGGCGTCGACCTCCATCCGCATGCTCTTGCCACCGGCGACCAGGTCCGCGACGTGCTCGGCCACCTCCTGCGCCTCGAACGGGTCGGAAATCAGCGGCCGGGTCACCTCGACCAGGTTGTGGCCCTCCAGGTCGCTGGTCAGCCCCATCCGGTGGTAGGCCGACAGCGCGTTCGGGCTGGCGTAGGCGACGACGCCGTCGACGTCCAGTCGGATGAAGCCGTCGCCGACCCGCGGCGTCGAGCGCGACATGGCCACGTCCCGCACATCGGGGAAGGTGCCCTCCGACAGCATGTGCACCAGGTCGGTCGCGCAGTCCCGGTACGCGGTCTCCAGGTGGCTGGACATGTGGTCGGCCGCGAGCGCGGCCTGGTGGCGGGTGAGGACGGCGACCACCTGGTCGCGGTAGCGCACCGGCGACGCCTCGACGTGCTGTCCGGGCAGCGGCCACCAATGTTCCTGCGACCCGTTGCGCGTCAGCTTCGCGCTGCCCGAGGCGAACGTCTCGGCGACCAGCGGCAGTCGATCGGGGGGCACGACGCTGCCGACGGCGTCGGTCTGCACCACCGTGGGCGCGGTGGTCGGGCGGCATTGCGCCACGCAGACCAGGACGCCGTCGTCGCGGCGCACCCACATGAGGTAGTCCGCGAACGACAGGTCGGCCAGCAGCTGCCACTCGCCCACCACCGCGTGCAGGTGGTCGACCGCGTTGCCCGGCAGCACCGTGTGTTCGGCAAGCAGATCACCGAGAGTCGACAATGTGTTCTCAGGAGCTTTCTGGCGACTAGCTGATCACGGCGATCAGGTCGCCCGCCTGAATGACGTCGCCCACCGCCACGCTGACCTGGCTGACGGTGCCGTCGACCTCGGCCAAGACGGGGATCTCCATCTTCATCGACTCCAGCAGCACCACGACGTCGCCCTTGCCGATCTGGTCGCCCTCGCTGACAACGACTTCGAGCACGCTGGCAACGATCTCGGCTCGAACATCCTCGGCCATCTTCACCCCACTCGTGTCGGCCATTCGCGCAGGCTGGCTAGTGATCCGTCAAAGACCATGTATATCGAACCACAGGGGTGGCCGGGTTCGCGGCGCGCGGGCCGTGAGAGGATGTGAGGCAAGCTAACGGGTGCTCGGCACCCGGTCGAAGAGCAATCAGTGGAGGTTTTCACCATGGCCAAGCGTGGCCGGAAGAAGCGCGACCGCAAGCACAGCAAGGCCAACCACGGCAAGCGGCCCAACGCCTGAGGCGTTACTGCAGTCCGCGGATGATGGTGGTCCGCCGGATTTCCAGGCGGAGCCGTTCCTTGAGCCCCTCGGGGGCCGTCTCGCCCCTGCACTTGGTGGCGATCAGCGCCTTGATCCGCTCCTCGAGCCCGTAGTGCTTGAAGCATCCGGGGCACGCCTCGAGGTGCTGGCGCAGCCGCTCTCGGGCCTCGGGGGTGCATTCGCCGTCGAGCAGGGTCCATACCTCGGCGATCACCTGCGCGCAGCCGACGCCGTGGGAGCCGTGCGAGCCGTCGGCGCTCTGGTCGCCCGTGCGCGGCAAGTCGCTCATGGAGCCACCTCCTCGTGCGCCTGCCGACCGCGGTTGAAGCCCCGCTCCTTGGCCACGTCGGCCAGCAGGCCACGTAGCTGACGCCTGCCGCGGTGCAGCCGAGACATTACCGTCCCGATGGGGGTGTCCATGATCTCGGCGATCTCCTTGTACGGGAAACCCTCGACATCGGCGTAGTAGACGGCCATCCGGAACTCTTCTGGCAGGGCCTGCAACGCTTCCTTGATCTCGGTGTCGGGTAGCGCCTCGAGCGCTTCGACCTCGGCGGACCGCAACCCGGTCGAGGAGTGCTCAGCGTTGGACGCCAACTGCCAGTCGGTGATCTCCTCGGTCGGGTACTCCGACGGCTGGCGCTGCCGCTTGCGGTAGCTGTTGATGTAGGTGTTGGTCAGGATGCGGTACAGCCACGCTTTGAGGTTGGTGCCGGCGCGGAACGAGCGGAAGCCCGCGTAGGCCTTGACCATCGTCTCCTGCAGCAGGTCCTCGGCGTCGGCGGGGTTGCGCGTCATGCGCAGCGCACCGCCGTAGAGCTGGTCGAGCAGGGGGATCGCGTCGCGCTCGAAACGCGCGGTGAGCTCCTCGTCCGTCTCCTCGCGCGGCGGAACCTCTGGTTCGGTGCCGTCTCGGCCAACGCTTTGGCCGTCGTCAACGTCGGGCATGTCGATTAACCCGGTCCCTTCTGCTGCGGTGTCTCCGGGGAGCCACGCAAGCTCCGCCGGACTCGCAAGGAGGCAAGCCAACTGCTCCTCACCCAATAGGGCCGTCGCCGTTGACACGAAGTGCTCCTCCCAATCTAGAGGCTTCCCCCGACAAGATCTGCCCGGGTCCGCCGCCGCTCGCTGCATCAGAAACCGAATTCATCAACAGCGCCGGCCGTCGCGCTATTTCCGGGGCAGGGATGACAGCGGTCCGGCGGGCGTTAGGGTGTCGCCATGTCCCTGAATGGCAAGACCATGTTCATCTCCGGCGCCAGCCGCGGTATCGGCCTCGCGATCGCCAAACGGGCCGCCCAGGACGGCGCCAACATCGCTCTCATTGCCAAGACCGCCGAACCGCACCCCAAGCTGCCCGGCACGGTGTACACCGCCGCCAAGGAACTCGAGGAGGCCGGCGGGCGGGCGCTGCCCATCGTCGGTGACGTCCGCGACCCCGAGTCGGTCGAGTCCGCGGTGGCCAAGACCGTCGAGCAGTTCGGCGGCATCGACATCTGCGTCAACAACGCGTCGGCGATCAACCTCGGCTCCATCACCGAGGTGCCGATGAAGCGCTTCGACCTGATGAACGGCATCCAGGTGCGCGGCACGTACGCGGTGTCGCAGGCCTGCATCCCCCACCTGAAGGGCCGGGAGAACCCGCACATCCTCACGCTGTCGCCGCCGGTGCTGCTCGAGGGCAAGTGGCTCAAGCCGACCGCCTACATGATGGCCAAGTTCGGGATGACGCTGTGCGCCCTGGGCATCGCCGAGGAGATGCGGGAGGCGGGCATCGCCTCGAACACGCTGTGGCCCCGCACGATGGTGGCGACCGCCGCGGTGCAGAACCTGCTCGGCGGCGACGCGGCGATGGCGCGGTCCCGCAAGCCGGAGGTGTACTCCGACGCGGCCTACGTCATCCTCAACAAGCCCGCCCGGGAGTACACCGGCAACATGCTGCTGTGTGAGGACGTGCTGCTCGAGTCCGGCGTCAGCGACCTGTCGGTCTACAACTGCGTGTCGGGTTCCGAACTGGGCGTGGACTTCTGGGTCGACGGCGTCAACCCGCCGGGCTACACCGGGCCCTGACCCCCCATGCCGCGCGCCGCCACCCGCGGGCTGGCCGCGTTGGCGAAAGCCGGTGTGCCGCACGAGGTGGTCACGTTCGAGCACGATCCTTCCCACCGCTCGTTCGGTGACGAGGCGGCAGACGCCCTGACCGAACGCGGCATTGCGCGCGAACAGATCTACAAGACCCTGGTGATCACCGTGACCGGCGGACTGGCCGTGGCGATTCTTCCGGTGCCGGACCGCCTCTCGCTGAAGGCGGCCGCCGCCGCGCTGGGCGTGCCCAGGGCCGGGATGGCCGAGGCCGCCGCCGCCGAGCGGGCCACCGGCTACGTGGTCGGCGCCATATCCCCGTTCGGGCAACGCAAGCCGCTGCCGACGGTGCTCGACTCGAGCGCCCTGCGGTGGGACCGCATCTACTGCAGCGCGGGCCGGCGCGGCTGGGACGTCGCCGTCGCCCCCGGGGATCTGATCCGGTTGACCGGCGCCGTCACCGCCGACGTCTGCGCCTGACGCCTGCGCCCCGAAATGTTTGCCGCTCAGGCCCGTTCGCCCGCCTCGCTGAGAAAGCCCTCGATGACGGGGGCGAGCTCGGGGGCGTTGTGCACGATGTCGATGTGACCGCCCGAATGCAGGTGCAGGATCGAGTGGGGCAGCAGCCTGTGCAGGATGCGCGCGTTGACCACCGGGATGATCGGGTCGTCGGTGCCCGAGACGATCAGCGTCTCCTGCCTGACGGCCGGCAGCGCGAACAGGCTGGTCCACACCGATCCGGCGAGCAGTTGGTGCAGGTAACCCATCTTCGATCCGGCGTGCAGCTGGCGCACGAACAGCTTCGCCACGTCTTCACCGTGGGCGCGGACGGTGCCACCGTAGAGATCGCCGGCGATCGAGGCGGCGTAGTTGGGATCCGAAAACCGGCGCGGCGTGACCATTTTCGACAGGATCCGCGGGCTGGCCGGCACCATCAGCACGCCGGTGCCGGTGGCCACCAGGACCATGCGCCGGCAGCGGCGCGGGTTCTGAAAGGCGAACTGCTGCGCGAGCGCCCCGCCCCACGAGAGACCGAGGATGTCGACCACCCCGACACCGAGCTTGTTCAGCACCCGGCCCAAAACCCAGGCCAGATAGGGGAACCCGTACGGCAGCGGCGAGGTCGGCGACCCCCCGGTGCCCGGCACGTCGAACCTGATCACGGTCATCGGCAGCTGTTCGACCAGCGGATCGAGCACCTCGAGGCTGGCCCCGATGCCGTTGCACAGCACCAGCGGCACGCCCGTGGCTTCGCGCACGTTCACCCGGATCCGCTGGCCGCCGGTGTTGACATAGCGTTCCACGCCGACCGTGCTCGGCGTCACCACGCGCAGGCGCCTCTGCGGCGCACCCCGCTTGCTCACTTCTCCATCACATAACTGCCGGGAGCCGGCCCGAGCGGCGGAAGACCCTCGCCCCCAAGCGCTTTGGGCGCATCGATCTCCGGGCCGCTGCGCTCGGCCAGCCAGGCCACGTAGTCCGGCCACCAGGAGTCCTTGGACTGCTGCGACGACTCGAGCCACTGCTGCGGGTCCTCGGCGTCGACGGGGCCGGTGCGGTAGGACGCCTTCGGGTTGCCGGGCAGGTTGACCAGGGCGGCGATGTGACCGCTGGTGGACAGCACGTAGCGGTTGTCCTTGCTGCCGAGGAGCCGCGCGCTGCGGTAGGTGGCCTGCCAGGGCGAGATGTGGTCGGCCACACCACCGACGACGTAGGCGTCGGCGGTGACCTTCGACAGGTCCACCGGGGTGCCGAGCATGTCGACGCCGCCGGGGGTGACGAGCGCGTTGCGCACGGCCATCAGCACCATGTCGCGGTGCAGGGCCGCCGTCATCCGGGTGGTGTCGGCGTTCCAGAACAGCACGTCGAACGGGGCCGGCTTGCGGCCCTGGACGTAGTTGTTCACCCAGTAGCGCCACACCAGGTCGGTGGGCCGCAGCCAGGCGAACATCTCTGCCATATCGCGCCCGTCGAGGTAGCCCTTGCGGCCCGACACGCGGATCGCCGCCTGGGCCGCACGGTCGCTCATCACCGCGGCCGCGAGTCCCGCCCGATTCTCGTCGAGCACGGTGACCGACAGGTTGAGACCGGCCACGCGGTCGCCGCGGCCGGTCTCCGCCAGGTGGGCCGCCGTCATCGCGGCCAGGATCCCGCCCGAGCACGTGGCCAGCAGGTGGGTGCGGTCGGTCCCGGTGATCTTCTCCACCGCGTCCATCGCCTCGATGATCGCCGCGCCGTACGCGTCGAAACCCCAATCCCGGTGCCGCTTCTGCGGATTGCGCCAGGAGATCACGAACACCTGTTGTCCCTGCTGAACGAAGTACTCGATCATGCTGCGCCCGGGCGCGATGTCCATGATGTAGTACTTGTTGATCACCGGCGGCACCATGAGCAGCGGGACCTCGCGCACCTTGGCGGTCTGCGGGGCGTACTGGATCAGCTCGAACATCGACGTCTGCGCGACGACCGCGCCCTTGGTGACGGCCAGGTCCTCCCCCACGGCGTAGGCGTCGGGTTCGACCATCGCGGGCACCCGGGGCTTGGAAAGCATGTCGCGCGCAAAGGCTTTCAGCCCCCGCACGGCGCTGAGCCCGCCGGTGTCGATCATCGCCTTCCACCCCAGCGGGCTGACGAGCGGGTTGTTGCTGGGGGCCAGGCCCTCGACCAGGTTGTCGACGACGAACCGCATCCTCTCCTGGTCCCGCCAGTCCAGCCGGGCGTCGCCGAGCAGCCCCTCGGCGGTCTCCGCGCCGGCGAGGTAGGCCTGCATGATCCGGTGCAGCAGCGGGTTCTGCTCCCACGCCGAGTCGGCGAATCGCTTGTCACCCCGGCCCGGCACCCGGTGCGAGGTGCCCGCCGCGACGGCGCCCAGCTCGCGCGTGAGGGCGCCGATCCGGCCGGCCACCGTGCCGGGCTGCTTGGCGAGGCTGGCCGCGAACCGGGTCCAGGTGTCGTCGGGCATCATCCGGCTGGCGAACGGCTTGGTGGCGCTCGTCAGCAGCAGGTCGAGCGGGACGGCGAGCTCGTCGGGTTTGGTGGTCTGGGTTGCCATGACTATCTCGTGCTTTCAGTTGCGGGAACGGTGATGTCGCGTTTCTGGACCTTGCCGGTGGGTCCTTTGGGCAGCGCGTCGACGAGCCACACCACACGCGGGTATTTGTAGGCGGCCACGCGGGCCTTGACGTACTCGACCAGTTCGCCGGGCGTCGCGGCCGCGCCCTCCTTGAGCGCGACGGCGGCGCCGACCTCCTCGCCGAGGGAGTCGTGCGGCACGCCGACGACGGCGGCCTCGGTGATGGCGGGGTGCTCGTAGAGCACCTCCTCGATCTCGCGGGGGTAGACGTTGTACCCGCCGCGGATGATCATGTCCTTGGTCCGGTCGACGATGTAGAAGTAGCCGTCATCGTCGATGCGCCCGACATCGCCGGTGTTCAGCCACCCGTCGGGCGTGATGGTTTCCTTGGTGGCGTCGGGAAGGTTCCAGTAGCCCTTCATCACGTTGTGACCGCGGATCTGGACCTCGCCCACCTCACCGCGTGCCACCTCGACGCCGTGGAGGTCGACCACCCGCATCTCGACGCCCTCGATCGGGGTGCCGATCGAGCCGGGCTTGCGGGGCCGGTCGGGGTGATTGAACGCCGCCGCCGGGGAGCTCTCGGAGAGCCCGTACCCCTCGAGAATGGTGCAGCCGAACGCCTTTTCGAAGTCGGTCAGGACCTGGACGGGCAGCGCGGCACCGCCGGACACACAGGTCCGGAGGCTTTGGGTCGCCCCGGGCGCAACCGCGTCGGCAACGGCCAGCAGCGCCGAATACATCGTCGGCACCCCCTGGAACACCGTGACCCGGTCGCGCTCGATCACCTCCAATGCGGCGCGGGGGTCGAACCGGGGAACGAGCGTCAGCGTCGCGCCCGACAGCACGGAGCCGTTCAGTCCGCAGGTCAGGCCGAAGACGTGGAACAACGGCAGGCAGCCCATCACGACGTCGTCCGGCCCGGTCTGCACGAGCGTGCGGACGGCCACCTCGGCGTTGCGCCCAAGGTTGGCGTGAGTGAGCATGGCGCCCTTGGGTTTACCGGTGGTTCCCGACGTGTGCAGGATGACCGCGACGTCCTCGTCGTCGCGTTCCACCGGTGACCCCTGGGCGGGCAGCTCGGCGGTCAGCTCGGCCAAGGCGGCGTCGTCGACGAGCCAGCACTCCGCCCCGGCCTCGGCCGCCCCGGCCGTGGCCTCGTCGGCGAAGGCCGGCGTGGCGAACAGCGCCTTGGCGGCCGTGTTGGACAGGTAGTAGGCGACCTCGCGGGCCTTGAGCAACGGGTTCATCGGGACCGCGACGGCGCCGCGGTAGACGATGCCGTAGAAGGCGACGGCGAACGCGAGGGAGTTCGGCAGCATGATGCCCACCCGGTCGCCGGGTTCGATGCCGGCCCGCTCGAGCATCGTCGCGACCCGGGCCGCCGCGGCGTCGAACTCGGCGTAGGTGAGCCGTGACTCTCCGCACCGCAGGGCCACCCGCTCGGGATGACGGTCTTTTGATGCGACCAGATTCGCGCTGAGTGCGGTCATTGGGTGCCTCCGGGGACGGGGTTCGGTGCGTACTTCCAGCGTGATCCCGGCGACGTCGCGCCACAATGTTCGCGCAAACAACAACCGCGCCGGTTCGCTGTGACCGGTCACATTCGCCGGCGCCCGGGCATAAGGTTCGCGGTATGGGCGTGGCAACGGTCGACCCGCACGTAGTCGAGCTCAGCAGGCTGATGCTGGCCCGCGCCCCCGCGCTGGGCACGGCGATGGCCGACGTGCTCTGCCGCGACATCGAGGCCTACCGTGACGACACCGTCGTCACCAGGGACCAGGTCGCCGAAAGCTGTGTGGCCAACGTGGCGTACATCTTTCACTCGCTGAGCGGCGACACCGAGGTGGACGTGTCGCCCGCCGAGCGCACGGGCACCGAGCGCGCACTGGCCGGGGTGCCCCTCCCCGCGGTGATGACCGCGTACCGCATCGGCTTCCGCTTCATGTGGGAGGAGACCCTGGCCGTCGCCCGGGCCGCGGCGATTCCCACCGACGCGATCCTGGACGCCACCGCACGCATCTTCTTCGCCCAGGAGACCTTCACCCAGGCGATGGCCACCGCCTATCGCCAGCAGGTCACGGCGCAACTCCTCGAGCGCGAGGAGGAGCGATCGGCATTGGTCGAAGCGCTGCTCTCCCGGCGCGTGACCGACAAGCAAAGCCTCTGGGAGGCGGCCGATCTGCTGCGGCTGCCGACTTCCGGTCCCTACGTGGTGGTAGCGGCGGAGCTGCCCGCCATCGGCCGCCTGGGGTTGCCGAACATCGAGAACAAGCTGTCCGCCAAGGACATTCGCTCGGCGTGGCGGCTCCTGCCGGACCTGCAGGTCGGAATCGTCGCGCTGAGGGGTCGGCGGACCCACGACCTCATGAACACCCTCGTCGGCGTGCTGGCGCAGGCCGCGACCGCGCGGGTCGGCATCAGTCCACCGTTCCGGGACCTCGCCGACACCAGCGACGCATTGCGGTTCGCCCGGGTGGCGGTCACCGGCAAGCAGTCCGGGGAATCGCTGGTTTCGGTGTTCGATGACACGCCGCTGGCCGTCGCGGCGGTCAGCGCGCCCGAGGCGATGACCAAGATCAGGTCGCGGCTGCTGCGCCGGCTGGACGAGCTGGCGGGCGAGGAGCGCGGGGTCCTGCTCACCACCTTTCAGGCCTGGCTGGACGCGGGCGGCTCCGCCAACGACGCCGCGGCGACGGTCTTCTGCCATCCCAACACCGTGCGGCACCGGCTGCGCCGTATCGAGGAACTGACCGGCCGGTCCCTCTCGCGGCCAAGGGATCTCGCCGAGCTGTGCCTGGCGTTCGAGGCGGAGCGGCGGCTGCCCTAGCGGTGACCGCAAGCGCGGCCGCGGGGATCGCGAGGTCGGCGAAGCCGGCCGAAGCGGGTCCCCGCCGAAGGCGGGTCAGCGCTAGGGCTAGGGCTGGGTTACGCGGCCGGCCGCGCCAGCGTGTCCGCGACGTGCTTGGCCCGGCTGCGAACCTGGAACGCGTTGATGATGTCGACGAGGCCGATGGCGATCAACCAGCAGCCCGCGACCAGCGTCAGGATCGCGATCGAGTCCAGCGGCGAGACGATCATGACGGCCCCGCCGACCACGATGATCAGGCCGGACAACACCTGCCACCCGCGTCCCGGCACGTGGTCGAGCGCCAACGCCGCGGCGAGGATCGTCATCCCGCGGAACAACCAGCTGACGCCGATCCAGATCGCCAAAAGCGTGACGGCCTCGAATTTGTCGCGGAAGCAGAAAAAGCCCAGCACGACCGACACCACGCCGGTGATGAACGTGAGAACTCTCATGGCCGCGCCAGCGTGCGTGCCGAAGGACGCGAATACGTAGCCGATTCCGGAAACCACCAGGTAGATGCCGAACAGGACACCCGCGACGAACAGTGTCTTGCCCGGCCAGGCCAGCACGATGACACCCAGTGCCACCGCCAGCACGCCAATGAGCAGAAGCAGCTGCCAAGCGCTGCGAGCCAGCTGTTGCAATGGACCTTCGAAAACGGTCCGGTCGGTAGTTGTCATGACAATATGATTGGCCTTTGTCGCCGCAAAGAAAATGGCTTTAGCGACACAATTCGGTATACGCAAACCCAATGGCGAACCATTTTCCCGCCCGGTCCGTCGTCGCCGCCGGGACCTGCCGACGCTCGTGCTCGGTGACTGACGCGAATCCCGCTGTCGGTCGTCGATAGGTTTGACCGATGGCCGAACGCGTCACGTTCCGGAGCTGCACGGGTCCCGACCTTGCCGGGGTTCTCGACGTCCCCGAGGGGCCGGCGCGCGGCTGGGGCGTTTTCGCGCACGGCTTCACCCTCGGCAAGGACTCGCCCGCGGCGGCACGGATCTGCAAGCAGCTGGCGTCGGACGGCATCGGCATGCTGCGCTTCGACGCGCTCGGTCTCGGCGGGTCCGACGGCGACTGGGGCGACGGTTCGTTCACCGTCAAGGTCGACGACATCGTCAGGGCAGGCGAGTTCATGGCCGAACGCGGGACGCCCGCCGACATCCTGGTCGGGCACTCGTGGGGCGGCGCGGCCGTGCTCGCGGCGGCGGGACGGGTGCCCGGCGTGCGGTCGGTGGTCACCGTGGCGGCCCCCGTCGACCCGCGGCACGTCGAAAAGCATTACGACGCAGTGGTCGACCGCGCGCTGTCCGAGGGCGAGGCCGAGTGGATGGTCGGCGGGCGCACCCTCACGCTCAAGCGGGCGTTCGTCGAGGACGTCCGCCGGGCTCACCTGAAGGCCAGAATCAAGGACCTGCGGCTGCCGCTGCTCATCCTGCACTCGCCCACCGACAACACCGTCGGCATCGAGAACGCGAGCGAGATCTTCCGCCTGGCCCGCCACCCTCGCAGCTTCGTCTCCCTCGAAGGCTCCGACCACCTGCTCACGGCCCGCGGCCAGGCCCGCCGGGCGGGCCGGATCATCGGCGCCTGGGCCGACGCCTACCTCGAGGACGGCGGCTAAACGCCCCTCTGGTACGTATAGAAACCCTCGCCGGTTTTGATGCCGAGTTTGCCCGCGTCGACATAGGACTGCAGCAACTCCCGCACGTGCCCGGGGAGGTGCGGGAACTCCTGGGCATAGTGGTTCTCGATGTCGAGCACGACGTCCAGGCCCACCGCGTCCATCATCTGGAACGGGCCGGCGGCCACCCCGAGGTTCACCTTGAACATGCCGTCGACGTCCTCGGGCCGGGCCACCCCCTCGGCGACCACCGCCAGCGACTCCCGTTTGATGGCCGCCCAGATGCGGTTGAAGATGAAGCCGGTCGACTCCCGGCGCGCCTCGAACGGGTGGACGCCGAACTCCGGCAGGACGGCCAGCAGCGTGGCGAGCAGCCCGCGGTCGGTCTCCCCGTCCGACATCAGGTCGACGCCGTTGACGTCGGGCGGCATGTAGAAGTGCATGTTGCACAGACGCGTCCTGTCGCGCACGCCTGCGGCCATCAGGCGCGACGGGTACGACGACGAGTTCGTGGCGAAGATGGTGTCCGCGGGTGCCGCCCGGTCGATCCGCTCCCACAGCGGGATCTTGATGTCCAGCCTCTCCGGAACGGATTCGACGGCGAGCCACGCGCCGTCCAGCGCCTCGTCGAGCGAACTGGTGCCCGACACTTCGCCGACGTCGCCGAACCCCCTGCGCTGCACCACGTTCGGAAGCGTGTCCGTCACATACCGGGTCGCCTCGTCGAGTTGTTCGGCACGCCGGGCATAGATCCGAACCCGGCCGCCGCGGCTGGCGAACATGACCGCGATGCGGCGCCCCAGCGTGCCCGCCCCGATCACGGTTACGGGGCGGTCACGGATGTCGTCGAAAGTGTGGGAATACGAGTCGGTCACACCCGCATGGTAAGCGCGCCGATTCACCGGCGATTCACCCGATGAAAACGCCCGCGCCGCCAACCCCGTTGGCCTAGTGTTTGGCTGCCACTGAACCAGTGGCGATGCGCGATAGCCCGGGGGTCGCCGATGTCGTTCGTGAACGTGGTGCCGGAATTCCTCGAAACCGCCGCCTCCGACGCGGCCCGGATCGGGTCGGCGGTGCAGGCCGGCCACCTGGCCGCGCTGCTCCCGACGACCAACGTGACCGCGGCGGCCGCCGACGAGGTGTCGGCGGCCATCGCGGCGGTGTTCTCCACGCACGCCCAGCAGTACCAGCAGGCCGCCGCGCAGGCGTCGACCTATTACGAGCAGTTCGTGCAGAACCTGGGCGCGGCCGCCGCGTCGTACACCGGCGCCGAGGCGGCCATCGCGGCGTCGTTGCAGTCGTTCACCGATGATCCGGCCCGCGCGGTGGGCGAAGCCTGGGTCGGCAGCCCCTTGGGGCGGGTGCTCGACCCCATCATCAACGCGCCCGCCGAGGTGCTTCTCGGGCGCGACCTCATCGGCGACAGCTCGGCGGTATCGGCGCCCGCCAAGTCGATCGTCATCGACTTCGTGCGCCACGGCCAGTCGGTGGGCAACGCGGTCGGGCTGATGGACACCGCCGTGCCGGGCACGGCGCTCACCCCGCTCGGCGTGCAACAAGCGCAGACCATCGCGGCCGTTCTCGGAAACCCGAACCAATATGCCGGGGTCTTCGCGTCGCAGCTGCTCAGGACGCAGCAGACCGCCGGATACCTGACGAACGCGTTCACGGTGTTGCCGGGTCTCAACGAGATCGACGCCGGCGTCTTCAGCAGCCTCCCCATGATTCCGGCGGGAATCCTCTACCTGCCCGCGCCGCTGTTGTGGACGCTCGGCTTGCCGATCGCACCGATGCTGATCCCGGGTTCGGCGCACTTCAACGGGGTGGTGTTCGACCGCGGCTTCACCAGCGCGCTGCAGACGATGTACTCCCAGGCCATGGCCAACCCGGTCGTCGCGGGCAACGGCCAGATCACCGACGTCGCCTACGCGAGCGAATTCTCCATCGAGGTGGGCACGCTGATGAACGTCAACAACCCCGACCCCCTGCTGATGCTCACCCACCCGCTGCCCAACACCGGTGTCGTCGTGGTGCAGGGCAACCCGCAGAACGGCTGGACGATGACCAGCTGGGACGGGGTGCCCGTCCCGCCGGCGAACCTGCCGACCGAGTTGTTCGTCGACGTGCGCAACCTCATCACCGCCCCGCAGTTCGCCGCCTACGACGGGTGGCAGGCCCTGCTGACCGGCGACCCGGTGACGATCGTCAACTCGTTCGGCGACGGCGCGAACCAGGTCGCCAACGCCGCCCTCAACTTCCCCGGGGCGGTCACCCACGACGTCGTCGGCGCTCTCGGCGGAGCCACCGGCTCGTCGAACCCCATCATCGACGTCGCGAAACTGTAGGCACCTACAGCAGCCGGGCCTGCTCCGGCTCGGGCTCGGCCGGCTCGATCAGCTCGGGCCCGTTGTTGCGCACGTTGTTCACCAGCGTCGACACCTCGCGCATCCGGATCGGATACACGTCGGGTGGCCGGGACAACAGTTCCTCGTCGATCGGCGCGTCGGGCTCCAGCCAGCGGTCCCACTCGTCCTCGGGTATCGCCAGCGGCATCCGGTGGTGGATCTCGCCCAGCGGGCCGGGAGCATCGGTGGTGATGATCGTGCAGCTCAGCAGCGGGGGCCCGTCCTCGGCCTGCCCCTTCGGGCGCCACACCGACCACAGCCCCGCCATGAACAGCGGCTCACCGTCCTCGCGGTACATGAAGAACGGCGTCTTGCGGGACTTCTTGCCGGCGCCCGCGTCGTTGACCCGCCATTCGTAGTAGCCGTCCATCGGGATCAGGCAGCGCTTCGACTTGGCGCTCGACCGGAACGCGGGTGAAGTGGTGACCTTGTCGGCGCGGGCGTTGATCAGCATCGGCCCCTTGGTCTCGGGTCTGCCGTCCGCATCGGCCTTCGCCCACGGCGGGACCAGGCCCCAGCGCATGAGCCGCACCCGCCGCGTCGGCTCGTCGTCGGGCTCGGAATGCCGGCTGACCACAGTCGCGATCGTCGTCGTCGGCGCGACGTTGTAGTTGGGCGTCGCGCCGTCCGTACCGGAGCCCGTCGCCTCGTCGATGGCCTTGATCTTCTGGGCCAGCAGGGCGGGGTCGGTCGTGACCGCGAACCTTCCGCACATGACTCCATGGTGGCAGAGCCCGGCGACACGCAATGATGGACCACGTGACCACCTGGGCGGCCCCACATGCAGCGGCACCCGTGCACGCCACCGTGACCGTCCCGGGCTCCAAGTCGCAGACCAACCGAGCGCTCGTGCTGGCGGCGCTTGGGCGTGGCACGTCCACCGTCAGCGGGGCGCTGCGCAGCCGGGACACCGACCTGATGATCGGGGCGCTGCGCACCCTGGGCCTGCGCGTCGACGGGGACGGGCCCGAGCTGACCGTCAGCGGCCACATCGCGCCCGCACCGCACGCGCGGGTGGACTGCGGCCTGGCCGGCACGGTTCTGCGTTTCGTTCCGCCGCTGGCGGCGCTCGCCGACGCCACGGTGGAGTTCGACGGCGACGAGCAGGCGAGGGCGCGACCGATCGCGCCGCTGCTCGACGCGCTGCGCGGGCTGGGGGTACAAATCGACGGCGACGGCCTGCCGTTCCGTGTGCAGGGCGGCGGGTCGGTCGCCGGGGGCACCGTGGCGATCGACGCCTCGGCGTCGTCGCAATTCGTGTCGGGGTTGTTGCTGTGCGCGGCGTCGTTCACCGACGGCCTGACCGTGCGGCACACCGGCCCGGCGCTGCCCTCGGCGCCGCACATCGCGATGACCGTCGAGATGCTGCGACAGGCCGGCGTCGACGTGGACGACTCGGTGCCGGCCCGGTGGACCGTGCGCGCCGGGGCGGTCGCGGCCCGGCACTGGGAGATCGAACCCGACCTGACCAACGCCGTCCCGTTCTTGGCGGCCGCCGTGGTGACCGGCGGGGCGGTGCGCATCACCGGCTGGCCGGCGCGCAGCGTGCAGCCCGCCGGCAACATCCTGGCGGTGCTGGGAAAACTGAATGCCTTTGTTGCCCAGACGGATTCGTTCCTCGAGGCGCGAGGGTCCGGCGACTACGCCGGCTTCGACGTCGACCTGCGCGACGTCGGCGAGCTCACGCCTTCGGTGGCGGCGCTCGCTGCGCTGGCCGGCCCGGGTTCGGTGTCGCGGCTGTCCGGCATCGCGCACCTGCGGGGCCACGAGACCGACCGGCTCGCCGCGCTGAGCACCGAGATCAACCGCCTGGGCGGCGACTGCGCCGAGACGCCCGACGGCCTCGTGATCACCGCGAGGCCGCTGCATGCCGGCGTCTGGCGCGCGTACGCCGACCACCGGATGGCGATGGCCGGGGCGATCGTCGGGCTGCGGGTTCCCGGGGTCGAAGTCGACGACATCGGCGCCACCACCAAGACGCTGCCCGACTTTCCGCGGCTGTGGGCGCGCATGCTGGAGGCCGCTTGAGGCCTGGCGACTACGACGAGTCCGACGTCAGGATCCGCTCCGGGCGCGGTTCGCGCCCGCGGACCAAGACCCGACCCGAGCACGCCGACGCCGAGGCCGCGATGGTCGTCAGCGTGGACCGTGGCCGCTGGGGCTGCGTGCTGGGCGGCGATCCCGGCCACCGGGTCACGGCCATGCGGGCCCGCGAGCTGGGCCGCACGCCGATCGTCGTCGGCGACGACGTCGACCTGGTCGGCGACCTCTCCGGGCGGCCGGACACCCTGGCGCGCATCGTTCGGCGCGGTGAGCGACGAACGGTGTTGCGCCGCACGGCCGATGACACCGACCCGACCGAGCGGGTGGTGGTGGCCAACGCCGACCAACTGCTGATGGTGGTGGCGCTGGCCGATCCGCCGCCGCGCACCGGCCTCGTCGACCGGGCGCTGATCGCCGCCTACGCCGGCGGGCTCTACCCCATCCTGTGCCTGACGAAAACCGATCTTGCGCCACCCGAGCCGTTCGCCGCACAGTTCGTCGACCTGGACCTGACGGTGGTCGCCGCCGGCCGTGATGATCCCCTGCTGGCGGTCGCCGACCTGCTGGCCGGCACGATCACCGTCCTGCTGGGACATTCGGGGGTCGGCAAGTCGACGCTGGTCAATCGCCTTGTGCCCGAGGCGGATCGGGCCGTCGGGGAGGTCACCGACATCGGCCGCGGCCGGCATACCTCCACGCAATCGGTGGCGTTACCGCTGGCCAACGGCGGCTGGGTGATCGACACGCCCGGCATCCGCTCGTTCGGCCTGGCCCACATCGAGCCCGACGACGTGCTGCGGGCGTTCTCGGACCTGGCCGAGGCGATCGAGGACTGCCCGCGGGGCTGCGGGCACATGGGACCGCCGGCCGACCCCGAATGCGCGCTCGACGCGCTAACCGGGCCCGCCGCGCGGCGGGTCGCGGCGGCCCGGCGGCTGCTGGCGGCGCTGCGCGAGCAGCCCTGAATTCCGGTGCCCAGCGTGCGTGTTTGTACGCCGACACGCCGTGCGTCGCGTACATTTGCGCACGCTCGCGGTCAGGACGACTTGGCGAGCCGCATGCCCAGCTCGTCGGGCGGAACGAGGTGCCCTTCTTTGCAACGGATTTCGACGCTCACCTCGGCGCCACACCCCTCGTGGGTCAGCCGCAGCCTGTTGCGGCCCGGCAGGTGGCGCCGCCCCCACTCGAACAGCGCCCACACCACCGGCATGAAGTCGATGCCGGCCTCGGTGAGCACGTACTCGTCGCGGCTGCGCTGGCCGGGCTCGCGATAGGGCCGGCGGGCCAGCAGGCCGAGGTCCACGAGCTCGGCGAGACGCGCCGACGTGGCGGCCTTCGTGATGCCGACGCGGCGCGCGAAGTCGTCGAACCGGGTGGTGCCGTAGTAGGCCTCGCGCATGATCAGCATCGCGGATTTGGTGCCCACCACGGACATGGTCTTCTCGATCGCGCACTCCCCGACCGCCGACCAGGCGTCGCGGTCGGCGAGTGGGCCCTGCAGCAGTGTCATGCACATCACCTCCCGATCTAGGTTGCTTTCAGCATACCTAGGTGTTATAGCTGGGTATACAAGGAAATACTCAGCTCAAGGAGGAGCCATGACTCGCGACGCCGTCATCGTAGGGGCCGTCCGCACGCCGATCGGCAAGGGCAAGGCCAACGGCGCGCTACACGATGTGCTGCCCGCCGACCTGCTGGCGCACAGCCTGCGCGAAGTGGTGGCGCGCACCGGCGTCGACCCCGCGGAGATCGACGACGTGATCGCCGGGGCCGTCACGCAGGCGGGCGATCAGGCCGTCAACATCGCGCGTAACGCGTTGCTGGGGGCCGGTTTTCCCGAGTCGGTTCCCGGGACCACCGTCGACCGGCAGTGTGGCAGCAGCCAGCAGGCGATCAGCTTCGCCGCCCAGGGCGTGCTCGCCGGCGCCTACGACATCGTGATCGCGGCCGGGGTGGAGTCGATGGGCCGCGTCCCGATGGGCACCTCGGTGCTGCCGGGCAGCAACCCGTTCGGCGAGGACATGACGCGCCGCTACCCCGACGGCCTGGTGCCGCAGGGCATCAGCGCCGAGTTGATCGCCGCCAAGTGGGGCTTCTCGCGGGCCCAGCTCGACGAGTTCTCCGCGGCCAGCCACGAGAAGGCTGCGCGCGCCACCAAGGACGGGCTCTTCGACAACGAGCTCATCCCGATCGCGGGGCTCGCCACCGACGAGTTCATCCGCCCCGGCACCACGGTCGAGACGCTGGCCGGGCTGCGGCCCGCCTTCTACAGCGAGGCGATGGAAAAGCGTTTCCCGCAGATCAATTGGTCGATCACCGCCGGGAATTCCTCGCCGCTGTCCGACGGCAGCGCCGCGGTGCTGATCACCAGCGGCGAGGCCGCCGAGCGGCTGGGACTGCGCCCGCTGGCCCGCATCCACACCGCCACCGTCGTCGGCTCCGATCCGCTCTACATGCTGACCGGGGTGATCTCGGCCACCGAGAAGGTGCTGCGCCGTGCGGGGCTGACGCTGGCCGACATCGACCTGTTCGAGGTCAACGAGGCGTTCGCGCCCGTCGTGCTGGCGTGGGCGCATGACACCGGTGCCGACCTGGCCAAGACCAACGTCAACGGGGGCGCGATCGCGATCGGCCACCCGCTGGGCGCCAGCGGCGCGCGGATCATGACCACCCTGGTCAACGCCCTGGAGCAGCGCGGTGCACGGTACGGCCTGCAGACGATGTGCGAGGGCGGCGGCATGGCCAACGCCACCATCATCGAGCGGCTCGGCTGAGCCGGCCATGACAAGAACCCTGGTGACCACCGCCAACGGCGATACCGGCCGCCCGATGGTCGATTACTTGCTCGACCGCGGGCTGCCGGTCACGGCGATGGTTCGGCAGGATGACGATCGCGCCCAACGTCTTCGCGATGCCGGCGCCGACGTTGTGGTCGGAGACCAGCTGAATCTCCGCGATGTGCGCGCGGCACTCGACGGGGCGCGGCGCGCCTACTTCAATTTCCCGGTAGGTGACGGACTCGTGGAGGCGGCGGTGATGTTCGCCCAGGCGGCCAGGGAGCAAAGCCTTGAGCTGATCGTGAACATGAGCCACATTCAGTCGCGACCGCGGGCGCGGAGCAAGGCAACGCAGAACCACTGGCTCTCCGAGCAGGTATTCGACTGGTCGGGCATTCCGACGACCAATCTGCGGGTCACGTTCTTCATGGAATGGCTGACTTACATCGCGGGGTTGATCCGCGGCGGCCGCTATGTCATGCCCTATGACGCCGACAGTCGCTTCGCTCCGATCGCCGCACGCGATATTGCGCTGACCGCGGCCACCATCTTGAGCAATCCGGATGGACACGCCGGCCGCACGTACACCTTGACCGGACCGGTCGAGTACAGCCATCAAGAGTTGGCCGCCGAGGTCGGCCGCGTCCTCGGTCGGGAACTTCCGTTCGAAAGTGTCAGCGCAGCAGAGTTTTTGGATCTCATCGGGATTCCTGACGACACTGCCAAGCTGAGGCACTTCGAAGCAGTGGCGATCGACCAACGGGAGGGGCGCCTGGCCGGCGTCAGTGATGCGGCGCTCACGATCACCGGCCGCCCGCTCGCCACGGTCGATGACTTCGTCAACGACCACCGCTCGATGTTCGAACGCAACCACGACAGACAGGCCGAACATGTCTGAGCACACTGAAACTCGCTTCGACGGCGTCCGGGTGCGCTATCCCAGCACCAAGGGTTTCGACGAACTGGTCTCCGCGCTACTGGCCGATATCGGCGAGAAACCGGTACCGATCAACGAGATCGCCCAGACGCATGACGACTGGGAATCGTATCGGCAGGAAGTCGAGAAATATGTCGGCCCAAGCGGGTTCATGTTGTTCGCACTGCTCGATCACGGCGCCTGGATCACCAAGGCCGGCATCGACCGCAAGGTGATGCGCGTGATCCTGGGCAATCCCTTGATCGCCATCACGATGCTGCGCCACGACGTGAGCGCCGGCCTGTTCGCCCCGGTCGAGCTGCTCGTGGCCGACGAAGGAACCGGCAGCAGCCTGACCTATGTCAGGCCGTCGTCGCTGATGGTGGTCGAGCCGAACGCCGAGTTGCTCGGCGCGGCAACGCAGCTCGACGTGAAGCTGGCGGCGTTGGCCGAAAAGGTGACCGCCGCCTCCTGAACGGCGCGACCAAGCCCGACTGCAGTGCCGCAAACCGACTCGTGGCGCTTGGTGAACGTCGTGCGCAGAGCCCCGTCATTGCGGGCCGGCATGAGTCCAGCCAACAGACCCATTCTCCGGGCCGCGCTGGGCCATGCCATCCAAAGGGTGTTGGATGAGCGCATGGTGGCCTGAACCGTAGTCAGCCTTTTTCGCCCCGTTCACGTGAGGAAACCACTATGAGCGACGCCGACGCCGCATCGATCCGAGCGACGCGCAGCGAGTGGATCACCGAGCACCTCGAGACCTATCTGACTTCTGGCGGCGTGCGCGGCCACATCATGGACGTGAGTGCCGTCGGCGGCCGTGTGCTGACCACCCACTGCTTGATCAAGTGTGTGGGCCGCAAATCGGGGAAGAGCTATGTCAGGCCGTTGATCTACGGCAACGTCGGCGGCGAGATCGTGATCGTCGCTTCCAAGGGGGGCGCCGACACGCATCCGGAGTGGTACTTGAACGTCTTGGCAAGCAACACGATCGGCGTCCAGATCGCGACCCAGGCGTTCGAGGCCACCTGGCGGGAACCCGAAGGCGAGGAGCGCCATCAGGTGTGGGCCTACATGACTCACCTCTATCCGCCGTACCTCGCATATCAGCAGTCGACGAGCCGTCAGATTCCGCTGGTGATGTTGGCGACCGGACGAGCGATCGACGTTTTCTCCGCGGAAGACCAGCGGTAGCCGTCAACGGCGAGCCCTTTCAAGGAAGCGAGTTGCCATGCCCCCCATCGAGTCCACCACCTGCGCGATCGCGGGCGGCGGTCCCGCGGGAATGATCCTCGGGCTGTTGCTGGCCCGAGCCGGCGTCGAGGTCACCGTCTTCGAGAAGCACGACGACTTCCTTCGCGACTTTCGTGGCGACACAGTGCATCCCGTCACCCTGCGCCTGCTCGACGAACTGGGGCTATTCGGTCGCTTCGACGCCCTGCCGCACAGCAAGTTCGAAAAGACCGAATTCGACGTCAATGGGCGGCTTGTCACTTTCGTCGACTTCCGCCGCCTGCACCAACCCCATCCCTACATCGCCCTGGTGCCCCAGTGGGACCTCCTCGACCTGCTCGCCGAGGCCGGCAAGAGCGAACCCACGTTCAGCTTGCGGATGCATACCGAGGTCACCGGATTGCTGCGCGACGGCGACACCATCACCGGTGTGCGCTATCGGGGGCCCGACGGACCGGGTGAGCTGCGCGCCGACCTCACCGTGGGCTGCGACGGGCGCACATCGACCGTGCGTCGCGAAGCCGGATTGAGCACCCGTGAGTACCCGGTGCCGTTCGATGTCGGGTGGTTTCGGCTCGACCGCAAGGCCGAAGGGAAGTTTCAACTCACGCCGCGCAGTTCGCCGCATTTGACTCTGTTGCTGATACCTCGCGAGGGCTACTTCCAAGCCGGCTGCTTCCTGCCCAAAGGCGGCGAGCAGCAGCTCCACGCGCGTGGGTTCGACAACTTCCGCGCCCAGGTGGCCGAACTGGTCCCCGAAGCCTCCGTGCAGAACCTCCGGTCGTGGGACGACGTCAAAGTCCTCGACGTCCGGGTGAACCGGCTCCGCCGGTGGTACAGCAGGGGACTGCTGTGTATCGGCGACGCCGCCCATGCGATGTCCCCGGCCGGCGGCGTCGGGATCAACCTCGCGATCGCCGACGCCGTGGCCACCGCGCGAATCCTGGCCGACCCCCTGTTGCACCACCGGCTCACCACACGGGACCTGGCCGCGGTCCAGCGACGCCGCTACCTCCCCGCGGCCGTGACGCAGACCGCACAGCAGGTCGCGGCGCGACTTCTCATCCCCGTCGTCCTGCGGGGCGAGGTCAAGGCGCCGCCACCCGTGATCGCCAACGCTGTCGCAAGGCTTTTCGGGTGGGTGCCCTCGCTGGCGGTCATTCCCGCGTACGCCGTCGGCGTCGGATTACGCCCGGAGCATGCGCCGCACTTCGCGCGTCGGGAAGAAGCCAAAAGCTGACGCCGGCCTTCGTCGAACGTGCACTGGTGGCGAGAAAACACGAAAAATCCCGCCGCGAGTTCACGCTCGGCGCGGGGGCCGGGCCGCCGCGGTCGCGCGGCACGACACCATCGAGCTCCCGAGCGACGCTAGGCCGCGAGGTCCTCCCGGGCCACGCGCTCGGCCTGCCGCTTGGCGCGCCGGTCGCGGCGCCAGCCCCGCACGGTGGCAATGGCCGTCTTGAGCCCGCGCCGCCGCCCGGTCTCGGGGTCGGTGCCCGCGAAGCCCGGTTCCAGGGCGTCGAACATCCGCTCGCTGCGGGTCTCGGGCGCGTCGTCGGCGTCGTCGCGCAGGTAGGAGTTGGGCAGCGACAACTTGGCCAGCGTGCGCCAGGTCTTCGCGTACTGCAGCAGGAAAGAGCCTGTGGTGTAAGGCAAGTCGTACTTGTCGCAGATTTCACGGACCCGGACGGCAATCTCCGCATATCGGTTGCTCGGCAGGTCCGGGAACAGGTGGTGCTCGATCTGGTGGCAGAGGTTGCCGCTCATGAACCGCAGCACGGGCCCGGCCTCGAAATTCGCGCTGCCCAGCATCTGACGCAGGTACCACTGGCCCTTCGTCTCGCCGATCATGTCGGTCTTGGTGAACTTCTCGGCGCCGTCGGGGAAGTGGCCGCAGAAGATGACGGCGTTGGCCCAGACGTTGCGGATGATGTTCGCCGTCGCGTTGGCCGTCAACGTCGACCGGTAGGAAGCGCCGGGCGACAACGAGGTCAGCGCGGGGAACGCCACGTAGTCCTTGACCACCTGCCGGCCGGCCTTGGCCAGGAACTCGTCGATCCGCTGCCGGGCGTCCTCGTGGTCCATCCGCTTCTTGGCGATCTTGCCGAGTTCGACGTGCTGCAGGCCGACCCCCCATTCGAAGAGGAGCGAGAGCAGCGTGTTGTAGACGAGGTTGAAGATGTTGAAGCGCTTCCAGCGCTGGTCGCGGGTGACGCGCAGCAGGCCGTAGCCGACATCGTCGTCCATGCCGAGGATGTTGGTGTACTTGTGGTGCACGAAGTTGTGCGTGTACCGCCAGTGCTTGGACGACCCGCTCATGTCCCATTCCCACGTCGTGGAGTGGATCTCAGGGTCGTTCATCCAGTCCCACTGGCCGTGCATGACGTTGTGGCCGATCTCCATGTTCTCGACGATCTTGGCCACGCCCAACGTCACGGCACCGGCCCACCAGGCGGAGCGGCGCGAGCTGGCGGCCAGCGTGAGTCGGGCCGCCACCTCCAGCGCGCGCTGGGCGGCGATGGTGCGGCGGATGTAGCGGGCGTCGCTTTCCCCGCGGGAGTCCTCGATGTCCTGGCGGATGGCGTCGAGCTCGTCGGCCAGGCTTTCGATGTCGGTGTCGGTCAAATGGGCGAATACGTCGATGTCGGTGATCGCCATCGTCTTAGCTTCCCCTGCCGTCGTTGCGTGGTGTAGTACCTACGTTATCGTAACCTACGATTCCGTAGGTTACCTGTGAGTAGCGGTCAGATGTCGAGCGCGCAGTCGCCCGAGGCGGCCGACACACACGTCTGGATTCGCGACCCGGGTTCGTGTTCCCGCCCCGTGCGAAGGTCCCGGACATGGCCGTCGACGAGGCTGACCACGCACGACTGGCAGATGCCCATCCGGCAGCCGAACGGCATCTGGACGCCGGCGCCCTCGCCCGCCTCCATCAGCGACGTCGCGGCGTCGGCGGTGACGGTGCGGCCGCTGCGGGCAAAGGTGACCGTTCCCCCAGCACCGGCGGGCGCGGCCCGGGACACCGCGAATCGCTCGAGGTGCAGCCGGTCGCCAACCCCCGCCGCCGACCAGATCTTCTCGGCCTGGGCGAGCATCCCCTCCGGCCCGCAGGCCCACGTCTGACGTTCGCGCCAGTCCGGCACCTGCTCGTCCAGGGAGGCCAGGTCGAGCCGGCCCTGCGTGCGCGTCTCGCGCAGCACCAGGCGATACCCCGGCTGGTCGGCCGCCAGCGCCGCCAGCTCGGAACGGAACATGACGTCGTCCTCCGTGCGCGCCGAGTGGACGTGCAGGACGTCGCGAATCTGGTTGCGGCGCGTCAGCGTCCGAAGCATCGACATCACCGGTGTGATGCCCGAGCCCGCCGTGAGGAACAGGATCGACGGCGGCGCGGGGTCGGGAAGCACGAAGTTGCCCTGTGGCGCGGCCAACCGGACGACGGTTCCCGGCTCGACACCGGCGACGAGGTGGGTGGACAGGAACCCCTCGGGCATCGCCTTGACCGTGATCGTGATGGTGCGGCGCGCGCCGGGGGTCGCGACCGGGCTGGACGTCAGCGAGTACGACCGCCAGCGCCAGCGCCCGTCGACCGGCAGCCCGATGCCGATGTACTGACCCGGCTGGTAGTCGAAATTGAAGCCCCAGCCCGGCTTGATCACCAGGGTGGCCGAATCCTCCGTCTCGCGGCGGACGGCAACGATGCGGCCCCGCAGCTCACGCGCGGACCACAGCGGGTTGGCCAGGTGCAGGTAATCGTCGGGCAACAGCGGCGTGGTGATGCGCGCGGCCAGCTTGCGCAACGCGTGCCAGCCCGGGTGCCGTTCGGCGCCGGCGATCACGGGACGCTTGGTGTCGACGACATTGCCCTTGATCAACGGGTTATGTCTGCCCAGCGGAAGCTCCTGCTCACTATGAGGCGTCTGGCTCAGGCCCAGCATAGTGGTTGACTCTGTGTGCTCCACGAAACCTACGGTACCGTAACCTACGGTACCGTAGCCAGGGCTGCGGGCCGCGAATGGCTCACACCGCCCTCGCCTGCGGCGGCGCGCTAAGCGCCTACAGCAGCTCGAGCAGGAACGGAAGTTCCTGGTTCGCGTACCACGCCAGGTCGTGGTCCAACGCGTCGCCGACCATGAGTTCGGCGTCCTCGTCACCCAGGTCGGCGGCGTCGATGACGTCGATTGCCCTGGCCACGTCGGGCTCGGCGTCGGCGTTGTCGACGTACGCGGCGATCACGTTCTCCATCGCGACGGGCGCGCCCACCCTGACGACGGCGTCGTCGAGGTCGGGCCGGCACGTCACGTCGTCGACGTCGGCGGTGAGCACCGCGCGGCGCCGCGGGAGTCCTTCGGCGTCGCCCGCCTCGTCCGCCAGCAGCCGCAGCGACGCCAGCGCCGCCTCGCGCAGCGCCACCTCGGCGAGCTCGTCGTCGTCGCCCTCGGCGTACGCCTCGCGCAGCGTCGGCGTCACAGCGAACGCCGTGCCGTTGACGGGCCACAACGAGCCGTCCGCCACCAGCTGCTGCAACATCGCCAGGGTGGCGGGGATATAGATCTGCATTAACGCCCGACCAGTGTCGCCGCATAGTCGTCGACGTAGGTCGACAGCTCGCGCGGCGGCCGATGGTAGTTGTCGCTGACGACGGGATGGTGTGGGAGTTTCACCTTCGGCTGGTCGACGTCCTCATAGGGAATGGTCGACAGTAGGTGGGCCATCATGTTGAGCCGGGCGTGCTTCTTGATGTCGGATTCCACCACGTACCACGGGCTGACCGGCGTATCGGTGTGCACCATCATCTCGTCCTTGGCGCGGGAGTAGTCCTCCCACCGGTACACCGACTCGAGGTCCATCGTGCTCAGCTTCCATTGGCGCACAGGGTCATTCATTCGCGCCCTGAACCGGCGCAGCTGCTCACCCTCGGAGACGGAGAACCAGTACTTGCGCAACAAAATTCCGTCGTCGATCAGCATTTGCTCGAACAGCGGCGTCTGCCGCAAGAACAGCACGTACTCCTGGGGTGTGCAGAATCCCATGACCTTCTCGATGCCGGCGCGGTTGTACCACGACCGGTCGAACAGCACGATCTCGCCCTTGGCGGGCAGGTGGGCGATGTAGCGCTGGTAGTACCACTGCCCGCGCTCGCGTTCGGTGGGCACCGGCAGCGCGGCGACCTGCACGACCCGGGGGCTGAGGTATTCGGTGATCCGTTTGATCGCACCGCCCTTGCCCGCGGCGTCCCGGCCCTCGAAGAGCACCACGATCCGCGCGCCGGTATGCCGCACCCACTCCTGCAGCTTCACGAATTCCGTTTGGAGGCGGAATAATTCGGCTCGGTAGACGGCATCGGAAATCTTGCGTGCGCCTTTGCCGGACGATTTGCTCTTCTTCGCCGGTGCCGGCGCGCCGTCGTTTGTCGCGGTGCTCACATCAACGAATGATAGAGACTATCTGGACGCTTCCAGCAGTTCCTCGAGCGATTGGCTCAACAGGGCGGGCAGCAGGTCGACGTCGCTCATCGCCTCGCGGTCGGCGTTGATGCCGAAGTAGAGCATGCCGTTGTAGGACGTGACGCTGATCGCCAACGCCTGGTTGTGCAGCAGCGGTGGCACGGCATACGTCTCCAGCAGCTTGGTCCCGGCGATGTACATCTGCGACTGCGCGCCCGGGGCGTTGGTGATCAACAGGTTGAACGTGCGCCGGGAGAAGCTGGGAAAGTCGGTGGCGACGCGGATGCCCATGGCGTGCAGCGTCGGTGGCGCGAACCCCGAGAGTGTGACGATGGTCTGGGCGTCGACCAGGCTCCCGGCTGTCGGGTTGGACTCCGTGGCGTGCGCGATCTGCGACAGCCGGACCACGGCGTTGGGCTCCCCCACCGGCAGGTCGACCAGAAACGGCGTCACCTGGCTGATCGCCTGGCCGGGGCCCGTCGCGTCGAGCTGGCCGTCCGCGTAGACCGACAGGGGCGCCATCGCGCGGACCGTCGCGGTAGCCGACACCGCCACCCCGCGCGACATCAGCCAGTTGCCCAGCGCGCCGGCGATCACCGCGAGCACCACGTCGTTGACGTCGCACTCGTAACGGGCGCGCACGGCGCGGTAATCCTCGAGGCTGCCGCGCGCGACCGTGAACCGCCGGTGGCGCGAGACCGGCGCGTTGAGCGGGCTGCTCGGCGCGGTGCCGCGCGCGACGTTGCGGGCGAAATCGAGGGCGCGGCGGCCGGCGCCGACGAGCTCGCCGTAGTTGGTCGGCAGCCCCGCGATCGCCGACCCCACGGCCCGCACCTGCGCTCCCGGGGTGCCCAGCAAGTCGCCGATCGCCCCCAACACCAGCCGGGTGTTGCCGGGGTCGCGTTCCGGAACCCAGATGTCCTCGGGGAACGGCGGCGACCTCCTGGTGCGGTCGGCGATGACCTGGTCGATCTCGGGGGCGGTCATGCCGTTGACCAGCGCCTGGTGCGACTTGGTGTACAGCGCGACGCGGTTCTTCGCCAATCCCTCGACGAGGTACATCTCCCACAGGGGACGCGACTTGTCGAGAGGCCGGGCGGCCAGCCGCGCGATCAGCTCGTGCAGCTGTTCGTCGCTGCCGGGCGAGGGCAGCGCCGAGCGCCGCACGTGGTAGGTGATGTCGAAGTCGTTGTCGTCGATCCACACCGGCCGGGCCGGTCCGACGCGCACCTCGCGGACCTTCTGCCGGTAGCGGGGCACCTGCGGCAACCGCTTCTCGACGGTCGCCAGCAGCGTCTCGTAGCTCAGGCCGGCGCGCGGGCGACGCAGGATCGACAGCGACCCCACGTACATCGGCGTGGTCGTGTTCTCCAGCCGGTAGAAGGACGCGTCCGAAGGGGACAACCGGGTCACCATTACGGCGCTGTCCTCCTTGTCATTTCACGGGGTCTACCCACGTCGCCGCCCACGGTAATCGCCCGGCGGCCGCGCTGCTCGGCGCGGGTACGCGTGCGCGCGACTTGTGCCATGATGACCACTGACCGACCACCGTCTGCACCTCTCCAGCAGGCTCTTGTAGGCAATTCGAGCTCAGTGGAGAGTGCGCGTTGACCAGCAGCCCCGTCATAGGCCCGCGCGACGCCTTCGCCGTCGTGCCCGTCGTCGACTACGAGCCGCCGGCGCAGGACGTGCCGCGCAACGCCGCGCGGTGCCGGCCATCATCCCATGCGCCGTCCCTGCGCCGGCGCCGGCCACAACCCGCGCCGCCCGCTGCCCCGCCGGCCGGCGCCATGTCCGCGCCGATGCGGCAGGCGGCGATGTTCGCCGACGCCGCGCTGCGCCGGGTCCTCGAGGTCATCGACCGCCGTCGCCCGGCCGGGCAGCTGCGGCCGATGCTGGCGCCCACCCTCGTGGACTCGGTGGCCTCGGCGGCCCGCTCCCTGGCCGGGCACGCACCGGCGCAGGCCGCGGTGCTGCGCCGGACGCGGCTGCAGCCCGCCGGTCACCGCGACCCGGACAGCGCGGCGGAGGTGTTCGGCTGCTACAGCCGCGGGGGCCGGATGCACGCCATCGCCTGCCGCGTGGAACTCGTGCCGGCCGGCGACGCGCCCCGGTGGCAGGTGGTGGCCCTCCACATCGGGTGACCTCAGGGGGCGGCTTTGGCCGGCAACGGGCCGCCCGTGTAGCGCGCCAGCACGGGCCCGACGATCGCCATGACGAACACGTACGACGTCGCCAGCGCGGCGACGGCCGGGATCGAGGTCCCGGCGAGCCCGATGATGATCAGCGAGAACTCGCCCCGCGCGATGAGCGCCGCGCCCGCGCGCAGCTGACCCCGGCGCGCCACACCGTCACGCCGGGCGGCGAAGGCCCCGGTGAGCATTTTGGTCGCGGCGGTCACCGCGGCCAACGCCAGCGCCGCCGGGAGCATCGGGACCAGCTCGTGCGGGTCCACCGAGAACCCGATCGCCAGAAAGAAGATCGCGGCGAACAGGTCGCGCAGCGGGCTGAGCACCCGGCGCGCCCTGTCGGCCGTCTTCCCGGTCAGCGTCAGCCCCACGAGGAAGGCGCCGCGGGCCGCCGAGGCGTGCAGCGATTCGGCCACCGCCGCCACGATCAGCGTGATCCCCAGGACCCTCAGCAGCAGCTGCTCGGAGTCGGGGTGCTCCACCAGCCTGCCGACGTGATGGCCCCAGTGATAGGACGCCGCGAACGCCGCCACCAGCGCGCCGACCGCGGCGCACATGCCGCCGATCGCCCGCAGCCACCCCCCGCCCGACGCCAGAACCGCGAACAGCGGCAGGTAGGCCGCCATCGCGAAGTCCTCGAGCACCAGAACCGACAGCACCGCGGGCGTCTCCCGGTTCCCGAGCCGGTTCAGGTCGCCGAGCAGCCGGGCGACGACGCCCGACGACGAGATGTAGGTGACGCCGGCCAGGCACAGGATCGCGACGCCGTCCAGGCCCAGCAGCCAGCCGGCGACCGCACCGGGCGTCGCGTTGAGGACGAGGTCCACGCCCGCGGACGGCAGGTGGTGGCGCAGGCTGCTGGCGAACTCGGTGGCGGAGAACTCCAGGCCCAGGGTGAGCAGCAGCAGGACGACGCCGATGGGCGCGCTGGTGGCGACGAAGTCGCCGGCGGCCGCCACCGGCAGTATCCCGCCCTTGCCCAGCGCCAGGCCGGCCAGCAGGTACACCGGTATGGGGGACAACGCGAACCGGCGCGCCACGGCCCCCAGGATGGCCAGCCCCGCCAGGAGGGCGCCCAGCTGTAGCAGCAGCGTCCCCGAAATCTGCACCGGCTCAGCCCTTTTCGATGATCTGCTCGACACCGGCGATGCCGTCTTCGGTGCCGATCACGATCAAAACGTCTCGGGCGCGCAGGATCTCGGCCGGCCCCGGCGAGGCGAGCACCTCGTCGTTGCGCACGATCGCCACGATCGACGCGCCGGTGAGGGTGCGGGCGCGGGTGTCTCCCAGCGGACGGTCGACGAAGGGGCCGCCGGCGACGATGTGGACCTGACCCGTCTCCAGCCCGGGGATCTCCCGGGCCAATTCGGTGAACCGCTCGGCGATGCGCGGCGCCCCCAGGATCTGGGCCAGGGCCTCGGCCTCTTCGTCGGTGAGGTGCAGGAGCGGACGGGCCTGGTCCGGGTCCTCGCGGGCGTAGACGACGACGTCGAAGTCACCGCCGCGCCGGGCGATCACGCCGATCCGGTCGCCCTTGTGGTCAGTGAACTCGTAGCGGAGGCCGACGCCCGGGAGCAGGACCTCCTTGACATCCATACCCGAAACATACCGGGGATGTGCGACGGCTCGGCGGCCGTACCGAGCCGATGCACACCAACCTCATATGTGGGCGGATCGTCAGTGCCGCACGGGGCACGCGCTGGCCGGACGGTCCGCCTCGGTGGCGTGCCGGCGCTTGAGGGGCACCAGCATCGGCACGTCACGGCGGTATTGGCGATACGCGTCGCCCAGCACGGCGACCAGGTCGCGCTCTTCGATCTGCACGGCGATCAGGATGTAGGCCGTCATGCCGAGCGTGAACACCAGGTGGCCGGCCGTCATGGTGGGCGCGGCCCAGAAGGCGACGAGGAAGCCGAGCATCAGCGGGTGCCGCACCAGCCGATAGAGCAGGCGGGCGTGAAAGCCGATGTGGCTGTACGGCTTTCCTCGCCACGCCAGGTAGACCTGCCGCAGGCCGAACAGGTCGAAGTGGCTGACCATGAACGTCGACGCCAGTGCGATGCCCCAGCCGAGCCAGAACAGCGCCCACACCACGGCGCGTCCCGCCGGCTGCCGCACGTCCCAGACGACGGCGTCCATGGTCCGCCATTGCCAGTACAGCAGTCCCAGCACCGCGCTGGCGATCACCACGTACGTGCTGCGCTCGATGGACGGCGGCACGAATCGGGTCCACCACCTCTTGAACGCCGGGCGCGCCATGACGCTGTGCTGGACGCCGAACGCGCCGACCAGCAGCACGTTCACTACGAGCGCCTCGCCCAGGGGTGCCGGCAGTCCGTGGTCGACGGTTCGGGGCACCCACGAATCGGCAAGGAAGGCAACGAGATACAGGAAGGCCGCGAGAAACAGCAGGTAGGCCGCGGCGCCGTAACCGATGGTCAAGTATCGCTTCATGGGCTTAAGTGTCCGCCGCGCAAGGGCATTGGGATATAGGTCATTTGCCTCAACTTCGCCCGCGCGCCGGCCTAGTCAGAATTGACTAGGCCGTGCCGAAGGGCGTACATGCTGGCGCCGATGCGGTTGGAGACGCCGATCTTGGCGTACGTGCGCTCCACGTGGTTGCGGGCGGTCTTCTCGCTGATCACCAGCGACGCCGCGATCTCCTTGTTGGACGCGCCGCGGGCGACCAGGCACAGCACCTCGATCTCCCGCGGGGTCAGCCCGTCCGGGCGCAGGTTCACCCGGCGCGCGGGCTGCCCGGCGGCGTGTAGCACGGCCTCCACGGCCACGGAGTCGAGTTCACCGGCCTGGACCCTGGCCCGCAACCGCCGGGCCGCGCCGCCGGCGGGCAACGCCTCGCGATACGGCCTTGGCTCACAGGCGGATTGATAGCTCACGGCGGCGGCCAGGATGCGGTCGGGCAGGCCGAGCGCGCCGCCGTCGAGCCCCCGCGGGTATCCCGAGCCGTCGAGGCACTCGTGGTGGTTGCCCGCGACCTGTGCCAGGCGGCGCAGACCGGGCACCTGCTCGAGGATCCGGACCGTGAAATAGGGATGCAGCCGCACGCGCTCGAACTCGGCCGCCGTCAACGGATTTGCGCTGGACCAGATCTGGTTGGAGACCCCGATGCGGCCCAGGTCATGGATGTGGCCCGCTCGGCGGGTGAGCGCGGCGCCGTCGGCGTCCATCCCGGCGGCCAGCGCCGCGTCGCCGGCGAGGCGGGCCACCTCTCGCGAATGCCCCAAAGTGAAGGGGCATTTGAGGTCGACGAAGTCGCCGAGCGCGATCAGCAGCGTGTCCAGCGCCTCGTCGTCGAGGCGCTGATGGTGGTCCGGGGCCGCCCGCAGCGCCGCCGCCCACGCGTCGCCGGGCTGGGGGCCGTCGAGGACCTCTCCGGAGTGGCTCAGCAACGCGTCGACAACCTGCGGATCGAATTGCCCGCCGCGCCGCTCGCGCGCCATGGCCAGCGCGCCCTCCATGCCGTACGCGCGGTGGTGGACCTCCACCATGTCGGCCACCTGGGCGATGCGCATGTGGATCGGGATCTCGTCACCCCGCGCGCCGGCGGGCAGCCCGCCGCCGTCATAGCGCTCGAAGGTGTAGGCCAGCGCGGCCTGCACGCCGGGATCCAGGCCGATCCGGTCGGCCAGCAGGGCGGCGGACGTGCAGTGCGAGTGGATCAGCCGGGAGATGTGTCCGCGCGCGTTGACCATGAGCGTCGCCATCATGCTCAGCCGTTGCGCCAGCGGCCGACCGCGCGCGACGTTGCCGGCGAGGAAGCGAAGGTAGGGCAACCCGGACCAGTCGACCAGGTAGGAGTCGTGGCGCACCGCGATGTCGTCGCCGAACCACCGGGCGTACTCGTGCGAGTCGGCGTGGCAGCCGATCCACATGATCAGCGTTGTGTAGTAGGTGGTTTCGCGCTGCTGCTCGCTCAGGCCGAGCCGGTCGGCGAGCCTGGTCGCGATCAGCGCGGCGCGAAGCATGTGCTCGGCGGGCTGCCCCAGGCCGAGGTCGATCGCGACCGACAGCGCCGCCAGCATCTCCGCGCGGGTCGGCGGCTCGGGCGCCGAGGAAGGCATAAGCCCCATTGTCACCTGATCAGCGTGGGCGGAACAGCCTGATGACGGTTATCGTCGAACGCCTCGAACCGCCCCGAGCCCACAACGAACAGGCCGCGCTGTGGGGGCGCGAACCCGCCCAGCCGGGCCTGCGTGCGCAGCCGCCCGAGCGGCCCGAGGTCCGACCCGTCGAGGACCGCCCGCGACCGCGAAACCGCCCACAGCAGCTTGGGCGCGATCATGAAGCGTTGCCCGTTGGGCACGACACCCGACAGCCGGACCTGTCCGGCGCCCAGCACGGGGCGCGCCGCCTTGCCCAGAAGGCCGAGCACGGTGGGGTTGGTCCACGCGGCGGCCGGAAGCCGCTCGCCGACCATGCTCATCAGCCGCGTCGACGGCGTCGCCTGCAAATCGATGTGCCATTCGAGCAGTCCCGGAATCGCCACGCAGAGCGACCACGGGGTGACCCAGGCGACGTCGATCTCGCACTGCACCGGGTCGGTCGGGGTGGCCGAGCTGAAGAACCGCGCGCAGCTCTGCGGGCCGGGGGTGGTGGCGTAGAACGTCCACGTGCCGCCGGGGTCGCGATGCCAGACCGAGCGGTAACCGGGCGAGAACGACGTCGCGGGAAAGTGCCGCAGGGCGAGGTAGTGCCCGCTGGCGAAGGGTAGGCCCATCACGCCGAAGCCGACGAACCGTTCGTCGTCCCCGGAGGGCAGGCGGGGGTCATTGAGGACGGCCGTGGCCGCGTCGAGGGGGGTGCGTGTGGTGGTCATGCACCGAGACTGCCCGTCAACTCCCGGCGGGCGCATGGGGCGAGTGCCTCAAATCTCGCGGGCGCTGTGACCGTAGCGTCACGCTCGGCGCCGAGTGTGACTGCAGCGTCACGCCCGGGAAGGCGAGGCCCGAGGCTAGCGCTTCTTCACCGATTTCGGCGGCTTGGCGCCGCGGCCCTGCTGCCGCGCGGCCGCGCGGCGCTCACGGCGAGAGCCGACACCGGCGGGCGCCTTCTGCCCATTGCCGCCGTTGCGCTGCACCTCCGCGGAGCCGTCCTCCGCCGGACCGGAGTAGGTCAGGGCTGGCTGCTCGTCGTCGATTCCCTTGGCGTGCAGCACACTTCGCGGCTCTTCGCGCGTCTCGACGGCCGCTTCCTGCTCCGGCTGCTTGCCGAGCTCGGCCAGCCCTTCGGGCACGGCAACCGGCGCCACCTGGGGGGCGGGCACGGCCTCGACGGTGACGTTGAACAGGAACCCGACCGACTCCTCCTTCATGCCGTCGAGCATGGCCATGAACATGTCGAAGCCCTCGCGCTGGTACTCCACCAACGGGTCGCGCTGCGCCATGGCCCGCAGCCCGATGCCCTCCTTGAGGTAGTCCATCTCGTAGAGGTGCTCGCGCCACTTGCGGTCGATGACGTTGAGCAGGACGTTGCGTTCCAGCTGGCGCATCGCGCCCTCGCCGGCGATCTCCTCCAGCTCGGCTTCCCTTGCGGCGTAGGCCCTTTCGGCGTCCTTGAGCAACGCCTCCAGCAGCTCCTCGCGGGTGAGGTCGTCGCGCTCGGAGTCCGAATCCGGACGCATCAGCGTCTCGTGGCTGATCCCCACCGGGTACAGCGTCTTGAGCGCGGTCCACAGGGCGTCGAGGTCCCAGTCCTCGGCGTAGCCCTCGGCCGTCGCGCCGTTGACGTAGGCGGTGATGACGTCGCGCAGCATGTCCAGCGCCTGTTCCTTGAGGTTCTCGCCCTCCAGGATGCGGCGGCGCTCGGCGTAGACCACCTTGCGCTGCTGGTTCATCACCTCGTCGTACTTCAGGACGTTCTTGCGGACCTCGAAGTTCTGCTGCTCGACCTGGGTCTGCGCGCTCTTGATCGCCCGGGTGACCATCTTGGCCTCGATCGGCACGTCGTCGGGCAAATTGAGGCGGTTGAGCATCGCCTCGAGCGCGGCGCCGTTGAACCGGCGCATCAGCTCGTCACCCAGCGACAGGTAGAAACGCGACTCCCCCGGGTCGCCCTGCCGGCCGGAGCGGCCGCGCAACTGGTTGTCGATGCGGCGCGACTCGTGGCGCTCGGTGCCCAGTACGTACAGCCCGCCCGCCTCGATCACCTCGGCGGCCTCCTTGCCGGCCTCCTCCTTGACCTTGGGCAGCTCCTCGTGCCAGGCCGCCTCGTACTCCTCGGGCGTCTCGACCGGGTCGAGGCCGCTCTCGCGCAGCCGCAGGTCGGTGAGGAAGTCGACGTTGCCGCCCAGCACGATGTCGGTGCCGCGGCCGGCCATGTTGGTGGCGACCGTGACGCCACCGCGCCGGCCCGCGACCGCGACGATCTGCGCCTCCTGCTCGTGGTACTTCGCGTTGAGCACGTTGTGCGGGATGCGGCGCTTCTGGAATTGGCGCGACAGGTACTCCGAGCGCTCGACGCTGGTGGTGCCGATGAGCACCGGCTGGCCCTTCTCGTAGCGCTCGGCGACGTCGTCGACCACCGCGATGTACTTGGCCTCCTCGGTCTTGTAGATGAGGTCGGACTGGTCGGTGCGGACCATCGGCTTGTTGGTCGGGATCGGCACCACGCCGAGCTTGTAGATCTCGTGCAGCTCGGCCGCCTCGGTCTGGGCGGTGCCCGTCATGCCGGAGAGCTTGTCGTAGAGCCGGAAGTAGTTCTGCAGGGTGATCGTGGCGAGCGTCTGGTTCTCCGCCTTGATCTCGACGTGCTCCTTGGCCTCGATGGCCTGGTGCATGCCCTCGTTGTAGCGGCGGCCGTAGAGCACGCGGCCGGTGAACTCGTCGACGATCAGCACCTCGCCGTCGCGCACGATGTAGTCCTTGTCGCGGGTGAACAGCTCCTTGGCCTTCAGCGCGTTGTTGAGGTAGCTGACCAGCGGCGAGTTGGCCGCCTCGTAGAGGTTGTCGATGCCGAGCTGGTCCTCGACGAACTCCACGCCCAGCTCGTGCACGCCGACGGTGCGCTTGCGCAGGTCGACCTCGTAGTGGACGTCCTTCTCCATCAGCGGCGCCAGCCGGGCGAACTCCAGGTACCAGTTGGAGGCGCCGTCGGCCGGTCCCGAGATGATCAGGGGCGTGCGGGCCTCGTCGATCAGGATGGAGTCGACCTCGTCGACGATGGCGAAGTTGTGCCCGCGCTGGACCAGCTCCTCCAGCGAGTGCGCCATGTTGTCGCGCAGGTAGTCGAAGCCGAACTCGTTGTTGGTGCCGTAGGTGATGTCGGCGTTGTAGGCGACGCGACGCTCGTCGGGCGTCATCTGCGCGAGGATCACCCCGACCTCCAGGCCGAGGAAGCGGTGCACGCGGCCCATCCACTCGCTGTCGCGTTTGGCCAGGTAGTCGTTGACGGTCACGACGTGCACCCCCTTGCCGCCGATGCCGTTGAGGTAGGCCGGCAGCACCGAGGTCAGGGTCTTGCCCTCACCGGTCTTCATCTCGGCGACGTTGCCGAAGTGCAGCGCCGCCGCGCCCATCACCTGCACGTCGAAGGGCCGCTGGTCGAGCACCCGCCAGGCCGCCTCCCGGGCCACCGCGAACGCCTCGGGCAGCAGGTCGTCGAGGCTTTCGCCGTCGGCGTGGCGCTTCTTGAACTCGTCGGTCTTGGCCCGGAGCTCGGCGTCGGTCAGCTTCTCGACGTCGTCGGAGAGGGTGTTGACGTAGTCAGCCACCCGACTGAGACGTTTGAGCATGCGACCTTCGCCAAGGCGCAGCAACTTCGACAGCACGGTGTTGTCCCCTGTTTGTTAGGAGTCTTTCTTCAAGCGACTCCCATGGTAGGTGACAACCCGGTAAGGGCCGTCCAGCCTCAGGCGAGCCGGATAAGTCCGTAGTCGTAGGCGTGCCGCCGGTAGACCACGCAGGGCCGCTCCGTCTGCTTGTCGTGGAACAGGAAGAAGTCGTGCCCGACGAGCTCCATCTCGTAGAGCGCGTCGTCGACCGTCATCGGGGTGGCCGGGTGCTCCTTGGTGCGGACGATCCGGCCGGGCTCGTGATCGACCTGGCCGTCGACGGCGGCGCCGTCACGCTCGACCGGCGCCTCGGGAGCGATCTGCGGTTCGGGCGGCGGCACGACCGCGGTGGCGGCGGCCAAAGACACAGGCGTCTTGTCGCCGTAGTGCACCTTGCGGCGATCCTTGACGCGGCGCAGCCGGTTCTCGAGCTTGTTGACCGCCGTCTCGAATGCGGCGTAGAAGCTGTCCGCGCACGCCTCCGCCCGGCTCACCGGCCCGCGGCCGCGAGCGGTGATCTCCACCCGCTGACACGATTTGCGCTGACGCCGGTTGGGCGCGTGTTTGAGCTCGACGTCGAAGAGATAGATGGAGCGGTCGAACCGCTCGACCCGGGCGAGTTTCTGCGACACGTAGACGCGGTAGTGGTCGGGGATCTCCACGTTGCGGCCCTTGAACACGACCTCGGCCGTGAGCGTCGCTTCGGGCTGCGTATCGGTTTCTGCCGGCGGTTGATCCAGAATTTGAGTGGAATCCACGGTGTGCCTTGACATACGGGACAACTCGTTTCTCTCGTCACGTCGCACGCGCCCTGCGTGCCGGGCCTTCACGAACGCGCCGACGGGGGTGGAAACGGTGTCGAAGAGAAGCGACCACCGCGCAGGCTGCCCGCCGGTGCAAGGTGTCGAATACTCACCCCTTCCCGTAGCGGGTCAGACCACGAAAGTCATTGGATGTTGTCCTCGACGTTAACCCCTGTTCGGCGTGGCATGCCACTGATTCCGCTGAGCTGTTGCGAGTTCTTCACATGCGCTGTCGTCGAACGTCGATTCATTGCGCAGAATTGCTTGTTTGTTCGACAACCAGTCCACGTTCGGCGGATGCCCGGCGCTCACGCGGCCGCGATCACCAGCACCGCGGCAACGTCGACCCCGGCGGCGTGCAGCACCCGCACCGCCTCGCGGGCCGTCGCCCCGGTGGTCACGATGTCGTCGACGACCACGACCTCGGTGGCGGGCCGCCCGCGCAGCGCGACGCGGCCGGCGATGTTGCGTTCACGCGCCGCGGTGCCCAGGCCGACCGAGTCACGCGCCAGCCCCCGCATCCGCAGCGCCGGCGCGACGGCGATCTCGGGATGCGCGGCCACCGCGGCCCGCGCCACCCGGGTGACCGGGTCGCCGCCGCGTCGTCGCGCGGCCGTTCGCCGGGTCGGGGCGGGAACGATCGTCAGCGGCGTTTCGACGAGGCCCCACGTCACCAGCCGATGCACGCCGAGGGCCAGCGCGCGCGAGAGGGGCCCGACGAGATCGCCGCGACCGCGTTCCTTCAGCGCCACGATGGCCCGGCGCCGCGCCCCGGCGTAGCGGCCGAGCGCGAACACCGGCACGCCGGGATCGGCGCGCGGGTTGACCACGTGCGGCTCGTCGCACCCGACGGCCAGCTCGGCGGCGCACGCTTCGCACCAGCGGGACGACGGCGCCCCGCAGCCGCCGCATTCCACGGGCAGGATCAGGTCGAGCACCCGGCCAGTGTGGCGGACCGGGCCGACAGGTTAGTCCAATGGTGGCGACCCGCTCGCCCGGCTACGCCGCGCTTGCGATCGCCACTACCCGATGGCGGCGACCCGCTCGCCCGGCTATGCCGCGCTTGCGATCGCCACTACCCGATGGCGGCGACCCGCTGCGCCCGGCTACTGCTTGGCGGCGACCCGCATCGCCCGGCTACGCCGCGCTCGCGATCGCCGCTGCCGCGCTTGCGATCGCCGCTACCCGATGGCGGCGACCCGCTGCGCCCGGCTTCGCCGCGCTTGCGATCGCCGCTACCCGGGCATCACCGGGGCTGCGCCGGGCACCGCCAGGCCGGAGACGTCCGACCACCCCTCGCCCTCGGCGGCCGACGCCGAGTACTGCACCACGCCCTGCGGGGCGGCGACGTAGATGGTCGACGGGTTGGCCGCGACCGTCGACACCGGGAGCTGCACGCCGCGGGCCGGCGCGTCGGAGTTCACCCCGTCGAGGTTCACATACGACACCGGGTGGCTCGCGTCGGTGCGCGTCACCACGATGTCGTCGCCGGTGCGCCAGGACAGCGACACCACCGAGTTGCCCAGCCCGAACCCGAGCCGACGCGGGTAGGTCAGCGCGTACTGCCCGGCCTGGGTCTGCTCCACGGCGGCGAGGATCACCTGGCCGTTGATCACCATCGTGGCCCGCGTGCTGTCGCGGGAGAGCTGCAGGTCGGTGATCGGGCCGGGGAACTTGCTGGCGACCGCGACCGAGTCCACCGGGATGCGGGCCGGCTGCCCCGACGCCGGCTCCTGAATCGCCCGCAGCACGTTGTTGCCGTCCACCACGGTCCAGACGGCGTCGTCCAGCGACCAGCTGGGCCGCGTCAGGCTGTGCCCGTCGGCCGACTGGACGGCCTCGCCGCCGAGGTCGCCGATCCACAGCGACGCCGCCTGGTCGGGCGCGCCGCGCCGCAGCGTCACGATCGAGGCCGCCTGCCGCCCGTTGCGCGACAGCGCCGCCCCGGTCTGGTCACCCATCCGCCCGAAGGCCCCCGGAACGGTCGTGATCCGCTGGCCGTCGAGGCCGACGAGCGACCCGTTGATCAGCGCGTGCACCCCCGCGCCGGCTCCGTCGGCCACGCCGGGGTCGGTGGCGGCGACGTCGGAGGTGGTCCATCCCTCGGCGAAGCGGTCGTCGAGCGGCGCGCCGTCGGCGTTGATCACGTAGGGGCCGCGGATGTCGGCGCGGGCCAGCGTCCAGATGATCTGCGCGGCCAGTAACGCCCGGCTGTGCGGGTCGGTGGTGGACAGCTTCTCGAGCTCGACGCGGGCGCCGCCGTACCCGCGCCCGATGCCGTTCTTGCCGCCGTCGGCACGGGTCACCGGCCCGCGCAGCCGCAGCGGCGGCGCGAGCAGGTTGCGGACGGTGTGCGCCATCTCGGGCCGCGGTCCGGCGACCAGCTTGGAAATCAGCTCGGTGGCGAGCGCGTCGTGGTCGGGCACCGCGACGTAGCGCGGGTCGGGGACCACCGTCTTGCCGGTCGGGTCGGCGAAGTACAGCGTGTTGCGCTTGTAGGTCGCCTGGAACTGCTGCCAGTCCAGGAACACCCCGTTGGGCAGCCGGTCGATGCGCCATCCCCCGGACGTCTTGACCAGCTCGATGGTGCCCGGGTCGGGCAACACCCCCTCGGCGGTCTCGAACACCCCCACGTCGGACAGCGAGCCCAGGATATCGGCCCGCATGTTGGCCGAAACCCGTTCGGCCCCACGGGTTTCCACGAACACGACGTGGTCGATGAGCAGCGCGCTACCCGCGTCGTCCCACGAGTTGGACGCCGACTGGGTGAGGAACTGCCGCGCCGCCAGGTGCCGGTTCGCCGGGTCGGCGGTGGCCTTGAGGAACTCGCGCAGCAGCACGTCGGGGTCCATGCCCGGGGTCGGCTTGGGCAGGTTCGACGGGGCCGGCCGCTCGACGGTGCCGATGGCCTGCGGCGCCGACGAATTGGGCACACCCGCGCAGCCGGCGACCACGACCGCCAGCAGCATCAGCATCAGCAGCTTTCGCACTACCCGCTCCTCTCGGCGGGCTCGCGCGGCCGCAGCCGCTCCTTGCCGTGTTGCGGACCGGGGGCGGCGGGGGTCGGCGCCGGCTGCGGGATCGGCTTGAGGGGCAGCGGGCTGGTGGTGACCTTGTGGCCCCGCACCAGCGGGAGGGTCAGCCGGAAGCACGCCCCCTGGCCCGGCTCGCCCCAGGCCTCGAGTCGGCCTTGGTGCAGCCGCGCGTCCTCGATGCTGATCGCCAACCCGAGCCCGGTCCCTCCAGAGCGCCGCACCCGCGACGGGTCCGAGCGCCAGAACCGGCTGAACACCAGCTTCTCCTCGCCGGGGCGCAGGCCCACGCCGTAGTCGCGGACCGTGACGGCGACGGTGTCCTCGTCGACACCCATCCGGATCTGGACGGGCTTGTGCTCCGCGTGGTCGATGGCGTTGGCGATCAGGTTGCGCAGGATCCGCTCGACCCGGCGGGCGTCGACCTCGGCGATCACCTCGTGGTCGGGCATCTCGACCTGCAGCTCGATGCCGGCATCCTCGGCCAGGTGGCCGACGTTGCCCAGCGCGCTGCGCACGGTGGTGCGCAGGTCCACCGCCTCGACCGAAAGCTCGGCCACGCCGGCATCGTGCCGCGAGATCTCCAGCAGGTCGTTGAGCAGCGTCTCGAACCGGTCCAGCTCGTTGACCATCAGCTCGGTCGACCGGCGCAGCGTCGGGTCGAGGTCCTCGCTGTGGTCGTAGATCAGGTCGGCGGCCATCCGCACGGTGGTCAGCGGCGTGCGCAGCTCGTGGCTGACGTCGGAGGTGAACCGCCGCTGCAGGTTGCCGAACTCTTCGAGCTGGGTGATCTGCCGCGACAGGCTCTCGGCCATGTCGTTGAACGACACCGCCAGCCGCGCCATGTCGTCCTCGCCGCGCACCGGCATCCGCTCGGACAGGTGTCCCTCGGCGAACCGCTCGGCGATGCGCGACGCCGACCGCACCGGCACCACCACCTGCCGCGAGACCAGCAGCGCGATGCCGGCGAGCAGCACCAGCAGCACCGCCCCGCCGGTGATCATGGTCCCGCGGACCAGCGTGATCGTCGCCTGCTCGTTTTTCAGCGGGAAGATCAGGTACAGCTCCAGGTTGGCCACCTGCGCCGAAGCCGGCGTGCCGATGATCAGCGCCGGCCCCGAGAAGCCGTCGGTGTGGACCTCGGCGTACTGGTAGGCGGCCTGCCCGGCCTTGATGAACCCGCGCAGCGAGTTGGGCACCTGGTCGACGGGCCCGGCCGTGGTCGCGGCGCGCGGGCCGTCACCCGGCACCATGAGCACCGCGTCGAACGCGCCGGCCAGACCCGCGCCCGATGCGGGGTCGGTCTTCGAGGTCAGCGTGTTACGGGCCAGCTGAAGGCTGGAGTCCAGGGACCGCGTCTCCTCGCCGTTGACGATGCCGCCGACGGTGGTGCGGGCGCGCTCGATCTGCTCGGTCGCGGCCTTGACCTTGACGTCGAGCACGCGGTTGGTGACCTGGCTGGTCAGGACGAAGCCGAGCGCCAGGATGACCGTCAGCGACAGGCCGAGCGTCAGCGCGACGACCCGCAGTTGCAGCGACCGGCGCCATGCGGTGCCGACGATCCGACTCACCGCGCCCATGCCGCGGGTCATCAGACCCGAGCGGCCCCAGCGGCTCCTCGTACGTTGCTTGGAGCCCCAGATCAAGGGCGCTCCCGGATCACGGAGGTCCGGCCTTGTATCCCACTCCTCGAACGGTCAACACCACGGTCGGGTTCTCCGGGTCCTTCTCGACCTTCGCCCGCAGACGCTGGACGTGCACGTTCACCAAGCGGGTGTCCGCTGGGTGACGGTATCCCCACACCTGTTCGAGCAGCACATCTCGAGTAAACACCTGCCGCGGTTTGCGCGCCAACGCGACGAGCAGGTCGAACTCCAGCGGCGTCAGGGAGATCTGCTCGCCGTTGCGGGTGACCTTGTGGGCCGGCACGTCGATTTCGACGTCGGCGATCGACAGCATCTCGGCGGGCTCGTCGTCGTTGCGCCGCAGCCGCGCCCGCACCCGCGCCACCAGCTCCTTCGGCTTGAACGGCTTCATGATGTAGTCGTCGGCGCCCGACTCCAGGCCCAGCACCACGTCGACGGTGTCGGTCTTAGCGGTCAGCATGACGATCGGCACGCCGGAATCGGCCCGAAGCACCCGGCACACGTCGATGCCGTTCATGCCCGGCAGCATCAGGTCCAGCAGTACCAGGTCGGGGCGCAATTCGCGCACCGCAGTCAGGGCCTGGGTGCCGTCACCGATGACCGCAGTGTCGAAACCCTCCCCACGCAGCACGATGGTGAGCATCTCGGCGAGCGAAGCGTCGTCATCGACGACGAGAATCCTTTGCCTCATGGAGTCCATGGTGTCACCAGATCGGGACAAAACTCGGACACCACACGGGCGTTTCTTCCCCGATAAGGGCGAATCGAGACCAAATTGTGCTATCCGGCGCCCAAAGAGGCGGCCAGCCGGCCCGGTTCGACGTCCGCGTCGACCACCAGCCACCGGCCGGCCCACTCGGCCGCGGCCAGGCCGGCGTAGACGGCGCCGGTGCGCTGCTGCAGGCCGTCGTCGCGTTCGTAGCTGTCCCGGGCGCGCCCCGGCTCGTGCTCGGCCCGGTGCCGGGCGCGCCGCGCGGCGAGCTCGACCGGCACCCCGAGCAGCACCTGCCAGTCCGGCGACGGCAGGCCCAGGCGCTGATATTCCAGCCGCCGCACCCACTCGACCGCCGGCCCGCCCGCGTCCTCGTGCAGGCGGGCGGCGCTGTAGGCGGCGTTCGATGCGACGTAGCGGTCCAGGATGACGACGTCGTGGTCGCGGCGCAGGGCGTCGATCTCGGTGACGGCCCCGGCGCGGTCGAGCGCGAACAGCGTCGCCATCGCGTACACCGACGACGCGAGGTCGCCGTGCTCGCCGTGCAGCGCCTCGGCCGCGAGGTCGGCGGTGATCGAACGCCCATAGCGCGGGAACGCCAGCGTCGCCACCGACTTTCCGGCGGCCTCGAAGACCGCGCGCAGGCCGTCGGTGAGCGTCCGCTTGCCCGAGCCGTCGACCCCTTCGATCGCGATCAGCACGGCGCGAGCCTATCTCGGGCAGTCGAGCGTCACGCTGGCGTGACACGCGGCGCCGAATGCCACGCTGGCGTGACGTTCGGCGAGCCCGGCGCCAGAACTCAGTACCGGTAGTGGTCGGCCTTGTAGGGGCCGTCGACGTCGACGCCGATGTACTCGGCCTGCTCCTTGGTCAGCTTGGTCAGCTTGCCGCCGAGGGCCTCGACGTGGATGCGGGCCACCTTTTCGTCGAGGTGCTTGGGCAGCCGGTACACCTCGTTGTCGTACTCGTCGTTCTTGGTCCACAGCTCGATCTGCGCGATCACCTGGTTGGAGAAGCTGTTGCTCATCACGAACGACGGGTGCCCGGTGGCGTTGCCCAGGTTCAGCAGCCGGCCCTCGGAGAGCAAGATGATCGACTTGCCCGAGTCGGGGAACGTCCACACGTCCACCTGCGGGCGGATGTTGGTCTTCGTGGCGCCGGAGCGCTCCAGCTGGGCGACCTGGATCTCGTTGTCGAAGTGCCCGATGTTGCCCAGCACCGCGTAGTCCTTCATCGCCTTCATGTGCTCGAGGGTGATGATGTCCTTGTTCCCGGTGGCGGTGATGACGATGTCGGCGGTGCCGATCGCGTCCTCGACGGTCTCGACGTCGTAGCCCTCCATCAGGGCCTGCAGCGCGTTGATCGGGTCGATCTCGGTGACGACGACGCGCGCGCCCTGGCCCTTGACCGACTCGGCGCAGCCCTTACCGACGTCGCCGTAGCCGCAGACCAGCACCTTCTTGCCGCCGATCAGCACGTCGGTGCCGCGGTTGATGCCGTCGATCAGCGAGTGCCGGCAGCCGTACTTGTTGTCGAACTTGGACTTGGTCACCGAGTCGTTGACGTTGATCGCCGGGAAGGCCAGGTCACCGGCGGCGGCGAACTGGTACAGGCGCAGCACGCCGGTGGTGGTCTCCTCGGTGACGCCCTTGACGGACTCCGCGATCTTGGTCCACTTGTCCTTGTCGGTCTCGAAGCGATTGCGCAGCAGCTCCAGGAAGATCTTCCACTCGGTGGGGTCGTCCTCCTCGGCCGGCGGCACGACGCCGGCCTTCTCGTACTGCGCCCCGCGCAGCACCAGCATGGTGGCGTCGCCGCCGTCGTCGAGGATCATGTTCGCGGGCTCGTCGGGCCAGGTGAGCATCTGCTCGGCGGCCCACCAGTACTCCTCCAGCGTCTCGCCCTTCCAGGCGAACACCGGGACGCCCTTGGGCTCCTCGGGAGTGCCGTACGGGCCGACGACCACCGCAGCGGCGGCGTGGTCCTGGGTGGAGAAGATGTTGCAGGACGCCCACCGCACCTGCGCGCCCAGCGAGACGAGGGTCTCGATGAGCACCGCGGTCTGCACGGTCATGTGCAGCGAGCCCGAGATCCGGGCGCCCTTGAGGGGCTGCACCTCGGCGTACTCGCGGCGCAGCGACATCAGGCCCGGCATCTCCTGCTCGGAGAGCTCGATGTCCCGCCGACCGTAGTCCGCCAGCGACAGGTCGGCGACCTTGAAGTCGATGCCGTTGCGAACGTCGGGGGTCAGCGATTGCTCGGTCGTCGTCATGAAAGTTTCATCCTTTTCAGGGCTTACCGGGTTTCAGCGGTACTTAGCTTAGGTATGTTCTTCGGCCACTGTAGCCGCCCACCCGAACGCCCTTAGGATCAGGGAACTCCCGCGACACCGTGACGCTCGGCGAACGGCGTCATCAAGCGTGCCAGATCGGCCGCGACGTCGTGATCAGCCTCCGGTGGCATCGACACGTAGCTGAGGCAGAGCCGCACGATCGCCCGGGCCAGCACGCCCGCGTCCTCGTCGCTGGTGGCCACCCACGTCTGGGTGAACGCCGAAGCCAGCCGGCTCGACGCGCGGGTGATGATCGGCCCGCTGTCGGTGGTGATGAGCTGCAGCAGGTCGGGCTTGGCGACCCCGGTCAGCAGCGAGATCACCAGGGGGTCGGCCGCCGATTCCGCGAAGAAGTCGCGGAAGCCCTGCAGGAACGCCTCGTACATGTTGCCGACATGGCTGTCGAGGGCGGCGTGGACCGTGTCGACGAGCCGGTCGGCCAGGCGCAGGGCGTACCCCTGCGCCAGGCCCTGGCGCGACCCGAACTCGTTGTAGATGGTCTGCCGGCTGATGCCCGCGGCGCGGGCCACGTCCGACAGCGTGATGGCCGACCAGTCGCGGCTGCCGAGCAGCTCCCGCATCGCGTCCAGCACCGAGTCCCGCAGCAGGACCCGGGAGGCCTCCGCATACGGCATCCGCTTCACAGGCGTGAGGGTAGCGCTCACGGCCGGGCGACCTCGACCATCTCGAAGTCCGACTTCGCAGCGCCGCAGTCCGGGCAGCTCCAGTCCTCGGGGATGTCGTCCCAGCGGGTGCCGGGCGCGATCCCGTCCTCGGGCCAGCCCTGGGCCTCGTCGTACTCGAAGCCGCACTGGATGCAGCGGAACAGCTTGTAGTCACTCATGTCTTTGCTCCTACTTCGTCGAAATCGACCTTCTCGCGCACCGCGCAGTCCGGGCAGCACCAGTCGTCGGGGACCTGTTCCCACCGCGTGCCGGGGGGAAACCCTTCGCGGGCATTGCCTTTGGCCTCGTCGTAGACGTAGCCGCAGCCCGGGCACCGGTAGGTGGCCATCACGCCGGCACCCCGTACTTGGCGAGCAGCTTGGTGCGCAGCCGCGGGTGCAGGTTGACCTTGGTGATGTCGCCGTCGTAGTGGTCCAGCACCCGGTGGTCCATCACCTTGCGCCACAGCGGCGGGATATAGGTGAGCGAGATCATCGACGCGTACCCGCTGGGCAGGTTGGGGGCGCCGTCCATGCTGCGCAGCGTCTGGTAGCGCCGGGTCGGGTTCGCGTGGTGGTCGCTGTGCCGCTGCAGGTGGTAGAGGAACAGGTTGGTGACGAGGTGGTCGGAGTTCCAGCTGTGCACCGGCGCGCAGCGCTCGTAGCGGCCGTTGGCGTTCTTCTGCCGCAGCAGTCCGTAGTGCTCGAGGTAGTTGACGGCCTCGAGCAGGGAGAAGCCGAACACCGCCTGGATGACGACGAACGGGATCAGCGCCGGGCCGAAGACCGCGATCAGCACACCCCACAGCGCCAGCGACATCGCCCAGGCGTTGAGCACGTCGTTGCGGGGGTAGGTCAGCGGGTTCCAGGGGTTCTTGCCGAGCCGGCGGATCCGCTGGGCCTCCAACCCGAGCGCCGAGCGCAAGCTGCCGAACACGCTGCGCGGCAGGAACTCCCAGAAGGTCTCGCCGAAGCGCGCCGACGCGGGGTCCTCCGGGGTCGACACCCGCACGTGGTGACCGCGGTTGTGCTCGAGGTAGAAGTGGCCGTAGCAGGTCTGCGCGAGGGTGATCTTGGACAGCCAGCGCTCGAGCGACTCCTTCTTGTGGCCCATTTCGTGAGCGGTGTTGATGCCGACGCCGCCGACGATGCCGACCGACAGCGCCACGCCGAGCTTGCCCGCCCAGCCCAACGGGCCGTCAAAGCCGAGCCAGCTCAGGTGGGGGGCGGTGAACAGGTAGGCGCCCAGCACCACGCTCAGGTATTGGAACGGAATGAAGATGTAGGTGCAGTAGCGGTAGTACTTGTCGTTCTCCAGCCGTTCCATCACCTCGTCGGGCGGGTTCTGTCCGTCGGGGCCGAAGCGCATGTCCAGCATCGGCAGCAGGATGTAAACCAGGAACGGCCCGATCCACAGCGGCGCCTGAGCTGCCGCGTGCCAGCCGAGCTGGTTCAGCCCCCACACGAGCGGGAGCATGACGAACAGCGCCGTCGGCGGGATGAGCCCGATGAGCCACAGGTGGCGCTTCTTGTCGCGCCAGACGTCCTGGCTCTCGGGCAACCGGTCCAGTGTGGTCATATGCCAAACCTCCTTGTGAGTCACACCACGTTGAGATTGGACAATACCGTCCTCTGCGTCTCCTGTCTAGACACAGAGCCTCCATTTGTAAACCAATAGGCCGACGGCTGCCGCTCACGGTGGGCGTCGATCCTGCGCTGACGGCATCGAACCTGCGGCCACGTCGCGATTGCGGCGGATTCCGCCGCCGTGGATGCAGGCTCGAATGAGCCCGGGGTGATCGCGGGCTCAGGCTGCCGCTTTGCCGGCCATGCGTCGGCCCTGCACCGAGTGCCGGTAGCCGTAGCCGACGTAGATCGCGGTCCCGATCACCAGCCAGATGCCGAACCGGACCCAGGTCAGCGCGGTCAGGTTGAGCATCAGCCACAGGCACGCGCAGATCGAGGCGATCGGCAGCACCGGCACCCACGGCGCCCGGAAGCCGCGCTCGAGGTCGGGGCGGGTGCGGCGCAGCACCAGGACGCCGGCCGACACCAGGACGAACGCGAACAGCGTTCCGACGTTGACCATCTCCTCGAGCTTGGCGATCGGGAACACCGATGCCGTCAGGGCCACCAGCACCGCGACCAGCACGGTGATGCGGACCGGCGTGCCCCGGGAGCCGGTCTTGGCCAACCCCCGCGGCAGCAGGCCGTCGCGCGCCATCGCGAACAGCACCCGGCACTGCCCCAGCATCAGCACCATCACCACGGTGGTCAGCCCCGCGAGCGCGCCGATCGAGATGATCTCGCTGGCCCACCCGATGCCGTTGTCGGAGAACGCGGTGGCCAGGTTGGCGTGACCCCGACCGGGGACCGTCTTGAGCCGCGTGTAGGAGACCATGCCGGACAACACGACCGAGACCGCCACGTAGAGCACGGTCACGATGCCCAACGACGCGAGGATGCCCTTGGGGACGTCGCGCTGGGGGTTCTTGGTCTCCTCCGCCATGGTCGCGACGATGTCGAACCCGATGAACGCGAAGAACACGATGGACGCCCCGGCCAGCACGCCGTACCAGCCGTAATGACTGCCGTGCGCCCCGGTCAGCAACGACAGCACCGACTGGTCGATGCCACGGGCGTCGGACCCGGCTTCGGGCTTGGGGATGAACGGCGAGTAGTTCGAGCGCTTGATGTAGAACGCGCCGACGGCAACGACCAGCACCACCACCGTCACCTTGATCCCCGTGACCACCGCGGAGAACCGCGACGACAGCTTGGTGCCCAGCGCGATCAGCGTCGCCACCACCGCCACGATCAACAGCGCGCCCCAGTCCAGCTGAATCGAGCCCAATTGTATTGTGCCGCCGCCGAATCCGAACACCGAGCCGAGGTAGCTCGACCATCCCTTGGAGACGACGGCGGCGCCGATGGCCAGCTCCAGCAGCAGGTTCCAGCCGATGATCCAGGCCAGGAACTCGCCGAAGGTGGCATAGGAGAACGTGTAGGCGCTGCCCGCCACCGGGAGGGTGGAGGCGAACTCGGCGTAGCACAGCGCGGCCAGCGCGCAGGTGACCGCGGCGATGATGAACGAGATCCAGATGGCCGGGCCCGTGATGTCGCCGGCGGTCGACGCGGTGACGGTGAAGATGCCGGCGCCGATCACGACGGCGACCCCGAACACGACGAGGTCGATCCAGGTCAGCTCCTTGCGCAGGCGGGTGTCGGGCTCGTCGGTGTCGGCGATCGACTGCTCGACCGACTTGGTGCGCCATTTGTTCGCCATCCGCCCCGCCCCTTCCTGGTCAGCTGACCGCACAGTACTGGGTACGCTGCGGGCATGGGGGTTAGCGCAGCGAACACCAGAGAGCACGCGGTCGTCATCGGCGGGAGCCTTGCCGGCCTGTGCGCCGCGCGGGTGTTGTCGGACACCTTCTCCCGGGTCACGGTCTACGAACGCGACGAGCTGCCTTCGACGCCGGACAACCGCGCGGCGGTGCCGCAGGGCCAACACCTGCACCTGCTGATGGCCCGCGGGGCGGCCGAGTTCGAGGGTTTGTTCCCCGGCCTGCTCGACGACATGGTGGCCTGCGGCGTCCCGATGCTGGAGAACCGCCCGGACTGCATCTACCTGGGCGCTGCCGGCCACGTCCTGGGCACGGGGCACACCCTGCGCGACGAGTTCACCGCCTACGTGCCCAGCCGGCCGCAGCTCGAGTGGCAGATCCGCAACCGCGTCGCCAAGATCGAGAACGTCGAGATCGTGCGGCGCTCGGTCGCCGAGCCGCGGTTCGACGCGCCCCGCGAGCTCGTCACCGGCGTCCTGCTGGACCCCTCCGACAATCACGGTGAGCCGGAGTTCGTGCCGTCCGATCTCGTCGTCGACGCCGCGGGCCGGGGCACCAGGCTGCCGGTGTGGCTGGAGCAGTGGGGCTACGAGCGGCCCGTCGAGCAGACCATCGACATCGGGATTCACTACGCCACCCACCGATTCCGCATGCCGGAAGGCCTCGTCGCCGAGAAGGTCGTCGTCGCCGGCGCCTCCCACGACCAGTCGCTGGGGCTGGGCATGCTGTTCTACGAGGACCGCACCTGGGTCCTGACGACGTTCGGGGTGGCGAACGAGAAGCCGCCACGGACGTGGCCCGAGATGCTGGCGCTGGCCAAAGAGCTGCTGCCCGAGCACTTTACGTCGGCAATGGCCCAAGCGGAGCCCATCGGCGAACCGGCGTATCACGCGTTCCCGGCCAGCAGATGGCGGCGATACCACAAGATGAAGCGCTTCCCGGGCGGCATCGTCCCGCTCGGCGACGCCGTCGCCAGCTTCAACCCCACCTTCGGCCAGGGCATGACGATGACCTCGCTGCAGGCCGGTCACCTGAAGTGGGCGCTGGGGTTCCCGGATCACCAGCTGGCCGCCGTGCTCAACGGCGCGACCGCCCGGACTACCTATCCAATTTGGATGATGAACGGCATCGCCGACGTCCACTTCCACCATGCGAAGACGAAGGCGCCCGTCCCCTGGTGGTGGCGGCCGTCGGCGGCGCTGTTCGACCAGTTCCTGGGGGCCGCCGAGACGGAACCCGTTCTGGCGGAATGGTTTTTGCGGCGGTTTTCGCTGCTGGACAGCCTCTATATGGTGCCGCCGCTGAGCATTGTCGGCCGCACCATGCGGCACAACATGCGGCTGTGGCTGCGCGAGCGCCGCGAGGCCCGGCGCAACGGATCGCCGCGGCCGGAGGCCGTCACAGCCCTTCGGTCACCCTGAACAAGGTGGTGGGCTGGCGGGCGACCAGCCGGATCGGCCCGTCGTCCGCCGGCACCCAGGCCGCCATCCCCCGCTGCAGCGTGAGCGAACGGGATTTGCCGTGCACGGTGGTGCAACCCTCGGTGCACAACAGGATCTGCGGTCCCTCGTGGCTGCAGGACGCGTCGACCTCGTGGCCGAGGTACTCGCCCTCGAGCGTCAGCAGCGCGACCGCGAACTCGTCGGCGGGCGTCTCGTAGACCTGAACGAACCCCTCGCGGTGGACGCGCGGGCGCAGTTGGGACTCGGCGCTCGGAGTGAAGTCGAGCACCCGCAGCAACTCGGGCACGTCGACGTGCTTGGGGGTCAGCCCGCCGCGTAACACGTTGTCGGAGTTGGCCATCACCTCCACGGCGAAGCCGCGCAGGTAGGTATGCAGGTTGCCGGCCGGCACGAAGATGGCCTCCCCGGGGGCCAGGGTGACGCGGTTGAGCAGCAGGGCCGCCAGTACCCCGGCGTCGCCGGGGTAGCGCTCGCCCAGCTCCAGCACCGTCTTCGCCTCGGCGGCGAATTCCGTTGCGCCGCAACTGACGTACTGGATCGCGCCGTCCAGCACCGCGGACACCAGCACGTCGATGTCGGGCTGGGGCGCGGTGATCCACGTGGTGAACAGCGCGCGCAGGCCGTCGGCGTCGGACTGGTCGCTGAGCAATTCGATGAAGGGGTCGAGGTCGGAGACGGCCAGCGCCCGCAACAGCTCGGTGGTCCGCGACGCCTGACGGAAGCCGGCCAGCGCCTCGAACGGCTCCAGCGCCACCAGCAACTCCGGCTTGTGCGAGGTGTCGCGGTAGTTGCGGATCGGCGAGTTCACCGGAATGCCGAGCCGCTCCTCGCGCAGGTAGCCCTCCAGCGCCTGGGTGGAGCTGGGGTGCGCCTGCAGCGACAGCGGCTCGTCGGCCGCCAGCACCTTGACCAGGAACGGCAGCACGTCACCGAAGCGGGCACGCGACCCTGAGCCGAGCTCCCCCTCCGGATCGTCGGTCAGCGCCGCCAGCAGCGAGATCTCGCCCTCGTCGGTCTCCAGCCAGGCCGGGTCGCCGGGGTGCGCGCCGAACCACAGCTCGGCCTCCGGATGGGCCGCCGGAACCGGGCGTCCGGTGAATTCCGCGATCGCCGTACGTGATCCCCACGCGTACGTGCGCAACGCCCCGCGAAGCAACTCCACTTGTCTATCTATCCCCGCACCAGTCGCATGTAAACGGCCGCCATCTCCAGCCGAACGGCCAATACTGCCAGTTGCTGCTCGGGGCGCCCCGCACCGGCGCCGGCGCTTGCGGGTGCGGCCGCGTCCGGGGGCGCCTCGCCGGGTTCCGTCACCTCGGGCACGTCCTGGGCCGAGAGCAGGTCGACGTCGTCGAGCCCGGCGACGCGGGCGGCCACCACCGTCCGCTCGTCGGACAACGTGAGCGCCAGCACCCGCAGCCGCTCGGGCAGCGGTCCGTCGATCTCCTCGTCGTGGAAGAGGGCGTCCACCGCGGGCGCGCCGGCCATGCCGCGCAGCGCGACCACCGCGTCCGCCAGCCCGGTGGCTGCGACCGACTCGTGGGCGATCCGCAGCAGGGTCGAGCTGCCGTGCCGGGCCAGCGCCAGGGTCGCGGCGGAGTCGCCGGCCAGCGCCACCCGACGGCCCGCCATGCGCGCGGCCAGCGTCTTGGCCGGGTTCGTGAACAGCTCGCGACCCGCGCTGTTGCGCAGCGCCTCGGCGTCCAGCTCGTCGGCCAGCGAAGCGAGGTCCTGGCCGGCGTTCGGGCGGGGGTCGACGGTCTGCAGCGTCGCCAGCCCGGCGGCGAGGTAGCGGCACAGCCCGAGTTCGTCGGGAACCCAGAGCCGCGGCGCGAGAACGGCGACCCGGCCCGCGGTGGAATCGCGCAGCGGACCTTCGAACGGCGCGACCACCACCACGCGCGCGCCGCGGCGCACCCCCATCGAGGCGGCGCTGACCAGCGCGGGGTCCCCGGGGTCGTCGCCGGCGACCACCAGCACGTCGAGCGGCCCCACCCACGGCGGCGCCTCAGAGAGCAACGCGACCGGCTCGGCCGCCGCGGCGCCCAGCGTCGCCGAGAGCATGGCGCCGGCGCTCTCGGCCGCGCCCCGCCCGGCGACCCAGATGATGCTGCGGGGTCGGTCGCCCGTCCGCAGCGCGTCGAGCGCGCCCTCGTCGACGGCCGCGGCGATTGCGCGCACCTGCGCGCCGGCCGACGACGCCGCCCGCAGCAGACCGTCCCGATCGGCGCCGAGCAGGCCCTCGGTGTCCTCCAGGTCGATCACGCGGGTGTCGCTCACGGCGCCGCCTCGGCGTGCGCCGTTTGCGCCGCGGTCGCTGAAATCTGACTGCTGATCTGGCCGACGAGCGCGTCGACGTCCTCGGCGCTGCGGGCCTCGACGTTGAGCCGCAGCAGCGGCTCGGTGTTGGAGCTGCGCAGGTTGAACCAACTGCCGCCACCGAGGTCGACGGTCACCCCGTCGATGTGGTCGATGGAGTGGATGCGGGTGCCGAACGACTTGAGCACCTCGTCCACGCACCGCCCCGCGTCGGCCACAGTGAAGTTGATCTCGCCGGAGGACTCGTAGCGCTGGTAGTCGGCGGTCAGCTCCGACAGCGGCCGGTCCTGCTCGCCGAGGGCGGCGAGCACGTACAGCGCCGCCAGCATCCCCGAGTCGGCGCCCCAGAAGTCGCGGAAGTAGTAGTGCGCCGAGTGTTCCCCGCCGAAGATGGCGCCCGTCTCGGCCATCAGCGCCTTGATATAGGAGTGCCCGACCCGCGAGCGCAGCGGCGTGCCGCCTCGCTCGGTGACCAGTTCGGGGACGGCGCGCGACGTGATCACGTTGTGGATGATCGTCGCGCCGATCTCCCGGCTCAGTTCCCGCGCGGCCACCAGGCTGGTCACGGTCGACGGCGACACGGGCCGGCCGCGCTCGTCGACGACGAAGCAGCGGTCGGCGTCGCCGTCGAAGGCCAGCCCGATGTCGGCGCCCGTCTCGCGGACGAAGTTCTGCAGGTCCACCAGGTTCGCCGGGTCCAGCGGGTTGGCCTCGTGGTTCGGAAAGGAGCCGTCGAGCTCGAAGTACAACGGCAGCAGGGTGATCGAGCCGATCGCGCCGAGCACCGCGGGCGCCGTGTGCCCGGCCATGCCGTTGCCCGCGTCTACCGCGACCCGCAGCGGGCGCAGGTCGGAGGTGTCCACGAGCGAGCGCAGGAAAGCGCCGTAGTCGTCGAGCACGTCGGCGTCGGCGACGGCGCCGGGCAGGCCGTTATACGGCTCGACCCCGGCGATCAGCTGGTCGGCGATCACGCGCAACCCGGTGTCGGCGCCCACGGGCTTGGCACCGGCCCGGCACAGCTTGATCCCGTTGTAGGCGGCCGGGTTGTGGCTCGCGGTGAACATCGCGCCCGGGCAGTCCAGCAGGCCGGAGGCGAAGTACAGCTCGTCGGTCGACGCCAACCCGATGCGCACCACGTCCAGGCCCTGCCCGGTGACGCCGTCGGCGAACGCCGCCGCCAGGGCCGGCGAGCTGTCGCGCATGTCGCGGCCGATCACCACCCGGTTCGCGCCCTCGTCGCGCATCAACCGGGCGAAGGCGGCGCCCAGGTCGCCGACGAAGGACTCGTCGAGCTCCTCGCCGACCAGGCCGCGCACGTCATAAGCCTTGACGACGCGGTGGACGATCGCGGCGGGCCGAGACATGCGGGACCCTCCTGACGCCATCTATTGCTGTGCCTCTTGGGCGCCAGCCTATCCGCCCCCGGTTCGGCGCAGTGCTCTAGCCGGATGGCCGGGCTAGTCGCATGGCCGGGCTCCTCGCTCGCGCCCTGTCGGCGATCGCCGCGCCCGGCTACTCGCTGGGATCTGGTAGCACGCGCAGGTGCCCGCGGCGCCGGCCCGACCGGTGCTCGGGCGGGGCCAGCACGCTGCCGCTCGGTGCGGTGGCGTGGGGCCCGGCGTGGTGGACGTGCGGATCGGCGTACCCGTCGAACCCGGTGCGCGGTGCCGCGGCGCCGGCGCGGCCCGGGGCGCCCTCGCGCACCGCGTCCGCCAGGGCGACGAGGTCGTCCTCGTCGGGATTGCTGGGGATCGGCAGCGGGCCGGCGTGGCGCACCAGGTCCCACCCGCGTGGCGCGGTGATGCGACCGGCGTGGCCGACGCACAGGTCCCACGAGTGGGGCTCGCGCGCGGTGGCGAGTGGACCCACGACCGCAGTCGAGTCCGAGTAGACGAACGTCAAGGTCGCCACTGCGTAGTGCGGACACCCGGGCCGGCAACAGCGACGGGGAACGTTCACGATCGAAAGGCTATCGTGCGGAAACGCCGCCGAAGCGCCGGACACGCGCAACCGTTCGACCCGCGATGTCCAACCGTTACCATCGGCGCGTGGGCGATTCGCGCGGTTTTCCGCGAAGCGATCGGTCTTGGGACGAACCAAGCGGGCGCGGATCGGGCGCGCAGCCGGGGGCGGGGCGCTCGGCTGGCCGCCGGTCGCGGCGGGGCCGCGAGATGCGCGGGCCGCTCCTGCCGCCGACCGTGCCGGGGTGGCGCAGCCGGGCCGAGCGGTTCGACATGGCGGTGCTCGAGGCCTACGAGCCGATCGAGCGGCGCTGGCAGGATCGACTGTCCGACTTGGACGTGGCGGTCGACGAGATTCCGCGGATCGCCGCGAAGGACCCGGAGAGCGTCCAGTGGCCGCCCGAGGTGGTCGCCGACGGCCCGATCGCGCTGGCCCGGTTGATCCCGGCGGGTGTCGACGTGCGTGGCAATTCCACGCGGGCACGAATCGTGTTGTTCCGCAAGCCGATTGAGCGACGGGCCAAGGACACCGTCGAACTCGGCGATCTACTGCATGAGATTTTGGTGGCTCAGGTCGCCATCTACCTTGACGTCGACCCCTCGGTCATCGACCCGACGATCGACGACGACTGACTGCGTGACTGCTTGGCTGCTTGGCGCGCGCGTCAGATGATGCCGCGCTTGAGGCGCCGGCGCTCGCGCTCGGACAGCCCGCCCCAGATGCCGAACCGCTCGTCGTGTTCGAGGGCGTACTCGAGGCACTCGTGGCGCACCTCGCAGCCCAGGCAGATCTTCTTGGCCTCCCGCGTGGAGCCGCCCTTCTCGGGGAAGAAGGCCTCGGGGTCGGTTTGCGCGCACAGCGCGCGGTCCTGCCACTGGTCGGCGACCGGCGGGGCCGGCTCCGGCTCGAATTCGACTGCGACATCAGGAACCACAGTCAGGTGCGGCCGGAGAAGCGGCGTGGGGGCGCTGCTCATAACGGTGTTTGATGTGTTTGCCATGACGCCCCGAAGGTGCTCGTAAGACATGCGGTCGTCCGCCTCCTCAGCTTGGTGGAGAGAGTGAGTAAGTCGCTCTGTTCTGATGTACAGACAATTCGAACAAGTGATCGAATCTCGGTCTGCGACACCGGAATCGGCCGGCCAACCGGGAAATGACACTGTTGTGATTAGACACGGGTTGACCTGCTGGGTCAAGCGTTTCGGCGCATTTCCATATCATCTCGTGACCAGATTTCGGCGTTTCTGTTGTTTTGGGGTCGCGGCGTGTCGATCACATCCCGATAACACCGCAGCGCGACGGTACTGTCGGGCGGTGTGAAGGTCACCGTTCTGGTCGGCGGGGTTGGCGGCGCCCGTTTCCTGCTGGGTGTTCAACAGCTGCTCGGGCTCGGTCAGTTCCGTACGCAACAGGCCCCAGACGCGGCCGCCTCCGGCCACGATCTGACGGCGATCGTCAACGTCGGCGATGACGCGTGGATCCACGGAGTGCGGGTCTGTCCGGATCTGGACACCTGCATGTACACCTTAGGTGGAGGTGTAGATCCGGAGCGCGGGTGGGGTCACCGCAACGAAACCTGGCACGCCAAAGAGGAATTGGCGCGGTATGGCGTGCAGCCCGACTGGTTCGGACTGGGCGACCGCGACCTGGCGACCCACCTGGTGCGCACCCAGATGCTCAACGCGGGCTACCCGCTTTCCCAAATCACGACCGCGCTGTGCGACCGCTGGCAACCGGACGCGCGATTGCTGCCGGCGAGCGACGACCGCTGCGAGACGCACGTTGTGATCACCGACCCGGCCGACGGCGGCCGGCGGGCGATTCACTTCCAGGAGTGGTGGGTGCGCTACCGCGCCCAGGTGCCCACCCACAGCTTCGCGTTCGTCGGCGCCGAAAAGGCAAGCGCGACAAGCGACGTCCTGGCCGCCATCGCCGAGGCCGACGTCATCCTGCTGGCGCCCTCGAACCCCGTCGTCAGCGTCGGGCCCATCCTGGCGGTCCCCGGCATCCGCGGCGCCCTGCGCGCCGCGGCCGCCCCGGTCGTCGGCTACTCACCGATCATCGGCGGAAAGCCGTTGCGCGGCATGGCCGATGCGTGCCTGCAGGTGGTCGGTGTCGAGTCCACCGCCGAGGCGGTCGGCCGCTACTACGGGGCGCGGCGCGGCACCGGGATCCTGGACTGCTGGCTGATCGCCGAGGGCGACGAGGCCGACGTCGAGGGCGTCGCGGTGCGCTCGGTGCCGCTGTTGATGCGCGACCCCAAGGCGACCGCGGAGATGGTGAGCGCCGGGCTGGAGCTGGCGGGCGTCGGTGTCTGAGCACGGAACCGCAGCGCGGGTCGAAATCCTCCCGGTCCCCGGGCTTCCCGAGTTCCGGCCCGGCGACGACCTCGGCGGCGCCATCGCCGCGGCCGCGCCGTGGCTGCGCGACGGCGACGTCGTCGTCGTCACCAGCAAGGTGCTGTCCAAGTGCGAGGGCCGGCTGGTGCCCGCGCCGCAGGACGCCGAGGAGCGCGACGCGCTGCGGCGCACGCTGGTCGAGGGAGAGGCGGTCCGGGTGCTGGCGCGCAAGGGTCGCACCCTGATCACCGAGAACCGCCTGGGCCTGGTGCAGGCCGCCGCCGGCGTGGACGGGTCCAACGTCGGCCGCGACGAGCTGGCGCTGCTGCCCACCGATCCCGACGGCAGCGCGGCGGCGCTGCGCACCGCCCTGCGCGAACGGCTCGGCGTCGACGTGGCCGTGGTCATCACCGACACCATGGGGCGCGCGTGGCGCAATGGGCAGATCGACGCGGCGATCGGCGCCGCGGGCCTGGCTGTGCTGCACGGTTATTCGGGGGCGGTCGACGCACACGGCAACGAGCTGCTCGTCACCGAGGTCGCCGTCGCCGACGAGGTGGCCGCGGCCGCCGACCTGGTCAAGGGCAAGCTGATGGGCATGCCGGTGGCGGTGGTGCGCGGGCTGTCGGTACCCGACGACGGCACGAGACCTTCCAGGGCCCGCGACCTGTTGCGGCCCGGCACCGAGGACCTGTTCTGGCTCGGCACGGCCGAGGCCATCGAGATGGGGCGGCGGGAGGCGCAGCTGCTGCGCCGGTCGGTGCGCCGCTTCTCCGGTGAGCCCGTGCCACCCGAACTCGTCGAGGGCGCCGTCGCCGAGGCGCTCACCGCGCCCGCCCCCCACCACACCCGGCCCGTGCGGTTCGTGTGGCTGCAGACGCCGGCGACCCGAAGGCGGCTGCTGGATCGCATGAAGGACAAGTGGCGCGCCGACCTCGCCGGTGACGGCAGGCCGGCCGACTCGATCGAACGGCGCGTCGCGCGCGGCCAGATCCTGTACGACGCGCCCGAGGTCGTCATCCCGTTCCTGGTGCCCGACGGCGCGCACGAGTATCCCGACGCCGCGCGCACCGCCGCCGAGCACACCATGTTCACCGTCGCGGTCGGGGCCGCGGTGCAGGCCCTGTTGGTCGCCCTGGCGGTCCGCGGGGTGGGCAGCTGCTGGATCGGCTCGACGATCTTCGCCGCCGACCTGGTGCGCGCGGAGCTCGGGCTGCCACCCGAGTGGGAGCCGCTGGGCGCCATCGCGATCGGCTACCCCGCCGAGCCAGCGGGGCCGCGCGATCCGGCGGGGGTCGCCGACCTGCTGATCAGGAAGTGACGTGAGCCTTCGGGAGTCGGCGATCGCGATGCTCACCGACTGGCGCGCGCCGGACGCGGCCCAGGACTCGCTGCGGCACGCCGTGCTCGCCTTCCTGCACGCCCGACCCGACGCCTGCTCGCGGGAATGCGTGCCGGGGCACGTGACCGCCTCGGCGTTGGTGCTCGACCACACCGGCTCGCGGGTGCTGTTGACCCTGCACCCCCGGGTGGGCCGCTGGGTGCAATTGGGCGGGCACTGCGACGACGGCGACGCGGACCTCGTCGCCGCGGCCCTGCGCGAGGCGACCGAGGAGTCCGGCACCGACGGCCTGCGCATCGATCCCGAGCCGGCCGCCATCCACGTCCACCCGGTCACCTGCGCGCTGGGCGTGCCCACCCGTCACCTGGACGTGCAGTTCGTGGCGCACGCGCCGCCCGGCGCGCAGATCTCGATCAGCGACGAGTCCGAGGACCTCCGGTGGTGGCCCGTCGATGCGCTGCCGCCAGGCTCCGACGAGGCGCTGGAGTATCTGGTGGGCCGGGCGGTCGGCCGAGTGTCACGCTAGCGTGGCAGCCGGCGCCGAGCGTCACGCCAGCGTGACGGCCGGCGCGGCCCAGCGGACCTACACGTCGGACGAGTACCGGATCCCGCCGTCGGGAATGGAGACGCCGGGCCACACGCGCGCACCGCGCAAGAGCTCGCAGCGCGCGCCGATGTCGGCGCCGTCGCCGATCACCCCGTCGCGGATCAGGGCCCGCGGGCCGATGCGCACGCCGAACCCGATGATCGAGCGCTCGATCACGCTGCCGGCCTCGACCTTGACGCCGTCGAAGATCACCGCGCCGTCCAGCCGCACGCCCGGGCCGATCTCGGCGCCGCGGCCGACGACCGTGCCGCCCACCAGCACCGCGCCGGGCGACACGGCGGCGCCGTCGTGCACCAGCTGCTCGGCGCGATGCCCGTGCAGGGCGGGTGACGGCGCGATCCCGCGCACCAGGTCCGCCGAGCCGCGGACGAAGTCCTCGGGCGTGCCCATGTCGCGCCAGTAGGTCGCGTCGACGTACCCGCAGACCTTGACGTCGGGATCGGACAGCAGGGCGGGGAAGACCTCGCGTTCGACCGACACCTCGCGGCCGCGCGGGATCCGGTCGATGATCTCGCGCGCGAATACGTAAGTGCCGGCGTTGATCTGGTCGGTCGGCGGGTCCTGCGTCTTCTCGACGAAGGCGGTGACGCGACCGTTGTCGTCGGTGGTGACGCAGCCGAACGCCCGCGGGTCGCCCACCCGCACCAGGTGCAGGGTGACGTCGGCGTGCTGTTTGCGGTGGAACTCGAGCATCTGGCCGAGGTCGGCGCCGGAGAGCACGTCGCCGTTGAACACCATCACGGTGTCGTGACGCAGGTGGCCCGCCACGTTGGCGATGCCGCCGCCGGTGCCCAGCGGCTGCTCCTCGGTGACGTACTCCATCTGCAGCCCCAGCTTGGACCCGTCGCCGAACTCCGCCTCGAACACCTGGGCCTGATACGAGGTGCTCAGCACCACGTGCTCGATGCCCGCCGCGGCGATCCGCGACAGCAGGTGCGTGAGGAACGGCAGCCCGGCGGTGGGCAGCATCGGCTTGGGCGCCGACAGCGTCAGCGGCCGCAGGCGGGTGCCCTTGCCGCCCACCAGCACCACGGCGTCGACCTGTGGTTTGTCCATTCAGCGCCTCCCCTCCGCCAGTCTGCGCCTGCGCGCGCTGCGCACCATCAGTCGCGACCGCACCCCCAACGACGCCCGCAGCGTCCAGCGAAGCGGCGCCCGCCACCAGCCCCCGTGGCGATCGGCCAGGAACAGGTACGTGCTGCGGTGGTGGGCGGCCAGGTGGCTGGCCGGGTCGTGACCGGTGGAGTGGCCCTTGTGGTGCAGGACCTCGGCCGTCGGCACGTAGACGCTCTGCCAGCCGGCCCGGCCGAGCCGGTCGTCGAGGTCGACGTCCTCCATGTACATGAAGTAGCGCTCGTCGAAGCCGCCGACCTGACTGAACGCCGACCGCCGCACCAGCAGGCACGACCCGGACAGCCAGCCGACCGGCCGTTCGCTGGGCTCGAGCCGCTCCTGGCGGTAGGCGGCGCTCCACGGGTTGCGCTTCCAGAACGGCCCGACCACCGCGTGCATGCCGCCCCGGACCAGGCTGGGCAGGTGGCGCGCCGACGGGTACACCGACCCGTCGGGATCGCGGATGAGCGGCCCGAGGGCGCCGGCGCGCGGCCAGCGGGCCGCCGCCTCGAGCAGGGCGTCGATGCTGCCCGGGCCCCACTGCACGTCGGGGTTGGCCACGATCACCCAGTCCCCCGCGTCTTCCAGGCCCTGGTCGAGCTGTTCCACCGCCCGGTTCACCGCGGTCCCGTAGCCGAGGTTGGCGCCGGTCTCGAAGAGCCGGACGTTCGGGTAGCGCTCGACCGCCGTCTGCGGGGTGCCGTCGGTGGAGCCGTTGTCGGCCAGCAGGACGCTCACCGGACGGTCGGTGGCCAGCGACAACGACGCGAGGAACCGCTCCAGGTGGGGCCCCGGCGAGTAGGTCACCGTCACGACCGGCAGGACGTCAGTCACGCGTCGAGGGTAGCGGTCGGCTGGACACGGCGTTGACGTCAGATGGCGCCGGCGTCGGACAGCGCCGCGACCAGCGCGTCGCGCCACGGCCGCAGCGGCGTCATGCCCGCGGCCGCCGACTCGCGGCTGCCCAGGGCGGAGTAGGTCGGCCGCGGCGCAGGCCGCGGGAACTGGGCGGTGCTGACCGGCCGCACCCGCTCGGGGTCCTCGCCGCACAGCTCGAAAACCGCGCGCGCCAGCCCGAATCGGGAGACCGCGCCCTCGTTGGCGGCGTGCAGGAGAGGGCCGGGAACCTCGTCGTCGGCGATCTGCAGCAGCGCGGCCGCCAGGTCGCCGACGTACGTGGGCGACCCCGCCTGGTCGTCGACGACGTCGATCGGCCCGTCGCCGGCGGCCAGCCGGCGCATGATCGCGACAAAGTCCCGCCCGTCGCCGCCGGTGTACACCCAGGCGGTTCGGACGACGACAGCGTCCGGGGACGCCGCCAGTGCGGCCCGCTCCCCCGCCAGCTTGGTCTGCGCGTAGACGCCCCGCGCGTCGGTTTCGTCGCTGGGCTCGAAAGGCCGGTCGCCGTCGCTGAACACGAAATCGGTGGACACGTGGATCAGCCGGGCGCCGGCCTTGGCGCAGGCCCGGGCGAGGTTCTCGGGGCCGGTGGCGTTGACCGCGTGGGCCGCCGCCGCGTCGCTCTCGGCGCCGTCGACGTTGGTGTAGGCCGCGCAGTTGATCACCACGTCGCCGGCCTCGATGAGGCGCTGCGCGGCGGCCGGGTCGGTGATGTCCCACTCCGATGAGGTGAATGCCAGGGCGTTCCGGCCCTGCTCGGTGGTGATGGCGGCGAGCCGCCCGCCCAGTTGCCCGCCCCCGCCCGTGATCAGGATCCTCGCCGACATGGTCACGAGTTTGGCATGCCCCGGGCACGCCGGGGCTCGTTACGCCCGAAGCGCGTGTGGCGCAAGTAGCCTGTTGTGATGCCTGTGCAGCGTGTGATTCGTGTGATTGCCACTGTGCTGACCCTTGTCGTGGTTCTCGGGACCGGGCTCGCCTGGAGCAACGTCCGCGCGTTCGAGGACGGCATCTTCCACATGTCCGCGCCCTCGCTGGGCAAGGGCGGCGACGACGGCGCCATCGACATCCTGCTCGTCGGCCTCGACAGCCGCACCGACGCGCACGGCAACCCGCTGTCCGCCGAGGAGCTGGCGACGCTGCGCGCCGGCGACGAGGAGGCCACCAACACCGACACGATCATCCTCATCCGCATCCCGAACAACGGGAAGTCGGCCACCGCGATCTCGATCCCGCGCGACTCCTACGTCGCCGCCCCCGGCCTGGGGAAGACGAAGATCAACGGCGTCTACGGCCAGACCCGGGAGGCCAAGCGCGTCAGCCTGGTCAAGGCCGGCGACTCCGCCGAGGACGCGGCGCGGCAGGGCACCGAGGCCGGCCGCGAGGCGCTGATCAAGACGGTCGCCGACCTGACCGGGGTCACCGTCGACCACTACGCCGAGATCGGCCTGCTGGGCTTCTCGCTGATCACCGACGCGCTGGGCGGCGTGGACGTGTGCCTCAAACAGCCTGTGTTCGAACCGCTTTCGGGCGCCGACTTCCCGGCCGGCCCGCAACGGCTCGACGGTCCGGAGGCCCTGAGCTTCGTGCGGCAGCGCCACGAACTCCCCCGGGGCGACCTCGACCGGGTGGTGCGCCAGCAGGTGGTGATGGCGTCGCTGGCCCACCGGGTGATCTCGGGCCAGACCCTGTCGAGCCCCACCACGGTCAAGCGGCTCGAGGCCGCCGTGCAGCGCTCCGTGGTGATCTCGTCGGGCTGGGACGTCATGGATTTCGTGCAGCAGATGCAGAAGCTGGCCGGCGGCAACGTCGCGTTCGCCACGATCCCCGTGCTCGACGGCGCCGGCTGGAGCGACGACGGCATGCAGAGCGTGGTGCGGGTGGACCCGCACCAGGTGCAGGAGTGGGTGGCCGGCCTGCTGCACGACCAGGACCAGGGCAAGACCGAGGAACTGGCCTACACCCCCGCCAAGACCACCGCCAGCGTGGTGAACGACACCGACATCAACGGGCTGGCGGCGTCGGTGTCACAGGTGTTGAGCGCCAAGGGCTTTGCCACCGGCACCGTCGGCAACAACGACGGCGGCCACGTGAAGACCAGCCAGGTGCGCGCGGCCAAGACCGACGACCTCGGCGCCCAGCAGGTGGCCAAGGAGCTCGGCGGGCTGCCCGTCGTCCCCGACGCCTCGCTGGCACCCGGCGCGGTGCGGGTGGTGCTGGCCAACGACTACACCGGCCCGGGCTCGGGCCTGTCCGGCGGGCCGAGCAACCAGGTGATGGCCGCCGCCGCGTCGGGGCCGGGCTCGGCCCCCGACCCGACCGTGCCGCCGCCGTCGCCGATCCTGACCGCGGGTTCCGACAAACCCGAGTGCATCAACTGAGCACGCTCAGCGCCGCCATCCTGGACCCGATGCTGCGGGCCGACCCGGTCGGCCCGCGCATCACCTACTACGACGACGCGTCCGGCGAGCGCATCGAGCTGTCCGCGGTGACGCTGGCGAACTGGGCGGCCAAGACGGGCAACCTGTTGCGCGACGAGCTGGGTGCCGGTCCGGCGAGCCGGGTGGCGATCCTGCTGCCGGCGCACTGGCAGACCGCGGCGGCGCTGTTCGGGGTGTGGTGGATCGGCGCGGAGGTGGTGCTGGACGGCGCGGCCGACCTGGCGCTGTGCACGGCCGACCGGCTTGAGGAGGCCGACGCCCTGGTGGCCGGCGGTGAGGTGGCCGTCCTGTCGCTCGACGCGTTCGGCCGCCCGGTCCCCGACCTGCCGATCGGGGTGACGGACTACGCGACCGCGGTCCGCGTGCACGGCGACCAGATCGTGCCCGAACCGCACCCGGGTCCCGCGCTGGCCGGCCGGTCGGCCGACGAGATCCTGGCCGAGTGCCAAAGCTCGTCCGCGGCAAGGGGTTTGACGCCAGATGACCGGGTGCTCTCCACCGCCTCGTGGGCCCGAGCCGACGACCTGGTGGACGGCCTGCTGTCGATCCTGGCCGTCGGCGCCTCGCTGGTGCAGGTGGCCAACCCCGACCCGTCGCTGCAGGCGCGCCGGATCGAGACGGAGAAGGTCACCCGGGTGCTCGACCAGCCACTCTGACATTGCCGAGTTAGCTTACCCAATGCTAACTTCACGGCGTTAAGTCAAGTCCGAGTGGGGGCAGGAGCTTGGATAACCGCCACGCCGGCACGATCCGGACCCGGGGCGTGTTGGACGCCTGGGGAGTTCGCCGCGCGTCTCGGGATGGCTGCGGTCCATGACGGCGCCCATCTGGATGGCCGCGCCGCCGGAGGTGCATTCGGCGTTGCTCAGCAGTGGTCCCGGTCCGGCGTCTTTGCTCGCGGCGGCGACGGCGTGGGACGGGTTGAGTGCCGAGTACGCCGCCGTGGCCGAGGAACTCGCCGCGGTGGTGGCGAACGTGCACGCCGGTTCGTGGCAGGGGCCGAGCGCCGAGTCGTTTGCCGCGGCTCATGCGCCGTATCTGGCGTGGTTGACCCTGGCCAGTGCCGTCAGCGCCGCGACCGCCGCCCGGCAGCAGGCGGCAGCCGCCGCCTTCGCCGCCGCGCTGGCTGCTATGCCGACTCTGGGCGAGCTGGCCGCCAACCACGTCGTCCACGCGGTGCTGGTGGCGACCAACTTCTTCGGGCTCAACACCATCCCGATCGCCCTCAACGAGGCCGATTACGCGCGAATGTGGATCCAGGCGGCCACCACGATGGCCACTTACGAAGCCGTCTCGAGCGCGGCCGTCGCGTCGACGCCGCACACCACCCCGGCGCCGGCGGTGGTGAACCCGGTATCGGGGTGGGTCGATTCGGTCGGCAGCGCCGTCCAGACCGCGGGACAGCTCGCCCAGGACGCCGCCGCGACAAACCTGTCCGACCTGCCGTCCGCGTTGCTCGACTTGATCCAGAACTTCAGCATCACCGCCTTCCTGCAGGACCCGATCGGCTACACCCAGGAAGTATTCGAGTCGTTCCTGGGCCACTTCCCCCTGCTGTCGGACCTCTATCTCGGGTTCGGCGGCGACCACATCTTCGAGTTCCTGGAGAACCCGGTGGGCTTCGTGGAGAACGTCATCAACAAGTTCCTGGCGGATCCGGTTGCCGCGCTGAGTAACCCGTTTCTGTTGGTACTGAGCCCGGACGATTTCGCCTCCATCGCCTACAGCCTCTTCTCCCCGTTCGTCGCGCCCGCCGCACTGGCTGCGGCGCCCGTCGGGGCGGTCGGCCTCGCGGGGCTGGCCCAAGCGATCGGCCCGGCCGGCATACCTCCGGTCGCTGTGGCGCCGTCGCTTGCACCCGCGGTGGCTGCGCCCGTCGTGCTGCCGGCCGCCGCGGTGGCTCCCACCACGGTCGCGTCGGCCGTCGCCTCCGGCGCCCCGCCGACACCGGCTCCCGCGCCCGCGGCGAGCACCGTCGCCTCTCCGGCGCCGCCGCCCGCCGCGGGTGGGCCGGCGGTCGTGGGTCCTTACGCCGTGGGGCCGCCCGGCATCGACGTCGGTTCGGGGCGCGGCGCCGTGGCCGGTGCCAGCGCCAGAAGTAGGACGCCGCTGGGCGACACCGCGGCCGCGGCCGACGCGGCGGCGACGCGGCAGCGGGCGGCGGCGCGCCGGCGGCGCCGGGCGAAACAGCGCGGCTACGGCGACGAGTTCGCGGACATGAATGTCGAGGTCGAGGCGGACTGGGGCGCACCGCCCGCCGCCGAACCGGTGGCGGTGGGCTCGGACCTCGGTGCAGGGACTATCGGGTTCGCCGGGACGGTGTCGGAAGACGGTGCCCAAGCGACGGGGTTGACCACGTTTTCCGCCGACGACTTCGGCGGTGGACCAAGCACGCCGATGCTGCCCCACACATGGGGTACCGACAACTCCGAGAGGTAGCGAGGGGAGGGCTGACGGTTTGAGCAAACGACGGCCGATCGCTGCCGCCGACACATCTTGATATCGCTATAGGGCAACCTCGCCGGCGACCACATTCGCGCAGATCGTTATTGTGGCTAACCATGGCGCGCACCGACAACGACACCTGGGACCTCGCGACGAGCGTGGGGGCCACCGCGACCATGGTGGCGGCGGGGCGGGCCCGGGCCACCCGCACGGGCCTGATCGACGACCCGTTCGCCGAGCCGCTGGTGCGCGCCGTCGGTGTGGACTTCTTCACCCGCTGGGCCGCAGGCGAACTCGACTCCGCCGAGGTCGACGTCCCCGGTGCCCCGTGGGGCATGCAGCGCATGACCGACATCCTGGCCGCCCGCACCCGCTACATCGACGCGTTCTTCGCCGAGGCGCAGGACGCGGGCATCCGCCAGGTGGTCATCCTGGCCTCCGGCCTGGACGCCCGCGGCTACCGGCTGCCCTGGGCCGACGACACCACGGTGTTCGAGATCGACCAGCCACAGGTCATCGACTTCAAGGCCGTCACCATCGCCGGGCTCGACGCCAATCCCACCGCCGAGGTGCGGGCGGTTCCGATCGACCTGCGCAACGACTGGCCGGCCGCGCTGCGGGCGGCCGGGTTCGACACCGCCCGCCCCGCCGCCTGGGCGGCCGAGGGCCTGCTCGGGTTCCTGCCCGCCGACGCCCAGGACCGGCTGCTGGACAACATCACCGCACTCAGCGCCCGCGGCAGCCGGCTGGTGGCCGAGGTGTTCTGGAACTCCGGCACCAACGAGGACGCGCTGAACGCCGCGGCCGGAAAGTGGCGGGAGAACGGCCTCGACGTCGAACTCGACGACCTGGGCTTCCCCGGCGAGCGCAACGACGTGGCGACGTACCTTGAGGGCCGCGGATGGCGGCCGGCGAGCACGCCGATCAACGGGTTGCTGGCCGACGCCGGACTGCCATTGCAGTCCACCGACGAGTCGGCGCCGTTCGCCAGGAACTATTACTGCACCGCGGTATTCGAGGGCTGAGGGAGGCCCCATGGCACACAGGCCCCTGGACGGATTCCGCGTCCTGGACTTCACCCAGAACGTCGCCGGGCCGCTGGCCGGCCAGGTGCTCGCCGATCTGGGCGCCGAGGTCATCAAGGTGGAGGCCCCCGGCGGCGAGGCCGCCCGGCACATCACCGCCGTCCTGCCCGGGCGCCCGCCGCTGGCAACGTATTTCCTGCCGAACAACCGCGGCAAGAAGTCGGTGACCGTCGACCTGACGACCGAGGAGGGCAAGCAACAGATACTGCGGCTCGCCGACACGGCCGACGTCGTCCTGGAGGGCTTCCGGCCCGGCGTCATGGAACGCATGGGCCTCGGACCCGACGACTTGCGTTCGCGCAACCCCAAACTCGTCTACGCGCGCCTGTCGGCCTACGGCGGCAACGGCCCGCACGGCAGCAGGCCCGGCGTCGACCTGATGGTCGCCGCCGAGGCGGGCATGACCACCGGAATGCCCACGCCGGACGGCAAGCCGCAGATCATCCCGTTCCAAATGGTCGACAACGCCAGCGGTCACGTCCTGGCCCAGGCCGTGCTGGCCGCGCTGCTCAACCGGGAACGCCACGGGGTGGCCGACGTCGTGCGCGTGGCGATGTACGACGTCGCGGTGGGGCTGCAGGCCAACCAGCTCACCATCCACCTGAACAAGCCGACGGATGCGCCCAAACCTGACCAGGCGCCAAAGGCCAAGCGCCGCAAGAGCGTCGGCTTCGCGACCCAGCCGTCGGACGCGTTCCGGGCGGCCGACGGCTACCTGGTGATCAGCGCGTACGTGCCCAAGCACTGGGCCAAACTGTGCGAGATCATCGGCCGGCCCGACCTGCTGGCCGACGAGCGGTTCGCCGACCAGCGCGCGCGAGCGCTGAACTATCCCGAACTCACCGAGGAACTCGAATCGGCGCTGGCCGCCAAGACCGCCGCCGAATGGGTCGACCTGCTGCAGGAGGGCGGCCTGATGGCCTGCCTGGCCTACACGTGGAAGCAGGTGGTCGGCACGCCGCTGTTCGCCGAGAACGACCTGGCCCTGCGGGTCGGGGAGGGTGATGACGCCATCACCGTGATCCGCACGCCCGCACGGTATTCCAGCTTCGACGCCGTCGCGACCGATCCCCCGCCGGAGCCCGGCCAGCACAACGCCGAAGTGCTGCCGAAGCCCGAACCGGCCTCCTGACGTCAGACCCCCGGAAGCCGAACCACCTGGATGAAGAACTCGTCGATCTGCCGGACCGCGTTGATGAACTGGTCCAGGTCGACCGGCTTGGTGACGTAGGCGTTGGCGTGCAGCTCGTAGCTGCGCAGGATGTCCTCCTCGGCCGACGAGGTGGTGAGCACCACGATCGGGATGCGCGACAGGTCCGGATCGGACTTGACCTTCTCCAGCAGCTGGCGGCCGTCGTACTTGGGCAGGTTCAGGTCGAGCAGGATGAGGTCGGGCCGCGGGGCCTCGGCGAATTGCCCTCGCTTGTAGAGGAAGTCGAGGCCCTCCTCGCCGTCGTGCGCGACGTGCAGATTGTTCTTGAGCTTGTTGTGTTCGAACGCTTCCCGCGTGATCAGTTCGTCCCCGGGGTCGTCCTCCACAAGCAGGATCTCGATCGCCCGACCCTCGGGTGTTCCGGATGTCACTGGTGCGCTCCTTCCAAAGCGGCCTGGCTGTCGTCCGCGGTCGCGGGAACGGGCAGCGTGAAGATGAACCGGGTCCCGTCGGTGTAGGTGTCGTCGATCCTGATGGTGCCGCCGTGGTGCTCGACGATCTTCTTGACCAGCGCGAGCCCGACGCCGGTGCCGGCGTACACCTCTCGGCCGTGCAGGCGCTGGAAGATGACGAAGACCTTGTCGGCGAACTCCTGCGGGATGCCGATGCCGTTGTCCGACACGCTCAGCACGTACTGGCCGTCGGAGTCGCCGGCGCCCTCCCGGCACTCGATGACGATGCGCGGGCGCCGGTCCTTGTGCCGGAACTTCACCGCGTTGCCGATCAGGTTCTGCCACAACATCGTCAGCAACACCGGGTCCCCGACGATCCGGGGCAGCGGCTGGGCCGGCCGCACGATCTCGGCCTCGGACTCCTCGATGGCGGCGGCCAGGTTGGCCACGCCGGCGTCGAGCGCGGTGTCGAGTTCCACCTCGGTCTGCATCGTGTTGAGGCGGCCCGCCCGGGAGAAGGTGAGCAGGTCGTTGATCAGCACCTGCATGCGCTTGGCCCCGTCGACGGCGAAGCCGATGTACTCGAGCCCGCGCTCGTCAAGCTGGTCCCGGTAACGCTTCTCGAGCAACTGACAGAACGAGGCGACCTTGCGCAGCGGTTCCTGCAGGTCGTGGGAGGCGACGTAGGCGAACTGCTCGAGCTCGGTGTTCGACCGTCGCAATTCGACCGCCTGCTCATCCAACTGGGCTCGGGCCGAACGGGATACCTCGAGTTCCTCGACGATCCGCCTGCGCATGTCCTCCACGTCGATCGCCATGTCCCGAATGTCTCTGGGCCGCTTCGGGGGGACGATGCGCTCGTCGAAGTTTCCCTCGGTGATCCGCCGGCACGCCGCCGCGAGCGCCGCCAGCGGGCGAGCGACCATGTCGCGCACCAGGAAACCGAGCATGGCCGCCGCGGCGAAGAAGAACAGCACCATGGCGATCAGCACGCGGTCGCGCCACGCGTTGGTGCGCCGGAGCTCCTCGGCCGCGTGCGTGCGGCCCTCGGACAGATCCGCGTTCTGCTTGTCGAAAAGCGAACGCAGGTGGTCGAATTCGGCCTTGCCGCGCTCCGTGGCCGGTCGGTTGGTGAGGTTGCGGGTGCCCGGGGCGACGCTCGCGATCGCCGGCTCCGCGTAGTTGGTCCGCCAGTTGGCGGCGGCCTGCTCGACGGCGTCGAGGTCGGTGAGCAAGTCGACGCGCCCGGCGAGGCGGCGCCGCAGGTCGTCGGCGGCCGCCCGTTCGGTCTGTTGGCCGTCGTAGTATGGCGTGAGGAACTGCCGGTCGGCGGCAATCAGGTAGCCGCGCACACCCGTCTCCTGGTCGCGCAGCGCCGCCTGCAACTGAAAGGCCGTCACGCGCGCCGGCCCGAGGCTGTCGGTCAGCTCGCGCGTGGTCGCGTCGGTGTGGTGCAGCAGCAGCGCTCCGACGACCGCGCCGGCGAGCACCAGCACGCCCATCAGGGCGAGCGCCAGGGCCTGCCATCCACGGACCGTCAGCTGGGACAGTCCCAGGCGGTCCGGCAGAGCGCTCATGAAGCGGTCCGCTCGATGCGCAGCACGGCGATGTCGTCGGTCAGGCCGCCGCGCGGCTCGGCGAGCCGCTGGGCGCCGTCGATCAGGGCGTCGACGAACTCCGGGCCGGGGCGGTGCGCGTGGGAGCGGGCCAGCGCGAGCAGGCCGTCCTCGCCGAGGCGTTCGATCCCCCGTCCCGAGTACCCCTCGAACAGGCCGTCGGTCAGTAGCAGCAGCCCCTGGCCGGCGGCCAGCTCGAATTCGGTGCGCGGCCAGTCGTTGGCGCGCAGGCCCAGCGCCGGGCCGGCCGGCGGCTCGACCCAGTCGACGGCGCCGCCGCTCTGCAGCAGCATCCCGGGGTGCCCGGCGCGCACGGCGGTGACGCGCGGGCTGTCGGGCGCGATCTCCAGACCCAGGACCGTCGCGAAGATCCCGATGTCCGTCCGCTCCGAGCGCAGCACCCGCTCGAGCTGGCACATCAGCTCGACGCCGTGCACCCCGGCGAACGTGAGCGCGCGGAACGCGATCCGCAGCGCCGCGCCCAGGGCCGCCTCGTCGGGCCCGTGGCCGGCGACGTCGCCGATCAGGACGTGGACGGTCCGGTCGGGCGTCTGCACGACGTCATAGAAGTCGCCGCACAGCAGCGCGTCCTCGCGGCTCGGCCGGTAGCGGGCGACGATGTCGACGCCCGGGTTGTCCTGCAGCAACGGGGACGGCAGCAGGCCCCGCTCCAGCAGCGCGTTCTCGCGCGCCCGGAGCTGGCTGGCATGCAGGTCGGCGGCGATGAGCTCGGCGCGCTTGCGCTCGATCGCGTAGAGCAGCGCCCGCCGCAGCATCTCAGGCTCGACGCGCCCCTTGACGAGGTAGTCCTGCGCGCCCGCCGCGACGGCCGAGGCCCCGAAGTACTCGTCGTTCAGGCCGGTCAGCACCACGATGGGCACGGTGGCGTCCCGCTTGGCGATACGGTCCAGCGCGTCGATGCCGTTGGCGTCGGGCAGGTGCAGGTCCAGCAGCACGCAGTCGGGGCGGGCCGAGGCGAGTTCACGCTCCGCGTGCGCCATCGACTGGGCCCACACCACCCTGATGTCGGCCACCGCGTCGGCGATCAGATCCTCCACCAGCACCGCGTCGGCGCGGTCGTCCTCGACCAGCAGCAATGACAGCGACCGCCAGTGGGCGGCCGGGGTCACGGGAGCTTGCACGGGCATCAATTCCCGGTCATCCGATGACGCGCGAGGGCGACCGTGTTGTTCACTGGACACCCCCCTGGGCCGCGGACTGATCTTTGCTGTGGCGATGCGGCGGGATAGCCGGTGCGCCGCAGCTGACTCTACGTGTGGCCTGCCCAACCCGAATGGATGCCGGGCAAATCTTATTCGGTCCGTTCGCGGCGACCCAAATCGGGCGCCGGTCCGCAGGCACCTGAACTGCGGCGACGCGGGCCCGCGAGCGACACAAACAAGACGGCCTAGATCGGGGCCCATCGCTCACGCTTTGCCGTCACCCGTCCCGTGCCGCTGAGGACACCCGCGACGAGCACGCCGAAGACGAAGCCGCCCACGTGCGCGAAGAACGCGACGCCACCGCCGCCGGAGCTCGTGGGGTGCACCAGGGCGTTCCTGCCTTCCATGAACTGGTACACAAACCAGCCGCCGAGGTATATCCACGCCGGGATGTTGACCGGGAACCACAGCATCAAGGTGCGCACGTTGGAGGTGGGATAGAGCACGAAGTAGGCGCCGAGCACGGCGGCGATCGCGCCGCTGGCGCCGAGGGTAGGAATCTGCGCATCGGACGCGCTGCCGAAATACAGCGTCATCGCCGCCTGCATCATGGTCGCCGCGAAACCGCCGGCAACGTAGAACAACAGGTAGCCGAGCCGGCCGAAGGCGTCCTCGACGTTCTTGCCGAAGATCGCCAAGAACAGCATGTTGCCCAGGATGTGGTCCCAGCCGGCGTGCATGAACATGGCGGTGATCCAGCTGACCCCCCACGGCAGGCCGAGCCGGCAGGTGTTGGTGACGTCGCAGGGGTGAAACGACGCCTGGTTGATCGCCGCGTCGCCGCTTGGCAGTTCGTAGAGCAGGAAGACCGCGAAATTGGCCGCGATCAGCGTGACGTTGACGACCGGGAAACGGCGGGCCGGGACGTCATCGGAGAACGGGATCACCGACCTTGCCCCCTTTCGAAGGGCTAAACCATTGTGCGGCAGAACAATTCATCACACCGGCGAGCAGCGGCTACTCGGCCCCCTCCAGCACCGTGAGCTCCCAGTTGAACCACGCGCTGGCATACCGGATCCGTTTCTTCGCTTCGTCGATATCCGGCCTGACGGCCAGCCTGTCGAGAATCCGCTCGGCGACGTGACGCGAATGATCCGGCAGGCCTTCGGCGCCGCACTGACACGTCGCCGTGCCGTCAGGGCCGCCCTCGCCCGGGCGGTGCTCGTCGACGACCCGGCCGACGTGCTCGGCCAGTCCTTGGTGGAAGTGCTCCAGCGGCTCTGCCATGTCATCACCCCGACGGCAATCCGGCGTCGAAACCACGGCGGCGCCCCCGACGGGATTCCGCCTGTGATGGCCGCCATTTCACTGCGCTCGCTACCCCGGGCATAGGGCACAAAGTCATCGATGTGGGTAGGCAATCGAGCCTTCGCGGGCCTTCACCTCTTGCCGTAACCCGCGCGCCGGGAGGATCCTATCCTGCAGAAAACAACGCCGATGTCGGTGCGGGAGAACGAGGCGATGCGGCCGCCCGCGGCCACGCGATCTGCCTTCCGGGCCGAAATAGCGCGCCGACAACCGTTTTGGGCGCCAGGCCGTCGATCGGCGCAGCACGGGAGGCGACGACCCATGGGTGCTCACGCTCGCGCGGTGCCCAGTCCCTGGCAGGTGACGCTGCCGTGGGGGGTGGCGACACTGATCCTCGGCGTGCTCCTCCTCGCCGCACCGGCGAGTTCGATCATGGCCGCGGCCGCCCTGTTGGGCATGTATCTCGCGGCGTCGGGCTTCGCCGAAATGGCTTTGGCGTCCGCGCTCGATTCAGCCGCGGGCAGCCGAATCGCGCTCTTCCTGACGGGCGCGTTGTCGTTGGTATTGGCTGTCGTCACGTTCCGGCACTTCGGCTACGCCTATGCGGTCCTGTTGCTGGCCCTCTGGATCGGCGTCGCGTTCATCTTCCAAGGCGTCTCCGAAGTCGCGGTGGCCCTCGATCAGCCGGCGCTGCCCAACCGCGGGTGGTACGCGGCCCTCGGGGTCATCAGCATGGTGGCGGGCGTCGTCATGCTCGCCTGGCCGTTTTCCACCCTCACCGCGGCGACGACCGCCGCCGGCGTCTGGCTGGTGGTTATGGGGACGGGCGATGTCTTCTGGGCCCTACGGGCGCGCCGACCCCTGGGACACGTGGCGCCCCGGGAGGTTGGTCAGCGCAGCAGTGCGCGTGACATCACCACGCGCTGAATCTGGTTCGTGCCCTCGTAGATCTGCGTGATCTTGGCGTCGCGCATCATGCGCTCGACGGGGAAGTCGGAGGTGTAGCCGGCGCCGCCGAACAGTTGCACGGCGTCGGTGGTGACCTCCATCGCGACGTCGGAGGCGAAACACTTCGAGGCCGCGGAGATGAAGCCCAGGTTGGCTTCGCCGCGCTCGGCGCGCGCGGCCGCCTGGTACACCAGCATCCGCGCGGCCTCGACCTTCATCGCCATGTCGGCGAGCATGAACTGCACGGCTTGAAAGCTGCTGATCGACTCGCCAAACTGCTTGCGGTCCTTGGTGTAGGCGATCGCGGCGTCCACCGCGCCCTGGGCGATGCCCACGGCCTGGGCGCCGATGGTCGGACGAGTGTGGTCCAGGGTGGCCAGCGCCGTCTTGAAGCCCGTGCCCGGCTCGCCGATGATCCGGTCGCCCGGGATGCGGCAGTTCTCGAAATACAACTCGGTGGTCGGCGAACCCTTGATCCCCAGCTTCTTCTCCTTGGGACCGACGGTGAAACCCTCGTCGTCCTTGTGCACCATGAACGACGAGATGCCGTTGGCGCCCTTGTCCGGGTCGGTCACCGCCATCACGGTGTACCAGGACGACTGGCCGCCGTTGGTGATCCAGCACTTGGCGCCGTTGAGGATCCAGTCGTCACCGTCGGCCTTGGCCCGGGTGCGCATCGCGGCCGCGTCGCTGCCGGCCTCACGCTCGGACAGCGCGTAGGACGCCATCGCGGTCCCGTCGGCGATCTGCGGCAGCACCTGCTTCTTCAGCTCGTCGGAGCCGCGCAGGATCAGGCCCATCGTGCCCAGCTTGTTCACCGCGGGAATCAGCGACGCCGACGCGTCGACGCGCGCCACCTCCTCGATGACGATGCACGCCGCCACCGAGTCCGCGCCCTGACCGCCGTACTCCTCGGGCACGTGCACGGCGTTGAACCCCGACGCGTTCAGGGCGTCCAGCGCCTCCTGCGGGAACCGGGAGTTCTCGTCCACGTCCGCGGCGTGCGGAGCGATCTCCTTTTCCGCCAGCGCGCGGATCGCCGCCCGCAACTCCTGATGCTCCTCGGGCAACTGGAACAAATCGAACGACGGGTTTCCGGCCCAACCAGCCATGACTAACTCCTCCTGCTACTCACCGGTAACTTTACCGTGCAGCTTCTGCAGCGCCGCATCCTTTGCGGCCACGCTTTTTGCCAGCCCGTCCTGGAATTCGACGACGCGCGCCCGCAGCGCCGGGTCGGACGACGCCAGGATCCGCACGGCCAGCAGGCCCGCGTTGCGGGCGCCGCCGATCGACACGGTGGCCACCGGCACGCCCGCGGGCATCTGCACGATCGACAGCAGCGAGTCCAGGCCGTCCAGCCGGGCCAGCGGCACCGGCACCCCGATCACCGGGAGCGGCGTCGCGGACGCCACCATCCCGGGCAGATGGGCGGCGCCGCCGGCGCCGGCGATGATCACCTCGATGCCGCGGTCGGCCGCGCCGCGCGCGTAGTCGAACATCACCGCCGGGGTGCGGTGTGCCGACACCACCCGGACTTCGGCCGGAATCCCGAACTCGGCCAGTGCCTCCGCGGCATCCGACATGACCGACCAGTCGCTGTCGCTGCCCATGATCACGCCTACCCTGGCGGCTCTACTCACTGCGCCGCTCCTCTCCCCCGCAAGCGGGTGGGGTCCCCGCAGGGCTGGGGAGTGCCCCCACATCGCTGCGTCCCCCTCGGCGCTCCGCGCCTGGGGGCGCCCCCACTGCATCGTCGCCGGCGCTACTCATGCGGGTCCCATCCGTCGGTCCACTCCCCGTGCGACAACCAGTGTGCCGCCAGCTCGGCGCGCTCCCGCAGCACGGGCAACTCGGCGGGATCCGCGCCCACGAAGTTCACGTGGCCCACCTTGCGGCCCGGTCGTTCGGTCTTCCCGTAGAGGTGAACGCGGGCCTCGGGCATCCGCGCGAACAGGTGGTGCATCCGCTCGTCCGGGCTCATCTCCGGCTCCCGCGCCGCGCCCAGGACGTTGGCCATCACGGTCACCGCCGCGATGGCGTCGGTGCTGCCGAGCGGATAGTCCAGCACCGCCCGCAGGTGCTGTTCGAACTGGCTGGTCCGCGCGCCGTCCATGGTCCAGTGCCCGGAGTTGTGCGGCCGCATCGCGAGCTCGTTGACGAGCAGCTCGCCGCGCGTGTCCTCGAACAGCTCGACGGCGAGCACCCCGACCACGCCAAGCTCGTCGGCCAGGCGCAGCGCCAGCCGCTGCGCCGCCGCGGCGACGTGGTCGGCCAGGTCCGGGGCCGGGGCGATGACCTGCACGCAGATGCCATCACGCTGCACCGTCTCGACCACCGGCCAGGCGGCGCCCTGCCCGAAGGGGGACCGCGCGACCAGCGCCGACAGCTCCCGCCGCAGGGCAACCCGCTCCTCGGCCAGCACCGGCACGCCGTCAGCCAGGTAGCCGGCCGCGATCTCCCGGGCGTGTCCCAGGTCGCGGGCCATCTGCACGCCGCGGCCGTCGTAGCCCCCGCGGACCGCCTTCACGACGAGCGGCCCGTCGACGCGCGCCGCGAAGGCGTCCAGCTCGTCGAGGCTGCCGATGCCCGCGTAGCGGGGCACCGGCGCGCCGAGCGCCTCCAGCCGGCGCCGCATCACGAGCTTGTCCTGGGCGTGGATCAGCGCCTGCGGCGGCGGGGCCACGTTGACGCCCTCGGCGACCAGCTTGTCCAGCAACTCCGACGGGACGTGCTCGTGGTCGAACGTCAGCACGTGGGCGCCCCTCGCCGCCCGGCGCAGGTCCTCCAGCTCGGTGTGCAGGCCGATCACGACGTCGGGGGTGACCTGCGCGGCCGGCTCGTCGGGGCCGGTGGCGAGCACCCGCAGCGTCTGCCCGAGCGCGATCGCGGCCTGATGGGTCATGCGGGCGAGCTGTCCGCCGCCGACCATGGCGACTATCGGTGTATCCGGCACGGCCATCATGGTGTCACGGCGACGGGATGATGGTGACGGCGTGTTGACCGGCGGTGACGCGCAATAGTTATGCAATACTTTGCGCCGATTTTGTGTCCGTCCGTATGCTGACGTGTTGTGTCCTTCGCCGAAGCCGTCATAGCGCGTCTGCCCGAGGGCATTCAGCCGCTTCTGCTCCGCCACCGCGAACTGATCAAATTCGCCATTGTGGGCGGCACGACGTTCATCATCGACTCGGCGATTTTCTACACGCTCAAGCTGACGGTTCTGGAGTCCAAGCCGGTGACGGCCAAGGTGATCGCCGGCATCGTCGCGGTGATTGCTTCCTACGTCCTGAACCGGGAGTGGAGCTTCCGCGACCGCGGCGGCCGCGAGCGGCATCACGAGGCGCTGCTGTTCTTCGCGTTCAGCGGCGTGGGCGTGTTGCTGTCCATGGCGCCGCTGTGGTTCTCCAGCTACGTCCTCCAGCTGCGCGTGCCGACGGTGTCGCTGACCGTGGAAAACATCGCCGACTTCATCTCGGCCTACATCCTCGGCAACCTGATGCAGATGGCGTTCCGGTTCTGGGCGTTCCGGCGCTGGGTGTTCCCCGACGAGTTCGCCCGCAACCCCGACAAGGCGCTGGAGTCGGCGCTGACCGCCGGCGGCATCGCCGAGGTCTTCGAGGAAGCCCTGGAGGGCGAATTGGAGGACGGGAACGTCACCCTGCTGCGGGCCTGGCGCAACCGGGCCGGCAGGCGGGCTCAGCTGGGCGATTCCTCCGAACCCAGGGTGTCGAAAACCTCGTGATACAGCAGCGCGTGCACTTCGCGCAGCCGGGGAATGTCGTAAAACTCCAATGGGTCCTGTGACGCCGATTCGATAATCAGCGTCCCGGTCCGAAACATTCGCTCGAGAAGCCGGTCGCGGAATTCCACGCTGTTGATTCGCGCGAGCGGGATGTCGATTCCGGTGCGGGTCAGCACCCCGTGCCGGTACATCACGCGCCGGTTGGTGACGACGAAGTGGGTGGTCAGCCAGCTCAGGAACGGCCAGAGGGTCAGCCAGCCGACGATCACCAGCCAGATGCCCCAGATGACGCCGTGCAGGATGTTCTTCGCGATCTGCTCCCAGTGCGTCGAGTTGACGTAGCCCGACCCGAACGCCGCCAGCGCGGTCGTCAGCACGAGCACGACGACGGGCCAGATCAGGCGTTTCCAGTGGGGGTGGCGGTGGATGACCACCTGCTCGCCGGCGGCCAGGGCGTTGTCCGGATAGCTCACGGAGCGAAGCTACCTCGACGGTGGCGACCCGCCGCGCCCGGCTACGCCGCGCTTGCGATCGCCACTACGCTGCTAGCGCAGATGCACCACGTCACCAGCGGAAATCACGACGGATCCGTCGCCGGTGTCGAGCATCAGCCTGCCCTGGTCGTCGATGCCGGTGGCGGTCCCGACGATCTCCTTGCCGCCGGGCAGGTGCGCGCTCACGCGACCGCCGATCGTCAGGCTGCGGTCCCGGTAGTCGGCCGCCAGCTCCCAGTCGGCCCCACGGGCGGCCCGCCACGCGACGATCCGCCTGCCGAGTTCGGTCAGGATCGCGCGGACCAGCGCGTGCCGGTCCGGCTCCACCACTCCCAGATCGAGCAGGGACGTCGCCCCCATTCCCTCGGGTGCGTGAAAAACGTTGAGCCCCAGGCCGATCACCACGACGGGCCGCGACACCTCGGCGAGGATGCCGGCCAGCTTGCGGACCGAATCGGGGGGGCCGGCCAGCACGTCGTTGGGCCACTTGAGGCCGGCCCGGACGCCCGTGACGGCCTCGACCGCGTCGACGACCGCGACGCCCGTCGCCAGCGGTAGCCAACCCCAGCCGGCGACCGGGACGTCGACGACGCTCACGCCCACCGACATGGTGATCTGGGTCCGCACCCCGGCCGACCAGTCCCGGCCGTGCCGCCCGCGGCCGGCGGTCTGGTACTCGGCGATGAGGACCGCCCCGGCGACGTCGGCCCCGGCGGCCGCCCGGGCCAGCAGGTCGGCGTTGGTGGAGCCGGTCTGCTCGACGACGTCGAGCTGCCGCCAGCCCAGGCCGGTGCCGATCACCTCGGCGCGCAGCGCCGCCGCATCCAACCCCTCCAAGTCCATCACCGCCCAGCCTAGAAGGCGCCGCGAAACCCAGCCGATACCATCGACTCCCATGACAAGCGTTACCGACCACACCGCTGAGCCCGCTGCCGAGCACACCATCGACATCCACACCACCGCAGGCAAGCTGGCCGAGCTGCACAAGCGCCGCGAGGAGGCGCTGCACCCGGTGGGTGAGGAGGCGGTCGAGAAGGTCCACGCGAAGGGCAAGCTGACCGCGCGCGAACGCATCCTCGCCCTGCTCGACGAGGACTCGTTCGTCGAGCTCGACGCGCTGGCCCGGCACCGCAGCAAGAACTTCGGCCTGGAGAACAACCGCCCGCTCGGCGACGGCGTGATTACCGGCTACGGCACCATCGACGGTCGCGACGTCTGCATCTTCAGCCAGGACGCCACGGTGTTCGGCGGCAGCCTCGGCGAGGTGTACGGCGAGAAGATCGTCAAGGTCCAGGAGCTGGCGATCAAGACGGGCCGCCCGCTCATCGGCATCAACGACGGCGCCGGCGCCCGCATCCAGGAGGGCGTCGTCTCGCTCGGCCTCTACAGCCGGATCTTCCGCAACAACATCCTCGCCTCGGGCGTGATCCCCCAGATCTCGCTGATCATGGGCGCCGCGGCGGGCGGGCACGTCTACTCCCCCGCCCTCACCGACTTCGTGGTGATGGTCGACCAGACCAGCCAGATGTTCATCACCGGGCCCGACGTCATCAAGACCGTCACCGGCGAGGACGTCACCATGGAGGAGTTGGGCGGCGCGCACACGCACATGGCCAAGTCGGGCACCCTGCACTACGTCGCCTCGGGCGAGCAGGACGCCTTCGAGTGGGTCCGCGACCTGCTGAGCTACCTGCCGCCCAACAACGCCACCGACGCGCCGCGCTACGCCGTGCCCGCCCCGGAGGGCGCCATCGAGGAGAACCTCACCGAGGAGGACCTCGAGCTGGACACGCTGATCCCCGACTCGCCCAACCAGCCCTACGACATGCACGAGGTGATCACCCGCATCCTCGACGACGACGAGTTCCTGGAGATCCAGAACGGCTACGCGCAAAACATCGTCGTCGGGTTCGGTCGCATCGACGGCCGCCCGGTGGGGATCGTGGCCAACCAGCCCACGCAGTTCGCCGGCTGCCTGGACATCAACGCCTCGGAGAAGGCGGCCCGGTTCGTCCGCACCTGCGACTGCTTCAACATCCCGATCATCATGCTGGTGGACGTCCCGGGGTTCCTGCCGGGCACCGGCCAGGAGTACAACGGCATCATCCGCCGCGGCGCCAAGCTGCTCTACGCCTACGGCGAGGCCACGGTCCCGAAGATCACGGTGATCACCCGCAAGGCCTACGGCGGCGCGTATTGCGTCATGGGCTCCAAGGACATGGGCTGCGACGTCAACATCGCGTGGCCGACCGCCCAGATCGCGGTGATGGGCGCCTCGGGCGCCGTCGGCTTCGTCTACCGCAAGCAGCTCTCGGAGGCCGCCAAGGAGGGCAAGGACGTCGACGCGCTGCGGCTCGAGCTGCAGCAGGAGTACGAGGACACCCTGGTCAATCCGTACGTCGCCGCCGAGCGGGGCTACGTCGACGCCGTCATACCGCCGTCGCACACCCGCGGGTACATCGCGACGGCGCTGCGCCTGCTGGAACGGAAAGTCTCCCACCTGCCCCCGAAGAAGCACGGGAACATACCGCTATGAGCAACGAATCCGTCTCCGAGACAACCGAATCCGTGCACCACGCGCACGAGCCGCACATCCGGATCCTCAAGGGCAAGCCCACCGCCGCCGAGCTGGCCGCGCTGGTCGCGGTGCTGGGCAGCGCCGGCGGGGCGCCGGAGCCGGCGCAACCCGAGCGCACCCGCTGGGGAATGCCGGTGGACCGCTTGCGCTTTGCCATGTCCAACTGGCAGCGGATGACGATGCAGCAGATGATGCACATCAAGCAGTGACCCGGGTCGTGCTGGCGTCGGCCTCGGCCAGCCGGCTCAGGGTGCTGCGCCAAGCGGGCGTCGACCCGCTGGTCGTCGTCTCGGGCGTCGACGAGGACCTCCTCACGGCGCGCCTCGGCGCCGACGCGTCGCCCGACGACGTGGTCTGCGCCCTCGCGGCCGCCAAGGCCGAGCGGGTGGCCGGTGAGTTGGACATGCGCGTCGGTCGCGATTGCGTTGTAGTGGGCTGTGATTCGATGCTGTCCATCGACGACCGACTCTGCGGCAAGCCGGGAACGGCGGACGCCGCGGTGCGCCAGTGGCGCCTGATGGGCGGCCGGTCGGGGGTGCTGCACACCGGACACTGCCTGCTGCGCCTGTCCGACGGTGCCGTCACCCACCGCGAGGTGGAATCGGCTTGCACGACAGTGCATTTCGCGGTTCCGGACGAAGCGGACCTGCGGGCCTACGTAGCGCACGGCGAGCCGCTGGACGTGGCGGGCGGCTTCACGCTCGACGGGCTGGGCGGGTGGTTCGTCGACGGGATCGAGGGCGACCACTCCAACGTCATCGGGCTGAGCCTGCCGCTGCTGCGTCGCATGCTGGGCCGCGCCGGGTTGTCGGTGGCCGCGCTGTGGACCGGCGGACTAGCGCCGAGCGTCGACTTGTTGGGCGGTAACCCCGAAATTGCCGACCACAAGTCGACGTTGGGCGGGGCAGACGGGGGTGGGTAGGCTCGGAAGCGTGCCGCTACCACCCGATCCCGACCCCTCCCTCCTCGACTACGCCCACCCCGAACGGCTGGTCACCGCCGACTGGCTGTCGGCCAACATGGGTGCCCCCGGCCTGGCGATCGTCGAATCCGACGAGGACGTCCTGCTCTACGACATCGGCCACATCCCGGGCGCGGTCAAGATCGACTGGCACACCGACCTCAACGACCCGCGGGTCCGGGACTACATCGACGGCGCGCGGTTCGCCGACCTGATGAACCGTAAGGGCATCGCCCGCGACGACACCGTGGTGATCTACGGCGACAAGAGCAACTGGTGGGCCGCCTACGCGCTGTGGGTGTTCACCCTGTTCGGCCACCCCGACGTGCGCCTGCTCAACGGCGGGCGCGACCTCTGGCTGAGCCAGGGCCGGGAGACCACCCTGGAGGTCCCGACCAGGACCAGCACCGGCTACCCCGTCGTCACCCGCAACGACGAGCCGATCCGGGCGTTCAAGGACGACGTGCTGGCCATCCTCGGCACGCAGCCGCTGATCGACGTCCGTTCGCCCGACGAGTACACCGGCAAGCGCACCCACATGCCGGAATATCCGGAGGAGGGCGTGCTGCGCGGGGGGCACATCCCCACCGCCCGGTCGATCCCGTGGGCCAGGGCGGTCGACGAGTCGGGGCGGTTCCGCACCCGCGCCGAGCTCGAGGAGCTGTACGGCTTCCTCGACCCCGACGACAAGACCGTCGTCTACTGCCGCATCGGGGAGCGCTCCAGCCACACCTGGTTCGTACTCACCCACCTGCTCGGCAAGCCCGGCGTGCGCAACTACGACGGGTCGTGGACCGAGTGGGGCAACACGGTGCGCACCCCGATCGTCGGCGGTGACCAGCCCGGAGACGCCCCGGCCCGATGAGCATGCCCGCGCCCCTGGCCGAGGTGGTGTCCGACTTCGCCGAGGTCGAGGGCCAGGACAAGCTCAAACTGCTGCTGGAGTTCGCCGACGAGCTGCCCGAGCTGCCCGCCGACCTCGCGCAGGCGGCGATGGAGCCGGTGCCCGAGTGCCAGACCCCGCTGTTCCTCCACGTCGACGCGACGAACCCGGACAGCGTGCGGCTGTACTTCAGCGCGCCGGCCGAGGCGCCGACCACCCGTGGCTTCGCGTCCATCCTGGCCGCCGGCCTGGACGGGCAACCGGCCGCCGACATCCTGGCGGTGCCCGAGGACTTCTACACCGACCTGGGCCTGGCCGCTCTGATCAGCCCGCTGCGGTTGCGCGGCATGTCGGCGATGCTCGGCCGGATCAAGCGCCGATTGCGCGAGATGTCCTGATCGCAAAGGGGAATGGAGACCGGGTTTCGGCGCGTTCTGCGCGGCGCATAAACTCCGGTGAACAAGACTTGTAAGAAATTCTCTTAGAGACGACGACGTCCAGCCGATCAGGAGGCGCAGTGCCCACTCACGCCAGCTCGAGGATCTCCAAAGTGCTCGTCGCCAACCGGGGCGAGATCGCTGTCCGGGTGATCCGCGCGGCCCGCGACGCGGGGCTGCCAAGCGTGGCGGTGTACGCCGAGCCCGACGCCGACGCGCCGCACGTGCGCCTCGCCGACGAGGCCTTCGCCCTGGGGGGTCAGACGTCCGCCGAGTCGTACCTGGACTTCGCGAAGCTCCTGGACGCGGCCGAGAAGTCCGGCGCGAACGCGATCCACCCGGGCTACGGCTTCCTGAGCGAGAACGCCGACTTCGCCCAGGCGGTCATCGACGCCGGCCTGATCTGGATCGGGCCGAGCCCGCAGTCGATCCGCGACCTGGGTGACAAGGTCACCGCCCGGCACATCGCCGCCCGCGCGCAGGCCCCGCTGGTGCCCGGCACCCCGGACCCGGTGAAGGACGCCGCCGAGGTGGTGGCGTTCGCCGAGGAGTACGGCGTGCCGGTCGCCATCAAGGCCGCGTTCGGCGGCGGCGGCAAGGGCATGAAGGTCGCCCGCACCATCGAGGAGATCCCCGAGCTGTACGAGTCGGCCGTCCGCGAGGCGACGGCCGCGTTCGGCCGCGGCGAGTGCTTCGTCGAGCGCTACCTCGACAAGCCGCGCCACGTCGAGGCGCAGGTGATCGCCGACCAGCACGGCAACGTCGTCGTCGCCGGCACCCGCGACTGCTCGCTGCAGCGCCGTTTCCAGAAGCTGGTCGAGGAGGCGCCGGCGCCGTTCCTCACCGACGCGCAGCGCAAGGAGATCCACGAGTCGGCCAAGCGGATCTGCAAGGAGGCGCACTACTACGGCGCCGGGACCGTCGAATACCTCGTCGGCCAGGACGGGCTCATCTCGTTCCTGGAGGTCAACACCCGCCTGCAGGTCGAGCACCCGGTTACCGAGGAGACCGCCGGCATCGACCTGGTGCTCCAGCAGTTCAAGATCGCCAACGGCGAGAAGCTCGACATCACCGAGGACCCCACGCCGCGCGGGCACGCCATCGAGTTCCGGATCAACGGCGAGGACGCCGGCCGCAACTTCCTGCCGGCCCCCGGCCCGGTCACCAAGTTCCACCCGCCGGCCGGCCCGGGCGTCCGGCTGGACTCCGGCGTCGAGACGGGCTCGGTGATCGGCGGCCAGTTCGACTCGATGCTGGCCAAGCTCATCGTGTACGGCGCCGACCGCAACGAGGCGCTGGCCCGCGACCGCCGGGCGCTCGACGAGTTCGAGGTCGAGGGCCTGGCCACGGTCATCCCGTTCCACCGCGCCGTCGTCTCCGACCCGGCGTTCATCGGCGACGAGAACCGCTTCACGGTGCACACCCGCTGGATCGAGACCGAATGGAACAACACCGTCGAGCCGTTCACCGCCGGCGAACCGCTCGACGAGGACGACAACCGGCCCCGCCAGAAGGTGGTGGTCGAGGTCGACGGCCGCCGCCTCGAGGTCTCGCTGCCCGGCGACCTCGCCCTCACCAACGGCTCTGCCGATCCGGCCGGCGTCATCCGCAAGAAGCCGAAGCCGCGCAAGCGCGGGTCCCACTCCGGGGCGGCGGCCTCCGGTGACGCGGTGACCGCCCCCATGCAGGGCACCGTGGTCAAGGTCGCGGTCGAGGAGGGCCAGGAGGTCACCGCGGGCGACCTCGTGGTGGTGCTCGAGGCGATGAAGATGGAGAACCCGGTGACCGCCCACAAGGACGGCACGATCACCGGCCTCGCGGTCGAGGCGGGCGCCGCGATCACCCAGGGCACGGTGCTCGCGGAAATTAAGTAACTGACCTTGGGAAACGCTGGAATTGTTGTCGGCCCGAGCCACCGCGAGTAGGGTTCGGGGCAGGTTGAGTTCACAGCCATCCGGATAACGTCAGGACGCGGGGCAGGTGAACGCCCCGCCTTCGGCGCCATATGCGCCCGGCGTCATCCACAGCACACCCTCCTCTACTGATGGAGACGGACAATGTCTGTGGCTCAATCGTGGCAACACAGCCGCACGGCCCTCTTCAGCGCTCGCTGGGACCCGTCGGCCACCCTCATCACCGTGGACGGCGAACTCGACGCCGCCAACGCCGACGAGCTCGCCGGTTACGTGCAGCACAGCGCCAGCCGCGGCCGCCGGGTGATCCTGGACCTGCGCGGCTTGGACTTCATCGGCACGGCCGGCTTCTCGGCGCTGCACCGGATCAACGTCGTGTGCTCGGGCGCCCAGGTGGAGTGGGCGATGGTGCCCAGCCCCGCGGTGGCCCGGCTGCTGCGCATCTGCGATCCCGACGGCACCCTGCCGGTGACCAGCCCGGCGCAGGAGCCGCTGGTGCCCGCCGACCGGGCGACGCCGGCGCGGCCGGAAGACCTACTCCAGCTGGTCGCGCAGCCGCGCTAGCGACTTCGCCAGCAGCCGGGAGACGTGCATCTGCGAGATGCCGACCCGCTCGGCGATCTGCGTCTGGGTCATCGACTCGAAGAACCTGAGCACGAGGACCGTTCGCTCCCGCTCGGGGAGCGCCTCGAGCATGGGGCGCAGCGCCTCGCGGTCCTCGATCCGGTCGAGTCCGGTGTCCACGTCGCCCAGGGTGTCGGCGATGGCGCGCGCCTCGTCGTCGTCGCCGCCGCCCCCGCTGTCGATGGACAGGGTGTTGTAGGAGCTCCCCGCCACCAGGCCCTCGACCACCTCGGCGCGGTCCATGCCCAGCTCCGCGGCGAGTTCGGTGGCGGTGGGGGCCCGCCCGAGCCGCTGGGAGAGCTCGGCGGTCGCGGTGCCGAGCCGCAGGTGCAGTTCCTTGAGTCGCCGCGGGACCTTGACCGACCAGCTGTTGTCGCGGAAGTGGCGACGGACCTCGCCCATGATCGTGGGCACGGCGAACGAGACGAAGTCGGTGCCGGCCTGCACGTCGAAGCGGACCACCGCGTTGACCAGTCCCACCCGCGCCACCTGGACCAGGTCGTCGCGCGGTTCGCCGCGGCCCTCGAAGCGCCGGGCGATGTGGTCGGCCAGCGGCAGGCAGCGCTCGACGATCTTGTCCCGTTGACGCTGGAATTCCGACGAGTCGGCCGGAACCGAGGCCAGCTCGCGGAACATGTCCGGGACATCGGCATACTCGTTCGGCCGGGAGACCGAACCGCCGGCAGCTCTCGCTGTCACCTGCTGGAGGCCGCCCGTCGCGCCGTCAATTTGATGCCGAATACGCTGCCGCTCTCATTGGGCTCGCGGCCGTCGTGGAATGTCTGGACGTCGTCGGCCAGCGACGTGAGGACGTGCCAGCTGAAGCTGCCCGGCGCGACCACGTCGTGGGTGTCGCATGCCGCCGAAGCTTCGACGACGAGCTCGTCCTCGTGCGGGTCCACCACGACCACCAGCGTGGCGTCCGGGGTGGCCGAGCGGATCAGCCGGGTGCAGACCTCGTCGACGGCGAGCCGCAGATCGGCGACCGCGTCGAAGTCGAGGTCCTCGAAGGTGCCGATGGCGCCGACCAGCGTGCGCAGCATCGCCAGGTTCTCCAAGCGTGCCGCGACATGCAGTTCGACGGCGCGATGGCCCCGTTGACGCTTGTTGGCGCGCGATCCCGCATCGTTCATCTGGTCTCCCGGCAACGTTTGACTGACCCTACTACTGCTCTGCAACTCGCCGTGGACCGTAGGCTCCAATCGGTTGGTCATGACGGCCGCTTCCGCGCCGGCGCGCCCCGAAAACCATCGGGGGTCACGCTGGTCATATGGCTCGTTCCCGCGTCACGGCACTCATCATGGTCTAGACCTAGTACCCAAATGATCCTCCGAATAACCCCTCCAGAAAGTCGCTTAACAGTTGTTGGCCGGCGGCTTACAATCGGCAGCATGAAGCAAGCTCTGCTTCGAGCAGTTGCGCTTCTGGTCTGGTGGACGATCGGGCTGCTGGTGGCGGCCCGGGTGGTTCCCAACGTCTCGGTGTCGGTGGCCGGCGTCGTCGCCGCCGTGGTCCTGTTCTCACTGGCGCAAGCCGGTCTGTCGCTCTGGATAGTCAAGCTGCCCCACGCCTACGCATCGCTGTTACTCGGGGCGGTCGGGCTGGCGCTGACCCTCGCCGCGTTGATCGTTTCGTCGGGCATCACCCACGGGATCAACATCGCAGGCGTCGAATCCTGGATCGCCACAACGGTTTTGGTGTGGCTTATCACCACCATCGGGGCGATTTCACTGCCCGACGTGCTCGATCGCGATCCGGCTCGGCTCGATGTGACCTGATCGACGAAAAGGGCATCGACGGAAGGAGGGTGAAGCCATGGGCAGCAGGCATCGAGACCCGACGGATCATTTCCGGACGGTACTGCCGCACGCCGGCATCACGATGAAGGACAACCTGTACTGGCCCGGCTTCATCCTGCTTGCCGTCGCGGTGTCCGGGATGATCGGCGCGACGGTCACCGCCGCGTACCGGCACTACGAATGGCTTGCCACGACGACACTGGTGGCCGTGCTCGGAACGATCGCGGCAGCGATGTGGTTCGTCGTGGAGACCCGCCGCGTGCGCCGCATCGACGACCGGTGGTCCATCGCCGATGACACCGACAGCGCACTGTACCGGCGCGCAGCCACGCCCGACCCGACCCGAACCATCAGCGGTTCGGCGGGTTAGCCGGCTCAGTCCCTACAGCGCGAGCACCGGCCCGGCGATCGGGCCGACGCCCAGCGAGACCGTCAGCACCGTCAGCGTCAGGAGAAACCACCCGGCGCCATGCCACGCCCACCAGGTGCCCTCGGCCTTCCACACCCGGTAGGTGCGGAGGAACGCCCAGATCCCCGCCGCGAACAGGATGAGCGGGCTGCCCAGGGCGAGCATGGTGCGCTGCGGGGCGCCGCAGGCCACCGTGTCGACGCTGGTTCCCGGGCAGGTGCTGACCCAGAGGGCGGCCAGGATCAGGAAGCCGAGGCCGGCGACCGCGGCCAGGACGGCGAACCGGATGGCCGCGTGGACCTCGCGATCGTCCTCACCAAGACGGTCGCCGTGCGATCGCTCGTCTGCCCTGTGCATCGGTACCCCTCACGTCCGCCAACCCGCCCCATTCGGGCCGCTCCCCGGATTCATCGCTCGCCGGGCCGCTTTGGTTACCGCGCCTGCACCGGCGGGCCGCACATTTCGCAGCGCATACCCCGCGGCCAAACCCGATAAACGCGTCGGCGAAGTGCGGGTTTACCTGCATGAGTAGTATCTGACACATGCCGACAGCCAGGAGGCGGTTATCCCCCGAGGATCGACGCGCCGAGCTGCTCGCTCTGGGGGCAGAAGTTTTCGGGAAGCGACCGTACGACGAGGTCCGCATCGACGAGATCGCCGAGCGCGCCGGGGTGTCCCGCGCGCTCATGTACCACTACTTCCCCGACAAGCGCGCCTTCTTCGCGGCGGTGGTCAAGGACGAGGCCGACCGCCTGTTCGAGGCCACCAACAACCCGCCGCCCGCGGGCCTCACGATGTTCGAGGAAATCCGCATGGGCGTGCTGGCCTACATGGCCTATCACCAGTCGAACCCGGAAGCCGCGTGGGCGGCCTACGTCGGTCTCGGCCGGTCGGATCCGGTCCTGCTCGGGATCGACGAAGAGGCCAAGAACCGCCAGATGGAACACATCATGTCGCGCATCCACGAGGTGGTCAGCGGCATGGAGGACAACCGGGCTCTGCAGCCCGTCGTCGAGCGCGACCTGCGGGTGATCCTGCAAGGCTGGCTGTCGTTCACCTTCGAGATCTGCCGGCAGCGGATCATCGACCCGACCACCGACGCCGACCGGCTCGCCGACGCCTGCGCGCACGCGCTCCTGGACGCCATCTCCCGGGTACCGGAGATCCCGGAGGAGCTGGCGCACGCGATGGCCACCGCGCGGTTGTGATTCCTGTCGGTGCCGCTTGGCACCATGGTTAGGTGAGCACTACCGACCCGTTAACCCGGTTCAGCCCGGTCACCCGTGAGTGGTTCGCCAGCACCTTCGCCGCGCCGACCACAGCCCAGGAGCATGCCTGGGATGCGATCGCCGACGGTCACAACACGCTGGTGATCGCGCCGACCGGATCCGGCAAGACGCTGGCGGCGTTCCTGTGGGCCCTGGACAGCCTTTCCGGCGCGGCCGACCGGCCGGCCGGCACCCGCGTGCTCTATGTGTCCCCGCTCAAGGCGCTCGCGGTCGACGTCGAGCGCAACCTGCGCACGCCCCTGGCGGGCCTCACCCGCGTCGCCGAGCGCCGCGGCGTGCGGCCTCCGGCGATCAGCGTCGGGGTCCGCTCCGGCGACACGCCGCCCGCCGAGCGCCGGGCGCTCATCGCGCGGCCGCCCGACGTGCTGATCACCACCCCCGAGTCGCTGTTCCTCATGCTCACCTCCGCCGCGCGCGACACGCTCGCCGGCGTGCAGACCGTGATCGTCGACGAGATCCACGCGATCGCCGCCGGCAAGCGCGGCGCCCACCTGGCCCTGTCGCTCGAGCGGCTCGACGAACTGCGGGGCGGGCGCCCCGCCCAGCGCATCGGGCTGTCCGCGACCGTCCGCCCGCCCGAGGAACTCGCCCGGTTCCTGTCCGGGCAGCAGCCGACCACCATCGTCGCGCCGCAGTCCGCCAAGACGATCGACCTCGCGGTGCAGGTGCCGGTGCCCGACATGGCCAACCTCGCCGACAACAGCATCTGGCCGGACGTCGAGGCGCGGCTCGTCGACCTGATCGAGGCGCACAACTCCACGATCGTGTTCGCCAACTCCCGCCGCCTGGCCGAGCGGCTGACCGCCCGCCTCAACGAGATCCACGCCGAACGCAACGGCGCCGGGCCCGAGACGGACACCAACCCCAAGGTCGCCGGCGGCGCGCCGGCCCACCTCATGGGCTCGGGCCAGACCTACGGCGCCGAGCCGATCCTCGCGCGCGCCCACCACGGCTCGGTCAGCAAGGAGCAGCGCGCCATCGTCGAGGACGATCTCAAGCGCGGCCTGCTCAAGGCGGTGGTGGCCACGTCCAGCCTGGAGCTGGGGATCGACATGGGCGCGGTCGACCTGGTGATCCAGGTCGAGGCGCCGCCCTCGGTGGCCAGCGGGCTGCAGCGCATCGGCCGGGCGGGCCACCAGGTCGGCGAGGTCTCCCAGGGGGTGCTGTTCCCCAAGCACCGCACCGACCTGATCGGCTGCGCGGTGACCGTCCAGCGCATGCTGGCCGGCCAGATCGAGACCATGCGCGTGCCGGCCAACCCGCTCGACATCCTCGCGCAGCACACCGTCGCGGCGGCCGCGCTCGAGCCGCTCGACGCCGACCGCTGGTTCGACACCGTGCGCCGCAGCGCCCCGTTCGCGACGCTGCCGCGCAGCGTGTACGAGGCCACCCTGGACCTGCTGAGCGGCAAGTACCCGTCCACCGACTTCGCCGAGCTGCGCCCGCGGCTGGTCTACGACCGCGACACCGGCACGCTCACCGCGCGCCCCGGCGCGCAGCGGCTCGCCGTCACCTCCGGCGGCGCCATCCCCGACCGCGGGCTGTTCACGGTGTACCTGGCGACCGACTCCGAAAAGCCGTCGCGCGTGGGCGAACTCGACGAGGAGATGGTCTACGAGTCGCGGCCCGGTGACGTCATCTCGCTGGGCGCGACGAGCTGGCGGATCACCGAGATCACCCACGACCGGGTGCTGGTCATCCCCGCGCCGGGGCAGCCCGCGCGGCTGCCGTTCTGGCGCGGCGACGACGCCGGCCGCCCGGCCGAGCTGGGTGCGGCCCTGGGCGCCTTCACCGGCGAGCTGGCCGGGATGAAGCGGGAAGCATTCGACGCGCGCTGCGCCGCTTTGGGTTTCGACGCCTACGCCACCGACAACCTGTGGCGTCTGCTCGACGAGCAGCGGACGGCCGCCGGGGTGGTGCCCACCGACACCACGCTGCTGGTGGAGCGGTTCCGCGACGAGCTGGGCGACTGGCGGGTGATCCTGCACTCGCCGTACGGGCTGCGCGTTCACGGCCCGCTGGCGCTGGCCGTCGGCCGACGGCTGCGCGAACGCTACGGCATCGACGAGAAGCCCACCGCCTCCGACGACGGCATCGTGGTGCGGCTGCCCGACACGCTCGAGGAGACGCCGCCCGGTGCGGAGCTTTTCGTGTTCGACGCCGACGAGATCGACCCGGTGGTCACCGACGAGGTGGGCGGCTCGGCGCTGTTCGCGTCGCGGTTCCGCGAGTGCGCCGCCCGCGCCCTGCTGCTGCCGCGCCGGCACCCCGGCAAGCGCTCGCCGCTGTGGCAGCAGCGCCAGCGCGCGGCCCAACTGCTGGAGGTGGCCCGCCGCTACCCCGACTTCCCGGTGGTGCTGGAAACGATCCGCGAGTGCCTGCAGGACGTCTACGACGTCCCCGCCCTGGTCGAGCTGATGGCGGGCATCGCCTCGCGGCGGGTCCGGGTGCTCGAGGCCGAGACGGCGCGGCCGTCACCGTTCGCCGCCTCCCTGCTGTTCGGCTACGTCGGGGCGTTCATGTACGAGGGCGACTCCCCGCTGGCCGAGCGGCGGGCCGCGGCGCTCTCGCTGGACAGCACGCTGCTGGCCGAGCTGCTCGGCCGTGTCGAGTTGCGGGAGCTGCTCGACCCCGACATCATCGCCGCCACGAACCGGCAGCTCCAGCACCTGTCACCCGACCGTGCCGCCCGTGACGCCGAAGCGGTCGCCGACCTGCTGCGCCTTTTGGGCCCGCTGACCGAGGACGAGGTGGCCGCCCGGGCCGGCGGCGCCGATGTGGGCGGCTGGCTCGAGGGCCTGCGCGCCGCCCGCCGCGCGCTGACGGTGTCGTTCGCCGACCGCACCTGGTGGGTCGCCATCGAGGACATCGGGCGGCTGCGCGACGGCGTCGGCGTGGCGGTTCCGCTGGGCGTGCCGGCGACCTTCACGGCGGAGGTGGCCGACCCGCTGGGCGAGCTGCTGAGCCGCTACGCGCGCACCCGCACCCCGTTCACCACGGCCCAGGCCGCCGCCCGCTTCGGCCTCGGCGTGCGGGTGACGGCCGACGTGCTCGGTCGCCTTGCATCCGACGGCCGCCTGGTGCGCGGCGACTTCGTCACGGGCGCGGACGTGGCCGGCACCGGCAGTGAACAGTGGTGCGACGCCGAGGTGTTGCGCATCCTGCGGCGGCGCTCCCTGGCGGCGCTGCGCGCGCAGGTCGAGCCGGTCAGCACCGCCGCCTACGGCCGGTTCCTGCCGGCCTGGCACCGGGTGACCGACAGCGGCCACTCGGGCCTCGACGGGCTGATGTCGGTGATCGACCAGCTGGCCGGTGTCCGCATGCCGGCGTCGGCGATCGAGCCGCTGGTGCTGGGCCCGCGGGTGCGCGACTACTCCCCGGCCATGCTCGACGAGCTGCTCGCGACCGGCGAGGTCACCTGGTCGGGGTCCGGGTCGATCTCCGGCAGCGACGGCTGGGTCGCGCTACACGTCAGCGACTCGGCGCCGCTGACGCTGCCGCCGCTGACCCCGGAAATCGACCTCACCGACGCCCACCGCGCGATCCTGGAGACGCTCGCCGGCGGCGGCGCCTACTTCTTCCGGCAGCTCGCGCAGACCGGTGTCCCCGACTCCGAGCTCAAGGCGGCGCTCTGGGAACTGATCTGGGCCGGGCGCGTCACCGGCGACACGTTCGCCCCGGTCCGCGCCCTGCTGGGCGGCGGTGCGGCCCGCAAGCGCTCCGCGCCCGCGCACCGCGTGCAGCGCCCGCCCCGGCTGAGCCGGTACAGCGTCGCGCACGCCCAGCACCGCGCCGTCGACCCGACCGTCACCGGCCGGTGGTCGGCCGTGCCCACCCCCGAGCCGGACTCGACCGTGCGCGCCCACTTCCAGGCCGAGCTGCTGCTGGGCCGCCACGGCGTGCTCACCCGGGGCGCGGTGGCCGCCGAGAACGTGCCGGGCGGCTTCGCCACCCTCTACAAGGTGCTGAGCACCTTCGAGGACGCCGGCAGGTGCCAGCGCGGCTACTTCGTCGAGTCGCTCGGCGGGGCGCAGTTCGCGGTCGCGTCCACCGTCGACCGGCTGCGCGGGTTCTCCGACGGCGTCGACCCGGAGCGGCCGGAGTACCGGGCGGTGGTGCTGGCCGCCGCCGACCCCGCGAACCCTTACGGCGCCGCCCTGCCCTGGCCCGCGTCACCGGCGGACGGCGACGGCCCGGCGGCGCGGCCGGGCCGCAAGGCCGGCGCGCTGGTGGTGCTGGTGGACGGCAACCTGGCCTGGTTCCTGGAGCGCGGCGGCCGGTCGCTGCTCACCTTCACCGCCGACCCGGCCGCCTCCCGGGCGGCCGCCGCGGCGCTGGCCGACCTCGTTACGTCACGGCGCGTCGCCGCCATCCTCGTCGAACGCATCGACGGGTCCCCGGCGCTGCAGCCCGCGGGCGACTCCGACGCGCTGGCCGCGCTCGCCGACGCGGGCTTCGCCCGCACGCCCCGCGGGATGCGGCTCCGGTGAGCGCGCGGGGGCACCATGCCCGAGGGTGACACCGTCTGGCACACCGCCGCCGTGCTGCGCGAGCACCTCACCGGGCGCACGCTGACCCGCTGCGATGTCCGGGTGCCGAAGTTCGCCACCGTCGACCTCACCGGGCAGGTGGTGGACGAGGTGATCAGCCGGGGCAAGCACCTGTTCATCCGGGTCGGGACGGCGAGCATCCACTCGCACCTGAAGATGGACGGCAGCTGGCGGGTCGGCAACCGCCCGGTGCGGGTGGATCACCGCGCGCGGATCGTCCTGGAGGCCGGCCCGATCCGGGCCGTGGGCGTCGACCTGGGCGTCCTGGAGATCCTCGAGCGCGACCGCGACACCGAGGCCGTCGCGCACCTGGGACCCGACCTGCTGGGCCCCGACTGGGATCCCGTGCGCGCCGCGGCCAACCTGGTCGCGGACCACGCGCGGCCGCTCGGCGAGGCGCTGCTGGACCAGCGGGTGCTGGCCGGTGTGGGCAACGTCTACTGCAACGAATTGTGCTTCGTCAGCGGCCATTTGCCGACCGCCCCGGTGAGCGCGGTCACCGACCCGCGCCGGCTGGTTTCCCGCGCGCGGGACATGCTGTACCTGAACAGGTTTCGGTGGAACCGCTGCACCACCGGCGACACCAGGGCAGGACGGCAGCTGTGGGTCTACGGGCGCGCCGGGCAGCCGTGTCGTCGCTGCGGCACCCCCATCAGCTACGCCGAAGCCCGTGACTCCGGTGAGCGGGTGGCGTATTGGTGCCCGTCCTGCCAACATTGACCCCGTGCGATCACTGGCCGGCCTCCTGGCGGCGGTGGCGCTGCTCGGCGTCGCCGGAGCGCATCACCCCGCCGCTTCCGCCGATGCGGTCGACACGGCGTTCCTCAACGCGATGAAGGCCAAGGGCATCGACTTCTCGTCGCCGCAGGCCGCGATCGTCGCCGCGCACGAGGTCTGCGACGAGCTCGACCTCGGCCGGCAGAAGTCCGACATCGCCGGGGAAGTCCAGAAGAACAGCAACCTCGACGGTTATCGCGCCGGGTTCTTCGTCGGCGCGAGCGTCGCCGCGTACTGCCCGAGGTACCACTCGGCGTCGTGAGTGTCAGGAGACGGCGTCGACGGCGGCCTTGAGCCGGCCCATGAATTCCTGCGGGATGGGGATGTACCCGTTGTCCGCCAGGCCGTCCTGTCCGGCGCCGATCGTGGTCTGCAGGAACGCCCTGACGGCGGCGCCCGCCTGCGGGTCGGGGTATTTCGAGCAGACGACCTCGTACGTCGCCAGCACGATCGGGTAGGACTCGGGCCGGTTGGGCCGGTAGAACGAGATCGTGTCGAGGGCCAGGTCGTTGCCCTGCTTGATGAACCACGCCCCGGAGATGGTCTTGCCCACCGAGTCCGGGGTGATGGTCACCGGTTCGGGGCCCGCCGACGTGACGATCCTGGCCATGTTCAGGTGCTGCGCCTGGGCGAACGACCACTCGTTGTACGTGATCGCGCCTTCCATGCCCTTGACCGCGGCGGCCGCCCCGTCGTTGCCCTTGGCGCCCTCCCCGACGCCGCCGTTGAACTTCTTTCCGGCGCCCCGGCCCCAGACGCCGCCCGACGCCGTGTCCAGGTACTTCTGAAAGTTGTCGGTGGTGCCGGACTCGTCGCTGCGGAACACGACGCGGATCGGCTCGGCGGGCAGGTCGACGCCGGGGTTCAGCGCCTGGATCGCGCCGTCGTTCCACGCGGTGATGGCGCCGTTGAAGATGTTGGCCGCGGTGCGGCCGTCGAGGGTCAGCGAATCCACGCCGTGGACGTTGTAGGCGATCGCGATGGGGCCGAACACCACCGGCAGGTTCCAGGCCGGCGAGCCGCACCGCTGCTGGGCCCGCGCGTACTCGTCGACGTTCAGCGGCGAATCCGATCCCGCGAAATCCGTTTGGCCGCCCAGGAATTCGCCGATTCCCGCGCCCGACCCGTTGGGCGTGTAGTCCAGCGACTGCCCGGGACACGCCTGTTCGAAGGCCTTGACGAAGCGGGTCATCGCGTTGGCCTCGGCCGTCGATCCGCTGGCCTTGAGCACCTGCTTGCCGCCGCACGCCGCTTTGGCCGCGCCCGCGGGGGCCTGGGTCGCGCCTCCCCCGGACTGGTGGCCGCCGCCGCACGCGGACACCAGCACTGCGGCCAGGACGGTCAGCGCGGAACCAAATCTGTTGAGCGGCAACTCATTTCCTTCGTGAGTCGTTACTCGCGGCTTTGAGGCATGGTACAAGATCGCCGCTCACCCGGCATGTCGAGCGGCAGCTACTGGTCGCGGGCGTGCGCCAGGAAGAACTGCGCGATCACCTCGGAGCCGTTCAGCGCGCGGGTGGTGGGCCCGATGACCGCCGTCGGCAGGTACTGCTTGCCTCCCGGCCAGGTGTGGCCGCCGTTGTCGATCTCGTAGAAGACCACCTCGGTCGATGCCGCACACGCCGCGGAGTCGAAGCGGTGGACCACGGTTCCGTCGCCGGCTGCCGGCAGCACCTGCGCTGCCGGATCCTCTTGGCAGCCATCGACAGAACGCCACCGGTCCACCATGCCGACCGCCGACACCGCGTGGCTCACCCCGCCGCGGCCGCGCACCTCACCGCCCTTGAACGGCACCAGGCGGTCGGCGGTCCCGTGCACGGCCAGGACGGAGACGGGACGCGAGGGGTTGCAGGGCACGCCGACGCCGAGCGTGCCCGCGACCGGCGCGACGGCGGCGAAGACGTCGGCGCGCTCGCAGGCCAGCCTGTTGGACATGAAGCCGCCGTTGGACATGCCGGTGACGAACACGTGGCCCGGCGCGATGCCGTAGTCGTGCTGCAGCTTGGCGGCTAGGGCTACGAGGAATCCGAGGTCGTCGACGTGGTGGCGGTCGGCCGGCGACGCGCCCCGCCCGTCCGCCCAGCTCTTGTCGTAACCGTCGGGATAGGCCACCAGCAGGCCGTGCGCGTCGGCCACGGCGTCGAAGTCCGTCAGCCCCTGCTGACCGATCCCCGTTCCCCCGCCGCCGTGCAGGCTGAGCACCAGGCCGACGGGGTCGCCGGGCGGCACGTGCAAGGTGTACGTCCGGTCCATCCCACCGGAGCGGAAGGTGCCCGGCAGGTCTTTCGAGCTGGCCGCCGACACGTGCCGCACGCCGCAACCGGCCACGTACGCCGCCACGCATCCCGTCACGATGGCGAGCCGAAACCATCGCGCGTAATGCATGGGTGTCAAATTACCGATCCGGGCGGTGAATCGGCGAGGGCGGGCGGGTGAAGCGCGGCTGTCGGTCTCGGGGGGCCGCGGGAACCTACGCGAATGTTGGGACGTTCGCAATCTCGAGGATCATTGGATCACCCCAATGCTTAACCTTCTGGCAACATCGGGAGCAACACTTGATGACGGCAACTGTTCGCGCATCTACATCGACGGGGAATCGACCATGACCAGGATCCGTATCCGCAAGCCCGGCCGCCGGCTGTCGATTCTCGCCGCCGGCCCGCTGGTGGCGGCCTCGCTGTTTGCTCCGCTCGCAGTGGCAGCCCCCACTCCCAATCCCGGCTCGACCGACGACGCGTTCATCGCGGCGCTGCACGCCGACGGCATCGAGCACGAGTCGAGGCAGGCGGCGATCACCGCCGGTCACCTGGTGTGCCACCAGCTCGACATGGGCAAGACGCAGGAGCAGGTGGCGACCGACGTGATGAACAGCAGCGGCATCGACGGCGACCACGCCGGGTATTTTGTGGCCATCGCCGAACGTGCGTACTGCCCGCAATACGCCGACATCCCGTCGTAACCGGGCCCGATCCTCGTAGGATCGCGAGTGCGCGGAGTGACGCCCCCGGCGCGGCGCTTCGGGGGCGGTCGCCTCAGGGCGATTTTTTTCAGGGGAGTTTTTATGACCAGCACCGGCACCTTCGGTCGCCTGGCACCGGGCCTGGCGAGCCTGATGGTTGCGGTGGGGTTGCTCGGTTCGGCCGAGGCGACCGCGCACGCCGACGCCACCGATGACGCGTTCCTCGCGGCGCTCAACGCGAAGGGCATCAAATTCAACACGCCGGAAAGGGCGCTGATCGCGGCCCACGAGGTGTGCGACGAGCTCGACACCGGCAGGTCGGCGGCCCAGGTCGCGCAGACCGTTCAGAACAACAGCAACCTCGACGGGTACCACGCGGGCTTCTTCGTGGGCGCCGCCATCCGGGCCTACTGCCCGCAGCACACCTCTTAACCTGATCGCAACGCGCGACACGACTTTCCCGTAACAGCGGCTTGTAGCATTGAGTCAGCCACGATTACGGAGTAATGCAATTGTTTACACGGGTCATGTTTGCTGCGACCATCTCCCTCTCCCTTTCCCTCGGGCTTGCGGCCCAGGCCGGCGCCGACCCGACCGCCTTCGGAGGCCTGACCTGCGCTTGCCACGAAACGGCCCCGCCGGGCAGCGCCGTGCTCACCGACAAGATCAACCAGGGCATCCACGACGGCCTGGGCACCCCGGGGACCGCGTCCGCGGTCGTGCAGTAACTCTTCTTCAGCCCGCCGCGCCCGTCTTCGGTTGCCCCGGTGGGGTTTTCGGCGCCGACGACAGGCGCGTGCTCTTCGCCCGTGACCTTGCGAACTAACGCCGGACGGGCCGGCGGCCGTTGACGTAGTGGAACCGCGCGGCGCGCCGCCGGACGCGGTGCGCATGGCCGCGGGTGCGGTGCGGCGCCCCGGCCAGGTGTATCGGCTCGGCGTAGAACATCAGCTTGGCGAGTTCCACCAGCACCAGGTAGCTGACGACGAAGGCGCCCAGCACGGCGAAGAACTGCCACGGCAGCGGGGCAAAGCCCAGCGGCCGGGCCAGCGGCGAGAGGGTGATCGCGACGCCGACGGCCACCACGGTCAGGCTGGTGGCGGTGAGCTGCCAGCTCGGCCGGCTCCGGAAGAACGGCACCTTGCGGGTGCGGATCGCGAAGATGATCAGCGTCTGCGTCGCAAGGGATTCCACAAACCAGCCGGTGCGGAACTCAACGGCGCCGGCGTGCAGCACGCCCAGCATCAGCCCGAAGGTGAGGAAGTCGAACAGCGAGCTGATGGGGCCGAAGACGAGCATGAACCGGCGGATGAAGGCGACGTTCCAGTGCGCGGGCGCGTGCAGCTGCTCGTCGTCGACCCGGTCGGTCGGGATCGCCAGTTGCGAGCTGTCGTAGAGCAGGTTGTTGAGCAGGATCTGGCTGGGCAGCATCGGCAGGAACGGCAGCAGCGCCGACGCGGCGGCCGCGCTGAACATGTTGCCGAAGTTGCTCGACGTGCCCATCAGGACGTACTTGATGGTGTTGGCGAAGATCCGCCGGCCCTCGGCCACCCCGGTCGCCAGCACGCCGAGGTCCTTCTCCAGCAGCACCACGTCCGCGGCGTCCTTGGCCACGTCGGTGGCGCTGTCGACGGAGATCCCGACGTCGGCGGAGTGCAGGGCGAGCGCGTCGTTCACGCCGTCGCCCAGGAAGCCGACCGAGCGGCCGGTGCGGCGCAGCGCGGTGATGAGCCGGGCCTTCTGCTCGGGGGTGATGCGGGCGAAGATGGTGTGCCGCTGGGCGGCCTCGGCGAACTCGTCGTCGCCCAGCCCGTCCAGCTGTGCGCCGGTGACGGTGCCCTTGGACCCCAAACCGAGATCCGCGCAGACCTTTTCGGCGACGCGCGGATTGTCGCCGGTGGCTATCTTCAGTTCGATGCCCAGGCGGGCAAGTGCGGCAAGGGATTCGCGCGCGGCGGGTTTGGGTTCGTCGGCGAAAACCAGGAACCCGGCCAGCGTCAGGCCGGCCTCGTCCCCGCCGGCGATAGCGGTCGCGCCCGGGGCGGCCCTCGTGGCCACGGCCACCACCCGGCGGCCCGCGGCGAACAGGCCCGCGAGGGTGTCGTCGGCGGCCGGCGGGGTCGAGACGCACTGTGCCATCACCTGTTCGGGCGCGCCCTTGACCACCAGCAGGCGCTGCCCGTCGTCGTCGACCAGCACCGACGTCGCGCGGCGTTCGTGATCGAAGGGCCGCACCGCGACGCGGCGGACGCCACCGACGAGTTCCTGGGAGCGCGGCGACTCCCAGAGCGCCGCGTCCAGCGGATTGGCGCTCACGCCGCCAGCTTCGGGGTCCACGTCGGAGGCCAGCAGCCCGAGGCGGCGCACCGGCTCACTGTGGCCGCCGGCCGCGTCGATCGTGTCGACCAGGCGGATCCGGCCCTCGGTCAGCGTGCCGGTCTTGTCGGTGAGCAGGATGTCGATGTCACCGAGGTCCTCGATGCACACCAGCCGCTTGACGAGCACCTTGGCCGCGGCCAGCCGCCGGGAGCCGGTCGCCAGGCTGGTGCTGACCACCGCGGGCAGCAGCTGGGGCGTGATGCCCACCGCGATCGCCAGCGAGAACAGCACGGAATCGATGACGGGCTTGCTCAGCAGCAGGTTGCTGATCAGGATGATCACGACGAGCGCGACTGCGACCTGCAGCAGCAGGTAGGAGAACTTGCGCAGCCCCACCTGGAAGTCGGTCTCCGGCGGTCGCTCGTCCAATCCCGCTGCAATGCGGCCGAATTCGGCGTTGCGGCCGGTGGCGTACACCACACCGGTGCCCTCGCCGGCGCTGACGATCGTGCCCATGAACGCGACGTCGGTCGAGTCGGCGAGTTCGCTTCCCGCCGGCACGGCTTCCGGTGACTTCTCCGACCCGGTCGACTCGCCGGTCAGGATGCTTTCATTGCATTCCAGGCCGCTGACCTCGATCAGCCGGACGTCGGCCGGCACGGCCTCGCCCAGCGAGAGCCGGATGATGTCGCCGGGAACCAGCGCGGTGACGTCGAGCGTGACGTAAGTCCCGTCGCGGCGCACCAGCGTGTTGTGGTGCACCCCGGCGTGCAGGGCGGCGGCGGCCCGCTCGGCGCGGTACTCGTTGAGGAAGCCCAGGCCGACGCTGGCGGCCAGGATCACGCCGATGATGACCGCCTGCATGCTGTCGCCCAGGAAATAGGAGACCACCGCGGTGCCGGCCAGCAGGATCAGCACCGCGTTGCGCAGCTGGCGGCCCAGCACCGCGAACGCGTTGACGTGGTGGGTCCGCACGGCGTTCGGGCCGTAGCGCTCCAGCCGGGCGGCCGCCTCGGCCCCGGACAGGCCGGCGGGCGAGCTGTCCAGCCGCCGCAGCACCTCGTCGACGGGGGCGCCGGCCGCGGCCCCGGTGTCCAGGGCCGCCGTGGCGGGCCGGGCGACGTCGGCGGTCACAACCAGTCCCGTCGCCGGAACGTCACGTAGAGCAACGCCATCAGGACGACGATCACGGTGGCGCTCACGAGGAAGCCCGCGGGCCTGCCGAAGCCCGGATAGGGCACGTTCTGGCCGTAGAAGCCGGTGATCGCGGTCGGGACGGCGATGATGGCCGCCCAGCCGGTGAGCTTCTTCATGACGGTGTTCAGCCGGGCGTCCTGCAACGACAGGTTGGTCTCGAAAATCGTTGTGATCATGTCGCGCAACGACTCCGTCCATTCCGACACGCGCAGCACGTGGTCGTAGAGGTCGGCGTAGAGGGGGTCGAGCTCCCGCGCGGAGTCGATCTGAAGGCGGTGATGCTGAATGGAATTGACGACCTCGCGCATCGGCAGCGCCACCCGCCGCAGGTTGACCAGGTCCCGGCGCATCTGAAACGTCCTGCGCTGGAACGACCCCTGCCGCTGGGAGCTGCCGTCGAACAGCTCGTCCTCGATCGCCTCGATGCAGTCGTCCAGCGCCTCCACGGCCGCGAAGTGGCTGTCGACCACGACGTCGAGCAAGCCGTGCACCAACGCGCCCACGCCGAACTGCTGGCCGCCGATCTCGTCCCACCGCCGCGTGATCCGCCCGATGTCGAAGTCGGGCGTCAGGCGCACCGTGATCAGGCCCCGCGGCAGGACGAACGCCGAGATGCGGCGCATCGTGAGCATCCGCGGCGCGTCCTCGGTGGTCTCACCGGCGACGTCGACGGCGTAGACGGTGAAGAAGGTGTGGCTGGCGTACGCGGTCGACTTGACGCGCTCGGCCTCCGCGACGGCGTCCTCGACGGCCCAGTGATTCAAACCGAGTTCCTCCGCCAGGCCGCACAGCGTGTCGTGGTCTGGGTCGCAGAGGTCCACCCACACCAAAACGCCCTCCTGCGCGAGGTATTCGGAGACGTCCTCGAAGGCGAAATCGGCCTGCGGCTCACCGGAACGCCACACGCGGCCCTGAATGCTCGGCACGCCCCCGCCCTCAGTAAGTCGAAATCTCGTCTTCGGCGGGCAGATCCCCGGTGACCGCGAAGATGACGCGCCGCCCGACCTCCACGGCGTGGTCGGCGAAGCGCTCGTAAAACCGCCCCAGCAAAGCGGTTTCGACGGCCGCGTGGATGCCGTGCGCCCAGTGGTCGTCCATCAGCACCCCGAACAGCTGCCGGTACAGGTCATCCATCGCGTCGTCCTGCTCGTGCAGCCGGGCGCCCTGCGCCGGGTCACGCGAGATCAGCACCTGTTTTGCGCTCTCCCCCATGGCAATTGCCACCTTACCCATCTCGGCGAAGCACGCGCGGACGTCCTCGGGGAGTGGGTGCGCCGAATACTCACGCCGCGCGATCTTCGCGATGTGCACGGCCAGCGCGTCCATCCGCTCGGTGTCGGCGAGGATCTGGAAGCCGCTGAAGACCGCCCGCAGGTCCCCGGCCACCGGCTGCTGCAGGGCCAGCAGGTCGAAGGCCTGGCGCTCGGCGTGCGCGCGCATCTCAACGATCCGCTCGTGGCCACCGATCACCGCTTCCGCCGCGCCCGTATCCGCTTCCAGCAGCGCCTGGGTCGCGCCCTTCATCGACTCCCCGGCCAGCCCGCACATCTCTCCGAGTTGCACGGCCAGCTCGACCAGCTGCTGTTGGTACGCGGTTCGCATCGCACAAGCCTCCCTAGGGCGCGCGTCACACGCTAGAGACCGCCGTGACATTTGCACAAGTGACGAAAGGCATCCAAGGAGAGCCGCAACGACTCCTGCCCCGCACGTGGCCGGCCGGTTAGTCTCCACTCAGCCAAAGGGTTTGCCGAACGTTAACTCAACTCCGGTCATGGTGGCCGCCTGCTTGCCCGAAAATCGCACAAGGCCGTGAAACGAATTCTTACCGTCCCCTTCACCGCCGCCCTGCTGGGCGGCAACGCCGCGCTGAACGTGGGCAGGTCGCTGGCCCGAGCCACGCCGGACGTGCCGGCACTGACCCGCGCGGTGGCGGGCGTGGCGCTCGAGGCCGTCGGCGGGGCGCCGGCGCGACGCTGCAGCACCAACGGTCCGCGGCGCTGGATCGAGGTGCGCGGCCTTGACGGCCCGTACGCCCCGGCCATCGCCGCCGGCGTGCTGGCGGCGGCGAGGTCGGCCCCCGGCGTGCGCCAGGCGTACCTCAACCACACCCTGGCGCGGCTGGTGGTCACCGTCGACGAGGACTCGGACAAGGTGCCTTCGGCGGCCGAGCTGTGCCGGGTCGTCGCCGACGCCGAACGCCACGAGGACCCATCGACGCCCCGGACCCACCCGGCGAGCCTGCCCGGGGACGACGCGCTGCTGGTCGGCCGGATCATCGCGGCCACGGCCGCCACTGTGGGCCTTGGCGTTTCGCTGACCGGCAGCCTGCTGCGCCTGCCCCGGCTGCCCGACCTGGTGGCCGTGCCGCCGACGCTGGCCGACCACGTGCCGCGGGTGCGCCGGGAGCTGGACCGGCGCCTCGGTCCCGAGGGGGCCGACGTGCTGTTCGGCTTCGTCAACGCCGCGACCGCCGCTCTGACGCTGTCGCCGGCGGCCGCGGCCGCGGAGGCGGCCACGCGGGCGATGCTGGTGGTCGAGGCGTGGAACGGCCGGGTCTCGTGGTCCCGGCAGGAACCGGCGCTGGGCGGCCGGGCGGTGCCCGACGACGCGGCCGTGGCGCCGCGCGGCTTTCCCGCGCCGCCCGACGGGCCTGCGGAACGCTACGCCGACCGCGCCGGCGCGGCCGGGCTGGCCGCCGCCGCCGCGGTCGGACTGCTGTCGCTCAACCCCGACGCGGCCGGGGCGGCCGCGCTGGCCGCCGTCCCCAAGCCCCTGCGCACCGTCCGCGAGGCGTTCGGCTGCGCGATGACCCGCGGGCTGTCCACCCGCCACGACGCGCTGGTGCTGCGGCCCCGGGCCCTTCGCACCCTCGACCGCGTCGACGCGATCATGATCGACCCGCGGGCGCTGTACACCGACGACTTGACGGTGACCCGCGTTCTGGGACTGGACAATTCGGCCCGGGCCCACGCTTGGGAGGCGGTGCGCGCCGCGCTCGACACCGACGGGCTGGAGCCGGGGTGGCACCGGCTGGCCGACATCCCCGGCGCCGGCGACACCGGCGAAGCCCTGATCAGCCCGGTGCGCGACCCGTTCGCGGCGGCGGTGCTCACCGAAGCGCGGCAGGCACAGCCGCGCATCTATTCCCTCGACGACGACGGATTGCGTTCCCTCGCACAGGGATTCGATCAACTGTACCCGGACGACGGCGGGTCGACCGACCACGCCGTCGCGGCGGCCGTCGCCGAACTTAAGGCCGGCGGGGCCACCGTCGCGCTGTTGACCACCTCGGCGATGCGGGCCACACACCGCGCCGACGTCACGATCGGCGTGCTGCGCGACGGACATCTCCCGCCGTGGGGCGCCGACATGGTGGTGTCCGACCTCACCGGCGCCTGGCGGGTGCTGCACGCGCTGCCCGCCGCGCGCGCCGCCACCGGCGGCGCCGTGCGGCTGTCGGCGTCGGCGTCGGTGATCGGCGCGCTGATGCTGATTCCCGGTGTGCCGGGACGCAGTTCGACGTCGACCAATGTCGGCATGGCCGCCAGCCTGTGGTTCGGGTACCGGGCCGGCGTCAAGGTCTTCTCCGACCCGTTGCCGGAACCGGAAACCACGCACGACTGGCACGGCCTGCCGGTGGCCGAGGTGCAACGCCTGCTCGCCCGGCCCCCCGACGAACACGCTGGGCAGCAGGCGGTTCCGGTGCGCGCGCTGCGCGGCGCCACCGTTGGTTTCGTCGGGGCCTCGTGGGGACTGCTCCGCGACTTCGCCGAGGAGATGAGGGCGAACCTCGCCGATCCCATCACCCCGCTGCTGGCCACCGGCGCGCTGGCCAGCGCGCTGCTCGGTTCCCCGCTCGACGCCGTCCTCGTCGGCAGCGTGCTGCTGGCCAACGCCGCGCTGTCGTCGGAACAGCAGCTGCACGCCGAACGGATCCTCAATCGCCTGCTGGCCGTGCAGGAACCGCCCGCGCGGCGCCGGATCGGCCCCCCGAACGCGCGGCGCACCGAGAAGGTGCCCGCCACCCGGCTGCGCCCGGGCGACGTCATCGAGCTGCACGCCGATGAGGTGATCCCTGCCGACGCCCGGCTGATCTACGCCCTGAACGTCGAGGTCGACGAGGCCACGCTCACCGGCGAGTCGCTGCCGGTGGCCAAGCAGACCGAGCCCACGCCGGGCGCCCCGCTGGCCGAGCGGACCTGCATGCTCTACGCGGGGACGACCATGGTGGCCGGCACGGCGGTGGCCGTGGTGACGGCGGTCGGCTCTCGATCGGAGATGCGCCGCGCGCTGGCGATGGCGCCGCGCAAGATGCAGGAGATCGGGCTGCAGCGCCAGCTGCAGCGGGTGACGCGGCGCGCGTTGCCGTTCAGCATGGCCGGCGGAAGCCTGGTGGGGGCGCTCAGCGTCGCGCGGGGCACCCCGCTGCGCGAGGCGGTCTCCAGCGCGGTCACCCTCATCGTCGCCGCCATCCCGGAGGGCCTGCCGCTGGTGGCCACGCTGGCCCAGCAGGCCGCGGCGCGCCGGCTCACCGGCGCGTCGGTGCTGATCCGCAACGCCCATTCCATCGAAGCGCTGGCCCGGCTGAACGTGGTGTGCTTCGACAAGACGGGCACGCTCAGCGAGAACCGGCTGCGGGTGAAGTCGGTGCACCCGGTGGACGGCTTCACCGCGGGCCAGGTGCTGGACGCGGCGGTGAGCACGAGCTACGCGATGCACAGCCACCGCGTCGAGCACGCCACCGACGACGCGATCACGCAGGCGGCCGACGACCCGTCGCTGCGGGGTGACGGGTCGCGGGCACGGCACCGGCAGACGCGCGACGCGTTCCTGCCGTTCCAGTCCGGGCGCCCGTTCGCCGCCGCGCTCGTCGGGACCCGGCTGACCATCAAGGGCTCCCCCGAGGTCCTGGCGTCGGCCCTGCGCCGGGCTGACGGCCCGGTGGAGCGGCGCATCGACGAGATGGCCGCGGACGGCCTGCGGGTGCTCGCCGTGGCCGAGCGCGAGCTCACCGCGGAGCAGGCCGCGGCCGCGGCGGCGGATCCCGACTTCCTGGAAGGCCTCTGCACGTCGGAGCTCACGCCGGTCGGGCTGCTCGGCCTGGCCGACACGCTGCGCCCGAAGGCCGCCGACGTGCTGGACGAGCTGGCCCGACGCGACATCGGCGTCCGGCTGATCACCGGCGACCACCCGGCGACCGCGGCCGTGATCGCCCGCGAGCTGGGCATCGACGTGACCGCCGAGCAGGTGGTCACCGGCAGCGACTGGGAGGCGATGTCGGCGGACGACCGCGCGCGGACGGCCGCGTCGCGGCAGGTGTTCGCCCGCATGACGCCCGAGCACAAGATCGACGTGGTGCAGACCCTGGAGCGGGCCGGGATGGTCACGGCCATGGTCGGCGACGGCGTCAACGACGCCGCGGCGATCCGGGCGGCCAGCGTGGGCATCGGGGTGGCCGCGCGGGGCAGCGACGCGGCGCGCACCGCCGCCGACGTCGTGCTGCTCGACGAGCGGATCGAGGCGCTGCTCGACGCCCTCGACGAGGGTCGCCAGCTGTGGCGGCGGGTGCAGTCGGCGGTGTCGATGCTGCTGGGCGGCAACCTCGGCGAGGTCTCCTTCGCGCTCATCACCACAGTCCTCACGGGGCGTTCGGTGCTCAACGCCCGCCAGATGCTGCTGGTCAACATGCTCACCGACGCGCTCCCCGCCGCCGCACTGGCCGTGAGCCCGCAGATCGGCACGGCCGAGGTCGACCGCGACGAGGCGGCGATGTGGCGGGCGATCGCCATCCGCGGCGCGGCGACGACCGCCGGCGCCACGCTGGCGTGGACCATGGCCATCGCCACCGGCACCCCGTGGCGTGCCGGGACGGTGTCGCTGATCGCGCTGGTCGGCACGCAGCTCGGCCAGACGCTCGTCGACTCGCGCGCCCCGCTGGTGCTGCTGACGTCGGTCGGGTCCCTCGGGGCCCTCGCTCTGGTGGTCAGCACCCCCGGGCTCAGCCAGGTCTTCGGCTGCACGCCGGTCGGGCCCGTCGCCTGGGCCCAGGGCCTGTCGGCCGCCGCCGCGGCCAGCCTGCTGTCGGCCGTCGCACCCGGGCTGCTGCTGAGCGCCTCGCAGGCCGCACAACGCCGCGTCGCCCCTGATTTTCCCGCCCAGGTCGCGGCCGGACCGTCAAGGCCTTACATTCCGAGATGACCAACGAGCAGGAAGACACATGGAACTCGCAAATCGATTGCAGCTCAAGCCCTATCGGACGGCGTCGGAGCACATCGACGGCGCCTGGTGGCCGCGGTCGGCGAACCTGGTGGACGAGCTGCCGGCGTTATCCGCCGCGGTGTCGGACCGGCTGGGCCAGGTCGTGATGGTGGGCTATCGCCGCAACGGCTGGCAGGAGGCGCCGGCCCTGGCCGAGATCGGCGGCCACACCGTGGAATTGCTCGGGTTCACCAGCGACGAGCCCACCAGCATCATCCTCATCGGCGAGGACGGCCGGCACCTCACGCTGCACGTGATCCGGCCCGACGCGGGCGAGGAGGCGGCCCGCCGGGCCCTGGACGAGGCGGGGGCGCGCGCCGACGCCGACGCCGCGCCGGCCGGCCGCGCCGCCGCCGCCAAGTCACTGGCCGATGTCGCGGACAAGCTGGCCCGCCACGAGGGCACCGACGACGAGCAGCGGATCGCCCAGATCAGGCACTGGTGCGACGACGCCGCCGGCCAGTTCGTCGACGCGCCGGTCCAGACCTTCGTGCCCATCCTCGTCGAACACATCGTCCGCAACCGCATGGTCGAGTCCCGCAGGCAGGCCGCGTCAGCCACGCGGTCGTGAACCCCGACCGCGGGCCGGGCACCGACCCGGACCGCGGACTGACTGCGCAGGAGGCCGCCCGCCGCCTCGCCGCGGTCGGCCCCAACGACATCGAGCGCGCGGCGCCGTTGCCTGCTTGGAAGAGGCTGGCGGCGCAGTTCCGCAGCCCGCTGATCTACCTGCTGGCGGCCGCGCTGGTCGCCTCGCTCGGGGTCTGGGTGGCCGAGGGGGCCACCGGCTGGCCGGTCGACGCGGTGGTGATCGGCGTCATCCTGGTGCTCAACGCCGTGCTCGGGTACGTGCAGGAGTCCCGCGCCGAACATGCCGTCGACGCCCTGGCAAGGATGACGGCGGCGACGGCGACGGTGGTCCGCGACGGCACGCGCCGCGAGGTTCCGGCCCGAGATTTGGTGCCGGGCGATGTGCTGCTGCTGGCGGAGGGCGACGCGGTGCCCGCCGACGCCCGACTGCTGTCGGCGGCCGGGCTGGAGGTGTCCGAGGCCGCGCTGACGGGGCGCAGCCAACCCGTCACCAAGACCGCCGGGAATTCGGCCGATGACACGTCCATGGTCTGCATGGTTTTCAAAGGCACCGCGGTCGCCCGGGGCGCCGGGCGCGCCGTCGTGACGGCCACCGGGATGCGGACGCAGACCGGGCAGATCGCCGGGCTGGTGCGCGCGGTCGGCCACGAGCCGACCCCGCTGCAGCGCGAGGTGGCGAGGGCCAGCCGGGTGCTCGGGATCGCCGTCGTCGTGATCGCCGTGGTGGTGATCGCGACCGTCGTGTTCGTCTACGGGATCCACGACGCGCACGGCGCGGTCACGGCCGTGCTGCTGGGGGTGTCGCTGGCCGTGGCGGCCGTGCCGGAGGGGCTGCCCGCCATCATGTCGGTGGTCCTCGCCGTCGGGATGCGGCGGATGGCCGGGCAGAACGCCATCGTCAGGGAGCTCGCGTCGGCCGAGACCCTGGGGTCGGCGTCCGTCATCTGCTCCGGCAAGACCGGCACGCTGACCACCGGGGAGCTGGCGATCGTCCGCGTCGTCACCCCGGTGGGCCGATTGACGATCCCCGCCGGCGACGCGCCCGCGGCCCCGGCCCTGGCGCGGCAGGTGGCACTGGTGCTGGACGCCGGCGGCGCGGCCGACGGCAGCGAGCCGATCCGGGCGGCTTTCCGGGCGGCCCGGCGCGGCGCGACCGCCGCCGGCGACGTCGCGGGCCCACTGGCTGGCGACCCGGCGGCGGTGGTCGCCCGCTGCGCATGCCTGCGGGCCGGCGATCGGCTGGCGCCGCTCGACGAGCCGGCCCGGGAGGCGATCCTGGGCGACGCCGAGCGGCTGGCTCGCGACGCGCTGCACCCGGTCGCCGTCGCGCACCGCTCCCCGGAGGGCGACCTGGTCTACCTGGGCATGGTCGGCATCACCGACCCGCCGCGTCCCGAGGCGGCCGCGGCCATCGCCGACGCACACCGCGCCGGGGTCAAGGTCGTGATGATCACCGGCGACCACCCGCGCGCGGCGGCGCGCATCGCCCGCGAGCTGGGCATCGAGGCGCGGGAATCGGCGCTGTCCGGCGCCGAACTCGAGGCCCTCGACGACGACCAGCTGCGCGAAACCGTGCGCCGCCACTCGCAGTTCACTCAGGTCAACCCGGTGGACAAGCTGCGAATCATCGAGGCACTGCAGGCCGACCATGAGATCGTCGCGGTCACCGGCGAGGGCATCAACGACGCGCCGGCGCTCAAGTCCGCCGACATCGGCATCGCGATGGGCCGGACCGGCACCGACGTCGCCCGGGAGGCGGCGAACATGATCCTGGCCGACGACAACTTCGCGACCATCGTCGCGGCCATCCGCGAGGGCCGGGGCATCTTCGCCAACATCAAGAAGTCGCTGCGCTACCTGCTGTCGTCGAACATGGGCGAGATCTTCACCGTCTTCTTCGGTGTCGTGCTGGCCGGCCAGATCGGCCTGTCGCAGGGCGGCGCCATAACGCTGCCGCTGCTGGCGACACAGATCCTGTGGGTCAACCTGCTCACCGACGGCGCGCCGGCGCTGGCGATGGGCGTGGACCCGCAGACCGAAGAAGTGATGGGCCGGCCACCGCGGGCGAGGTCCGAGCGGGTCATCGACGGGCGGATGTGGAACAACATCGTGCTGATCGGCGCCGCGGTGGGGGCCGCGACGCTGGTCACGATCCACCTCTACGCGCCCACCGGCCCGATGCCGTCGTCGCTCGACACCGCGCGCACGGCGGGGTTCACGGTGCTGGTGATCAGCCAGCTGTTCAACACGATCAACGCCCGCAGCGAGACCCGGAGCGCGTTTCACCGGTTCTTCGCCAACGGCTGGCTGTGGGCGGCGATCGCGGTGTCGGCGCTGCTGCAGGTGGGCGTTGTTCAGCTGCCGTGGCTCAACACGGCCTTCACCACCACGCCGCTGTCGCCGGGCCAGTGGCTGGTGTGCATCGTGGTGTCCAGCAGCGTGCTGTGGGTCAGCGAGGCGCGCAAGCTCATCCTGCGGCTGCGCGACCGGCGGCCATCAGGGCGGTGATCGCCTCCACGTCGGCCGGTCCCGGCAGGCCCCAGTCCGGCTTGTAGTCGAACAGCTCGTCGGCCCGCACGGTCCGCAGGTCGACGTCGAGCAGCTCGAACGCGTCGAGCGGAACGAGGGCGGGGTGCGCGTGGCCGCACGCGCGGGCCAGGCACAGCAGCTCGAAGCGCAGGGTGGCCAGGTAGTTGGCGCAGCGCACAGACTTCAGCGCCGGGTCCAGCCCGTGCTGCAGCCACGCCGACTGCGTGGCCACGCCCGACGGGCAGCGGCCGGTGTGGCAGCGCTGCGCCTGGATGCAGCCGATGGCGAACATCGCGGTGCGGGCGACGTTGATCATGTCGCAGCCCATCGCCATCGCCAGCAGCGCGTTCTCCGGCAGGCCCAGCTTCGCCGACCCGACGAACACCACGTCGTGATGCAGGCCCGCCTCGGCGAACGCGCGGTACACCCGCGGGAACGCCCACTTGAAGGGCAGCGCGACGTGGTCGGCGAAGACCAGCGGGGCCGCGCCCGTGCCGCCCTCGCCGCCGTCGACGGTGACGAAGTCCACGCCCGTCCCGGTGCGGGCCATACGCGCCGCCAGCTCGGGCCAGAACGAGCCCTCCCCGACCGCCGACTTGATGCCCACCGGCAGGCCCGTCGCGTCGGCGATCGTCTCGACCAGTTCCAGCAGCCCGTCGACGTCGCGGAACGCGGAGTGCCCGGCCGGGCTCTTGCAGTCCACGCCCACCGGGATCCCACGGATGGCGGCGATCTCGGGGGTCACCTTGGCCCCGGGCAGCATGCCGCCCAGGCCGGGCTTGGCGCCCTGGCTGAGCTTGATCTCGATGGCGCGGATCTGCGGCGTCGCCGCCACGCGGTCGACAAGGCGGGCCAGGCTGAAGGTGCCGTCGTCGTTGCGGCAGCCGAAGTAGCCGGTGCCGATCTGCCAGATGAGCTCGCCGCCGACCAGGTGATAGGGCGAGACGCCGCCCTCCCCGGTGGTGTGCAGCGCGCCGGCCATGGCCGCGCCCTTGTTGAGCGCGGTGACCGCCGCGCCGGACAGCGACCCGAAGCTCATCGCGGAGATGTTGACCAGGGACGACGGGCGGAACGCCTTGGCCCGTCCGCGCGCGCCGCCGAGCGTCTTCGCGGCCGGCAGCGGCACCGCCGGGTCCGGGTGCGCCGGTTCGCCCTCGGGCGCCGGCACCGGGAACGCCGCGTGCTTGATGATGGGGTAGTTGTGCACCCGCTCCAGGTCGTTGTCCGTGCCGAAGCCGAAGTAGCGGTTTTCCAGCTTGGACGACGTGTAGACCCAGCGGCGCTGGTCGCGGCTGAAGGGGCGCTCGGCGTCGTTGTCGGTGACGATGTACTGCCGCAGCTCGGGGCCCACGGCCTCCAGCAGGAAGCGCAGGTGTCCGACGACCGGGTAGTTGCGCAGGATGGTGTGGCGGCGCTGCCAGAGGTCCCAGCCCGCGACGGCGGTCAGGCCGCCGCCGGCTACTGCTGTCAGGGAGGCGGCGAGGCCGCGTTTCATCACGACACCATGCTCACGGGCGCGCGTCGCCGCTTCTAGTGACCTTTGTCGTCAATGGCCTTCTTTTCGGCCCTAGTCGGGGCGGCGGCGACGGGCCAGGCTCGCTGGTGTGAAGGATTCCGCCGCGGCGAGGCTGCGCCGACTGGTCGAGCCGGCGCTCGTCGGGGTGACGCTCGCCGCGCTGGCTGCCGGCGGGATCGCTTGGCTGGCCGGCGCCCGCAGCGTTGCCGACGGCTGCTGGATCGCCGGCACCGTGGTGGCCGTGGTGCCCGCGGTCGTGTGGGTGCTGGGCGGCCTGCGCCATGGCCGGCTCGGGGTCGACCTGATCGCGGTGCTGTCGCTGGTCGGCACGCTGCTGGTGCACGAGTATCTCGCCGGAGCGCTGATCGCCGTCATGCTCGCCGGCGGGCGGGCGCTCGAGGCGGCGGCCGAGCGCCGCGCCTCCCACGACCTTCGGGCGCTGCTCGAGCATGCGCCGCGCTTCGCCCGCCGCCGCGCCGGGTCGGCGGTGACGGTGGTCGCGCTGGACGAGGTGGCCGTGGGCGACCTGCTGGTCGTGGGCCCCGGCGAGGTCGTCCCCGTGGACGGGCGCGTGTCCGACGGCGTCGCGGTCCTCGACGAGTCGGTCCTGACCGGCGAGCCGCTGCAGGTCGAGCGCGGCGTCGGCGAGCCCGTCCGCAGCGGTGTGGTCAACGCGGGCAGCGCGTTCGAGATGACCGCGACCGCGATCGCCTCCGACAGCACCTATGCGCACATCGTCCGGCTCGCCGAGGAGGCCGGGGCGCAGAACGCCCCGGTGGTGCGGTTGGCCGACCGCTACGCCGCCTGGTTTCTGCCGCTGACCCTGCTGGTCGCGGGCGGGGCGTGGCTGGCCAGCGGCTCGGCGGTGCGGGCGGTTGCGGTGCTGGTGGTGGCGACCCCGTGCCCGCTGCTGCTGGCCGCGCCGGTCGCCATCGTGTCCGGCCTGTCGCGGGCGTCGCGGCACGGCGTGGTGATCCGCAACGGGGCGGCGCTGGAAAACCTGGGCCACGCAAAGACTTTGGTGATGGACAAGACCGGCACGGTGACTATGGGACGGCCCGTCGTCATCGACGTCACCGCCGCCCCCGGGGCGGACGCGATCGAGGTGCTCCGGCTGGCCGCGTCGGTGGACCAGATGTCCCCGCACGTGCTGGCCGAGGCGATCGTCACCGAGGCGCACGCCCGCGCCCTGAACCTGTCGCTGCCCACCGAGGTGGTCGAGGAGCCCGGCCGCGGCGTCACCGGCACCGTCGACGGGCGGCGCGTCGAGGTCGGCAAGCTCTCCGTCGCCACGGCCGCCGCGGCGTGGGCGCGGGCGGCGCTGAACCGGGCCCTGCTCGACACCGCCGCGATCGCGTGGGTGCGCGTCGACGGGCAACTGTTCGGTGCGGTGCTGCTGCGGGACCCGCTGCGGCGCCACGCGCCCCGCACCATGCGGCGCCTGCGCGGCGCCGGGTTGAACCGCCTGGTGATGCTGACCGGCGACCGCATGGAGCCCGCCCGCGAGGTCGGGGCGGTCCTCGGCCTCGACGAGGTGTACGCCGAGCAGAGCCCCGCCGACAAGGTGGCCGCCGTGCGCGCCGAGAAGGAGCGGGCGGTCACCGTGATGGTCGGCGACGGCGTCAACGACGCGCCCGCCCTCGCCGCCGCCAGCGTCGGCGTGGCCATGGGCGCCCGGGGAACGACGGCGTCGTCGGAGGCCGCCGACATCGTCCTGACCACCGACCGGCTGGACCGGCTCGCCGACGCGATGGACATCGCGCGATGGTCGCGGCGCATCGCCGTGCAGAGCGCGGTCGTCGGCATGGGGCTCTCGCTGGTCGCGATGGCCGTCGCGGCGCTCGGGTGGCTGCCGCCGGCCGCGGGTGCGCTGCTGCAGGAGGGCATCGATGTCGCGGTGATCGCGAACGCGCTGCGCGCGTTGCGGGGAAATCCGGCCGTCGACGTCGACCTGCCCCGGGCCACCGAGGAGATGCTGCGGCGGTTCGACGCCGAGCACGACGAACTGCGCGACGCGATCGGTGTGCTGCGGGACGCGGCCGATCGCCTCGCCGGCGCGCCGGATCAGCCGGCGGCGCTGCAGGCCGTCGACCGGGCACACACCCTGTTGACCCGGCGGATCCTGCCCCACGAGCGCGCGGAGGAGACCCAGCTCTACCCCGCCCTGGCCCATCCTCTCGGCACCGGGGAGGCCACGGCCACGATGAGCCGCACGCACGCGGAGATCCAGCGACTGTCGGACCGCGTCGGCGCGCACCGGGAATTGGCCCACGCCGCCGGCGCGATCGCGCCCGAGCAGGTCGACGACCTGCTGGCGTGCCTGTACGGGTTGTACGCGCTGCTGCGGCTGCACTTCGTGCAGGAGGAGGAGAACTACTTCACCCTCGCCGAGGACGAACCCCAGACGGCGGAGGCGGGCTGACTCAGCCCGCCGACGGCGGGGGCTTGATCACCGTGCCCTTGATCTCGCGCCCGATCTCGAGGTCCTCGTATTTCTGTTGCTTGCGCTTGCGCCAGCCGCTGCCCGCCGAGATCGGCGGCGGCATCAGCGGAGGAAGCATCGGGAAACCGGGGTCAGCCGCGGCCAACGGCGTTGCGGCGGAGGCGAGCTGGACCGGCACCTGGGAGCCGGGCAGCAGCCCGACGACCGCGGGCGGGGCGGTCAGCTTCCCCAGCGAGACGCCGACGTTCATCGCCGCGGTGGGCTCCGCCGAGAGGCCGCCGAATGCGGTGGGCGCCTCGGCGGCCGCGCCCCCCGCGATGGCCTCGCCCTCGGACAGCCCCTGGCCGACGTCGCCGCCGATGTTGCTCAGCGACTGCGCCGACTGCACCTGCGCGCCGAGGCTGAGCAGGTTGATCGGGAACCCGGACGAAATGAACTGGTTGGCGTACTGGTTGGCGAGCCCGAACCACCCGGCCTGCGGGTCGAAGTAGGCGAGGTTCTGTTGGAACAGCGGAACCGACGGCAGGGTGTCCGACGGAACGGGCGCCGCGGGCACGGGCGCCGCGGAGACGGCGGCCCGCGTCGCGGCGGCTTGCGTGCCGGCGGCCGGGGTGGCGGCAGCCTGGGCGGCGACACCCGACGGGTCGACGATCGAGGCCGGCGTCTGGAACTGCGGCAGGGCGGTGGTGGCCTGCGCCGACGCCGCCTGGTAGCGGCTGAGCGCGGCGGAGTTGGTCGCCCACATCGTCTGGTATTCGTCCTCGGTCTGGGCGATGGCGGGAAGGTTGCTGCCCAGGAGGTTGGTGGCCAGCAACTGCGCCAGCCGGGCGCGATTGGCGGCGACCGCGGCGGGAGGCACGACGCTCGCCAGCGCGGCGTTGAACGCCGCCGCCGCGTCCTGCGCCGCCGCGGCGGTCTGCTGGGTCTGCTGCGCGGTGTTGCGCATCCACGTCAGGTAGGGCTGGACGGCCTGGATCATCGCGGAGGACGACGGGCCACTCCAGGACTCGGCGAGCGTGGACACCGTCGCCGCGTAGACGGCTACGGTGCTCTCCAGCTCCGCACCCAGGGCATCCCATGCCGCGGACGCCTCGAGCAGCGAGGACGCTCCCGGGCCGGAATAGATGAGCGTCGACGTGATCTCGGGAGGCAACGCCGACAGATCCATGGGGTTCACACTCCCCTCCCTAGGAACCACCCGGGAAATTCACGCTGACGAGCGCGCGAAAACCCCCCCAACAGTGCGGATCGACGCCTCACCTGCGGCCCTTCTTCGTCGGAGTGCCGAATGGGACGAACGATATACCTATCGATCCTAGTCAACGAAGTATTACGGCCTAGAGGCGTTGGTCACTGAAGGCCGTCTCACACGGTGACCGAGGCGCCCCGGTCGAGTTCGATGATGCGGTCCGCGATGCCGCGCCGGCGCATCTCTCGGGTGAAATCTTCCAGCGGCGAGGCGAAGACGCCGTAGTCGTCGAAATGCACGGGGATCGCCTTCGGCAGCTTGAGCAACGCGACCAACTCGGAGCCCTGGACGCCGTCCATGGTGACCGTCAGCCCGAACGGCAGGCGCCGTCCCGCCGGGAGCCGGGTGCCGCCGAGGTGCAGCACGCCGGCGTCGATCGAATCGAAGCGAATCGGAATCTCGTTGAGCTCCTCGACCAACAGCGTGTCGCCGGAGACGTAGAGGCGCCGCCGTGACCCGTCGGCGGTGAAGTCGAGCATGGTGCCCATGACCGGCGGCAGGAGGCGGTGGATCCCCAGCGGCGCGTGCCGTCCCGGCAGGGATGTGATGGTGACCGTGGTGCCGCCCCTGGTGATGGTGTGGTACTGCCAGGTCGACAATCCCCGCGCATGCTCGAAGCCGCGGTGGTGCAGCCGCTTGGCGGCGTCGGGCGTGGTGACGATCGGCAGCCCGTGGTCGAGGCCCTTCTGTGAAACCCGATCCCAATGGTCGCCGTGCATGTGCGAGAGCACGACCGCGTCGATCGGGGGAAGTTCGTCGATGCGCAGGGCCGGCTCCTTGAGCCGCTTGGACACCAGCCCGTAGCCGAGGTACGCGCGCTGCCCGCGGTGCAGGAAATTCGGGTCGGTCAGCAGCGTCACCCCGCCGCCCGAGATCAGGGTGGTGGCGTTGCCCACGAAGGTGACCGTGATGTCCATGGGCCGGGGGCTACCCGGTCAACCAGTGTTCATGCAGCCGTCGCCACGCCGCGGGCGCGCTTGCGACAATGTCGTGATGACGTCTGCCCCGATGCCCGACTACTTGTCCCCCGAGTGGGAACGGTCCGCGCTGTTGGTCATCGACGTGCAAGTGGAGTTCGCCTCCGGCGCGATGGTGGTGCCGGGAACCGCCGATCGGCTACCGCAGCTGGCGCGGTTGATCTCGGCCTATCGCCTGGCGGGCCGCCCGATCGTTCATGTCGTACGGCTCTATGTGCCGGGCGGCGACGACGTCGACCTCGTTCGCCGCGCGGAAATTCGCGCCGGGAAGGAGATCGTCGCACCGGGCAGCGACGGTTCACAAATACCGGCTGCGCTCCTGCCCGGCGCGGAACGGTTGATACCGGATCGGTTGATCGCCGGCTCGATGCAGGAGATCGGGCCGTCGGAACACGTCATGTTCAAGCCGCGGTGGAGTGCGTTCTACCGGACAGCACTGGACGACCACCTGCGGGAGCAGAGTGTCACCACGGTGGTGGTCGCCGGATGCAACCTTCCGAACTGCCCGCGTGCCACCTTGTTTGACGCCAGCGAACGGGATTACCGGACCGTATTGGTTCAAGACGCCACGTCCCAGGTCACCGCCGAGCGCCTGCACGACCTCACACTGATCGGCGTGACCTTGACCGAGACCAGCGCCGTCGAGGAGCGGCTGGCGAGTCAAGCGCTCAGCCCAGGAACCGGCTGACCGCCTCGACGAACTCTTCCGGGCAGTCCCGAACCAGCCAGTGCCCACACGGTTCGAAGATCCGCACCTCGCCGTCCTGGACGAGCTGCGACGCACGCACCGAGTCCGCCACGGGAACGAGCCTGTCGTCGCGCCCGGCGATGACGAGCGTCTTGGCCCTCACCTGTGGCAGCCTCGACACCAGCGACCAGCCCCGGGGTCCGAGACCGAACGTCCACCGCTGGGTGGCCGAAAAGGCCTCTCCCGCATGGGGACTCCGGCAGTTGAGGATCACGGCGTCGACCAGGTCGTCGCTGAGCGCCGCCGGATGCTCGACGATGCGGCGCAGTTGCATCCGGGTGAAGCGGCGCCCCAAGCGGGCGTAGGCGTGGTAGGCCTGTTTGTTCACCGCGGGGTGGTTGGCGAGCCAGCGCGCCAGGTGAAGGTATTTGAACGTCTCCGTCACGCCGCCGGGGTTGACCGGAACGATGCGGCGCACGATCTCGGGCCGGCTGATCGCGACCTCGAGCGTGATCCAGCCCCCGAGCGACAACCCGGCGAGGTCGACCCGATCGAGGCCGAGGCGGTGGATCAGGGCCGCGACCCAATCGGCGTACCAGGGAATCGAATACGACGCGTCGGTGAACTGCGTATCGCCGTAGCCGGGCAGGTCCGGCGCGATGACGCGCCGGCGCGCCCCGAGCGACGCCAGCGCGGAACCGAACGACACGAGCGCCGAATCGGCACCCGCTCCGTGCAGCAGCACCAGCGGCGTCAGCGCGGTGCCCGGGTCGACCTCGTACACCCGGGTGCGGACGCCCTGCACGTCCATGTCGTGGGCGTCCACGCCCGGCGGCGGCCGGTGGCCGGGGCGTTTCATGGGCCCGGCCGGCGGCTGACGAACTCACGCCGCGCTCCCGTCAGCGGATCGGTGAACTCGATGCGCTGCGCCAGCAACCGCAGCGGCGTGCCGAAGTCGTCGGCCGGCACGTCGATCACGTTCGGGTACAACGGATCCCCGTCGATCGGCAAGCCCAGCGACGCCATGTGCACCCGCAGCTGATGCGTGCGCCCGGTGCGCGGCGTCAGCCGGTACAGCCCGCCGCCGAGGCTTTCGACATGGGTCTCGGCGTTGACCGGACCCGGCTCGCAGACGGCCTGCAAGACGCCGCGGCACTTGACGATTCGGCTGCGCACGACACGCGGAAAATCAAGCGCCGCATCGCAACCCGCGCGCGCCAGGTACGTCTTGCCGACCAGGCCGCGCGAGAACAGCGTCTGGTAGGCGCCGCGCACCTCGCGCCGGGTCGTGAACAGCAGGACCCCGGCGGTCAGCCGGTCCAGCCGGTGCGCGGGGCTCAGCTCGGGCAAGTCGAGCTCGCGGCGCAGCCGCACCAGCGCCGTCTGCGCGACGTGCCGCCCCCGCGGCATGGTCGCCAGGAAGTGGGGCTTGTCGACCACGACGATGTTGGCGTCGCGGTGGAGCACCGGCACGTCGAACGGCACCGGAACCTCAACCGGCAGATCGCGATACAGGTACACGTGCGACCCGGCGGGCAACACCGTGGCCTCGTCGACCGGCACGCCGTCGGCGTCGACGACATCGCTTGTCACCGGACCGAATCGGGCCGTCAGCTCGGCGAGCACCGGTCCCCCGCACAACCGCACCCGGGCCGGCCCGAGTCCGTCGCGCACGGGCAGGGGCGCGGGTCTCAAGTTAGCGGCACCGGCTCGAGGATCTCGGCGCGCGCCTCGGGCGCGCTGGCCCGCAGCTCGTCGGCCGACACGTCGTCGGGCTGGGCCTGCGACAGGATCTCCGCCTCCACCCGGGCCGTGTAGTTGGCGACCTCGCGCTCGACGTCGCCGTCGCTCCACCCCAGGACCGGCGCGACCACCTCGGCGACCTCGCGGGCGCAGTCGACCCCGCGGTGCGGGTACTCGATCGAGATCCGCATCCGGCGGGCCAGGATGTCCTCGAGGTGCAGGGCGCCCTCGGCCGTGACGGCATACAACGCCTCGACCTTCAGGTAGCCCGGCGCCTCCTTGATGGGCCGCAGCAGGTCCGGATCCCCCGAGGCCATGTCCAGCACCTCGCCGATCAGCGACCCGTAGCGGTCGAGCAGGTGGCGCACGCGGTACGGGTGCAGCCCCTGCAGCGCGGCGACGTGCTCGGCCTGGTTGACCAGCGCGAAGTACCCGTCGGCGCCCAGCAGCATGACCTTCTCGGTGATCGATGGCGCCACGCGCGCCGGCACGAACTGGACCGCGGCGTCGATCGCGTCGGCGGCCATCACCCGGTAGGTGGTGTACTTACCGCCGGCGATCGCGACCAGACCCGGCGCGGGGACGGCGACGGCGTGCTCGCGCGACAGCTTCGACGTCTCCTCGCTCTCCCCCGCCAGCAGCGGCCGCAGCCCCGCGTAGACGCCGTCGATGTCGGCGTGCGTCAGCGGCGTGGCCAGCACGGTGTTGACGGTGCCGAGGATGTAGTCGATGTCGGCCTTGGTGGCGGCGGGGTGGGCCAGGTCGAGGTTCCAGTCGGTGTCGGTGGTGCCGATGATCCAGTGGCCGCCCCACGGGATGACGAACATCACAGACTTCTCGGTGCGCAGGATGATCGCGACGTCGCTGACGATCCGGTCGCGGGGCACCACCACGTGCACGCCCTTGGACGCGCGGACCTGGAACCGGCCGCGCTGCTTGCTCAAAGCCTGGATCTCATCGGTCCACACGCCGGTCGCGTTGACGACCACGTGGCCGCGCACCTCGGTGATCGCGCCGTCCTCCGAGTCGCGGACCCGCACGCCGGTGACGCGGTCGCCCTCCCGCAGCAGCGCCACCACCTGCGTCGAGCAGCGCACCACCGCGCCGTAGTGGGCGGCGGTGCGCGCGACCGTCATGGTGTGGCGGGCGTCGTCGACGACGGTGTCGTAGTAGCGGATGCCACCGATCAGCGACGAGCGCTTCAGGCCGGGGCTCAGGCGCAGCGCGCCCGCGCGGGTCAGATGTTTCTGCGCGGGAACGGATTTCGCGCCGCCCAGGCGGTCGTAGAGGAAGATGCCCGCGGCGATGTAGGGACGCTCCCAGCCGCGGTGGGTCAGCGGGAAGAGGAACGGCATGGGCTTGACCAGGTGCGGCGCCAGCGTGGTCAGCGACAGCTCCCGCTCGTGCAGCGCCTCGCGCACCAGCCCGAATTCGAGTTGCTCGAGGTAGCGCAGCCCGCCGTGGAACATCTTCGACGAGCGGCTCGACGTGCCCGACGCGAAGTCGCGCGCCTCGACCAGCGCGACCTTCAGCCCGCGGGTCGCGGCGTCCAGCGCGCACCCGGAGCCCACCACGCCGCCGCCCACCACCACGACGTCGAACTGTTCACCGCCCAGGCGTTTCCAGGCGTGTCGGCGTTGCTCCGGTCCCAGCACCGCGGCCGGCGAGCTCTGCCCGCCGGACGCGTGGATCGGGTCACTCACTGGGAGACTCCTCCTCGGTTACTCGTCGGTAGGACGCTTCCCCAGGCTAGCGGTTGTTCGCGATCGCGAGCGCGGCATTGCCGGGCGATGCGGGTCGCGACCATCGAACTCGTCGCGATCGCGAGCGCGGCATTGCCGGGCGATGGGGACCCCGCGCAGCTGGGGACGGATCGCGACCATCGAACTCGTCGCGATCGCGAGCGCGGCATTGCCGGGCGAAGCGGGTCGCGACCATCGAATTAGTCCAGATCGTCGTGGGCCATCAGCCGGCGGGCCGCCTCGGTGATGGAGCCGGACAGCGACGGGTAGACGGCCAGCGTCTGCGCCAGCTCGTTGACCGTGATCCGGTTGGTGACAGCCACGGCGATGGTCAGGATCAGCTCGGAGGCGATCGGCGCCACCACCACGCCGCCGATGACCACGCCGGTCGACTTGCGGCAGAAGATCTTGACGAAGCCCTGCCGCAGGCCGGACATCTTGGCGCGCGCGTTGGTGCGCAGCGGCAGCATGATCATCCGGGCCGTCACCGAACCGTCGTCGATCGCCGACTGCGGCACCCCCACCACGGCGATCTCGGGCCGCGTGAACACCGTCGCCGCCACGGTGCGCAGCCGGATCGGGCTGACGCCCTCCCCGAGCGCGTGGTACATCGCGATCCGGCCCTGCATCGCCGCGACCGACGCCAGCGGCAGCAGGCCGGTGCAGTCACCCGCGGCGTAGATGCCGAGCACCGACGTGCGCGACACCCGGTCGACGGTGAGGTAGCCGCCCCGGCCGAGCTCGATGCCGACCCGCTCCAGGCCGAGGCCCGTCGTGTTGGGCACCGAGCCGATGGTCATCAGGGCGTGGCTGCCCTCGACGGTGCGGCCGTCGGTCATGGTGACGAGGACCCCGGTGTCGGTGCGGGTGACCGACGCGGCGCGGGCGTTCTTGACCAGCTGCACGCCCCGCTCGGAGAACGACTCCTCGAGGACCAGCGCGGCGTCGGCGTCCTCGTAGGGCAGCACCCGGTCCTGGCTGGCGACCACCGTCACCGGCACCCCGAGTTCGGTGTAGGCGTTGACGAACTCGGCGCCGGTGACGCCGGATCCCACCACGATCAGGTGTTCGGGCAGCGCCTCGAGGTCGTAGAGCTGGCGCCAGGTCAGGATGCGCTCGCCGTCGGGCTGGGCCGACGGCAGGACCCGTGGGCTGGCGCCGGTGGCGATCAGCACCACGTCGGCCTCGTGCTCGGTGGTGGAGCCGTCGGGGGCGGTCGCCCTGACGCGGTGGCAGGCCAGGCCCGGCGTGGGATCGATGAGCTCGCCGTGGCCGGCGACGAGGCGCACACCCATGCCGCGCAGCTGGGCGGCGATGTCGGCCGACTGGTCGGTGGCCAGCCGCTTGACCCGCTCGTGGATCTGCGTCAGCGAGATCTTGGCGTCCTCGATGTCGATGTCGTAGCCCAGCCGCGGCGCCCGGCGCAGCTCGGTGCGCACCCCGGTCGAGGCGATGAACGTCTTGGACGGCACGCAGTCATCGAGGACGGCGGCCCCGCCGATGCCGTCGGAGTCGATCACCGTGACGTCCGCGAGGCCGGGGCGTTCGGCGGACAGTGTCGCGGCGACCAGCGCGGCTTCGTAACCGGCCGGTCCTCCACCGAGGATCACGATGCGGGTCGCCACGGTTCAAACCTAGTCGGACACCGGATGAAGCGCTCGGATGAATGCCCGGCGTCTAAGCTTTCCCCGTGCCGCTCTACGCCGCGTACGGGTCGAACATGGATCCCGAGCAGATGCTGAAGCGCGCACCGCATTCGCCGATGGCCGGAACGGGCTGGCTGCACGGGTGGCGGCTGACCTTCGGCGGCGAGGACATCGGCTGGGAGGGCGCGCTGGCCACCATCGTCGAGGACCCGGGCTCCAAGGTGTTCGTAGTCCTCTACGACATGACGCCGTCCGACGAGCACAACCTGGACCGCTGGGAGGGCTCGGAGTTCGGCGTGCACAAGAAGATCCGCTGCCGGGTGGAGCGCATCGCGTCGGACACCGACACCGATCCCGTGCTGGCGTGGCTGTACGTGCTCGACGCCTGGGAGGGCGGGCTGCCGTCTGCACGGTACCTCGGCGTGATGGCCGACGCCGCCGAAGTGGCCGGGGCGCCAAGCGATTACGTGCACGACCTGCGCACCCGTCCAGCGAGCAACATCGGCCCGGGCACCAGCTCCTAAACGTCGTCCCGCGAGCGTGCGTGTTTGTACGGGGACACGCCGTCGCGAGCGTGATTCTGCGCACGCTCACGCAGCGCGCTTGAGTCGCCGCTCGATGTGGGCGACGAGTTCGCCGGGCCGGCGCCTGACGTCCTCGGCAATGATGGGCACGACCACCCACCCGAGATCACTCAGTGCCGCGCCGCGCCGGCGATCGCGAACGAAGGCGTCCTGCCCGCTGTGCCAGTCGACGCCGTCGTACTCGGCGGCCACCCGATAGTCGGGCCAGGCGAAGTCGAGGCGCCAGACGCGTCCGTGCGCGTCGACGACCTCGTATTGCAGGACCGGCGTCGGCAGCCCGCCGTCGATCATGGCCAGCCGCGCCTCACTCTCCATCGGTGACTCCGCTAGCGCGGAGGCCAGCGGAAGCAACTCGCGCAGGTTGACGACGCCGCGACGTCCGGACTGCAGCTTGACCGCCCGCTCCAACTCGTCGCGACTGCACCGTTGACTGCGGAGGGCAGCGTCGAGGGTGGCCAGGGCCCGCGGCCGGCGAAGGCTGCGCGCCACCTCGATCGCCGTCCACGCCGGCGCAGTGGCTGGCCGACCGTCGACCATGGCCAGCGGCGCGCCTTCTCGACGGTGGACTATCAAGCCGTCGGTCGACCGCAATTGCGCGCCCACGGGATTGAGCACATGCAGGTTGGCGTCGCGTTCCGTGTCGAAGCCGTACGCGGCCGCGGCCGTGTTGAGGCATACCGCGACGTTGCGGCCGCACGCCAGGTCCAGCCCGCGCAACCGCAAAGCGGTGTCCACCTCGCAGCGGGTATAGATGCCGTACCAGACGCGTTGCCACTCACGGTCTAGGGCGCGACGGGGTAGGTACGTCAGGGCCTGCGCGGACGTGACCACGCCGCCTTGGGCGTCGAGTAACCGAGCAAGCTCAGGATGCATGCGCGCAATCGTCGAAGCCGCGGGTTATGCCGACAATTCACCGCATCGAGCGTGCGCAGAATGCCGCCCAACACGGCGTGTCAGCGTGCAAACACTCAGTGTCAGGGTGGCGTTGCCGCGTTTGCGGTGGTTGGGTCCAGATCACCCGGTGTCTGGCTCTTACAAACACTGCCGCCTTGAGGAGGTTGGCGTTCGTGCGTTGTGTCGGCATCGGGTGTGAAGGACCGACCGGCGTGACTTGATAGGAGCGTGGCATCGCCCCGACT
>NZ_CACRUY010000002.1 GCF_902652685.1 Mycobacterium sp. Marseille-P9652
TGCCGACACAACGCACGAACGCCAACCTCCTCAAGGCGGCAGTGTTTGTAAGAGCCAGACACCGGGTGATCTGGACCCAACCACCGCAAACGCGGCAACGCCACCCTGACACTGAGTGTTTGCACGCCGACACGCCGTCCAAGCGGTCATTCTGCGCACGCTCGCCGCGCCTATTTCGGCGCCGTGAGCTCCAGAGCGATGTTGTCCGGGTCGCGGAACTCCAGGATGTAGGACGGGCCGATGTCCTTGACCGGCTCGTGCGCGACGCCGATCTCCTCCAGATGCGCTGCGGCCGAATCCAATTCGGCCTTGCTGCCGACCCGGAACGCGATGTGGTCCAGGCCCACCCGGTCCTCGTCGAAGCGGTCGGTGGCCACCGGCCGCAGCCCGAGCAGCGTGCCGCCGAGGTCGTAGATGACACCTCCGAACAGGAAGCCGAGCTGGTTGCGGGTCGCCTCGTCGGCGTTGTCCGGAACCTCCAGCAGCACCGGCCACCCGAAGACGCTTTCGTAGAACTGCCGCGACCGCTCGATGTCGGTGACCGTCAGGCGGACGTGCGCGATGGAGGTACTGGTCACACCCATCCGGCCATGCTGCCAGAATCGCCGTCGTGCGGGTAGCGATGACGATGCCGGTGATGGAGCCGGACTTGGACGCGGATGTCCTCGAGAGTTGGGCGCGGGCGATCGACGAGGGACCCTTCTCGTCGCTGTGCTGGGGCGAGCGCATCGCGTTCGACAACCCCGACAACCTGACACTGCTCGGGGCGCTGGCCGCCTGGACCCGTCGGGTACGGCTGCTGACCACCGTCATCGTGCCGCAGCTGCACGACCCGGTGATGCTCGCCAAGGCGCTGGCCACCGGCGACGTGCTGTGCGGCGGGCGCCTGAGCGTGGGCATCGGCGTCGGCGGTAGGCACGAGGACTACCACGCCGTCAGCGCCGACCCCGCGACGCAGACCATCCGGGGCCTGGCCGACCGGGTGGCGGTGATGAAGCGGGTCTGGTCCGGGGAGAAGGTCACCGAGTCGGTGCTGCCCGTCGGACCGGCCCCGGGGGGGGGGGGCGGCCCGCCGCTGCTCATCGGCAGCATCGGCCCGAAGACCATCCGCCGCGCCGCGGACTGGGCCGCCGGCCTGGCCGGCACCACCCTCGACCTCGACGTCGACAAGCAGAACGAGCTGTTCGACGTCGCCCGCAAGGCGTGGGCGGACGCCGGGAAACCCAAGCCACACCTGGTGACGTCGTTCTGGTTCGCCTTCGGCTCACCGGAGGACGCCCGCGCCCAGGTGCACCGGCACCTGCGTCACTACATGAATTGGATCCCGGCCGAGTACGTCGACGCGATGGCGCCGATGACCGGTTGGGCCGGCACGGAGGACGACCTGCTGGCGACGTTGCGCAGGTTCGCCGAGATCGGCGCCGACGAGGTTCAGCTCATCCCGACGAGCTCGGACCTCGACCAGCTGCACCGCGCGGCCGACGTCGCCGGGCGGCTGGAGTGAATTGCCGCGCCCGTCGGGGTGCGGTGTCATTGGCCGCATGAGCGAGCCGGAGCTGGCCGCGACGGTTCGGCTGGCCGCGGAGTGTGCGGGCGACGGTGACTACGCCGGCGCCGTCAGCCACGCGAGCGAGCTGCTCGACCGGTGCCGTGCGGAGTGGGGCGAGCGGCATCGCGACGTCCTGGAGCTGGAGGTGGCGCTGGCGACACTGCGGCTCCAGGCGGGCGACGGCGAGGCCGCCTACGCCACGTTCGAGCGGCTCATGCCCGACCTCGTCGAGGTGCTCGGACGCAACCACGCCAACACGCTGGCCGCGCGGCACCTCCTGGCGGGCCGGGCCGGGGAGCACCCGCTGCGGTCGCTGGCCGAATGGTTGCGGCTGTTCGCCGACGAGCAGCGCGTCCTGGGCCCGGATCACGCGAGCACGCTGGCGGCCAGGGAACGGGTGGCCGAAAAGCGTTGGGAGATCGGCGATCTCGTGGGCGCTATCGCCGAGGCCGAACGCGTCCTCGCGGCGCGGCAGCGCGTGCTCGGCGGCGACCACGCCGACACTCTCGGCACGCGGCTCATGATCGCGATATGGCGGGGTCGCGCGGGTGACGGCTCGGCGGCCCTGGCGGAGCTCGAGTCGCTCGCCGGCGAATGCCGCGAGACGCTGGGGCCCGACCACCCCCACACGCTGACGGCGCGGCACATGCTGGTCCTGTGGCAGCCCGGTGCGGCCGACGCCGCCGCCTGGGAATTCCTCGTCGGTGAGGAGGCGCGCCTGCTGGGTGACGAGCACCCGCTGACCGTCGCGAGCCGCCAGGAGCTGGCGAGGCTCAGGCAATCCGCCTCCGGCTCGCAGCCCTGACGCCCGTCAGCTCGCCTCGGCCTTCGGCGAGCGTCCGGCGATGTCGGGTTGCTGCGGCGGCTGACCCTTGCGCAGGGTCGCCAGCAGCTCGCGGTAGGGGCCGACGACGTAGACGGTGTCGCCGGCGCAGAGCCGTGCGTCGCGCCGGGGGTGGAGCTTGACCGGCGCATCGTCGCGGGTGATCGCGATGACCCGGGTTTGCGTGGACAGCTCGAACATCTGCAGGCCGTCGAGCTCGCTGCCCCCGGCCACGTGCATCCCGCCGACCATGAACGAGCGCTGGCCGACCCAGAAGGTGCCCAGCACCTGCAGGCCCATCGCGGCGCCGATGAACCACGGGGCGGCCAGTTCGACGGTCGACCGCACGTTGTCGAACCCGAATCGCTCGGCGACGGCGCTGCCCAACGCGCGGTCGTACACGCGCAGCACCAACGGAACCCCGGGCCGGATCACCTCGGGCAGCACCCGCGGGCCCAGCATCTCGCGCAGCACGATCCCGGTCTCGATGTTCACCATGTCGTCCTGGGTGAGCAGCGCGACCGCCCGCGCGTGCTTGACGCCGGCCGACTCCAGCGTCTGGCGCAACGTCGCGTCCCCGAACACCACCGGCACGTCGAGTTCCTCCGCCGACGACAGGTAGCGGTTGTTCTCGTCCCGCTCGACGACCGCGACGTCATACCCGGCGGCGGCCAGGTCGCACACCACGCGGCTGCCGAAGGAGCCCAGCCCCACCACGATGACGTGGTTGCGCAGGTGCCGCGCCCGCCGGCGTCCGGCGGAGCGGGCGAAGCGGCGCGAGATCAGCAGGTCGGCGATGAACGCGACGAGCACCGCGGTGGTGATGACGCCGGCGAACATCAGCATCACGCTGAACAGGCGCAGCCAGACGGGCTGCGTGCTGAAGCTGAAGTCGCCGTAGCCCACGGTCGCGATCGTCTCGGCGCTGAAGTACAGCGCGTCGATCCACTGCATGCCCGGGCGGTGGTAGCCGAAGCGCAGCACGACGGTCGACCCGATCAGCAGTAAGGCCGCGGCCAGCAGCGCGCGGGCGAACATCGGGTTGACGTCGTCGCGCAGGGACCGTGCGGCGTCCAGCGCCTGACGCAGCGGCGCCCGGCGCGAGCGTGTCGGCGTCGGGCGGGGCACCTTGATGCCGCGGGCGGCCAGCTCGTCGACGCTGCCGATCATCGCCGTCCAGTCACCCGCGCGCACGTGCAGGTCGCGCCCGGGGCACGGTTCCACCGAGCCCGGCGCGGCCGAGTTCTTGCCCTGGATCACGGCCACCGGAGCGAGGTCGCCGTAGATCTCCCGCAGCGTCCCGTCGCGCGACACCTCGGCGCCCGACACGACGAACTTGATACCGGCGGCCTCGAACGGGTGCGCCGTGTGCGCCAGGCAGGCCTCGACCACGGACGGCGCCGCGAGGTCGGCCACGTCGAGGATGGCCCCAGGACCGTTGTCGGCCGCGACAGCCCCTCGCAGCACGTCATTGGCCAGCCGCGCGACCACCCGCACCCGGGGATTCAATTTCCTTGCCAGCAAAGCGATTTCGAGGTTGACGGCATCGTCGTCCCCGGCACACACGACGGCGACCGCCCGATCGATGCCGGCGTCGGCGAGTTCGGCCGGGTTCTCGAGTTTGACGACGCTGACGCCGGCGTTGTTCAGCTCATCGATGATGGTCGTCGCCAGCGCGTCCTCGCCGCTGACGATGATGTGGCGGCGCATCGTCACGCACGCTTCGAGTCGTCCGGCATGTCCCACCTCTGTGACGTTGGCGATTCGCGCGTTGCTAAGACTATCGGGCACCGTACCGCGTCAGGCCGCCGAAACGTCCCGCCGGCCGTCGGCGGTTTCACCGCGGATGCAACGCGTTGGTGCGCAGGCGAAGTCGCGGCAATACTGGCGGCGTGCCTTTCATCGAATGCGTCTCGTCCCGGGAGATCTACCGGAATCCGTGGCTGGTGCTCCGCGAGGACAGGATCCGCCGCCCGGACGGCAGTCCGGGCATCTACAGCGTCGTGGAAAGGCCCACGTACGCCCTCGTGGTGCCCTACGAACCCTTTGATGGCGGCCGGTTCCGATTGGTCGAGCAGTACCGGTATCCGCTGGGCGCGCGCCGGTGGGAGTTCCCGCAGGGCACCGCTCCCGACCTCGCGGAGACCGAGCCGTCGGCGCTGGCCGCGCGCGAGTTGCGCGAGGAAACCGGGCTCAGCGCCACGTCGTTCGAAGCGCTCGGCCAGATCGACACCGCGGCCGGCCTGACCAGCCAGCGCGGCTGGGTGTTCCTGGCCACCGGCATCGTCGAGGGGGAGGCCGAGCGGGAGCACGAGGAACAGGACATGCGCAGCGCGTGGTTCCCGCTCGACGAGTTCGAGCGGATGATCCGCGCCGGGGTGATCTCGGATGCCCAGTCGATCGCGGCCTACGGGCTGTTCCTGCTGCGGAGCCGCTGACACACCAGAGCGGGGACCCGCTGGGGTCCCCGCACGGTGGTGGCGGCACTCCGGCCGGGATCAGGCCGTGATCAGGCCGACGTGACGTACTGCGGGCAGTAGGCCGAGGCGGCGTCGATGGAGAACGTCTTGGCGCCCTTGGCGCTCAGGCCCGTCGTCTGGGCGACCGCGTTGATCACGTCCTTGCTCGAGTAGCCCGCGTCGAGCGCCTTGCAGACGGCGTGGGCCTCGCTGACGGCGGCCGACGCGCTCGGCGGGGTGATCCCGTCCGCGTTCAACTGGGCCAGGAATGACTCGTCGACCGAGCTGGCGCCGGCGGTGCCGGCGAGGAACACGGCGACGCCGAAAGCGGAGGCGGCCAGGGTGGTACCGGCCAGGGCGGAGGTGATGCGGCGAGCGAACATTGTGAACTCCTTCGGTGATTCCGGGTGGGGCGCTGTGTGCGCTTGAGAAGAAGGATCACCAGGGACCCTTTACGTGTTCTCAATAAATTCTTGACGCGGTCGCAACACGGCTAGTCGTGAATTGTTGTGGGTTGACCCGCGACCTGCTTAGCGCGGCTGACTTTGCCACCAGCAAACCCGTCAAGTCGCGACAACCCGGGACGTGTGATAGACCAAAAACATTGATGACGGCTATTCGGCGGTCTGGATGGGGCGGCGTGAACATGGGGTTTCCGGTGGATTGTCGGGTCGCCGACACTTCACGGATGCCGACGGGTTCTTCCAGCTGACAGTCCAGGTCGCCGCGAGCAAAGGTGGATGATGATGAATCTCGAGTCAGGTATCGCGCGAGGGTTCGCCGTAACCGCTGTGTGCGCCGGTCTAGCGTTCGGTGCGGCCGGCCCAGCGTGGGCGGACAATACAACGATGAGCGGTAGCTACAACGAGACCTCGACATCGCCGGACGGCCACGCCGTGACCACCAGCTGGTCGGTCAACCCCTGCGCGCAGCAGCCCAACGGCGGATGCGTCTGGGTCAAAGCCGGCGCTGGAGGTAACCCGGCGTACCTAGTTAATGGTCAATGGGTGCTCGACGGTACGGGCGACATAATCTGTGCCGACGGTAGCTATCACCAGATGGGCACCAGCTACCACATGACGTGGGATCCCGACAGCCTGGAAGGCACAAACGTCATCACCTACACCGGTGCGGAGTGCGGCCACCCACCGGGATACACGCAGACGAACAAGATCACCATCAAGTCGGCATCCTGACGCATCCCGACGTCGCGGGTGCTGACCTGAAGGGCAGCGGCCCGCCCGGACGCACGCTTGGACGGATGGTCGACCCGGGGCGCCGAGTCCCGGGTTGCCAGCCGGCAGAGGCGGTCCCGGCTGGAGTGAGTTGAGTCCGGGCGGCGGACGCGACATCGAGGCGTTCGTTCTCGCGGGAGATGACCGGTGTCGCGCCAGGCCCCACCACTAACCTCATAACCGTGAGCACGGGCCAGGCTTTTGACACCATTCCGGCAGCGGAGATACGGCGGGATGACAACATCGAGTTCCCCGCCGACAACCCGGACGTGAAGTGGCACTATGACGAGAACAGGGCATCGAAGCCCCCATGCAACCAGCCGGGGGTGCAGTGGTTCGTCGAGGAGTTGGGGGAACCGCTGCTCGGCAGCCCGTTGGGCGATCTCTACACGTTCATCGTGAAGGAGGTCGGCGGGGCGGGAGCCGACGTGGAGGTCAAGATCAGGGGTCATGTGCCTGTTCGTCGTTACCGGCGTAACTGAGCCTCCGCATCGTGACCGCGTCGGTGCCGTTGTAGTACCCCGGACGCAGGCCGACCTGGTCGAACCCCACGCTGCGGTACAGCGCGATGGCCGCCTCGTTGTCGCACCGCACCTCCAGATACACGGTGCCGCCCGCCGCGAACGTCAGCAGCTCGTTCAACAGCCGGCGGCCGACGCCGTGCCCCTGGTACGCCGGGTCCACGCCGATATTGCGCACCTCGTAGAAGGCCACGCCCGTAAAACCCGTGGAACCCAGACGCGCGATCCCGGCGTAGCCGATCAGCGTGCCGGCGCGGCGAGCACCCACGAAATGGTTGTCCTTGCCGGCTAGCTCACGTGCGAAGACCGCCGCCGACCATGGCGTATCACCCGCGAACAGCAGTGCGTCCAACTCGGCGCACCTGTCGACGTCGGCCGGTAGGAGTGGTCCGAGGAGCACCGGCTCCGGGGGCGTGGTCATTGGCCCGCGACGGTCGACGGCGCCGGGATTGCTAAGACTTCCATTCTGGAAGTGTCCCTGAACTGCGAAACCTGTGCGCGCGGCAGGTTCGAACCTGCTGGGGAGTTTGCCAGATCACGAGAATCGAACCGCTGATTGAGTTTTCGAAGTCGGTCGCCCCAGTCAGCCCCGGCGGGCGACGTCTTGGCTCAGGAGCTGCGGCCAGGTCTCGACATCGGCCGGGGTGTGCGCCACGGTGAGCGTTGACCGCGGCATCAGTGCGGCAAGCGATTCCGCTGTCGACATCGGATGCGCCGGGTCGCCGACCCAGGCCAAAATCGTCGTCGGCACATCGATTCGTGCGACCGCTTCGCGAGCGGGCAGGTCGCTGAGAGCCGCGCCTCGAAACAGTGACGGCAGCAGCGCGTCGGCCACATCGGGAACCGTTTCGGGCGCGCCGACCGTGGCTGGTGGCGGAGTCGCCTTACGCGCCGCCGCGATGAATGCCCCGACGCCCTCGGCCTCGATCAACTCGGCCGCAACCCGGTAGATCGTCGCCTGCGCGGGCCGGGTTTCCCAGGCGGTGGCCGGCACCATCAGCGTGAGGCCGGCGAAGCGGTCCGGCTCGCGGGCGGCGGCATGCAGCAGCGTCCCGGCACCCATGGACGGGCCGACTCCGTGCACCTGTTCGCCGGGAAACCATTTGTCGAGCAGTTGCAGAAGATCCTCGGCAAGGCATTCCCACCGGTAATCCTCCGGGACCTTGCGCCCCGTGGACTTGCCATGGCCGCGTGCGTCGTACCGCAGCAGTCGGGTCCCGCTGAGGCCCCTGCCGAGGTCGAGATTGAGCACCCGGTCACGCGCGCGGCTGGAGGTAAGCCCGTGCAGTTGAACTACCGGATGACCACCTTCGTCGCTCAGTTCAACCGCAAGCTCTGCTCCGGGAACCACGAAAGTGGACATCACGCAACTCTTTTCACGACCCGACGGCTCGCCCCGCGCTGACCGAGCATTCAGGCTATCTGGGGCGTTAGGGTACCGCCATGCGGCTGACCAACGTGGCGCACCTGCGGCTACCCTTCGGACGACTCTGGGGCTATGACGTGTCGGTGTCTGACCTCGGCCGGCAGCTGCCGGTGTCCTTTGACCAGCGCATACACGTTGGTGCGGGCGCACGACCCGGCTCCTGGATGGCTCTGTCCATTCGGTTGCCGACGGGGGTCAGCCGCCAATCGCTGGCCGATGCGTGGCTGGCCGTGATCGCCCGCCACGGCACCCTACGAACGGCATTCACGCCCGGGGCTGACGGCGATCCGCGGCTGCATGAGATCGATATTCACCCGGGGGAGTGGGTAGAGCATGAGATCGCTCCGGGTCAGGCTGTCAACGACGCACTGCGAGTAGTTCTCAATGCGACCTGCTCGCCCTATCAGCGGCCCTCACATCGGTTGTGTGTGTTGGAGACCGCCGCCGGATTGACGGTGGTGATCGCTGCCGACCACGCCCACGTGGACATGTGGTCGATGCTGGTGATCGCCCGGGACCTGTTGTCGATGCTCGCCGACGCGCGGATCGGACGCACCTTGTCGCTGCAGCCTCCGCCGGCATTTGTCGTGCACACGCAAGCACTATTGGACCGTTCCGCGGCACCGGACTACGTGCGCGAACGATGGGCACAAATCATCAGCGACAGCGGTGGGGTGATGCCACGGTTTCCGCTGCCGTTGGGTGAGTGCGGGCCGCATCCGGAACGCGTTGAAGTGCGCGACGTGTTCGATGTCGATGACGGCGCCGCGTTCGCCGCGCAGGCACGCGACGACGGTGTCTCGACGCTGGCACTCGCTGTGGTCGCCATGACTGCGGTGACCCACGAGTTGGCCGGGGCGCCGCTGCGCGCGGTCTTCCCCGTGCACAGCCGATTTGAAGACAAATGGCACGACTCGGTGGGCTGGTTCATCACTAATTCGGTCCTGGAGTCGGCGGTCGCCGAGCCGCACGCCGCGGCCGCCGCCGTCAAAGAAGCCGTGCAGCTTGGTTCCTGGCCACTGGCCGACGTGCTGGCTCCGTGGGGTGGAATGCCCGTCGCGCCCGGCATGTTCGCGATTTCCTGGCTGGACCAAAGCAGACTTCCGGTGCGCATCGACTCGGTCGGACTCGACGCCCAGTATGTGAGCGCGAGCGTCCACACCGACGACGTCATGCTCTGGTTCATCCAGGACGAGTCCGGGCTCCATCTGCGATGCCGCTACCCAGATACCGCGGAAGCACGCATCAACGTGGGGGCGTGGCTGGACCTGTTGGTGGCGCGCCTACAGGCACTGGCGCAGTCCTCGGTTCGAGGACTGCTGCGGGTAGCGGGCCGCACATTTCGTGTGCAGCGCGCGACGCGCGAACACGTGGGCGTGATCGCCCAGCTGCTCTCCGACGACGAGTTCGGTCAGGAGCGGGAAGGCGCCGAACTCGAACGCTACGAGGCGGCCTACGACATCGTCGTTCGCAACCGATCCAACTTTCTCGGAGTCGTCCTGAACAGTAGCGATATGGTCGTCGCGACTGTGCAATTGACGATCATCCCCGGCCTTTCCCGCGCCGGCGCCACCCGGCTGCAGATCGAGGGATTACGGGTCGCCCAAGCCGAACGCGCACAGGGTCTTGGTACTGCGCTCGTCGAGTGGGCACACAACTACGGCCGAGCACACGGGGCACGGCTGGCGCAGGTGACCACTGACGGGGCTCGGGAAAGGGCTCGGGCGTTCTATTGCCGGCTCGGGTATCACGCCGCCCACGTCGGACTGAAATGCACCATTTGAGGCCAACTCCGCGCACCTGTGGACGTCGGCCGGTGCGAGCGACAGGCGACGGCTTGGTATCGCGAGGTGGCAAGTTTGGGTCCGTGATCGGATGCATCCGCGTGTCGACACCGAAAGTTGTTCCGCGCAAAGCCAATTCGACTTCCTCGCGCCTCAAACTCGGCATGACGGCCTCCGTTCGGCTGGTTGGCGCGCCAGCGCCGTGGCGCGATCGAACCTGGACGACTGCGCACGGCCTATAGTTGCACCATGGGGTAGCTGCCCGAAACGTCAAGGGCGCTGACGACGAGGACTTTTCGACCGGCGCCGGGTCAGATTCGCGGGGGGAAATTATGGCGCAGCACATCGTGATCACGGCCTCGGGCAGCAACGTCTCGATGTGGGACACCACGCCGCCCCAACCCGCGGCGGTGGCCGTCGCGCTCAATCAATCGCTGTGCTACTGGCAGCCGCTGGGGAACTACCCGGCCAGCGTCACCAACCCGCAGATGGGTCAATCGGTGCAGGACGGCGTCAACGAGATCGTGCGCCTGATCAACGACGTGTATCCGCCGGGGAATCCCCGAGGCACATCGTTCATCTTGCTCGGCTATTCGCAGGGCGCCATCGTCGTCAGCCACTTCGTTCGGGACGAACTGCTCAGCGCCACCGGGCGCTGTGCCGGGCGAGCCGGCGACCTGGTGGCCGTGGGTGTGTGGGGAAACCCGTGCCGGCTGCCCGGCTGGGCGAGCGGCAACCAATATGCGGGCTGGCCGTTGCCCGCCGACCTCGACGGCGTTGTCACCGGGGGGATCGCGGGGCCGGATTGCCTTCAGCCGCAGCACGTCGTGCCGCACCTGGCAAACCCGGTCACGCATTTCTGGGGCGAATGGGTCAACACGATCGGCGACGGCAACGACCTGTACACCGACGCTCCGGTCGGGCCGCCGTCGGGCAGCCCGGCTGGATTGAACATTTCGACGTCCGGTCCGCCGTGGGTAAACGAGCCGCCCGCCGGCGTGTACGAGACGCAGATCTACAACATCGTGCAGCAATGGTGGCCGAACGTCCTCGCGATCGCGCTGGACATCTTCCGGATCTTCGGGCCCGACCTGTTCGAACAACTCATGGGTATCGCCGAGGCGGTCATCAACGGCGGTATGTTCCTCGCCGCCGGACCCAATGCGAGCCACTACACCTACGACATAACCCCGATCATCAACTTCATCGGCCAGGCCGCGGCGGAGACACCGCCATTTCCTTCCATCGCGTCGCAGATGTGACTGAAAGGGCCGGTTGCATCGGGTTTTCCGCCACAAGCTGAGGTGTACGCCTGCAAGAACATGGCCGCTCCTGCGGCGCCTGAGTGGAACGATCGGTCCGTGCACACTTCACCGGAAAAGCACCTATTTGACCGGTTCCAGAACAAATCGGCCGTGTTGTTCTTCCTTCGCATTTTCGGCCCTTGAGCCTGCCCGGAAATTCGCGGTTTAGGGAGTCGCATATGTGGGCACACTGCGCCATGTTTGCGCGCCCCATCCCTCGTTTCCTTGCTCCTGCGATAGTCGCGACCTCGGGTGTCAGCATTTCCGTCCTCGCGACGGCGATCCCGGCCGCGGCCGCTCCGTGTCCGGACGTTCAGGTGGTGTTCGCCCGCGGCACCGACGACCCTGCGGGTGTCGGCCCGACCGGACAGGCATTCATCGACTCCCTGCGCCCCCGCGTTGGCGCCAAATCGCTCGACATATATCCGGTCGACTACCCCGCTACCTACGACTTCAAGAACGCAGCCATGGACGGAATCAGAGACGCGGACGCGCATGTCGTTTCAATGGCGCACGACTGTCCCAACACCAAAATGGTGCTCGGCGGTTATTCCGCGGGCGCGGCCGTCATGGGCTTCGTCACCTCGGCTGCCGTACCGGCTGGGATCGATCCGGCGACCGTTCCCAAACCGATGGACCCCGAAGTGGCCAACCACGTCTCCTCGGTTGTGCTCTACGCGTTGCCGAGCGACAAGATGATGAATCTTTTCGGCGCCCCGCCGGTCATCGTCGGGCCGCTTTATCAAGCCAAGTCCATTCAGGTATGCGCTCCCGAGGACCCGATCTGTTCCGACGGGGGGAGTTTCGACGTACACAAATCGTATTCGACCAACGGCCCAATCATTGACCAGGGCGCGGCCTTTGCGACCAGTCGTCTCGGCGGAGGCCCTGGCGCCCCAGGGGGTGCGGGTCCTGGCGCGCCGGCGGTCGTCGCCGGGTCCCTGTCGCCTGGGGGCTTTGCTAGCTAGTTCTCACCATGACAGCCCGTCGTCTTGTGCGGAGCGGCAAGCGCCACGTTCCGACATCGCGTCCCGGTCAAGGTGAGTGACCAGGGGGGCGGCCCGCAACGGATAACCCATAGATCACCTGGCCGCCCTGATGACCCTTCAAATCGGCCATTGACCTGCAAAAACGACCTGTGCCCCCGGCAGGATTCGAACCTGCGGCCTTCTGCTCCGGAGGCAGACGCTCTATCCCCTGAGCTACGGGGGCGGACCGATGAAGACGTCGCGCCATGGGGCTTGCAACAAGCACGCACAGACTAACGCATCACAGTGGCCGCCTAGCCACCGCAATCAATTCGGGCGAATCCAGCCCAGCCCATAGGATGGACGTTCGTGACCCCCGCCGACCTGGCTGAGCTGCTCAAAGCCACCGCTGCCGCGGTGCTCGCCGAGCGCGGGCTGGACGCTGCCGCTTTGCCGGCGACGGTGACGGTGGAGCGGCCGCGCAACCCCGAGCACGGCGACTACGCCAGCAACCTGGCGCTGCAGCTGGGCAAGAAGGTCGGCGCGAACCCGCGCGAGCTGGCCGGGTGGCTGGCCGACAAGCTGGCCCAACAAGACGGCATCGCCTCGGCCGAGGTGGCCGGCCCCGGCTTCATCAACATGCGCCTCGAGGCCTCCGCGCAGGCCGTGGTCGTGAGCAACGTCATCGACGCCGGTGACGAGTTCGGCCAGTCCGACGCGCTCGACGGGCTGAAGGTCAACCTCGAGTTCGTCTCGGCCAACCCGACCGGGCCGATCCACATCGGGGGCACCCGCTGGGCCGCCGTCGGCGACGCGCTGGGACGCCTGCTGTCGACACAGGGCGCCGCCGTGGCGCGCGAGTACTACTTCAACGACCACGGCGCCCAGATCGACCGGTTCGCCGCCTCGCTGATCGCCGCCGCCAAGGGCGAGCCGACGCCGCAGGACGGCTACGCGGGCGCCTATATCAACGACATCGCCGCGCAGATCCTGCAGCAGGCCCCCGACGCGCTCGGCCTGCCCGACGCGGACATGCACGAGACGTTCCGCCGCATCGGCGTGGACCTGATGTTCGACCACATCAAGGAATCGCTGCACGAGTTCGGCACGGACTTCGACATCTACACCCACGAAGACTCCATGCACACCAGCGGCCGCGTCGACCAGGCCATCGCACGGCTCCGCGAGACCGGCAACGTCTACGAGAAGGACGGCGCAACCTGGTTGCGCACCAGCGCCTTCGGCGACGACAAGGACCGCGTCGTCATCAAGAGCGACGGCAAGCCGGCCTACATCGCCGGCGACATCGCCTACTACCTCGACAAGAGGCAGCGCGGCTTCGACCTGTGCATCTACATGCTCGGCGCCGACCACCACGGCTACATCGCCCGGCTCAAGGCGGTCGCGGCGGCGTTCGGCGAGGACCCGGCCACCGTCGAGGTGCTCATCGGTCAACTCGTGAACCTGGTCCGTGACGGGCAGCCCGTCCGGATGAGCAAGCGGGCGGGCACGGTGCTGACGCTCGACGACCTGGTCGACGCGATCGGGGTCGACGCCGCCCGCTACAGCCTGATCCGTTCGTCGGTGGACACCCCAATCGACATCGACCTGGCGCTGTGGTCGTCGGCGTCCAACGAAAACCCGGTCTACTACGTGCAATACGCGCACGCCCGGCTCTCGGCGCTGGCCCGCAACGCCGACGAGCTCGGCCTGAGCGCGAGCACCGAGCATCTCGAGTTGCTCACCCACGACAAAGAGGGCACGCTGCTGCGCACCCTCGGCGAGTTCCCGCGGGTGCTGAAAACCGCTGCGTCACTGCGCGAACCGCACCGCGTGTGCCGCTACCTCGAGGACCTCGCAGGCGACTACCACCGGTTCTACGATTCCTGCCGGGTGCTGCCCCAGGGCGACGAGGAACCCACCGACCTGCACGCCGCCCGCCTGGCGCTGTGCCAGGCCACCCGTCAAGTGATCGCGAACGGCCTGACCATCCTCGGGGTCGGCGCACCGGAGCGAATGTGAACGTCCACGCCGCCGGCCCCCGGCACGCCGAGGAGACGCGCCACGTCGAGAGCCCGCCGCGACCGCAATCGCCCGAGGACCTGTTGCGGTTGGCCCCGAATGTGTGGCCGCGCAACATCGCACGCGACGAGGCCGGGGTGGCGTCGGTCGCCGGCGTCTCCGTGACCGACCTCGCCCACGAGTACGGGACCCCGCTGTTCGTCGTCGACGAGGACGACTTCCGCGCGCGGTGCCGGGAGATGGCGTCGGTCTTCGGTGGCGGGCACAACGTGTACTACGCGGCGAAGGCGTTCTGGTGCACCGAGATCGCGCGCTGGGTCAACCAGGAGGGCCTGTCGGTCGACGTGTCCACCGGCGGGGAACTGGCCGTGGCGCTGCACGCCGACTTCCCGCCGGAGCGAATCACTTTCCACGGCAACAACAAGTCCGTCGCGGAGTTGACCGACGCGGTCAAGGCCGGGGTCGGCCACGTCGTGGTCGACTCCATGATCGAGATCGAGCGCCTGGACGCGATCGCCGCCGAGGCGGGGGTGGTCCAGGACGTCTTCGTGCGTCTCACCGTCGGCGTCGAGGCGCACACCCACGAGTTCATCTCCACCGCGCACGAGGACCAGAAATTCGGGCTGTCGATCGCCAGCGGCGCCGCGATGGCGGCGGTGCGGCGGGTGTTCGCTACCGATCACCTGCGACTCGTCGGGCTGCACAGCCACATCGGGTCGCAGATCTTCGACGTCGACGGGTTCGAACTGGCCGCGCACCGCGTCATCGGCCTGCTGCAGGCCATCGTCGAGGAGTTCGGCGTCGACAAGACCGCGCAGATCTCGACCGTGGATCTCGGTGGGGGCCTGGGCATCTCCTATCTTGCCGCCGACGACCCCCCGCCGCTGAGCGAACTGGCGGCCAAGCTGGGCGCCATCGTGGGCAAGGAGTCGTCGGCCGTCGGCCTGCCGACGCCCCGGCTGGTGGTCGAGCCCGGCCGCGCCATCGCCGGTCCCGGCACCATCACGCTCTACGAAGTGGGCACCGTCAAGGACGTCGACGTCAGCGCCACGGCGCACCGGCGCTACGTGAGCGTCGACGGCGGCATGAGCGACAACATCCGCACCGCCCTGTACGACGCGCAGTACGACGCCCGCCTGGTCTCCCGGACCAGCGACGCGCCGGCGACGCTGGCCCGCATCGTCGGAAAGCATTGCGAGACCGGCGACATCGTGGTGCGCGACACCTGGGTGCCCGGCGACATGCGGCCCGGCGACCTCCTCGGCGTGGCCGCCACGGGCGCCTACTGCTATTCGCTCTCGAGCCGGTACAACATGATCGGCCGGCCGGCCGTCGTGGCGGTGCGCGACGGACGCGCCCGCCTGATCCTGCGCCGGGAGACGGTCGACGATCTGCTCAGTCTGGAAGTGAGGTGAACGGTGGCCGGTGACGAAAACGCCGTCGGCGTAGCGGTACTCGGGTTGGGCAACGTCGGCAGCGAGGTCGTCCGCATCATCGAGGACAGCGCCGACGACCTCGCGGCCCACGGCGGCGCGCCGCTGGTGCTGCGGGGCGTCGGGGTGCGCCGCGTCGCCGACGACCGCGGTGTCCCGATCGAGCTGCTCACCGACAACATCGAGGAACTCGTCTCCCGCGAGGACGTCGACATCGTCATCGAACTGATGGGGCCGATCGAGCCCGCGCGCAAGGCGATCCTGACCGCGCTCGAGCACGGCAAGTCCGTCGTCACCGCGAACAAGGCGTTGCTCGCGCAGTCCACCGGCGAGTTGGCCCAGGCCGCCGAAAGCGCCCACGTCGACCTGTATTTCGAGGCCGCGGTGGCCGGTGCCATCCCGGTCATCCGCCCGCTCACCCAATCGCTGGCCGGTGACACGGTGCTGCGGGTGGCCGGCATCGTCAACGGCACCACGAACTACATCCTGTCCGCGATGGACAGCACCGGCGCCGACTACGACAGCGCGCTGGCCGACGCCAGCGCGCTGGGCTACGCCGAGGCCGACCCGACCGCCGACGTCGAGGGCTACGACGCCGCGGCCAAGGCGGCGATCCTGGCCTCCATCGCCTTCCACACCCGGGTGACGGCCGACGACGTCTACCGCGAGGGCATCACGAAGATCACCCCGGCCGACTTCGAGTCGGCCCGCGCCCTGGGCTGCACGATCAAGCTGCTGTCGATCTGCGAGCGCGTCAAGGGAGACGATGGGCAGGAACGGGTTTCGGCCCGCGTTTACCCGGCGCTGGTGCCGCTCTCGCACCCGCTGGCCACCGTGAACGGGGCGTTCAACGCCGTCGTGGTCGAGGCCGCGGCCGCCGGGCGGCTGATGTTCTACGGCCAGGGGGCCGGCGGTACGCCCACGGCGTCGGCCGTGACCGGCGACCTGGTGATGGCGGCGCGCAACCGGGTGCTGGGCGGCCGGGGACCGCGCGAATCGCGCTACGCGCAACTTCCCATCGCCCCGATGGGAATGGTCTCCACGCGCTACTACGTCAGCATGAACGTCGCCGACAAGCCCGGTGTGTTGTCCTCGGTCGCAGCGGAATTCGCCAATCGCGACGTCAGCATCGCCGAGGTGCGGCAGGAGGGTGTGGTCGACGAGGGCGGCCGACGGGTCGGCGCCCGCGTCGTCGTGGTCACCCACACCGCCACCGACGCGGCGCTTTCCGAAACCGTCGAAGCCCTGGCGCATCTCGACGTCGTGCAGAGCGTCGCCAGCGTGCTGCGCCTGGAAGGGACCAACCTGTGAGCGCCCCCCGTACGGCCACCCATCAGCCCTGGCCCGGCCTGATCGCCGCCTACCGCGACCGGTTGCCGGTGGGCGACGACTGGACCCCGGTCACGCTTTTCGAGGGCGGCACCCCGCTGATCCCCGCAACCCGGCTCTCCGAACGGACCGGGTGCACGGTGCATCTCAAGGTCGAGGGCCTCAATCCCACCGGCTCGTTCAAGGACCGGGGCATGACGATGGCCGTCACCGACGCCCTGGCGCGCGGGCAGCAGGCCGTGCTGTGCGCGTCGACCGGAAACACCTCGGCGTCGGCCGCGGCCTACGCCGCCCGCGCCGGCATGACCTGCGCGGTGCTGATCCCGCAGGGCAAGATCGCGATGGGCAAGCTCGCCCAGGCGGTCATGCACGGCGCCAAGATCATCCAGATCGACGGCAACTTCGACGACTGCCTGGAACTGGCCCGCAAGATGGCCGCCGACTTTCCCACCATCTCCCTGGTGAACTCGGTCAACCCCGTCCGCATCGAGGGCCAGAAGACAGCGGCGTTCGAGATCGTCGACGCACTGGGCGTCGCGCCCGACGTGCACGCCCTGCCCGTGGGCAACGCCGGCAACATCACCGCGTACTGGAAGGGCTACCGGGAGTACCACCAGGACGGCGTCATCGACAAGCTGCCCCGGATGCTCGGCACCCAGGCGGCCGGCGCGGCGCCCCTGGTGCTGGGCAAGCCGGTCAGCCACCCGGAAACCATCGCCACCGCGATCCGCATCGGCGCCCCGGCGTCGTGGACGGCCGCCGTCGAGGCCCAGCAGCAGTCCAACGGGCGCTTCCTGTCCGCCACCGACGACGAGATCCTGGCCGCGTACCACCTGGTGGCCCAGACCGAAGGGGTGTTCGTCGAGCCGGCCTCCGCCGCCAGCATCGCCGGCCTGCTCAAGTCCGTCGAGGACGGTTGGGTGGCCCGGGGTTCCACGGTGGTGTGCACCGTCACCGGAAACGGCCTGAAGGACCCCGACACGGCGCTGAAGGACATGCCGACGGTCTCGCCGGTGCCCGTCGACCCCGGGTTGGTGGTCGAGAAGCTGGGGCTCGTGTAGTGGAGACGCTGCCCGCCGGGCTGAGCGCCAGCGCCGTGGTCTCGGCGTCGAGCGCCAACCTGGGCCCCGGCTTCGACAGCATCGGGCTGGCCTTGAGTCTCTGCGACGAAATCGTGGTCGAGACAACCGAATCGGGCCTGGTGGTGCAGGTCGAAGGGGAGGGCGCCGGTCAGGTGCCGCTGGGTCCCGAACACCTCGTCGTCCGCGCGATCGAGCGCGGGCTGCAGGCCGTCGGGGTTCGCGCCCCGGGCCTGACGGTGCGCTGCCGCAACGCCATCCCGCATTCGCGCGGCCTGGGCTCCTCCGCCGCGGCCGTGGTCGGCGGCTTGGCCGCGGTGAACGGCCTTGTCGCTCAATCGGATTCGGAGCCATTGAGTACAACCCGGCTGATCCAGCTGTCGTCGGAGTTCGAGGGGCATCCCGACAATGCGTCCGCCGCGGTCCTGGGTGGGGCGGTGGTCTCGTGGAGCGAGTGCACCGGCGACGGGCCCGACTACCGCGCCGTGCCGTTGCGGCTGCACCCCGACATCCGGCTGTTCTGCGCCATCCCCGAGGAGCGCTCGCTTACCGCCGAGACGCGGGTGCTGCTGCCCGCACGGGTCAGCCACGAGGACGCGCGCTTCAACGTCAGCCGGGCGGCGTTGCTGGTGGTCGCGCTGACCGAGCGGCCCGACCTGCTGATGGCTGCCACCGAGGACGTCCTGCACCAGCGGCAGCGCGGCCCGGCGATGCCCGCCTCGGCGGAATATATGCGGCTACTGCGGCGTCTTAACGTGGCAGTGACGCTTTCCGGGGCCGGACCTTCGCTCATTGCGCTCACCACGGAGCGGGGGTTACCGCCGGAGGCGGTGGAGTGCGGAGCCGCGAACGGATTTGCCGTCACCGAGATGTCCGCCGGCGAAGGAGTACGCTGGAGTCCGGGCGTCAAGGTCCCCGGTTAACCCACAGCGAGGCCGGAGCGTTTGCTTGCTTCCGACAGCGATGGGGGCTATCCTCGGAGCCGTCCAGCAATCGCAGCATCTGCATCTGTACTGCATTGCGGCTAGGACGACCACCAATTCTTCTCGTGGACGAGGTTCGCCGCACTCTCCGCCGATCCAGGCGATCACCGTTGCAGAGTCGATGATTGGGCGCACTCGGCGATTCTGCTGAATGCAACGACCCCCCGAATGACCTGATCAGCGGGGGAAGAAAGGAAATCCGTGACTGATACGGACCTCTTCACGGCTGGCGAAAGCGCCGACAGCGACCAGCTGTCCAAGCCCGTGACTTCAGACGCCCCCGACGTCAGGACAGACGCCCCGGTTGGCTCACTCTCCACCATGGTGCTGCCCGAGCTGCGCGCGCTGGCCAATCAGGTCGGCGTCAAGGGGACCTCCGGCATGCGCAAGAACGAGTTGATCGCCGCGATCAAGGAGATCCGAGGCAAGGCGAACGGCACGTCAACCAATCCCGAGACCAATCCGGACGCCGGCGCCGAGTCCCGTTCGGACTCCGCCGCCAAACCCGACGAGGGCGCATCCGACGGCGTGGCTGCCGAGCAGCCGGCGGCGCAGGGGGAGCAGAACGGCACGACCGCCGAGGCCCCCCGCCGCGAACGGCGCAGCGCCTCCCGGGAACCCGGGTCGGCCGCGCGCGCCGCGGAGGACACCGACGGTTCCGGCGGCCGCGATGGTGGCCGCGAGGCAAATGCCAACCAGCGCCAGGGCGGCCGGCAGGACACCAAGACCGACGACCGCGGGCAAGAAGCCGGCGGTGACAATGGCTCCGGAGGCTCCGGGGGCTCCGGCGGCCAGCAGCGCGGCGGTCAGAACCAGAACCAGAACCAGCAGGACGACGACGGGGAGGGCCGCCAGGGCCGCAGGGGACGCCGCTTCCGCGACCGTCGCCGCCGCGGCGAGCGCTCGGCCGACGGCACCGACGCCGAACTGCGCGAGGACGACGTCGTCCAGCCGGTCGCCGGAATCCTTGACGTGCTCGACAATTACGCGTTCGTGCGCACCTCCGGCTACCTGGCGGGCCCGCACGACGTCTACGTGTCGATGAACATGGTGCGCAAGAACGGCCTGCGCCGCGGCGACGCGGTGACCGGAGCGGTCCGGGTGCCCAAGGACGGCGAGCAGCCCAACCAGCGGCAGAAGTTCAACCCGCTGGTGCGCCTGGACAGCGTCAACGGCGGTTCGGTCGAAGACGCCAGGAAGCGGCCGGAATTCGGCAAGCTGACGCCGCTGTACCCGAACCAGCGGCTGCGCCTTGAGACCACCCCCGACCGGCTGACCACCCGGGTCATCGACCTGATCATGCCGATCGGCAAGGGGCAGCGCGCGCTGATCGTCTCGCCGCCCAAGGCGGGTAAGACGACGATCCTGCAGGACATCGCCAACGCGATCACCAAGAACAACCCCGAATGCCACCTCATGGTCGTGCTCGTCGACGAGCGGCCCGAGGAGGTCACCGACATGCAGCGCTCGGTCAAGGGCGAGGTCATCGCCTCCACCTTCGACCGGCCGCCGTCGGACCACACGTCGGTCGCCGAGCTGGCCATCGAACGCGCCAAGCGGCTCGTCGAGCAGGGCAAGGACGTCGTGGTGCTGCTCGACTCGATCACCCGCCTCGGGCGCGCCTACAACAACGCGTCGCCCGCCTCGGGCCGGATCCTGTCCGGTGGTGTCGACTCCACCGCGCTGTACCCGCCCAAGCGCTTCCTGGGCGCCGCGCGCAACATCGAGGAGGGCGGGTCGCTGACGATCATCGCCACCGCGATGGTGGAGACGGGCTCGACCGGTGACACGGTCATCTTCGAGGAGTTCAAGGGCACGGGTAACGCCGAGCTGAAGCTCGACCGCAAGATCGCCGAGCGGCGCGTGTTCCCGGCCGTCGACGTCAACCCGTCGGGCACCCGCAAGGACGAGCTCCTGCTCAGCCCCGACGAGTTCGGCATCGTGCACAAGCTGCGCCGGGTGCTCTCGGGCCTCGACTCGCACCAGGCCATCGACCTGCTGATGAGCCAGCTGCGCAAGACGAAGACCAACTACGAGTTCCTGGTCCAGGTGTCCAAGACGACACCCGGCTCGATGGACAACGACTAGCGGTTCACCCGGCCGTCGACACGTGCACCAGGCACACGACGCGCCGCGCGCCGTCGCCCTGCTGCACGTTTCGGCGCACCCCGGCCGGCGGGAATGCCCGGGCCCTTCCCGCTGTTTTGGGGAGATAGCGCGTGACCTGGCATAATCGATGCCCGATAACCCCCGAAGAGGACTTTCATGAAATCTGACATTCATCCCGCATACGAGACGACCACGGTCCACTGCGGTTGCGGCAACACCTTCGAGACCCGCAGCACCAAGCAGGGCGGCCGCATCGTCGTAGAGGTCTGCTCGCAGTGCCACCCCTTCTACACCGGCAAGCAGAAGATTCTCGACAGCGGCGGCCGCGTGGCCCGCTTCGAGAAGCGGTACGGCAAGCGCAAGGCCGCTGACGCCGACAAGTAGCCGGCTTACCGACGCCCGAACTGTGCGCCAGTCGCACGGGCCGGGCGTCGATTTGCGTGTGCGCCCAGGTGGGGCAGGAGGTGAGACATGACGCAGCCGGTGCAGACGATTGACGTGCTGCTGGCCGAACACGCCGAACTCGAGCGGCGGCTGGCCGACCCCGAGTTGCACAGCAACCCCGGCGAGGCCCGCAAGGCCGGTCGCCGGTTCGCCCGCCTGGCCCCGATCGTCGCCACCTACCGCAAGTTGTCGTCGGCCCGCGGCGACCTCGAGACCGCCCGCGAGCTGGCCGCCGACGACGCCTCGTTCGCCGAGGAGGTCACCGAACTCGAGGCGCGCGTGGCCGAGTTGGACACCCAGCTCACCGACATGCTCGCGCCGCGCGACCCGCACGACGCCGACGACATCGTCCTCGAGGTGAAATCCGGTGAGGGCGGTGAGGAGTCGGCGTTGTTCGCGGCCGACCTGGCCCGCATGTACATCCGCTACGCCGAGCGCCACGGCTGGACCGTGACCGTCCTGGACGAGACGACCTCGGACTTGGGCGGGTACAAGGACGCCACCCTTTCCATCGCCAGCAAGGGCGACACCGCCGACGGGGTGTGGTCCCGGATGAAGTTCGAGGGCGGGGTGCACCGCGTGCAACGCGTCCCCGTCACGGAATCGCAAGGCCGCGTTCACACCTCGGCGGCGGGTGTGCTCGTCTATCCCGAACCGGAGGAAGTCGGCGAGGTGCAGATCGACGAGTCGGACCTGCGCATCGACGTCTACCGCTCGTCCGGCAAGGGCGGGCAGGGCGTCAACACCACCGACTCCGCGGTGCGCATCACCCATCTGCCGACGGGCATCGTCGTCACCTGCCAGAACGAACGCTCGCAGCTGCAGAACAAAGCCCGTGCGTTGCAGGTGCTGGCCGCCCGCCTGCAGGCGCTGGCCGAGGAGCAGGCGCAGGCCGACGCGTCGGCCGACCGGGCCAGTCAGATCCGTACCGTCGACCGCAGCGAGCGGATCCGCACCTACAACTTCCCGGAGAACCGGATCACCGACCACCGCATCGGTTTTAAGGCCCACAACCTCGACCAGGTGCTCGACGGCGACCTGGACGCGCTGTTCGACGCCCTGAGCGCCGCCGACAGACAATCGCGGCTGCAACACACATGACCGCCCTCCGGCGCGCGATCGACTGTGCCGCGGCGCAACTCGCCGAGGCGGGGATCGACTCCGCCCGGTATGACGCCGAGCAACTGGCCGCCCACGTGGCGGGCACCGAACGCGGCCGGCTCGCCCTCCTGGACCCACCCGACGACGAGTTCTTCGGGCGCTACCGCGACATCGTCGCCGCTCGCGAGCGGCGGGTGCCGCTGCAGCACCTCCTCGGGACCGCGGCCTTCGGGCCGTTTTTGCTCAACGTCGGACCGGGCGTGTTCATCCCGCGCCCGGAGACCGAGGCCATGCTGGAATGGGCCATGGCGCAGGCTCTTCCGGGCAACCCGTTGATCGTCGACCTGTGCACCGGCTCCGGTGCGCTGGCCGTCGCTCTGGCACATCACCGGCCGACCGCCCGCGTCGTCGGCATCGACGACTCCGAGGCCGCCCTCGAGTACGCGCGCCGCAACACCGAGGGCACGTCGGTGGAACTCCTGCGCGCCGACGTGACCGAGCCGGGGCTGCTTCCCGAGTTCGACGGGCGTGTGGACCTTCTTGTGGCCAATCCGCCGTACGTCCCCGACAGCGCCGACGTCGGGCCCGAAGTCGCCGTACACGATCCGCATCACGCCGTTTTCGGTGGACCGGACGGGATGGCGGTGATCGCCCCGATCGTCGCACTCGCCGCGCGGTGGCTGCGGCCGGGCGGCCTGGTCGCCGTCGAGCATGACGACACCGCAGCCGAGCAGACGACCGAATTGTTCGGTGCTGCAGGGCTTTTCGACGAAGTGCGCAGTCGCCGCGACCTGGCCGGCCGGCCGCGCTTCGTCACGGCCCGACGGGGCGGGGCCCATGACTGAAGTCTTCGACTGCGCAGACCCCGACCGGCGGGCGCTGGGAATCGCCTCTGCGGCAACGGCGCTCAAGGGCGGCCGACTGGTGGTGATGCCGACCGACACCGTGTACGGCATCGGCGCCGACGCCTTCAACAGCGCCGCGGTCGCCGCCCTGCTGGCCGCGAAGGGCCGGGGCCGCGACATGCCGGTCGGTGTGCTCGTCGGCTCGTGGCACACCATCGAGGGCCTCGTCTACACGGTGCCCGACGGCGCCCGCGATCTGATCCGCGCGTTCTGGCCCGGCGCGCTGAGCCTGGTCGTGACGCAGGCGCCGTCGCTGCAGTGGGATCTGGGCGACGCGCGCGGCACCGTCATGCTGCGGATGCCGCTGCACCCGGTCGCGATCGAGCTGCTCCGCGAGGTGGGCCCGATGGCGGTGTCCAGCGCCAACGTGTCCGGCCGCCCTGCCGCGGTGAACGCCGGCGAGGCGCGTGACCAGCTCGGCGACCTGGTCGACGTCTACCTCGACGCGGGACCCTCACAGCAACAGGCGGCGTCCACGATCGTCGACCTCACCGGCCCGGCCCCGCGCATCCTGCGCCCGGGGCCCGTCAGCACCGAGCGCATCGCGGAAGTGCTCGGCGTGGAGCCGGCAACCCTGACCGCCTGATCACGGTGTTCCGAAAACCACCGCCCCGCCGGGGGATTGTCGAGGTCTCAGGTTGTTGCAGTACGGTCTCGACGTGTCCAGCGTCGCCGGTGGTCTGCTCGCGCTGTCCGACCGCAGCGCCGGCGTCCCGTTGCGCGAACTCGCACTCGTCGGCCTGACCGCGGCGATCATCACGTACTTCGCGACCGGCCCGGTGCGCATGCTGGCCACCCGGCTCGGCGCGGTCGCCTACCCCCGCGAGCGTGACGTGCACGTGACTCCCACGCCGCGCATGGGCGGCCTGGCGATGTTCGTCGGCGTCCTCTCGGCGGTGTTCCTGGCGTCGCAGCTCCCGGCGCTCACCCGCGGTTTCGTCTACTCGACGGGCATGCCCGCGGTGCTCGTGGCGGGCGCGGTCATCATGGGCATCGGCCTGATCGACGACCGCTGGGGCCTGGACGCGCTGACGAAGTTCGCCGGTCAGATCACCGCGGCCAGCGTGCTGGTCACCATGGGCGTGGCGTGGAGCGTCATCTACATCCCCCTGGGCGGCGTCGGCACGATCGTCCTCGACCAGGCCTCCTCGATCCTGCTCACCCTGGCGCTCACCGTGTCGATCGTCAACGCAATGAACTTCGTCGACGGCCTCGACGGGCTGGCCGCGGGGCTCGGGCTCATCACCGCGCTGGCCATCTGCGTGTTCTCTGTGGGCCTGCTGCGCGACCACGGCGGCGACGTGTTGTTCTACCCGCCCGCGGTCATCTCCGTCGTGCTGGCCGGGGCATGCCTGGGCTTCCTGCCGCACAACTTCCACCGGGCGAAGATCTTCATGGGCGATTCCGGCTCGATGCTGATCGGCCTGATGCTCGCCGCCGCCTCCACCACCGCGGCCGGACCCGTGTCGCAGAACGCCTACGGCGCCCGCGACGTGTTTGCTCTGCTGTCGCCGTTCCTCCTGGTGGTCGCGGTCATGTTCGTGCCGATGCTGGACCTGCTGCTGGCCATCGTGCGCCGCACCCGCGCCGGCCGCAGCGCGTTCAGCCCCGACAAGATGCACCTGCACCATCGGTTGCTGCAGATCGGTCATTCGCACCGCCGGGTGGTCCTGCTGATCTATCTGTGGGTGGGCATCGTGGCCTTCGGCGCCGCGAGCACGATTTTCTTCGACCCGCGCGACACCGCCATGGTGATGCTGGGGGCCATCGTGGTCGCCGGGGTGGCAACGGCCATCCCGCTCCTGCGCCGCCGCGACGACTACGTCGACGAGGACTAGCCGCGTCTACGACACCAGGTAGTAGTAGCGGTCGCGCTATGGTACGGTGCAGGTAGAAGCCCAAAAACAAGCCTCGGAGGACACCGGGCAATCGGCCGTTCGGGCGCCAGTTCGGATGGGCGGTTTGAAGACCGGCGCCTGGAGCTACCCCTTGGGCGAATCAGCTGTGACGTGCGATACGCTCGGCGGGCCACCGATCAGTCGATCGGGGGTTTCCGTTTGTCAACCTGGGATTGAGGTGCTGCAGTGACGACACCAGCGCAGGACGCGCCGTTGGTGTTCCCCTCTGTTGCTTTCCGCCCCGTCCGTCTTCTCGTGATCTGCCTCGTGATCGCGGCGGGGGCGACGCTCGCCGCGGGGCTGTCCGGTCACCTCATGGTCGGCGTGTTCTTCGGCGCCGGCTTGCTCCTCGGTTTGCTCAACGCGCTTCTGGTGCGCCGGTCGGTGGAGTCGATCACCGCGACCGACCACCCCCTGAAGCGGAACATGGCACTCAACTCGGCATCGCGGCTCGCGGTCATCACGGTCCTCGCGCTGATCGTCGCCTTCGTCTTCCGCCCCGCCGGCCTGGGCGTGCTCTTCGGGCTGGCGCTGTTCCAGGTGCTGCTGGTCGTGACCACGGCAATCCCCGTCTGGAAGAAGATCCGCGCCGGGGGCGTGGCCGTCGAGGCGGCGGCCCCCGACGCGGCCACCACCGGGACCGAGGAAAGGACCCCAGGGAATGACTGAAGTCTTCTTGGCCGATTCCCAGATCGAGGTCGGGCAGCACAACACGGCGACGTGGTTCGGCCTGACCGTCAACACCGACACCGTCCTGTCGACCGCGATCGCCGCGGTGATCGTGCTGGCGCTGGCCTTCTTCCTGCGGGCGAAGATCACGTCGACGGGCGTGCCCAGCGGCGTTCAGTTGTTCTGGGAGGCGCTGACCATTCAGATGCGCGACCAGATCGAGGCGGCGATCGGCATGCGGATCGCGCCGTTCGTGCTGCCCCTGGCGGTCACGATCTTCGTGTTCATCCTGATCTCCAACTGGTTGTCGGTTCTGCCCCTGCAGTACACCGACAAGTCGGGCCACACCACCGAGCTGCTGAAGTCCGCGGCCGCCGACATCAATTACGTTCTGGCGCTGGCCCTTTTTGTGTTCGTCTGTTACCACGTCGCCGGCATCTGGCGGCGCGGGATCGTCGGCCACCCCTTGGCCGTGCTGAAGGGCCACGTGGCGTTCCTGGCGCCGATCAACCTGGTCGAGGAGCTCGCCAAGCCGATCTCGTTGTCGCTCCGGCTCTTCGGAAACATCTTCGCCGGCGGCATCCTGGTGGCGCTCATCGCGCTCTTCCCCTGGTACATCATGTGGTTGCCCAACGCGATCTGGAAGTCGTTCGACCTCTTCGTCGGCGCGATCCAGGCCTTCATCTTCTCGATCCTGACGATCCTCTACTTCAGCCAGTCGATGGAAGTGGAGGAACACCATGACTGAAACCGCCACGACGCGGCCCAAGATCCGCACCAACACAGGCGCCTGATAGACCGCTATCAGACAGCCACCACATAAAGGAGGAAAAGCATGGACCCCACTATCGCTGCCGGTGCCCTCATCGGCGGTGGACTGATCATGGGCGGCGGTGCGATCGGCGCCGGCATCGGTGACGGTGTCGCGGGTAACGCCCTGGTGGCCGGCATCGCCCGGCAGCCCGAGGCGCAGGGCCGACTGTTCACCCCGTTCTTCATCACGGTGGGTCTGGTCGAGGCTGCCTACTTCATCAACCTCGCCTTCATGGCGTTGTTCGTATTCGCCACGCCAGTCAAGTAATTGGTGTGACGGGCCTGTGATGCATAGCGCGCACCTCAGTGTCCTGGCCGAAGGCCAGGGATCCGAGGGAGGGGGAGGCAGCAACTTCCTCGTTCCCAACGGCACGTTCTTCTTCGTGCTCGGCATCTTCCTCATCGTGCTCATCATCATCGGCACGTTCGTCGTGCCGCCGATCATGCGGGTGTTGCGCGAACGCGAGGCCTTGGTCGCCAAGACCGCGGCCGACAACAAGAAGGCCTCCGAGCAGTTCGAGGCGGCCCGGGCCGACTACGAAGAAGCGTTGAAGGAGGCCCGGGTTCGGGCGTCGTCGTTGCGCGACGATGCCCGCGCGGAAGGCCGTAAAGTGGTGGAGGACGCGCGCGCCCGCGCCGAGCAACAGGTGATGTCCACGTTGCAGGGGGCCGCCGAACAATTGAAGCGGGAGAGGGACTCCGTGGAACTCGATCTGCGCGCGAACGTCGCGGGCATGTCGGCGACGCTGGCCAGCCGGATCCTGGGTGTGGACGTCGCCCCCGTCGCGGCGACGACGTCCTCGACCGCGAAATCGGGGCGGTAATCGCGCATGTCGACATTCTTCGGCCAGTTGCTGGGATTCGGCCTCATCGTGTTTCTGGTGTGGCGCTACGCCGTTCCGCCCATCCGCCGCATGATGAAGACCCGGCAGGAGACGGTGCGCCGGCAGCTGGAAGAGTCGTCCGCGGCGGCGGACCGGCTGACCGAGTCGACCACCGCCCACAGCCGGGCGGTGGAGGACGCCAAGTCGGAAGCCGAACGGATCGTCGAGGAGGCGCAGGCCGACTCGGCCCGACTCGCCGAGCAGCTGCGCGCCCAGGCCGGCGTCGAGGCGGAACGCATTGAAGCCCAAGGCAACCGGCAGGTGGAGCTGCTGCGGACGCAGCTGAGCCGTCAGCTCCGGCTGGAACTCGGTCACGAGGCCGTTCGCCAGGCGGGCGAACTGGTGCGCAACTACGTCGCGGACGCAGAACAGCGGTCGGCCACCGTCGACCGGTTCCTGGACGACCTCGACGCCATGGCCCCGGCGCCCACCGAGGTGTCGTACCCGCTGCTGGCCAAGATGCGCTCGGCCAGCCGCAGGGCGGTGACCGAGCTGGCGGAGCGGTTCAAAGACCTGGCCAAAGACCTTGACACCAAAGCCCTTTCGACGCTGTCCGAGGAGCTGGTCGCGGTAGGCCAGATGCTGGACCGCGAGATCGTGGTGACCCGGTACCTCACCGTGCCCGCCGAGGACGCGACGCCCAGGGTCCGGCTGATCGAGCGACTGGTGTCGGGCAAGGTCAGCGACGCCACGCTCGACGTCCTGCGCCTCGCGGTCTCCGAGCGCTGGTCGGCCAACGCCGACCTCGTCAGCGCCATCGAACACGTGTCCCGGCAGGCGCTGCTCGAGGTGGCCGAGCGCGAGGACAAGGTCGACGAGGTCGAGGACCAGCTGTTCCGGTTCTCCCGCATACTCGACGCGCAGCCGCGGCTGGCGATCCTGCTGGGCGACTACTCCGTTCCCGTGGAGGGACGGGTGGGGCTGCTGCGCAAGGTGCTCGACAGCGCGAGCGGCGGCGTCAACCCGGTTGTGCTGCAACTGCTCACCCACACCGTCGAACTGCTGAGGGGCCAGAACGCCGACGAGGCAATCCAATTCCTGGCAGGGGTCGCCGTGGCGCGCCGCGGCGAGGTCGTCGCGCAGGTCACCGCGGCGGCCGAGCTCAGCGACGCGCAGCGCTCGCGGCTCACCGAAGTCCTCGGCCGCATCTATGGGCACCCGGTGGCGGCGCAGGTGCAGGTCGACGAGGCCGTGCTGGGCGGGCTGCTCATCTCCGTTGGCGACGAGGTGATCGACGGGACCCTCTCGTCACGCCTGGCCGCGGCCGAGGCGCAATTGCCCGACTGACCACCGAGCACCCACCACCAAGACCGACGCGAACAAAGATCAAGTAGGAAGACGAAAACCCATGGCCGAGTTGACAATCTCCGCTGAGGACATCCAGGGCGCCATCGAGGAGTACGTAGACTCCTTCACCTCCGACACCGCCCGCGAGGAGGTCGGTACGGTCATCGAGGCCGGTGACGGCATCGCGCACGTCGAAGGCCTGCCCTCGGTCATGACCCAGGAACTGCTGGAGTTCCCGGGCGGCGTCCTGGGCGTCGCGCTGAACCTCGAAGAGCACAGCATCGGCGCAGTGATCCTGGGTGACTTCGAGAAAATCGAAGAGGGCCAACAGGTCAAGCGCACCGGTGAGGTGCTGTCGGTGCCCGTCGGCGACGCGTTCCTCGGCCGCGTCGTCAACCCGCTGGGGCACCCCATCGACGGCCAGGGCGACATCGAGACCGACATCCGCCGCGCGCTCGAGATCCAGGCGCCGTCGGTGGTGCAGCGCCAGAGCGTCAAGGAGCCGCTGCAGACCGGCATCAAGGCCATCGACGCCATGACGCCGATCGGTCGCGGGCAGCGGCAGCTGATCATCGGTGACCGCAAGACCGGCAAGACCGCCGTGTGCGTCGACACGATCCTCAACCAGCGCGGCAACTGGGAGTCGGGCGACGAGAAGAAGCAGGTCCGCTGCGTCTACGTGGCCATCGGGCAGAAGGGCACGACCATCGCGTCGGTCCGGCGCGCGCTCGAGGAGGGCGGCGCGATGGACTACACCACCATCGTCGCGGCCCCGGCGTCCGACTCCGCCGGCTTCAAATGGCTTGCGCCGTACACCGGTTCGGCGATCGCGCAGCACTGGATGTACGAGGGCAAGCACGTGCTGATCGTCTTCGACGACCTCAGCAAGCAGGCCGAGGCCTACCGCGCGATCTCGCTGCTGCTGCGCCGCCCGCCCGGCCGCGAGGCCTACCCGGGCGACGTCTTCTACCTGCACTCCCGCCTGCTGGAGCGCTGCGCCAAGCTGTCCGACGACCTTGGTGGCGGCTCGCTGACCGGCCTGCCGATCATCGAGACCAAGGCCAACGACATCTCGGCCTACATCCCCACCAACGTCATCTCGATCACCGACGGTCAGTGCTTCCTGGAGTCAGACCTGTTCAACCAGGGCGTGCGGCCGGCCATCAACGTCGGTGTCTCGGTGTCCCGCGTGGGCGGGGCGGCGCAGATCAAGGCGATGAAGGAAGTGGCCGGCTCGCTGCGTCTGGACCTGTCCCAGTACCGCGAACTGGAGTCGTTCGCGGCGTTCGCCTCCGACCTGGACGCGACGTCCAAGGCCCAGCTGGAGCGCGGCGAGCGGCTCGTCGAGCTGCTCAAGCAGCCGCAGTATCAGCCGATGCCCGTCGAGGAGCAGGTGGTCTCCATCTTCCTGGGCACCGGCGGTCACCTGGACTCGGTGCCCGTCGAGGACGTCCGGCGGTTCGAGACCGAGCTGCTCGACCACATGCGCGCGTCCGAGGAGAGCTTCCTGGCCGGGATCCGCGACAGCGGGAAGCTCTCCGAGGAGGGCGAGAACCAGCTCACGGAGATCATCAACAACTTCAAGAAGAGCTTTGCCGCGTCCGACGGTGCCTCGGTGGTGCCCGACGAGCACGTCGAGGCGATGGACGAAGAGGACCTGGAAAAGGAGTCGGTGCAAGTCAAGCGCGAAAAGCCCAAGGAACAAAAAGAATCCAAGGACGCCAAGAAGGACAAGAAGTAGCTAAAGATGGCTGCCACACTTCGCGAACTGCGCGGCCGGATTCGTTCGGCCGGGTCGATCAAGAAGATCACCAAAGCGCAGGAGATGATCGCGACATCGCGCATCGGCAAGGCGCAGGCGCGGCTCGAAGCCGCCCGGCCCTACGCCTTCCAGATCACCGCGATGCTCACGACCCTGTCCGCCGAGGCCGCGCTGGACCACCCCCTGCTGGTCGAACGACCCGAGCCGAAGCGGGCCGGGGTGCTGGTGGTGTCGTCCGACCGCGGCCTGTGCGGGGCGTACAACTCCAGCATCTTCCGCCGCGCCGAGGAGCTCTTCTCCCTGCTGAGGGAGGAAGGCAAGACGCCGGTCGTGTACACGGTGGGCCGGAAGGCCTTGAACTACTTCAAGTTCCGCAACTGGGACATCACCGACTCGTGGACCGGCTTCTCCGAGCAGCCCCAGGTGGAGAACGCGCAGGAGATCGCCTCCACGCTGGTCGACGCCTTCATGAAGGGCGTCGGCGATGACGACGACGAGCAGTCGGACGCGCAGGGCGTGGACGAGCTGCACGTCGTGTACTCGGAGTTCAAGTCGATGATGTCGCAGCAGGCGGTGGCCCACCGCATGGCCCCGCTGGTCGTCGAGTACGTCGAAGAGACCGAGGAGCTCCACACGCTGTACTCGTTCGAGCCAAACGCGACAACGCTTTTCGACGCGCTGCTGCCGCGCTACATCACGACCCGGGTCTACGCCGCGCTGCTCGAATCCGCGGCGTCGGAGCTGGCGTCGCGGCAGCGGGCGATGAAGTCGGCCACCGACAACGCCGACGACCTCATCAAGGAGCTGACGCTGATGGCGAACCGCGAGCGGCAGGCCCAGATCACCCAGGAGATCAGCGAAATCGTCGGCGGCGCGAACGCGCTCGCCGACGCCGAGTAGCACACGAGGAAAGAAGAAAATTATGGCTGCTACTACCAAAACGACCGAGAAGACCGACAAGTCGTCGAGCAACGGCGAAACCAGCGGCCGCGTCGTCCGGATCGCCGGACCCGTCGTCGACGTCGAGTTCCCGCGCGGCTCCGTGCCGGAGCTGTTCAACGCGCTCAACGCCGAGATCACCTTCGAGGACCTGAAGAAGACGCTGACGCTCGAGGTCGCCCAGCACCTGGGCGACAACCTGGTGCGCGCAATCTCGTTGCAGCCCACCGACGGCCTGGTGCGCGGCGTCGAGGTCACCGACTCGGGCAAGTCGATCTCGGTGCCGGTCGGGGAGAAGGTCAAGGGCCACGTGTTCAACGCCCTGGGCGACTGCCTCGACGAGCCCGGGTACGGCGAGGACTTCGACCACTGGTCGATTCACCGCAAGCCGCCGGCGTTCGAGGACCTCGAGCCCCGCACGGAGATGCTCGAGACCGGGCTGAAGGTCGTCGACCTGCTCACCCCGTACGTGCGCGGCGGCAAGATCGCCCTGTTCGGCGGTGCCGGCGTGGGCAAGACGGTGCTCATCCAGGAGATGATCAACCGCATCGCGCGCAACTTCGGCGGTACGTCGGTGTTCGCCGGCGTGGGGGAGCGCACGCGTGAGGGCAACGACCTGTGGGTCGAGCTCAAAGAGGCCGACGTGCTTAAGGACACCGCGCTGGTGTTCGGCCAGATGGACGAGCCGCCCGGCACCCGTATGCGGGTCGCGCTGTCGGCGCTGACGATGGCCGAGTGGTTCCGCGACGAGGCCGGCCAGGACGTTCTGCTGTTCATCGACAACATCTTCCGGTTCACGCAGGCCGGCTCCGAAGTCTCCACGCTGCTCGGCCGGATGCCGTCGGCGGTGGGATACCAGCCCACCCTGGCCGACGAGATGGGCGAGCTGCAGGAGCGCATCACCTCGACCCGTGGCCGCTCGATCACGTCGATGCAGGCGGTCTACGTGCCCGCTGACGACTACACCGACCCGGCGCCCGCGACCACGTTCGCGCACCTCGACGCCACCACGGAGCTGTCCCGTTCGGTGTTCTCCAAGGGCATCTTCCCCGCGGTGGATCCACTGGCGTCCAGCTCGACGATCCTCGACCCCAGCGTCGTCGGCGACGAGCACTACCGCGTGGCGCAGGAGGTCATCCGAATCCTGCAGCGCTACAAGGACCTTCAGGACATCATCGCCATCCTCGGCATCGACGAGCTGTCCGAGGAGGACAAGCAGCTGGTGCAGCGGGCGCGGCGCATCGAGCGGTTCCTGTCGCAGAACATGATGGCGGCCGAGCAGTTCACCGGGCAGCCGGGTTCGACGGTGCCGGTCAAGGAGACCATCGAGGCGTTCGACCGCCTGACCAAGGGCGAGTTCGACCACATCCCCGAGCAGGCGTTCTTCCTGATCGGCGGGCTCGACGACTTGGCCAAGAAGGCCGAGAGTTTCGGCGCCAAGCTGGAATCCTGACATGGCGGAATTGAACGTTGAGATAGTCGCCGTCGACCGGAAGATCTGGTCGGGCGAGGCGACGTTCCTGTTCACCCGCACCACCGTCGGCGAAATCGGCATCCTGCCGCGGCACATCCCGCTCGTCGCGCAGCTGGTCGACGACGCCATGGTGCGCGTCGAACGCGAGGGCGAGGACGACCTGCGGATCGCGGTGGACGGCGGCTTCCTGTCGGTCACCGAGGAGGGCGTGACCATCCTGGCCGAGTCCGCCGAGTTCGAGTCCGACATCGACGAGAGCGCCGCGCGGGAGGACTCCGAATCGGACGATCCCCGCATCGCGGCCCGGGGACGCGCCCGATTGCGCGCCGTCGGCGCGATCGACTAGCAGCGCCCGAACGATGATGAGCGCGCCCATGGTTGGCATGGTCGCGCTCGTCGTCGTGCTGGCGGGGGCCGTCATCGCGCTGAGCTTCCGGCTGTGGAAGCTGCGGCAGGGCGGCACGGCGGGAATCATGCGCGACATCCCCGCGGTCGGCGGCCACGGCTGGCGTCACGGCGTGATCCGCTATCGCGGCGGGGAAGCCGCGTTCTACCGGCTCTCGAGCCTCCGGCTCTGGCCGGATCGCCGGCTGAGCCGCCGGGGGCTCGAAATCGTGGCCAGGCGCGCGCCGCGGGGCGACGAGTTCGACATCATGACCGACGAGATCGTCGTCCTGGAGTTGCGCGACACGACGCAGGACCGCCGGCCCGGGTACGAGCTCGCGCTCGACCGCGGCGCGTTGACCGCGTTCCAGTCTTGGCTCGAGTCCCGTCCGTCGCCCCGTGCGCGCCGCCGCAGCGTCTAGCGGTCGGCTAACTAGCCCCGAGCCTGCGCTCGGTGCGCCGAGACTGCGCTCAGTGCGTCGAAAACCGGGAGATGAGTGTCTCGGCGCAGTTTCGACGCCACCACCGCAGGGTCGGCGCCGAAAAAGCACTTACTCGCAACGCTTTCCCTAGCCGGCGCTCGGCGCGCCGCCGCCCGGCCGCCAGAGCACGTCGCCGTCGGGGTTGGCCACCCGGGAAAGGATGAACAGCAGATCGGACAGCCGGTTGAGGTACTTCGCCGGCAGGGCGCTCGTGGTTTCGGGTGCGGCGTGCACCGCGGCCCACGCCGAGCGCTCCGCTCGCCGCGTCACGGTTCGGGCGACGTGCAGATACGCCGACAGCGGTGAACCGCCCGGCAGCACAAAGGAATTCAGCGCGGGCAGCGGCTCGTTGTATTCGTCGCACCAGCGTTCGAGCCGGTCGATGTAGGGCTGGGTGATGCGCAGCGGCGGATATTGGGGGTTCTCCACCACCGGGGTCGACAGGTCGGCGCCGGCGTCGAACAGGTCGTTCTGGATCTGCCGGAGCACCGCGGCGATCTTCTCGTCGGGTCGCCCGACCGCGACCGCCACGCCGATCGCCGAGTTGGCCTCGTCACAGTCGGCGTACGCCACCAGACGGGGGTCGTTCTTCGACACCCGCGAGAAGTCGCTCAGACCGGTCGTTCCGTCGTCGCCGGTCCGCGTATAGATGCGGGTCAGGTGGATGGCCATGAGCAAACCGTACCCGGCGCATGAAATGACCCGGCCCTAGCTGACTGACAAGGCGATACCCCTTCACTAAACTGACCCGGGTGGCTGAGCGATTCGTGGTGACCGGCGGCAACCGGTTGTCCGGCGAAGTCGCAGTCGGGGGCGCCAAGAACAGCGTGCTCAAGCTGATGGCCGCAACACTGCTGGCCGAGGGCACCAGCACGATCACGAACTGCCCCGACATCCTCGACGTGCCGCTGATGGCGGAGGTGCTGCGCGGCCTGGGCGCCACCGTCGAGCTCGACGGCGACGTCGCACGGATCACCTCACCCGACGAGCCCAAGTACGACGCGGACTTCGCCGCGGTGCGGCAGTTCCGGGCCTCGGTCTGTGTGCTCGGCCCGCTTGTCGGGCGGTGCAAGCGGGCCAGGGTGGCGTTGCCCGGCGGTGACGCGATCGGCTCGCGCCCCTTGGACATGCACCAGGCGGGCCTTCGGCAGTTGGGCGCCCAGTGCAACATCGAGCACGGCTGCGTCGTCGCCCAGGCGGACACGCTGCGCGGCGCCGAGATCCAGCTGGAGTTTCCCTCGGTGGGAGCCACCGAGAACATCCTGATGGCGGCCGTCGTCGCCGAGGGCGTCACCACGATCCACAACGCGGCGCGCGAGCCCGACGTGGTCGACCTGTGCACGATGCTCAATCAGATGGGCGCGCAGATCGAGGGCGCGGGATCCCCGACCATGACGATCACCGGCGTCCCGCGGCTGCATCCCACCGAGCACCGGGTGATCGGCGACCGCATCGTCGGCGCCACCTGGGGCATCGCCGCGGCGATGACCCGCGGGGACATCACCGTGACCGGGGTGGACCCGGCCCACCTGCAGGTGGTGCTGCACAAGCTGCACGACGCCGGCGCCACCGTCACCCAGACGGACAACAGCTTCCGCGTCGTCCAGTACGAGCGGCCCAAGGCCGTCAACGTCGCGACGCTGCCGTTTCCCGGCTTCCCCACCGACCTGCAGCCGATGGCGATCGCGCTGGCGTCCATCGCCGACGGCACCTCGATGGTCACCGAAAACGTCTTCGAGGCGCGGTTCCGGTTCGTCGAGGAGATGATCCGCCTCGGCGCCGACGCCCGCACCGACGGTCACCACGCGGTGGTGCGCGGGCTGCCGCAACTGTCGAGCGCGCCGGTGTGGTGCTCCGACATCCGGGCCGGCGCCGGCCTGGTGCTGGCGGGCCTGGTAGCCGACGGCGAGACCGAGGTGCACGACGTCTTCCACATCGACCGCGGCTACCCGCTGTTCGTGGAGAACCTGGTCAGTCTCGGGGCCGAGATCGAGCGGGTGGGCGGGTAGCCTCGCCCGACGCCCGCCGGTCGAATCCCCCTGACGTACCTGCCAGGCCGGGGGCCGGAACAAATCCGTCGAACCGGCTGTTGACTACCTCGTACCCCGGTCGGGCGGCCCCATTTTCGGGCCCCGCGACCACCCGAGATCAGCCGCCAAAACCCGGCGATTTTGGGAGCCGAGACCGAGCGGGTACAGTGTTCAAAGTCAATGCCCCACAAGGGCGGTCGCCTCTCGCAGGTGGTCTCAACCGGGGCTTGACTTCCCTACCGGATCGGTACTAGCCTGGCACGGCTGCCCCGAAGCGGTCACCCTCCAAGGAGATGACCAAAACTGGGGCTTGACGCCTCTGCCAGAACGGTATTAAGCTGGCAGGGTTGCCCCGAAGCGGGCGGAACAAGTGTTGTTTGAGAACTCAATAGTGTGTTTGGTTAATAAGTTTGTTGTTGTTTTTTTGGCCATGCCTAGCACTCCCCGTGTGTGGGTATGGCCGTTTTGATGCCAGTTAATGGCGTCTTTTTGTTAGGTCAGATTTTCTCTGATTTGAAATCACCTCGTTCTCGAGGAGTTTTTGTTTGGAGAGTTTGATCCTGGCTCAGGACGAACGCTGGCGGCGTGCTTAACACATGCAAGTCGAACGGAAAGGCCCCTTCGGGGGTACTCGAGTGGCGAACGGGTGAGTAACACGTGGGCAATCTGCCCTGCACTTCGGGATAAGCCTGGGAAACTGGGTCTAATACCGGATAGGACCTCGAGGCGCATGCCTTGTGGTGGAAAGCTTTTGCGGTGTGGGATGGGCCCGCGGCCTATCAGCTTGTTGGTGGGGTGATGGCCTACCAAGGCGACGACGGGTAGCCGGCCTGAGAGGGTGTCCGGCCACACTGGGACTGAGATACGGCCCAGACTCCTACGGGAGGCAGCAGTGGGGAATATTGCACAATGGGCGCAAGCCTGATGCAGCGACGCCGCGTGGGGGATGACGGCCTTCGGGTTGTAAACCTCTTTCAGCAGGGACGAAGCGCAAGTGACGGTACCTGCAGAAGAAGCACCGGCCAACTACGTGCCAGCAGCCGCGGTAATACGTAGGGTGCGAGCGTTGTCCGGAATTACTGGGCGTAAAGAGCTCGTAGGTGGTTTGTCGCGTTGTTCGTGAAATCTCACGGCTTAACTGTGAGCGTGCGGGCGATACGGGCAGACTAGAGTACTGCAGGGGAGACTGGAATTCCTGGTGTAGCGGTGGAATGCGCAGATATCAGGAGGAACACCGGTGGCGAAGGCGGGTCTCTGGGCAGTAACTGACGCTGAGGAGCGAAAGCGTGGGGAGCGAACAGGATTAGATACCCTGGTAGTCCACGCCGTAAACGGTGGGTACTAGGTGTGGGTTTCCTTCCTTGGGATCCGTGCCGTAGCTAACGCATTAAGTACCCCGCCTGGGGAGTACGGCCGCAAGGCTAAAACTCAAAGGAATTGACGGGGGCCCGCACAAGCGGCGGAGCATGTGGATTAATTCGATGCAACGCGAAGAACCTTACCTGGGTTTGACATGCACAGGACGCGTCTAGAGATAGGCGTTCCCTTGTGGCCTGTGTGCAGGTGGTGCATGGCTGTCGTCAGCTCGTGTCGTGAGATGTTGGGTTAAGTCCCGCAACGAGCGCAACCCTTGTCTCATGTTGCCAGCGGGTAATGCCGGGGACTCGTGAGAGACTGCCGGGGTCAACTCGGAGGAAGGTGGGGATGACGTCAAGTCATCATGCCCCTTATGTCCAGGGCTTCACACATGCTACAATGGCCGGTACAAAGGGCTGCGATGCCGTAAGGTTAAGCGAATCCTTTTAAAGCCGGTCTCAGTTCGGATCGGGGTCTGCAACTCGACCCCGTGAAGTCGGAGTCGCTAGTAATCGCAGATCAGCAACGCTGCGGTGAATACGTTCCCGGGCCTTGTACACACCGCCCGTCACGTCATGAAAGTCGGTAACACCCGAAGCCAGTGGCCTAACCCTTTGGGAGGGAGCTGTCGAAGGTGGGATCGGCGATTGGGACGAAGTCGTAACAAGGTAGCCGTACCGGAAGGTGCGGCTGGATCACCTCCTTTCTAAGGAGCACCACGAAAAACACCCCAATTGGTGGGGTGTGAGCCGTGAGGGGCCTTCGCCTGTAGTGGGCGGGGCCGGGTGCACGACAACAAGCGAAAGCCAGACACACTATTGGGCCCTGAGGCAACACTCGGCCAGTCCGCGTGGAGTCTCCCCATCTTGGTGGTGGGGTGTGGTGTTTGATTATTGGATAGTGGTTGCGAGCATCTAATGGACGCGCTGCCCTCGTGGCACGTGTTCATTTGTGTAATTTCTTCTGATTTTTGTGTGAAAGTAAGTTCTTAAGGGCGCATGGTGGATGCCTTGGCATCGAGAGCCGATGAAGGACGTGGGAGGCTGCGATATGCCTCGGGGAGCTGTCAACCGAGCGTTGATCCGAGGATTTCCGAATGGGGAAACCCAGCACGAGTGATGTCGTGTTACCCGCATCTGAATATATAGGGTGCGGGAGGTAACGCGGGGAAGTGAAACATCTCAGTACCCGTAGGAAGAGAAAACAATTGTGATTCCGTCAGTAGTGGCGAGCGAACGCGGAACAGGCTAAACCGCTCACATGTGTAACCGGGTAGGGGTTGTGTGTGCGGGGTCGTGGGATTGATACATCTCAGCTCTACCTGGCTGAGGGGTAGTCAGAAAGTGTCGTGGTTAGCGGAAGTGGCCTGGGACGGTCCGCCGCAGACGGTGAAAGCCCGGTACGCGAAAACCCGGCACCTACCTCGTATCAACTCCCGAGTAGCAGCGGGCCCGTGGAATCTGCTGTGAATCTGCCGGGACCACCCGGTAAGCCTAAATACTTCTCGATGACCGATAGCGGATTAGTACCGTGAGGGAATGGTGAAAAGTACCCCGGGAGGGGAGTGAAAGAGTACCTGAAACCGTGTGCCTACAACCCGTCAGAGCCTCCTCGTGGGGTGATGGCGTGCCTTTTGAAGAATGAGCCTGCGAGTCAGGGACATGTCGCGAGGTTAACCCGTGAGGGGTAGCCGCAGCGAAAGCGAGTCTGAATAGGGCGCATCCCCTTTGGGGTGTAGTGGCATGTTCTGGACCCGAAGCGGAGTGATCTACCCATGGCCAGGGTGAAGCGCGGGTAAGACCGCGTGGAGGCCCGAACCCACTTAGGTTGAAGACTGAGGGGATGAGCTGTGGGTAGGGGTGAAAGGCCAATCAAACTCCGTGATAGCTGGTTCTCCCCGAAATGCATTTAGGTGCAGCGTTGCGTGTTTCACCACGGAGGTAGAGCTACTGGATGGCCGATGGGCCCTACTAGGTTACTGACGTCAGCCAAACTCCGAATGCCGTGGTGTATAGCGTGGCAGTGAGACGGCGGGGGATAAGCTCCGTACGTCGAAAGGGAAACAGCCCAGATCGCCGGCTAAGGCCCCTAAGCGTGTGCTAAGTGGAAAAGGATGTGCAGTCGCAAAGACAACCAGGAGGTTGGCTTAGAAGCAGCCACCCTTGAAAGAGTGCGTAATAGCTCACTGGTCAAGTGATTGTGCGCCGATAATGTAGCGGGGCTCAAGCACACCGCCGAAGCCGCGGCAACCGCAAGGTTGGGTAGGGGAGCGTCCCCCATTCAGCGAAGCCATCGGGTGACCGGTGGTGGAGGGTGGGGGAGTGAGAATGCAGGCATGAGTAGCGATAAGGCAAGTGAGAACCTTGCCCGCCGTAAGACCAAGGGTTCCTGGGCCAGGCCAGTCCGCCCAGGGTGAGTCGGGACCTAAGGCGAGGCCGACAGGCGTAGTCGATGGACAACGGGTTGATATTCCCGTACCCGTGTGTGGGCGTCCCTGACGAATCAGCGGTACTAACCATCCAAAAGGTGGTCTATCAATCCCTTCGGGGTGCGAGGATCGCCGGCTGCATGGGACCTTCGCTGGTAGTAGTCAAGCGATGGGGTGACGCAGGAAGGTAGCCGTACCAGTCAGTGGTAACACTGGGGCAAACCTGTAGGGAGAGCGATAGGCAAATCCGTCGCTCATATTCCTGAGAGGTGATGCATAGCCGATTGAGGCGAATTCGGTGAGCCTCTGCTGCCAAGAAAAGCCTCTAGCGAGCACACACACGGCCCGTACCCCAAACCGACACAGGTGGTCAGGTAGAGCATACCGAGGCGTACGAGATAACTATGGTTAAGGAACTCGGCAAAATGCCCCCGTAACTTCGGGAGAAGGGGGACCGGAACACCGTGAACAGCCTGCGCTGGGAGCGGGATCCGGTCGCAGAAACCAGTGAGAAGCGACTGTTTACTAAAAACACAGGTCCGTGCGAAGTCGCAAGACGATGTATACGGACTGACGCCTGCCCGGTGCTGGAAGGTTAAGAGGACCCGTTAACCGTAAGGTGAAGCGGAGAATTTAAGCCCCAGTAAACGGCGGTGGTAACTATAACCATCCTAAGGTAGCGAAATTCCTTGTCGGGTAAGTTCCGACCTGCACGAATGGCGTAACGACTTCTCAACTGTCTCAACCATAGACTCGGCGAAATTGCACTACGAGTAAAGATGCTCGTTACGCGCGGCAGGACGAAAAGACCCCGGGACCTTCACTACAACTTGGTATTGGTGTTCGGTACGGTTTGTGTAGGATAGGTGGGAGACTGTGAAACCCCAACGCCAGTTGGGGCGGAGTCGTTGTTGAAATACCACTCTGATCGTATTGGACACCTAACGTCGAACCGTATATCCGGTTCACGGACAGTGCCTGGTGGGTAGTTTAACTGGGGCGGTTGCCTCCTAAAATGTAACGGAGGCGCCCAAAGGTTCCCTCAACCTGGACGGCAATCAGGTGTTGAGTGTAAATGCACAAGGGAGCTTGACTGCGAGACCTACAAGTCAAGCAGGGACGAAAGTCGGGATTAGTGATCCGGCACCCCCGAGTGGAAGGGGTGTCGCTCAACGGATAAAAGGTACCCCGGGGATAACAGGCTGATCTTCCCCAAGAGTCCATATCGACGGGATGGTTTGGCACCTCGATGTCGGCTCGTCGCATCCTGGGGCTGGAGCAGGTCCCAAGGGTTGGGCTGTTCGCCCATTAAAGCGGCACGCGAGCTGGGTTTAGAACGTCGTGAGACAGTTCGGTCTCTATCCGCCGCGCGCGTCAGAAACTTGAGGAAACCTGTCCCTAGTACGAGAGGACCGGGACGGACGAACCTCTGGTATACCAGTTGTTCCACCAGGAGCACCGCTGGATAGCCACGTTCGGACAGGATAACCGCTGAAAGCATCTAAGCGGGAAACCTTCTCCAAGATCAGGTTTCTCACCCTTTTAGAGGGATAAGGCCCCCCGCAGAACACGGGTTTGATAGGCCAGACCTGGAAGCTCAGCAATGAGTGAAGGGAACTGGCACTAACCGGCCGAAAACTTACTTAAACACATCGCAACCACTGTCTTTCTGACACCACACCCCCCACCGATACCCACAAATTTAAATAGAGTTACGGCGGCCACAGCGACAGGGAAACGCCCGGTCCCATTCCGAACCCGGAAGCTAAGCCTGTCAGCGCCGATGATACTGCCCCTCCGGGTGGAAAAGTAGGACACCGCCGAACATATACAAAAACACCCCCGCGCAAGCGGGGGTGTTTTTGCATTTCTTACGCGGTCGAACGTCGACTTGTTGCGGAAATTCCGGCTAAATATCGCAACGAGTCGACGTTCGCCGGCCTAATCGAACAGGGTCAAATCGGAGTTCGCCGACGCCCGGCCCTTTTCCAGGTCGAGCAGCGTCCGCTTCCGATCGAGTCCTCCGCCGTAGTCGGTGAGGCTGCCGCCGGCCCCGATGACGCGATGGCACGGGACGACGATCGCAATGGGATTGTGGCCGTTGGCCAGTCCCACCGCGCGGGCCGAGCCGGGCGCGCCGATTTGGTGGGCGATCTGGCCGTACGACCGGGTCTCCCCGTAGGGAATGGTCAGCAGTGCCGCCCAGACGCGGCGCTGGAACTCGCTGCCGTGCAGGTCGATTCGGACATCGAAGTCGGTGAGATCGCCGGCGAAATAGGCGACGAGTTGCTCGACGACATCGTCGAACGCCTTTGGGTCGGGCGACCAGTCGGCGCGGCTGGGCTCGTAGGTCTGGTCGACCATGCGCAGGTGGGTCAGGACCGAGTCCCGGCCCGCCAGGGTCAGCGGTCCGATGGGGCTGTCGACGGTGCGGTAGGTGATCACGCGACCTCCTGTGGTGGCCAATGGTTTACCGGATGATCGAGGGTGGTCCACAAGTGCTGGGTGGCGTACGAACGCCAGGGCCGCCAGCGCGCGCTGCGCGCGGTCAGTCTTCGCTGATCGGTCGGGAGTCCGAGGTCCTCGGCAGCCAGCCGCAGCCCGAGGTCGCTCGAGGGAAAGGCGTCCGGATCTCCCAGGCCGCGCATCGCGATGACCTCTGCCGTCCACGGGCCGATGCCGGGCAGCGCGAGCAGCTGCGCGCGGGCGCGATCCCAGTCGCTGCCCGCGTCCAGCACGAGGCTCCGGTCGGCGAGGCCGCCGACCAACGCACTCAGGGTCCGCTGCCTCGCCTTGGGGACCGCCAGGTGGACGGGATCGATGTCGGCCAGTTCGTCGACCGACGGGAAGGTGTGGGTCAGCCCGCCGTCGGCATCGTGGATCGGACGCCCGTAGGCCGCCACCAGTCGGCCGGCGTGAGTCCGTGCCGCCTTGGTCGACACCTGCTGGCCGAGCACCGCCCGCACGGCCAGTTCGGCCTCGTCGACCGTGCGCGGAATGCGCTGCCCGGGTGCCTTTTTCACGATCGGGGCCAACTGCTCGTCGCCCGACAGGGCGTCGACCACCGCCTCGGGGTCGGCGTCGAGGTCCAGGAGCCGGCGGCAACGGGCAATCGCGGTGGTGAGGTCGCGGAAGTCGTCGAGGACGAGCGCGCAGCGCACGTGGTCGACGGCCGGGGTGAGGGCGACCACCGCGGTGCCTCGCGGAAGTCGCAGGCTGCGGCGGTAGGCGCCGCCGCGCACCTCCTCGCACCCGGGCACGGCGGTGGCCGCCAGGTGGCCGAAGACGCCCTCGTACGCGAACGGTGTGCGCACCGGTAGCCGGAGCGTCAGCACCCCGGTCGCCGGACCCGGCTGACCCGTCGCGCGCCGGCGCAGCGCCGACGGGGTGGCCTCGAACACCAGTCGCACGGTGTCGTTGAACTGGCGGATGCTCGAGAACCCGGCGGCGAACGCCACGTCTCCGAACGGCAGGTCCGTGGTCTCGATCAGCACACGGGCGGTCTGGTCGCGCTGCGCGCGGGCCAGCGCGAGCGGCCCGGCACCGACCTCGGCCTGCAGCAGCCGCTCCAACTGTCGCGTGGTGTATCCGAGGTGGGCCGCCAGCCCGCCGACGCCGTCCCGGTCGACCGTGCCGTCGGCGATCAGCCGCATGGCGCGAGCGACCACGTCGCCGCGCACGTTCCATTCCGGCGACCCCGGTGAGGCGTCCGGGCGGCACCGCTTGCACGCGCGGAAGCCCGCGCGCTGCGCGGCCGCCGCGCTGGGATAGAAGCGCACGTTGCGCGCGAACGGCGGCCGCGCGGGACAGCTGGGCCGGCAGTAGATTCCGGTGGTGAGCACGGCGGTCACGAACCAGCCGTCGAACCGGGCATCCTTGGATTGGACGGCCCGGTAGCAGCGGTCGAAGTCGGCTTGCACGTTTCCACAGTTACACCACGGCGCCGACAAAACTAGCGGAAAAGCGACACGGCAGTGACCGTTGAGCGCGTCAGGGCTCAAGCGGCCCGAGCAGATAGCGCTGCAGGGTGTCGCCCAGATCCGCCGCGACACGTGCGCGCGGGTGACCCGTCAATGGTTCGAGGCCCACGATGCTGTTCGCCATGGCGTAGCCGGAGATCTGCGACATCACCAGGCTGGCTCGGTAGGCGGCGTCCTCGGCCCCGAGTCGTTCGGCGATGGGCTGAAGTATGTTGCACGTCAGGAATTGTCGTACCAACTTCGCGGCTTCCGGTTCGGACGTGGCGGCGCGGATCATGCTCACCATGGATCGTCGCCGGGCTTCGTCGGCGAGGATCTCGATGATGGCCGTGGCAAGCCGTCGACCGGCCGTGGCGTGGTCGCCGGAGACGACCCCATCGATCAGCGCGGCCATATCCGCGACCGGCTCGACGACCGCCAAGAAGAGTTCCCACTTGGTGCCGAAGAAGTAGGTCACCAAGCCAGGGTCGACGCCGGCGTTCTTGGCGACCTGCCGGACGGTGGTTCGGTCGTAGCCGTGTTCCGCGAAGAGCTTGCGAGCGCTGTCCTCGATCGCCGCTTGCGTGGCGGTTGGCCCCGGCCGTCGGCCGGAGTGACTGCGTTTGACCAAGAATTCCGCCTACCGCTTGACACTGGAATTCTACGGCCGCAGAATTCCTTATGCGTCCAACTCTAGCGCACGGATAGCGGGGAAGCCAGTGTGCGACAGGCAAGTCGCCACTCGCGGCTCGACGGGTGTCGCCGGTCGCTTGTAACCAGGACGCGACGCCGGATAGGACGGAACGCGAAATGCCAACGGTGAGAACGTATTCTCCGGCGAGCGTGGCCAGGCGATGGTGGCCCCTGCTGGTGGTCGTCGTCGTGGCGGCGGTGGCGGCGTTCTGCGTGTATCGCCTGCACGGAGTCTTCGGCTCGCACCACAACACCTCGGCCGGCGGCGGCCTGTCCGAGCAGACCGAGCCCTTCAACCCCAAGCGCATCACGCTCGAGGTCTTCGGTGATGCGAATGCGACGGCGACGATCAACTACGTCGACATCAACGTGCAACCGCAGCAAGTCATGAACGCGACCTTGCCCTGGACGCTGACCATGGTGACCACCCAGCCCGGTGCCTTCACAAATGTTGTGGCACAGGGAAATAGCAGGTCTCTAGGCTGTCGCATCCTGGTGGACGGCGAGGTGAAGGACGAAAGGGTCGTCAACGAAGTGAACGCGTACACCTTCTGCCTGGTGAAATCGGCATGACCGAGGAAGGCGCCCCGCGGCCCGCGCTGGCGGCCGCGATCCGCCGGCTCTGCGTGCCGATTCTGCTCGTGTGGGTGGGACTGGCGGCCGTGTCGAACATCGCGGTGCCCAACCTCGAGGACGTGGCCAAAGCGCACAACGTCTCGCTCAATACCCCGGACGCGCCGTCGTTCCAAGCCATGCGCCACATCGGCAAGGTGTTCCACGAATTCGATTCCGACAGTTCGGCGATGATCGTTCTCGAGGGTGACAAGCCGCTCGGTGACGACGCTCACCGCTTCTACGACGCCCTGGTGCGTAAACTCGAGCGTGATCCGAAGCACGTCGAGCACGTCCAGGACTTCTGGGGCGATCCCCTGACGGCGGCGGGCTCGCAAAGCAAGGACGGCAAAGCCGCTTACGTGCAGGTGTATCTCGCCGGCAACCAAGGCGACGAGTTGGCCAACGAGTCGGTCGACGCCGTCCGCAAGGTCGTGGGGCAGACGCCGCCACCCGCCGGGGTCAAGGCCTACGTCACCGGCGCGGCGCCGCTGGTCACCGATCAGTTCGAGGTGGGCAGCAAGGGCATCTTCAAGGTCACCGTGATCACCGTCCTGGTGATCTTGGGGATGTTGTTGTGGGTGTACCGGTCGGTGACGGCACTCCTGGTCCTGGTCACGGTGATCGTCGAAATGGCCGCCGCCCGAGGCATCGTCGCTTTCCTGGGCAATGCCGGATTGATCGGGTTGTCGACGTACGCCACCAATCTGCTGACGCTGCTGGTGATCGCCGCGGGCACCGACTATGCGATCTTCTTCGTCGGCCGGTATCACGAGGCGCGTCACGAAGGCCAGGATCGCGAAACCGCTTACTACACCATGTATCGCGGCACCACCCATGTCGTACTGGGTTCGGGCCTGACCGTGGCGGGCGCGGTGTTGTGTCTGCGTTTCACCCGGCTGAACTACTTCCAGAGCCTCGGCATCCCCGCCGCGATCGGCATCGGGGTTGCCCTTGCCGCAGCCCTCACCCTCGCCCCGGCCATCATCACCGTGGCGAGCCTGTTCGGGCTGCTCGACCCGAAACGTCCGGTCGCGACGCGGGGGTGGCGGCGCATCGGCACCGCGATCGTGCGCTGGCCCGGACCGATTTTGGTGGTGGCGATCGGGGTCGCCCTGATCGGTCTGCTCGCGCTGCCGGGGTATCAGACGAATTACGATGCGCGGCGCTACATTCCGGCCAGTGCGCCCGCCAACGTCGGGTATGCGGCCGCGGAGCGGCACTTCTCACAGGCCCGGCTCAACCCCGAGCTGCTGATGATCGAGACCGACCACGACATGCGCAATCCGGCCGACATGATCAATCTCGAACGGGTGGCGAAGGCGATCGCCCACCTGCCCGGCATCGCCCAAGTGCAGTCCATGACCAGGCCGTTGGGGACACCGCTCGAGCACACCTCCCTCGCCTTCCAGATCAGCGCCGGCAGCCTCGGCAGCGTCGAGAACCTGCAATATCAGAAGGACCGCGCCGAGGACATCCGGAAGCAGGCCGACACCCTGAGGGATACCATCAGCATCCTCAACCGGCAGTACGCGCTGCAGAAGGATCTCGCGGCTTCGACGAACGAGGAAACGCAAGGCTTCCACGACACCGTCGCCATCATCACCGACCTGCGCGACAAGATCGCGAACTTCGATGACTTCTTTCGGCCGATCCGCAGCTACTTCTACTGGGAACGGCATTGCTACGACATCCCCGTCTGCTATGCGTTCCGGTCACTTTTCGACGCGCTGGACGGCATCGACCAGCTGAGCGAACAGTTCGCGACGCTCACCGCCAGCCTGGACAAGCTGGACGCGGGTCAACAGAAGCTGGTGGCGCTGCTGCCGCCGCAGATCGCCGACCAAGAAAAGAACCTTGGCCTCACGCTCTCCAACTTCGCGACCAACTTTGGAATCAACGCCCAGACGAGGGCGAACACGGACACCGCGACCGCCCTGGGGCAGGCGTATGACGCCGCCAAGAACGACGATTCCTTCTTTCTGCCGCCCGAGGCGTTTGACAACCCCGAGTTCAAGCGCGGGCTCAAACTCTTTCTCTCTTCTGACGGGAAAGCGGCGCGCATGATCATCACCCATGAGGGCGATCCGGCGACGCCCGAAGGGATTTCGCACATCGACCCGATCACCAATGCGGCGAAGCTGGCGGTCAAGAACACGCCGCTCGGCGACTCCAACATCTACCTCGCCGGCACGGCCGCGACCTACAAGGACATCGCGGACGGCGCGAAGTACGACCTGATGATCGTTGGCATCTCCGCGCTGAGTCTCATCCTCGCGATCATGGTGATCATCACCCGCAGTCTGGTGGCCGCGATCGTCATCGTGGGCACCGTGGCGCTGTCGCTGGGTGCGTCCTTCGGCCTGTCCGTTCTGCTCTGGCAGGACATCATCGGGATCAAGTTGTATTGGATCTGCCTTGCGCTGTCCGTGATCATCTTGTTGGCCGTGGGATCTGACTACAACCTCCTGCTCATTTCGAGGTTCAAGGAGGAAATCCGCGCCGGGCTGAACACCGGGATCATCCGGGGAATGGCCGGCAGCGGGGCCGTGGTGACCGCCGCGGGGCTCGTCTTCGCTTTCACCATGTCCTCGTTCGCGTTCGCCACCCTGTTGGTGCTGGGCCAGATCGGGACGACGATCGCCCTCGGGTTGTTGTTCGACACGCTGATCGTGCGAGCCTTCATGACACCGTCGATCGCCGCGCTGCTTGGGCGGTGGTTCTGGTGGCCGCAGCGCGTTCGGCCCCGGCCTGCCAGCACCATGCTCCGCCCGTATGGGCCCCGCGCGGCCGTTCGTCAACTGCTGCTTTGGGAGGACGGAGACCCCGCAGTCACCTTCGCATCGCCCTCGCGGACGATGGCTGGGGGGCGTTCGCCAGGAAGCGGAAGCCGATGAGCGTGTTGGCCGAGCTCATGGTGATCGCTGCCCTTGCGGAGATCTTTTTCGCCGCATGCGCTTTCGTCTACGTCGGGCGGCTTCTGCGGCGCCAGCCCACGCCGACCGGGGAACGGATCGGAGGCTTCAGAAGCGCGCTCACCAAGCTGCGCCGCGGTGAGCCGATGTCCGATGAGGAGCTGCATGTCGCGGCGCAGGTCATCGCCGAGCGGCGGTCGCTCCTCGCGTTTTCCATCCCCGCCGCGGTGTTCACCATCGGATGCTTTTATGTGTTGGGGAGCATCGAATTGCACGGAATCCATTCCCTGCGAATCTATATCGGCTTGTTCCCGATGCTGGGTTCACTCAACCTCACGATCCAATTACTGCGCGTCGCCGTCCTCAAGGGGCGTTTGGAGGAGCGGTTGAGGCGGTCCGAACTGTCCGTCCGTTGACCCCGTCCGTCAACGTCGGCGCCGCGCCTTCACCCCGTCCTCAGCAGTGGGTCGTTGCCGCTGCACGGCCGCGGCCGACGCGATGAAGTCCCGGGCGGGGCGGGACAGCGGCCGACCGGAATGCCAGATCATTCCCACGTCGCGATAGGCGTCCGCGTCGGCCAGCGGCAGCACGGTGATCCCGGATGCGTACTCGCTGCCGTCAATGGGGAGCAGGCTCACGCCGAGTCCGGCGGCGACGAGGCCGGCCGTCGTGGTCAAAGTCGCCGCCTCCAGGACGATCCGCGGCCGGAATTGCGCCGCGGCACAGAGCTCGTCGAGCAGCCGGCGCATGCCGAAGCCCGGGTGCATCGCGACCATCGCGTCGTCGGCCAGGTCGATCAGCGATACCGCCGCCTCGTGCGCGAGCCGGTGGCCGCCGGGGACCGCCACGCCGAGTCGCTGACGAAACAGGCTGCGCCAGGCCAACGTCGGCGCTTGGGGCCGGGGGGACACCACCCCGATGTCGACGGAGCCCGACTGCACCAGGTCGCCGATCGACTCCGCGGACCCCTCTTCGAGCGTGAACGTCACCCGCGGTGAGGACGCCTTGAACCCGGCGATCAGGCGTGGCACCACCACCACGCCGAAGGAACCGAGGAAGCCCAGCCGGATCTCGCTCACCGCGGGATTGCTCAGGTCGTCGATCGCGCGCCGGGCCGCGTCCAGCTCGGACTGCGCTCGCCGCGCGCGCTCGTAGAAGATCCGGCCATAGGTGTTGAGCGAGAGCCGCCGGCCGTGACGGTCGAACAGCGCGACGCCGAGCTGGCGTTCCAGGCGCGCCAGCATCCGGGTCAGCGTCGGCTGCGCGACGTGCAGCTGCGCCGCCGCCGCCGTGACGTGCTCGAGCTCCGCGAGTGTGATGAACCACTCGTAATCGTCTCCCGACACGGCCACCACCTCGACTTATGCGACAGAAACATCATTATCCATCAAACGATTCATTTCACATATGAGCACCGTGGGGGGAGCATCGGTGGCATGAGTCAGACCGTGTCGACGCCCACCGCCCACCGGACCGGAACGCGCGGATTCCGGCGCGTGACCGCAGCGCTGTACGGTGCCGGACTCGCCAGCTTCGCCGCGATGTACTGCAGCCAGGCCCTGCTGCCCGCCCTGTCGGATTACTACCGGATCACCCCGGCCACCGCGGCACTCACCGTCTCGCTCACCACGGGAATGCTTGCGGTGGCGATCATTCCGGCCAGCGTGCTCTCCGAACGCTATGGGCGCATCACCGTGATGCTCACGTCCGGGGTGGCCTCCAGCGTCATCGGGCTGTTGCTGCCGTTCAGCCCCACGCTCGGCGTCCTGCTGGTCGGCCGGGCGCTGCACGGCGTGGCGCTCGCGGGGATCCCCGCGGTCGCGATGGCGTACCTGGCGGAGGAGGTGCACGCGTCCTCGCTCGGCGCCGCGATGGGACGCTACATCGCCGGGACGACGGTGGGAGGTCTGGTAGGACGGATCGTCCCGTCGCTGATCGTCGACGTCAGCAATTGGCGCGTCGCTCTGCTGGTCTGCGCGCTGACAAACCTGGCCGGCACCGCGCTGTTCGCCGTTGCGGTGCCCCGCTCCCAGTTCTTCACCCCCAAGCCGGCGAGCGTGCGCGCCACCGTCCGCAATCTCGCCGCGCACGCGCGAAACCCCGTGTTGTGGAAGCTCTTTGCGGTGGGCTTCGCCCTGATGGGCGGGTTCGTCACCGTCTACAACTACCTGGGCTACCGACTCAGCGCCCGCCCGTTCGAGTTGGCGTCATCGGTGGTCGGCCTGTTGTTCGCGCTCTACCTCGTCGGCACCTGGACGTCCGTGGTGGCCGGCCGGCTCGCCGATCGCCGGGGCCGTCAGCTCGTGCTGGCGGGCGCGCTGCCGATCACGGCGCTCGGGCTGCTGCTGACCGTCCCGCAAACCCTGGCGGCGATCATCGTCGGCGTCGGCGTCTTCACCGGCGGGTTCTTCGCGGCGCACACCGTGGCCAGCGGCTGGGTCGGCGCGGTTGCCCAGCGCGACCGCGCCGAGGCGGCGGCGCTGTATCTGTTCAGCTACTACCTGGGTGGTTCGGTCGCCGGTGCGCTGGGCGGCGTCGTCTACGGCGCCGGGGGATGGCCGTCGACCGTGCTGTTCGTGGGCGCGCTGCTGCTGGCCGGCGCGGCGCTCGTCGCGGTGCTGGTGCGGGGTGAGATCGCCCGCGCCGCAACGAACGCCGTGCCGGCCGTGGCAACCGTCGGCTGAGCCGTCAGGCGCCGCCGATCACGGTGCGGGCGGGGTGCCGACGCACACCGGCCCCGCGCACGCTCCCGCGCCACCCGGGCCGGCGCCCGCGCTCGCACCCGGTACGCCCGCGCTGGCCCCGCCCGGGCCGGCGCCGGCTCCGCCGCCCGGCACGGCGGTCGAAGCACCACCGGGCCCAGTGCCGGACCCCGGCGCGCCCGTGTCACCCGGTCCCCCGGGGGCGGGGGACGCGGGAGGTACCGTCGTCGTGCTGGCAGGCGTCGTGACGGTCGTGGTGACCGTCGAGGTGGACGGGCTCTTGTTCTTGTCCTTGTCCGAGCTGCAGCTCGCGGTCAACGTGCTCAGCGTGACCGCCGCGGCTATCGCGGCGGCGACGGAAATGCGGCGGGCCGTTCCAATTCCTGTCATGCCGGTCCAATTACCCGCTGGCGCCCGATTTCAAGCGCACGCTTGTGCCCGCACCGCACCGGGTACACGCAGGGGACATTCGCGCGGGAGAAGGGCGCAGCTTGTCGGTGGAGTCGGCATGTCCGAAACGGATGGAGTTCGGGCCGTGCGGCGGCGTGCGCCCGGACGGCCAGTGCGAAATGCGTCCAGGCCCTTGCGCATTCGCCGACGTCGTGCCCTGGCCGGTTAAGTCGGCCGTGCCGTCCGCGCCGCGGCCCGTCCGGGCCCCCTTGGTGCTCACCGACTTCAGCTGCACGCCGTTCGATCGCGACGACGTCGCGGCCACCGCCGCCGTCCTCGCGCCGGGTTGTGACGCGGTGCTGGTGGGTGAGCATCAGAACAAGCCCGACTTCCCGCCGACGCTGATGGGTTCGCTGCTGCTCGACGCGGGCGTCGCGCCATGGATCACCCTGTCGTGCCGCGACCGCAACCGGGTGGTGCTCGAGCAGGAGCTGCGCGGGCTCAAGACCATCGGGGTCGACACGGTGCTCTGCGTCACCGGGGACGGCCGCGGCTACGACGTGCGTCCGGACGTCACCCAGACCTTCGACCTGGACGGGCCCCGCCTGGTCGCTTTGGCCGCGTCGCTCGACATGGTCGCGGCCGTGCCCGAAACGCCCACGGCGCCACCGGTGTCCGCGCGGCCCGGCCGGCTGGTGCAGAAGCAGCGGGCCGGGGCCAGTCTGGCGGTGCTCAACCACGTGCCGTTTCCCGCGATGATCGCGGAGTTCGTGGCGACGGCCCGGTCACAGGGGCTGTCGATTCCGGTGATCGCCGCGGTCGCGGTGTTCACCGACACCGTATCCGCGGCCGTGCTGCAGGGCCTGCCGGGACTCGAACTGGACGAGGCGGTGACCGAGCGGGTGCTGGGTGCGGCGGACCCGGTCGCGGCCGGCATCGCCGCGGCCGTCGACGAGGCGCGCGCCCTGTTGTCCATCGAGGGTGTCGACGGCGTCAACGTCTCCGGGCTGGCGTCGGCGTCCGGCACCCGCATCGGCGCGGAGATCAAGGCGGAGGTCGGCCGCCGCATTCGGGAGGAGACAGCGTGACGGAAGCGATGGAGGCCGAGTTCGACACGGTCGCGGAATGGACGGCCCGCGTGGCCGCCGACCTCGGCCCCGACTACCACGTGCCGGCGGGATGCCGGGGAAGCGGCAGCCCCGCCGCCCTGGATTGGCTCATCGAGCAGATGGCGCTGGCACCGGGCGACTCGCTTCTGGATTGCGGCGCCGGGGTCGGCGGACCCGCCGCCTACGCGGCGCAAGCGAGCGCGGTTCGCCCGGTCCTCGTCGAACCCGAGGCGGGCGCCTGTCGCGCGGCGAAGCGGTTGTTCGGCTTCCCGGTGGCGCGCGCCGACGCCGCGGCGTTGCCGCTCGCGGAATCGAGCTTCGACGCCGCCTGGTCGCTGGGGGTGTTGTGCACGACGCCGGACCAGCTCGGGCTTCTCCGTGAGCTGCGACGGACCGTACGGCCCGGCGGCCCGATCGGGTTGCTGGCGTTCGTCATTCACCGCGACATCCCCGATGAGCGGCTCGCCGAGAACCACTTCCCGACCCCCGACGGCCTCGCGGAGTTGGCGGAGCGCTCCGGGCTTCGTGTCGAGCGGTGGCTGCGCACCGCGGAGCTGCCGGAAATCCCCGACGAGTGGGATCGGCGGGTGGACAAGGTGGAAAAGGAATTGGCGGACCGGCACGGTCACACGCGGGCCTGGCAATTGGCCGAGCGGCAGAGTTCGGACATCGGGCGGCTGCTCGGAAACGGCACGCTCACCGGCGAATTGCTGGTGCTGCGGCACGCGTGAAGCTCACTCGCGCTCGGCGTCCTCGACCGGCAGGGCCAGCCGCGTGGGCTCGTCGTGCCCGCGCAGCGTGACGGTGTCACCCAATGTCCAACGGGCGCGCTCGCTTTCGCTCGCGCCGTCCAGCGTGTCGGCCGTCGCCAGCAACAGGGTCGGCTGCTGCTTGGCGAGCTCGCACAGTCGCGCCGCCTCGTTGACCGGTTCGCCGATCACGGTGTACTCGAAGCGTTCCCGCGCGCCGACGTTGCCGGCCACGACCTGGCCCGCCGCGACCCCGATTCCGGCCTGGCACTCGGCGATCTCGCGCGAGAGCCGACCGGCGATGTTACGGGCCGCCGCCAGCGCCTGATCCTCGGGACTGTCGAGGTGGTTCGGGGCGCCGAAGATCGCCAGGGTCGCGTCGCCCTCGAACTTGTTGAGCAGACCGCAGTGTCGGTCCACCTCCTCGACGATGATCGCGAAGAACCGGTTGAGCAACGCGACGACCTCGGCCGCGGGCCGGCTGGTCACCAGCTTGGTCGAGCCGATGATGTCGATGAAGACCACCGCGACGTGGCGCTCCTCGCCGCCCAGCTTCGGTTTCTCCCGCTCGGCGGCCAGCGCCACCTCGCGCCCCACGTGCCGGCCGAACAGGTCGCGCACCCGCTCGCGCTCACGCAGCCCGTCGACCATCGCGTTGAAACCGCGCTGCAGCTCGCCGAGTTCGGTGCCGTCGAACACGACGAGGTCGCCACGCAGGTCGCCGCGCTCGACGCGCCGGAGCGCCGCGCGGACCACGCGCACCGGAGTCGCGGTGATCCAGGCCAGGATCCACATCAGGAGGCAACCGAAGATCACCGTGGCGAGCGAGACGATCAGCACGCCGACCGCGAACTGGGTCTCGGTCAGGTTTCGCATCAGGGCCTGGAAGCCCGCCAGGAAGGCGATGCCGAGGACGGGGAGGCCCGAGCCGAGGAACCAGACCACCATGGTCCGGCCCATGATGCCGGACGCGAATCGCCTTGGTGGCGGCCCCGCTTCGAGCGCCTGCGCCGCCGCCGGCCGCAACGCGAACTCGGCGAGCAGATAGCTGCCGGTGGCCACCAAGACGCCGCAGATGCCGACCGCGATGAGGAAGCGCGGGATGAACAGCGTGTTGACCAGGCCGTAGAGCGTCGTCAGCACCACCGCCCCGACTCCCCACAAAATCAGGTCGAAGCGGGCGATCCGCCAAGGCGCCAGGAACGTGTTGCGTTCGTCGTCCGGTGTCGGCGCGCGCTCCTCGATCGCCCAACGCAGCGATATGACCGTCCTGCGGGTGATCCAGTACGTCCCCACCGCGAGTGCCAGCGCGATATAGGCCGGTGAGGCCGCAAAGGTGATCCACCAGGGCGCGTCGTCGAACACGCTCGGCTGCGGGATCGCGACGGTCACCAGGAGCAGCGCGACGGCGATCCCGATCAGGTTGGCGCCCAGGACGAGCACGGTCAGGATGATCTGGATGCGGATGCGGCGCCGTCGCTGGCTCTCGGCGACCCGTCCCAGCAACAGGGAGCCGTACGCGGGTGTCTCCGGTAGCCGACCGCTCTGACGGGTGACCGTCTCGAGCACCCGGCCGATGCGTTTCGCCAAGCTCAGGTTGGCCGACATGGTGGCGTCAGCCTAATTTGTCGGCCACGCTCTAAGGTGAGTCGGGTGCGTCTTGTGATCGCCCAGTGCACCGTCGACTACATCGGCCGGCTCACCGCGCATCTCCCGTCGGCGCGCCGTCTGCTCCTGTTCAAGGCCGACGGCTCGGTCAGCGTCCACGCCGACGACCGCGCCTACAAGCCCCTGAATTGGATGAGTCCCCCGTGCTGGCTCACCGAGGAGCCCGGCGAGCGGGCTCCGGTCTGGGTGGTCCAGAACAAGGGGGGCGAGCAGTTGCGCATCACCGTCGAGGAGGTCGAGCACGACTCGAGCCACGACCTCGGCGTCGACCCCGGGCTGGTGAAGGACGGCGTCGAGGCGCACCTGCAGGCACTGCTCGCCGAGCACGTCCACCTGCTGGGGGAGGGGTACACCCTGGTCCGCCGGGAGTACATGACGGCGATCGGTCCCGTCGACCTTCTCTGCCGCGACGAGAGCGGCGGCTGCGTCGCCGTGGAGGTCAAGCGTCGCGGTGAGATCGACGGCGTCGAGCAGCTCACCCGCTACCTCGAGTTGCTCAATCGCGACAGCGTGCTGGCGCCGGTGAAGGGAGTGTTCGCCGCACAGCAGATCAAACCGCAAGCCCGCACGCTGGCGGTCGATCGCGGAATCCGTTGCCTGACGCTGGATTACGACCAGATGCGCGGCATGGACAGCGACGAATACCGGTTGTTCTGATCGCTCACTAGACTTGGCGCATGCCCCGGCGCCGTGCCCCGTCCCGCCGGGTTCGGCCGCTCCCGCCGCTCGCCGGGCCGCCCCGGGTGGAGACCGGGCCCGACGGCCACCAGTACGAAGTTCGTCCCGTCGCCGCGGCGCGCGCCGTCAAGGCGTATCGCTGTCCCGGTTGCGATCACGAGATACGTTCGGGGACCGCACATCTGGTGGTATGGCCGGCCGATTCGACGCTCGGGGGCGGCCCGGGACTGGTCGAAGACCGGCGGCATTGGCACACGCCGTGTTGGACTCACCGCAGCACGCGCGGACCGACGCGCAAGTGGTCATGACGATTGGGCGCCGAGTGCCCGGCCAGCGGGGCGCTCGGCGCTGTTAGACCAGACTAGGCCTGCTCGACGAGCTCGATCAGCACCCCGCCGGCGTCCTTGGGGTGAATGAAGTTGATCCGGGAGTTTGCGGTGCCGCGCCGGGGCGCCTCGTACACCAGGCGGACGCCCTGCGCCCGCAGGCTCTCGCAGAGGCTGTCGAGGTCGCTGGTGCGAACGGCCAGCTGCTGGATGCCGGGGCCGCGCTTGTCGAGGAACTTGGCGATGGTCGAGGAGTCGTCCAGCGGCGCCATGAGCTGAAGCTGTGCGGTGCCCTTCAGGGCGCCCGGCACGGCGAGCATGGCTTCGCGGATACCCTGGTCATCGTTGACTTCCTCGTGCACGAGGATCATCCCGAGATGGTCGTGGTACCACTCGATGGCCGCGTCCAGGTCGGCGACTGCGATGCCGACGTGATCGATCGCCGTCACCAGCGCGGTGGCCAGGACCTGACGGGCGTCAACTTGATCGGTCGTCATCACACCACGGTAACCTGGCGGCAACGATTCCGCTTCTCGGGGGATCGAAATCCGGGGTCCGCGCACGTCCAGGAGGTATTCATGACCACGTCGGTGATCGTTGCTGGAGCACGGACGCCCATCGGCAAGCTGATGGGCTCGCTGAAGGACTTCTCGGGCACGGACCTGGGCGCGATCGCGATCCGCGGCGCGCTGGAGAAGGCGGGCGTGCCGGCGTCGGCCGTCGAGTACGTGATCATGGGCCAGGTGCTGACGGCCGGGGCCGGTCAGATGCCGGCACGGCAGGCCGCGGTGGCGGCGGGCATCGGCTGGGACGTCCCCGCGCTGACGATCAACAAGATGTGCCTGTCGGGCATCGACGCCATCGCGCTCGCGGACCAGCTGATCCGCGCCGGCGAATTCGACGTGGTGGTCGCGGGCGGTCAGGAGTCCATGACGAAGGCTCCCCACCTGCTGATGGACAGCCGCGCGGGCTACAAGTACGGGGACGTCACGGTGCTCGACCACATGGCCTACGACGGGCTGCACGACGTGTTCACCGACCAGCCGATGGGCGCGCTCACCGAGCAGCGCAACGACCTCGACCAGTTCACCCGCGAGGAGCAGGACGCCTACGCCGCGGGGTCGCACCAGAAGGCCGCCGCGGCGTGGAAGGACGGCGTGTTCACCGACGAGGTGGTGCCCGTCGAGATCCCGCAGCGCAAGGGCGATCCGCTGCAGTTTGCCGAGGACGAGGGAATCCGCGCGAACACGACGGTCGAGTCGCTGTCCGGGCTGAAGCCGGCGTTCCGCCGCGACGGCACGATCACCGCCGGTTCGGCCTCGCAGATCTCCGACGGCGCCGCCGCCGTGGTGGTGATGAAGAAGGAGAAGGCGCAGCAGCTGGGGCTTTCGTGGCTGGCCGAGATCGGCGCCCACGGGGTCGTGGCGGGCCCGGACTCGACCCTGCAGTCGCAGCCGGCCAACGCCATCAAGAAGGCGATCGCCCGCGAGGGCATCTCCGTCGACCAGCTCGGCGTCATCGAGATCAACGAGGCGTTTGCTGCTGTGGCCCTGGCCTCGACCCGCGAACTCGGTGTGGACCCCGAGATCGTCAACGTCAACGGCGGCGCGATCGCGGTGGGACACCCGATCGGCATGTCCGGGGCGCGCATCGCCCTGCACGCGGCGCTGGAACTCAAGCGCCGCGGCTCCGGTTACGGCGTCGCGGCCCTGTGTGGGGCCGGCGGGCAGGGCGACGCCCTGATCTTGCGGGCCGGATAATTTGCCCGCAGTCGGAAGGCGTTGCTGGCGGCCAGACTGTGTGATTTTCGTCATACCGGCTGGTGACGCGGCCCGCGGCGCGGATTTCGCTGTGCGTGAGCGGCCGCCGCACCGGGTGGCTCGCGGGTCGTTCCGCATGCCAGACTTGACCGCGTGACGCGTCCGCGATCCTCAATCGGGCCCGCGATGGCTGGTGCGGTCGACCTGTCCGGCCTCAAACAGCGGGCACAGCAGAAGGCCTCGGCAGGCGGTCCCGGAGGCGGCGCCCCGACGCCCCCCGGTGCCACCGAGATCACCGAGGCCAACTTCGAAGCCGAGGTCCTGCTTCGGTCCGAGGAAGTGCCCGTGGTGGTGCTGCTGTGGTCCCCGCGCAGCGACGCCTGCATCGAGATGCTGGACATGCTGTCCGCCCTCGCCACCGAGGACAACGGAACGTGGGCGCTGGCGACGGTCAACGTCGACGTGGCGCCCAGGGTGGCCCAGATCTTCGGCATCGACGCCGTCCCCACCGTGGTGGCGCTGGCCGCCGGGCAGCCGCTGTCCAGCTTTCAGGGCATGCAACCCCCCGAGCAGTTGCGCCGCTGGGTGGACTCACTGCTGCAGGCGACGGCCGGAAAGCTCAGGGGCGCAAGCGGTTCGGAGGAAGTCGAGGCGGTGGACCCGCAGCTGGCGGCTGCGCGTCAACACCTCGACGAGGGCGATTTCGACGCCGCCAGGCAGGCGTATAAGGCGATCCTCGACGCCGACCCCGCGAGCGCCGAGGCGAAGGCAGCGATCCGCCAGATCGATTTCCTCACACGCGCAACGGGGCACCGCCCAGACGCGGTGTCCGTCGCCGACGCGGCGCCGGGCGACATCGACGCCGCCTTCGACGCCGCCGACGTGCAGATCCTCAACCAGGACGTGAGCGCCGCGTTCGCCCGGCTTATCGCGTTGGTGCGCAGCACATCCGGCGACGAGCGGACCCGGGTGCGCACCCGGCTGGTCGAACTGTTCGAGCTGTTCGACCCCGCAGACCCCGAGGTGGTCGCGGGCCGGCGCAACCTGGCCAACGCGCTGTACTGAGCGCGCGCGCGAACGTCGAGTTGTTTGCGCCGATCCGGCCGAACCGTGTCAACAAGTCGACGCTCGGCCCCAAAACACCGCTACTCGGGCTCGAACCACAACGCCGACGTGGGCGGCAGCACCATCACCGCCGAGGCCGGGCGGCCGTGCCAGGGGTCTTCGGTGGCGTCGACGCCGCCCATGTTGCCGATGCCCGAACCGTTGTAGACGGTCGCGTCGGTGTTGAGCACCTCGCGCCAACGCCCGGCCAACGGCAACCCCAGCCGGTAGCCGCTGTGCTCGCTGCCCGCGAAGTTGAACACGCAGGCCATCACCGAACCGTCGCTGCCGTACCGCAGGAAGCTCAGGACGTTGTTGGCCGAGTCGTTGGCGTCGATCCACGAATAGCCGTCGGGAACGGTGTCCTGGCTCCACAGCGCGGGACGGCTCTGGTAGATCGCGTTGATGTCCTGCACCAGGCGCAGGACGCCGTTGGAGAAGCCCTGCTCGTCAAGCTGCCACCAGTCCAGGCCGTTCTGCTCCGACCATTCGGCGCGCTGCCCGAATTCCTGCCCCATGAACAGCAATTGCTTGCCCGGGTGGGCCCACTGGTAGGCCAGCAGGCTGCGCAGCCCGGCGGCCTTGGTGTGGTTGTTGCCCGGCATCCGGCCCCACAGCGTGCCCTTGCCGTGCACCACCTCGTCGTGGCTGATCGGCAAGACGAAGTTCTCGCTGTAGGCGTAGAGCATCGAGAACGTGATCTCGCCGTGGTGGTAGCTGCGGTGGATCGGGTCGCGGCTGATGTAGTCGAGCGTGTCGTGCATCCAGCCCATGTTCCACTTCATCGAAAAGCCAAGTCCACCAAGGCTTGTCGGGCGGGTGACGCCCGGCCATGAGGTGGATTCCTCGGCGATGGTGACGATGCCCGGCGAATGCTTGTGCGCGGTGGCGTTCATCTCCTGCAGGAACTGCACGGCCTCGAGGTTCTCGCGGCCGCCGTAGACGTTCGGGGTCCAGCCGCCCACGGGCCGCGAGTAGTCCAGGTAGAGCATCGACGCGACGGCGTCCACCCGAAGCCCGTCGATGTGGAACTCCTCGAGCCAATACAGCGCGTTGGCCACCAGGAAGTTGCGCACCTCCGCGCGCCCGAAGTCGAAGACGTAGGTGCCCCAGTCGAGTTGCTCGCCGCGCTTGGGGTCGGAGTGCTCGTAGAGCGGGGTGCCGTCGAACCGCCCCAGCGCCCACGCGTCCTTCGGGAAGTGAGCGGGCACCCAGTCCACGATGACGCCGATGCCCGCCTGGTGCAGCGAGTCCACCAGGACGCGGAAGTCGTCGGGCGTGCCGAACCGCGACGTCGGTGCGTAGTACGACGTCACCTGGTAGCCCCAGGATCCGGCGAACGGGTGCTCGGCCACCGGCAGCAATTCCACGTGGGTGAACCCGTGGTCGACCACGTACGCGGTCAGCTGGTGGGCGAGGTCGCGGTAGCTCAGCCCCGGGCGCCAGGAGCCCAGGTGAACCTCGTAGGTGCTCATCGGCTCGAACACCGGATTGCGCTCGGCGCGCCGCGTCATCCAGTCGGCGTCGCTCCACTCGTACCGGCTGCGCGTCACCCGCGAGGCGGTGTGCGGCGGCACCTCGGTGGCGAAGGCCATGGGGTCGGCGCGCTCGGTCACGGCCCCGTCGGCGCCGTGCACCCGGAACTTGTACAGGCCCTCCTGCGGAAAGTCGGGCCAGAACAGCTCCCAGACGCCGGACGAGCCCAGCACTCGCATCGGGGCGTCGTTGCCGGTCCAGCCGTTGAACTCGCCGATCAGGTTGACGCCCTTGGCGTTGGGCGCCCACACCGCGAACGAGACGCCGTTGACCACCCCGTCGGCCGTGGTGAACGAACGAGGATGCGCGCCAAGCACTTCCCACAGCCGCTCGTGGCGGCCCTCACCGAACAGGTGCAGGTCGACCTCGCCGAGCGTGGGCAGGAAGCGGTAGGCGTCCGCGACGACGTAGGGCTCACCACCGGGGTAGGTGATCTCCAGCCGGTAGTCGATCAGGTTGACGAACGGCAGGGCGACGGCGAACAGGCCGGCCTCGACGTGCTGCAGCGGGAAGCGGTCCTGGCCCACCAGCGCGACGACCTCTTCCGCGTGCGGACGAAACGCCCGGATGACGGTGTGGTCGCCGTACTCGTGGGCCCCCAGGATGCCGTGCGGGTTGTAGTGCGCGCCGGCCAGCAGGAGCGAGAGGTCCTCGGGGTCGGGCGCCAGGTGCGTCTTGGCGAGTTGATCGGCTTGGCTCATGTCACAATCCCTCCGGTCCGTGTGGCGGCCTACGGAGCAGCGTCATTCGGGACTCCTGCGGGATGACCGGCATGTTGATCACATGCGCGACCGCCCGAGCAGGGTCGATGCGAACGTAGTTTGCTTGCCCCCATTGGAATTCCTGGCCGGTGATTTCGTCACGTACCCAAAATCGCTCGTAGGGCTCCATACCCAATGCCGCCATATCCAAAAACAGCGTGGCTTCCTCGGCGCCGAAGGCGTTGAGCGTCACCACCACCAACACGCAGTCGCCGGTAGTGGGATCGAACTTGCTGTAGGCCAGCAGGGCGTCGTTGTCCACGCTGTGGAAATGAATGGTCCGCAGCTGCTGCAGGGCGGGGTGCAGACGGCGAATCTCGTTGAGCCGCGTGATGAACGGCTCCAGCGAGCGACCCTGTGCCAGCGCGCCCTCGAAATCGCGGGGGCGCAGCTCGTACTTCTCCGAGTCCAGGTACTCCTCGCTGCCCTCGCGCACCGCGCGGTGCTCGAACAGCTCGTAACCCGAATACACGCCCCACGCGGGTCCCATGGTCGCCGCCAGCACCGCGCGGATCGCGAACATGCCGGGGCCGTTGTGCTGCAGGGACGCGTGCAGGATGTCGGGGGTGTTCACGAACAGGTTGGGGCGCCGGAAGTCCGCCGCGGCGGCGATCGCCTCGCCGAACTCGGTGAGTTCTCGCTTGGACGTGCGCCAGGTGAAGTAGCTGTAGGACTGCGTGAAACCGATCTTGGCGAGGCCGTACTGTCGGGCCGGCGGCGTGAACGCCTCGGAAAGGAAGAGCACGTCGGGGTCGATCGCCTTGACCTGCCCGATCAGCCACGCCCAGAAGTTCGGTGGCTTGGTGTGGGGATTGTCGACCCGAAAGAACTTGACGCCGTGGTCCATCCAGTGCCGGACGACCCGCAGCACCTCGTCGTACAGGCCCGCGGGGTCGTTGTCGAAGTTGAGCGGGTAGATGTCCTGATACTTCTTGGGCGGGTTCTCCGCATAGGCGATGGTGCCGTCGGGCAATTCGGTGAACCAGTGCCGGTGATCGCGTGCCCACGGATGATCCGGCGCGCACTGCAGCGCCAGGTCCAGGGACACCTCCATGCCCAGATCCCTTGCGGCGGCGACGAATTGGTCGAAGTCCTCGATGGTGCCCAGCTGCGGGTGGATCGCGTCGTGGCCGCCCTCGTCGCTGCCGATCGCCCAGGGCGAGCCCACGTCTCCCGGCGCTGCGGTCGGAGAGTTGTTGCGCCCCTTGCGATGTACCTTGCCGATCGGGTGGATCGGCGGTAGGTAGACGACGTCGAAGCCCATCCTCGCGATGCGGGGCAGCTGTTGGGCCGCCGTGGCGAAGGTCCCGTGCACGGGGTTGCCCTCGGCGTCCCATCCGCCGGTGGAGCGAGGGAACATCTCGTACCACGAACCGAAGCGGGCCAGCGGCCGGTCCACCCACACGCCGTACGTTTCGCCGCGAGTCAGCAGGTCGCGCAGCGGGTAGCTCGCGAGAAGCTCCTCCACCTGCGGCGACAGGGCCAACGCGGTGCGGCCGAGCGGGTCTCCTGGTTGCCGCAACGCCGCGGCCGCCTCCAGCAAGGGATCCCGCAGCGCGCGCGGGACACCGGTGGCGGCCCGCTCGAACAGCGACGCGCCGACCAGCAGGTCGTTGGACAACTCCGTTTCGCCCTGGCCCGCCTCGAGCTTGGCGGTCAGACCGTGCCGCCACGTTTCGATGGGGTCACCCCACCCGTCGACCCGAAACGTCCACAGCCCGACCCGGTCGGGGGTGAACTGGCCGTTGAAAACGTAGGGTTCGCCGCCAAGCGTCATGGGAAACAGCAGGGGCTTGATCCGCTGCTGGTCGGCGCCATCGGCGGCCTTCGCCGCAAGCGGCTTTTCGGGGGCCTGAACCGCCTTGATCCTGCGGGTTTCGTTCACCTGCGGGTAGCGCGGTCCGAGGTAGCGGACGACAAGCGTCGCCGCCACCGCGTCGTGGCCCTCACGCCACACCGCGGCGCTCACGGGTACCACCTCGCCGACCACGGCCTTGGCCGGATATGCGCCGCAGGAAACGACTGGCTGGACGTTATCGATCTCGACACGACCGGGCACAACCACTCCGTTCATTGCCCGGATTCTCCTCGGCCCGCTTCGCGGCCCGCGTCCTCGCCGGGCGTCTTCCGATTGCGTGTGCGGCCAAACCGCGGTGTGCTCCGTCGCGGAATGCCTCTCGTCTGGCGAAATTCTGTCGTGAAATTTCTGCGCGGGGAAGCACCGTCGCCGCCCCAACACCTAACCTCTACCCACCCTAGTGGCCGGTCACACCCCCGGCGGAAAACGTCGACGGCATCGCCGTGCGAGCGCCGAAATCCTCAGTAAGGTAAGGACGCGTGAAAGCCCTTCGCCGGTTCACCGTTCGCGCGCATCTTCCGGAGCGTCTCGTCGCGCTGGATCAGCTGTCGACCAACCTGCGCTGGTCATGGGACAAACCGACGCAGGACCTCTTCGCGACCATCGACCCGACGCTGTGGGAGCGCTGCGGCAGCGACCCGGTGGCGATGCTCGGCGCGGTGAATCCGGCCCGGCTCGACGAACTCGCGCTCGACGAGAACTTCCTCGGCCGGCTCGACGAGTTGTCGGCCGACCTCAACGACTACCTCACCCGCCCGCTGTGGTACCAGCAGCGGTGCGAGGAGGGCGTGCCTATGCCCACCGGCATCGCCTACTTCTCCATGGAATTCGGCGTCGCCGAGGTGTTGCCCAATTACTCGGGCGGCCTCGGGATCCTCGCCGGCGACCATCTCAAATCCGCGTCCGATCTCGGCGTGCCGCTCATCGCGGTGGGCCTCTACTACCGTTCCGGGTACTTCCGGCAGTCGCTGACCGCCGACGGCTGGCAGCACGAGACCTATCCCTCGCTGGACCCGCAGGGGCTGCCGCTGCGGCTGCTCACCGAACCCGGCGGCGAGCCGGTCCTGGTCGCGCTGACGCTGCCCGACTTCGCGCTCCTGTATGCCCGGGTGTGGGTCGCGCAGGTCGGTCGCGTCCCGCTGCTGCTGCTGGATTCCGACGTTCCGGAGAACGAGCACGACCTGCGCAGCGTCACCGACCGCCTCTACGGCGGTGACCAGGAACACCGGATGGTGCAGGAGATCCTCGCCGGCATCGGCGGGGTGCGGGCGATCCGGGCGTTCACCGCGATCGAAGGGCTGCCTGCGCCCGAGGTCTTCCACATGAACGAGGGCCACGCCGGCTTCCTCGGCGTCGAACGCATTCGCGAGCTCATCGCCGATGCGGGATTGGACTTCGACACGGCGCTGGCCGTCGTGCGTTCCAGCACCGTGTTCACCACCCACACCCCGGTGCCCGCCGGCATCGACCGCTTCCCGCTCGACATGGTGCAGCGCTACCTCGGCAGCAAGCCCGGCGCGGACGGCGATTCCACGCTGCTGCCCGGCGTGCCGACCGCGCGGATCCTGGCGCTCGGCGCCGAGGACGACCCTTCCAAGTTCAACATGGCGCACATGGGCCTGCGGTTGGCGCAGCGCGCCAACGGCGTCTCGCTGCTGCACGGGCGGGTCAGCAGGAGCATGTTCAACGAGCTGTGGCCCGGGTTCGACCCCGACGAGGTGCCGATCGGGTCGATCACCAACGGGGTGCACGCGCGCACGTGGGCCGCGCCGCAATGGCTGCAGCTGGGGCGCGAGCTGGCCGGCTCCGACTCCTTCGCCGACCCCGGTGTGTGGCTGAGGTTGCAGCAGGTCGACCCGGGCCATCTGTGGTGGATCCGCTCGCAGTTGCGGTCGCTGTTGGTCGAGGACGTGCGCCGCCGGCTGCGGAACTCGTGGCAGGAGCGGGGCGCGTCGGAGGCCGAATTGGGCTGGATCGCAACGGCTTTCGATCCGGACGTGTTGACGATCGGATTCGCCCGGCGGGTACCGACATACAAGCGGCTGACGCTGATGCTGCGCGACCCCGATCGGCTGGAGAAGCTGCTGCTCAACTCCGAGCGGCCCGTCCAGCTCATCGTCGCGGGGAAGTCGCACCCGGCCGACGACGGGGGAAAGGCCCTCATCCAGCAGGTGGTGCGCTTCGCCGACCGGCCCGAGGTGCGGCACCGCATCGCCTTCCTGCCCGACTACGACATGTCGATGGCGCGGCTGCTGTATTGGGGGTGTGACGTCTGGCTCAACAACCCGTTGCGCCCGCTCGAGGCGTGCGGCACCTCGGGAATGAAGAGCGCGCTCAACGGCGGGCTCAACCTGTCCATCCGGGACGGATGGTGGGACGAGTGGTACGACGGCGAGAACGGTTGGGAGATACCGTCCGCCGACGGGATCGCCGACGAGACGCGGCGCGACGACCTGGAGTCCAGCGCGCTCTACACCCTCCTGGAGCAGGCGGTGGCGCCGAAGTTCTACGAGCGCGACGAGCGGGGTGTGCCGCCGCGCTGGATGGAGATGGTGCGCCACACCCTGCAGACCCTCGGGCCCAAGGTGTTGGCCTCGCGCATGGTTCGCGACTACGTGGAGCGGTACTACACGCCGGCGGCCGAGTCGCTGCGCAAGACGATCGCGCCGACCGACGCGAGTGAGGGCGAGTTCGGTGCCGCGCGCGAGCTGGCCGCGTACCGGCGGCGGGTCGAGCAGGCATGGCCGAAGATCGACGTCACCGACGTCGACAGCACGGGCCTGCCGGACAGTCCGCAGCTGGGCTCCAAGCTGACCCTGACCGCGACCGTCCAGCTCGCCGGTCTACGGCCGGACGAAGTCCAGGTGCAGGCGGTGCTGGGCCGGGTGGACGCCGGCGACGTGTTGCTCGAACCGGTGTGCGTGGACATGTCGCACACGGGAAGCGCCGACGGCGGCACCGAGATCTTCTCGACGACGACGCCGCTGCCGCTGGCGGGCGCGGTGGGGTATACCGTGCGCGTGCTGCCGCACCACCCGTTGCTTGCCGCCAGCAGGGAGCTCGGCCTGGTCGCGCTGGCTCGTTAGCCACTCTCCCGAAGCCGCTCCAGCGCCGCGCGCACCTGTGCCGAGTTGGTGGTCTGCCAGAACGGGGGCAGCGACGCCCGTAAGTAGCGGCCGTAGCCGGCGGTGACCATCCGCGAGTCGAGGACGGCGACCACCCCGCGGTCGCTCACGCGACGCAGCAGCCGGCCCGACCCTTGGGCCAACAGCAGGGCCGCGTGGTTGGCGGCGACGGCCATGAAGCCGTTGCCGCCGCGCGCGGCGGCCGCCCGCTGCCGCGCGCCCAGCAGCGGGTCGTCGGGCCGGGGGAACGGGATGCGGTCGATGAGCACCAACGACAGTGACGGACCCGGAACGTCGACGCCCTGCCACAGCGACAGGGTGCCGAACAGCGAAGTCTCGGGCTCCGCGCTGAACCGCTCGACCAGCGCCGAGGTGCTGTCGTCGCCCTGACACAGCACCGGCGTGGACAGGCGTTCGCGCATGGCCTCGGCGGCCGCGCGGGCGGCCCGCATCGACGAGAACAGGCCCAGGGTGCGGCCGCCGGCGGCGGTGATGAGCTCGGCGATCTCGGCGAGCTGCTCGGCCGAGCCGGTGCCGTCGCGACCGGGCGGGGGCAGGTGGGCGGCGACGTAGAGGATGCCGGCCTTGGCGTGGTGAAACGGCGACCCGACGTCGAGTCCTTGCCAGCTCAACCCGGGCTCCGCCAGCCCCCACGCCTCGGCCATCGCGTCGAAGGTTCCGCCGATCGTCAGCGTCGCCGAGGTCAGCACCGTGGTCGAGCGGGAGAACACCCGGGTGCGCAACAGATCGGCGACCGACAGCGGCGCCACCCGCAACACCGAGCGCGGCGAGCCGCGGTTGTCCTCGTGGTCGAGCCAGACGATGTCGGTGCGGTCCGGGATGGGGGGGCCGAACGACGCCAGGATCCGTGACGCGGTGTCGGAGATCTCGCTCAGCGCCGCCACCGCTTCGGCCCTCGCGGCCGCCGCCTTCGCGTCGCTCGTGGTGTCGATCGCCGTCCGCGCCGCGGTCGCCGCGTCCCGCAGGGCCGTCAGGTAGGTGGCCAGCTCCTCGTCCAGGCGGTCGAGGCGGCCCGGCGTCGCGTCGTGGATGGCCGCGGAAAAGTTGGCCGACGCGGCCTCGAGTCGCTGGTTGAGTTCCGGCCCGACCAGGCGGGCGATGCGCCGCGAGGCGACGCCGAGGGCGGCCGACGTCAACTCGGCGGCGGCCACCGACGTCACCCGGTCGACGAGTTCGTGCGCCTCGTCGACCACCAGCAGCGCGTGTTCCGGCAGCACCGCGGATTCGGCCACCGCGTCGATCGCCAGCAGCGCGTGGTTGGTGACGACGACGTCCGCCGCGCCGGCCCGCCCGCGCGCCCGCTCGGAGAAGCACTCGGTCCCGAACGGGCAGCGCGCGGGCCCGAGGCATTCCCGCGCGGACACGCTCACCTGCGCCCACGATCGGTCCGGCACGCCCGGCTTCAGGTCATCGCGGTCGCCGGTCTCGGTGTCCGACGCCCACGCGGTGAGCCGCTGCACGTCGCGTCCCAGAGCGCTGACGGCCATGGGGTTGAACAGTTCCTCCTGAGGGACGTCACCCGCGTCGTCGTCGGCACCCGCCGAGCCATTGTGAATCTTGTTCAGGCACAGATAGTTTCGCCGGCCCTTGAGCAGCGCGAACCGTGCGGGCCGGGGCAGGGCGTCGGCCAGTGCGTCGGCCAGCCGGGGGAGGTCGCGCTCGACGAGCTGGCGCTGCAGCGCGATCGTGGCCGTCGACACGACGACGGGCGAGTCGTCGCCGATCGCGCGAACGAGCGCGGGCACCAGGTACGCCAGCGACTTGCCGGTGCCGGTGCCGGCCTGCACCACGAGATGCTCACCGGTCTCGAACGACCGCGCCACGGCGGCGGCCATCTCCACCTGGCCGGCGCGCTCGCTGCCGCCGAGCGCGGCCACGGCGCGGGCCAGCAACTCGGACACGTCGGACGCGGTCACTTCCTTGGTCAGGCCCGGACCTGCGTGGTCGGTATCGCCGGGTCGCCGTGCGAGAGGTTAAGGCCCTCCCAGGGCAGGCTGCGCAGGCCGGACGCCACGAGCTCGCGGGCCGCGGCGAGATCGGGCTTGGCGACCACCTCGCCGCCGCGCACCAGCGGGACGGTCAGCACCCGGTACGGGTCGGCGGTTTTCGGTGGCCGGCCCGCCGGATGCACCACCTCCTCGACGACCGTGCCGGTCGGGCGCGACAGGCGGAGCGCCTCCTTGTGACCGCCGTGGGATTCCTTATGGCTGCTGCGCTTCTGCACGGGCATGCCGTCCACCTCGACGAGCTTGTAGACCATGCTCGCGGTCGGGGCGCCGGACCCGGTGACCAGCGACGTCCCGACCCCGTAGCTGTCCACCGGCTCGGCGCCCAGCGCGGCGATGGAGAACTCGTCGAGGTCGCCGGACACCACGATGCGGGTCGACGTGGCCCCCAGGTTGTCGAGCTGCTCCCGGACCTGGCGGGCCAGCACCCCCAGCTCGCCGGAATCGATGCGGACCGCACCCAGGCCCGTGCCGGCGGCGGCCACCGCGTTGTCGACGCCGGCCGTGACGTCGTAGGTGTCCACCAGCAGTGTCGTGCCGACTCCCAGCGCATCGACCTGGGCCCTGAACGCCGCCAGTTCGTCCGGGCCGTCCTTGCTGGTGTGCAGCATGGTGAACGCGTGCGCCGACGTGCCCTCCGCCGGTATCCCGTACTGCCGCTGAGCCTCAAGGTTGGAGGTCGCGGCGAAGCCGGCGATGTAGGCCGCGCGGGCCGCGGCGACCGCCGCCCGCTCGTGCGTCCGCCGGGATCCCATCTCCATGAGCGGACGCTCCCGCGCGGCGCTGACCATGCGCGCGGCCGCCGACGCGATCGCCGTGTCGTGGTTGAAGATCGACAGCGCCAGCGTTTCCAGCACCACGCATTCGGCGAAGGTGCCGGTCACCGACAGCACGGGCGAACCCGGGAAGTACAACTCACCCTCGGCGTAGCCGCTGATGTCGCCGCCGAACCGAAAATCGCGAAGGTACCGCAGGCAGTTTTCGTCGAGGAACTGCGCCAGCACCGCGCACGCGTCGTCGTCGAACCTGAAGTGCGGCAACGCCTCCAACAGCCGGCCCGTTCCGGCGACCACCCCGTAGCGACGGCCGTCGGGGAGTCGCCGAGCGAACAGCTCGAAGGTGGTCCGGCGGTCGGCGGTGCCGTCGCGCAGCGCAGCCGCCAGCATCGTCAACTCGTACTTGTCGGTGAGCAGCCCAGCTGAGACCGGGTCATCCATGCCATCACGGTATCGGCTGCCGTGCGCTGCTCGGTATTCAATCCGGGTGCTCGGTATCGTGTACGGCATGGTTGTTTCGTCAGCGCCCACTAAACCGGGCACTACCGGACAACGCGAGTCCACTCCGGTAGACGCCACGGCAAGCCCTTGGGTCACGATCGTGTGGGACGACCCCGTCAACCTGATGACCTATGTGACCTACGTGTTCCAAAAGCTGTTCGGCTACAGCGAGCCGCACGCCACGAAGTTGATGCTGCAGGTGCACAACGAGGGCAAGGCCGTGGTGTCGGCGGGCAGCCGGGAAAGCATGGAGGTCGACGTCTCCAAGCTGCACGCCGCCGGACTGTGGGCGACGATGCAGCAGGACCGCTGAGCGACGAGGGTATCGGCGATAGCCTGTGCGCAAATGGAAGCGCGTCGAGACCGCGAACGGTCCCCGTTTTCGGTCCTCCCTGGCCTCCCATGAGGCGGCCCTGCTCAGAAACCTCGCCGGTGCGATGATCGGACTGCTCGACGAGCGCGAATCATCCTCGCCCGCAGACGAACTCGAGGAGATCACCGGCATCAAGACCGGTAACGCCGATCCGCCGAGGGATCCCACCCTGCGCCGGCTGCTGCCCGACTTCGTCAAGCCCGACGACGACGGCCCGGTGCCCGAGGTCGCCGAGAGCCTGAACCCCGCACTGCGCAGCCTGCACGAGCCGGAGATCATCGAAGCGAAACGCGTTGCGGCGCAGCGATTGCTGGACACCGTTCCCGACAACGGCGGACGCTTCGAGCTGGACGAGACGGACGCCGAGGCCTGGGTCGCGGCCGTCAACGACATCCGCCTGTCGTTGGGGGTCATGCTCGAGGTCGGCCCGGAGGGGCCGGAACGCCTGCCGGCCGATCATCCGCTGGCCGTGCACTTCGACGTCTACCAGTGGCTGACCGTCCTGCAGGAGTACCTCGTCCTGGTCTTGATGGGCTCGCGATGATCACCGACGTCGGGGGCATCCGCGTCGGCCACTATCACCGCCTGGATCCCGATGCGTCACTGGGCGAGGGGTGGGCCTGCGGCGTCACCGTCGTCCTCACGCCCCCGGGAACCGTCGGCGCGGTGGACTGCCGCGGGGGTGCGCCCGGCACCCGCGAGACCGATCTGCTGGATCCGGCGAACACCGTGCGGTACATCGACGCGGTGTTGCTCGCGGGCGGGAGCGCCTACGGTCTGGCGGCCGCCGACGGCGTCATGCGCTGGCTCGAGGAACAGGGGCGCGGCATCGCGATGGAGGGTGGCGTCGTGCCGATCGTTCCGGGGGCGGTGATCTTCGACCTGCCCGTCGGCGGCTGGGACCGCCGCCCGACGGCCGACTTCGGATACCGGGCGTGCGCGGGCGCGGGCGACGGCGACGTGAGCGTCGGGACGGTCGGCGCCGGCGTGGGCGCCCGGGCCGGGGCGCTCAAGGGCGGCATCGGGACGGCCTCGACGACGCTGCCGTCGGGTGTCACGGTCGGCGCGGTCGTCGCGGTGAATTCCGCCGGCGACGTCGTCGACCCGGCCACCGGCCTGCCGTGGATGGCGGACCTGGCTGAGGAATTCGGGCTCACCGCACCGCCGGCCGAGCAGATCGAGGCGTTGGCACAGCTGCCTTCACGCTCGAACCCCCAGAGCCCCCTGAACACCACCATCGCGGTGGTGGCCACCGACGCGGCCGTGAGCGCCGCCGCATGCCGGCGCATCGCGGTCGCCGCCCACGACGGGCTGGCGCGCGCGGTCCGGCCGGCGCACACCCCGGTCGACGGTGACGCGGTGTTCGTCCTGGCGACCGGGGCGGTCGAGGCGGCGCCGCCGGCCGGCGCCAAGCCGCTGCCGGCCGCCTTCGCGCCGGACACGCCACTGGTCACCGAGGTGGGCATCGCGGCGGCCGACTGCCTCGCGCGCGCGGTCGTGGGCGGGGTGCTCGCCGCGCAGTCGGTGGCCGGAATACCGACCTACCGCGACGTGGTGCCGGGGGCATTCGCCGGCCGACGGTAGCCTGAAGGGCGCCGGGGGACGCTCTGAAAGGTCAGCTATGGGTAGGAGCACGCGACGTTCCGGCGCGCCGTCGACCCAGGGCAAGCGGCCGGAGTGGGTGGTCGGCGGGGCCACGATCCTCACCTTCGTGGCGTTGCTGTACCTCGTCGAGCTGATCGACCAGCTCGACGGCGGCAGGCTCGACTCCAACGGGATCAGGCCGCTGACCGCCGACGGCCTGTGGGGCATCATCTTCGCGCCGGTGTTGCACGCGAACTGGCAGCACCTCGCGGCCAACACCGTCCCGCTCCTGGTGCTCGGGTTCCTCATGACGCTGGCGGGCCTGTCCCGGTTCGTCTGGGCCACCGTGATTATCTGGGTTCTGGGCGGCTTCGGCACGTGGCTCATCGGGAACGTGGGCAGCTCCTGCGGCCCGACGGACCACATCGGGGCGTCCGGCCTGATCTTCGGCTATCTGGCCTTCCTGTTGGTATTCGGACTCTTCGTGCGCCGGGTGTCGAACATCGTCATCGGGCTGGTGGTCCTGTTCGCCTACGGTGGTGTCCTGCTCGGGGCGATGCCCGTGCTGCACCAGTGCGGCGGCGTCTCGTGGCAGGGCCATCTGTCGGGGGCGATCGCCGGCGTCGTCGCCGCGTACATGTTGTCGGCGCCGGAACGCAAAGCGCGGGCGGCGCGCAAAGCGGGCAGCGGGCGTCCGAAGACATGAGCTCATCCGAGGCGCCCGTCGGGATCTTCGACTCCGGCGTGGGCGGGCTGACCGTCGCCCGGGCCATCATCGACCAGCTGCCCGACGAGAACCTGATCTACGTCGGTGACACCCGCAACGGTCCGTACGGCCCGCTGACCATCCCGGAGATCCGCGCGCACGCGCTCGCCATCGCCGACGACCTCGTCGGGCGGGGCGTGAAGGCGCTCGTGATCGCGTGCAACACCGCGTCCGCCGCATGCCTGCGCGATGCGCGCGAGCGCTATGACGTCCCCGTCGTCGAGGTGATCCTCCCGGCCGTGCGCCGCGCGGTCGCCGCCACGCGCAACAACCGCATCGGGGTCATCGGCACCCGGGCGACCATCGACTCGCACGCCTACCAGGACGCGTTCGCGGCCGCCCGCGACACCGAGATCACCGCGGTGGCCTGCCCCCGATTCGTGGACTTCGTCGAGCGCGGCGTGACCAGCGGGCGTCAGGTGCTGGGACTGGCCGAGGGCTATCTCGAGCCGCTGCAGCGCGCACAGGTCGACACCCTGGTGCTCGGCTGCACGCATTACCCGCTGCTCTCCGGAATCATCCAACTCGCGATGGGCGACACCGTCACGCTGGTGTCCAGCGCCGAGGAGACCGCCAAGGAAGTGCTGCGCGTGCTCACCAAGCGCGACCTGCTGCGACCCCATGACGCGCCCCCGGCGGCGCGGGTATTCGAGGCCACCGGCGACCCCGAGGCGTTCACCAAATTGGCGGCGCGATTCCTCGGTCCGGCGGTGACCGGCGTGCAGCCGGTACACCAGTTCGGCGCGCGCTAGTACTCGGTGCCGGCCCGCGTCGCGCGGTCCGCCCGCGCCCGCGAGGGCGAGCGAGATTCTGATCACATCAATGCGGCGATGTTTTCGTCATCGTGCTATCGGGCATGGCACAGTAGTGTCCGTGCGAATAACCGTGCTCGGCTGCTCGGGCAGCGTGGTGGGGCCGGATTCGCCTGCGTCGGGTTACCTGCTCCGCGCGCCGGACACCCCGCCGCTCGTCCTTGATTTCGGCGGCGGCGTGCTGGGCGCGCTGCAGCGCTACGCCGACCCCAGTTCCGTCAACGTTCTTCTCACGCACCTGCACGCCGACCACTGCCTTGACCTCCCGGGGCTGTTCGTGTGGCGGCGCTACCACCCGGCCAAGCCCGCCGGCAAGGCGATGCTGTACGGACCCAGCGACACCTGGTCGCGCCTAGGCGCGGCGTCGTCACCGTACGGCGGCGAGATCGACGACTGCTCGGACATCTTCGACGTCCGGCACTGGGTGGACAACGAGCCGGTGCAGTTCGGGGCGCTGACGGTGTTGCCGCGCATAGTGGCCCACCCGACCGAGTCCTACGGCATGAGGATCACCGACCCCAGCGGCGCCTCGTTCGTCTACAGCGGCGACACCGGTGTCTGCGACCAGTTGGTCGAGCTGGCGCGCGACGCCGACGTCTTCCTCTGCGAGGCCTCCTGGACGCACGCCGCGGATCGTCCGCCCGCCCTGCACCTGTCGGGAACCGAGGCCGGGCGGGCCGCGGCCGAGGCCGGTGTTCGGGAGTTGTTGCTGACGCACATCCCGCCGTGGACGTCGCGTGAGGACGTGATCAGCGAAGCCAAGGCCGAGTTCGACGGTCCCGTGCACGCGGTGGTCTGCGGCGAGACGTTCGATGTCCGCCACTCCGAGAGGGTCTGAGCCGAGCGGTTAGGGTTGGCGTCGTGACCAGACGAGAAGACGGCCGCCTTGACGACGAGCTTCGCCCCGTTGTCATCACCCGCGGGTTCACCGATCACCCGGCGGGATCCGTGCTGATCGAATTCGGGCACACCAAGGTGATGTGCACGGCCAGCGTGACCGAGGGGGTCCCGCGCTGGCGCAAGGGTTCGGGCCTGGGCTGGCTCACCGCGGAGTACGCGATGCTGCCCTCGGCCACGCACACGCGCTCCGACCGCGAGGCCGTCAAAGGCCGCCTGTCCGGGCGCACCCAGGAGATCAGCCGGCTGATCGGCCGGTCGCTGCGCGCGTGCATCGACCTGCGGGCGCTGGGGGAGAACACGATCGCCGTCGACTGCGACGTGCTGCAGGCCGACGGCGGCACCCGCACCGCCGCGATCACGGGCGCCTTCGTGGCGTTGGCCGACGCGGTGACCTACCTGGCGGCGGCGGGCAAGCTGTCCGACCCGCGGCCGCTGTCGTGCGCGATCGCGGCCGTGAGCGTCGGCGTGGTCGACGGCCGGATCCGGGTGGACCTGCCCTACGAGGAGGACTCGCGCGCCGAGGTCGACATGAACGTCGTCGCCACGGACACCGGGACGCTCGTGGAGGTGCAGGGCACCGGCGAGGGGGCGACGTTCCCGCGCTCGACGTTGGACAAGCTGCTCGACGCCGCCCTCGGCGCCTGCGAGCAGTTGTTCGTCGCCCAGCGGGAGGCGCTGGCGCTGCCTTACCCGGGCGTCCTGCCCGAGGGACCGCCGCCGCCGAAGGCGTTCGGCACCTGAGCATGCACGATGGTGATGACCCGCCGCGCCCGGCTTCGCCGCGCTTGCGATCATCACGCCTGCTGGTTGCCAGCCGCAACCCCAAGAAGCTGGCCGAGCTGCGCCGGGTGCTCGACCGCGCCGGCCTGCCCGGTTTCACCCTGCTGTCGCTCGATGACGTGACGCCGTTCGACGAGGCACCCGAGACGGGCGCGACCTTCGAGGACAACGCCCTCGCCAAGGCGCGTGACGCGTTCGCCGCGACCGGCCTCGCGTCGGTGGCCGACGACTCTGGACTTGAAGTGGCGGCCCTGCGCGGAATGCCCGGCGTGCTGTCGGCGCGGTGGTCGGGCAGGCACGGCGATGACGCGGCCAACACCGAGCTGCTGCTGGCGCAGTTGCGCGACGTGCCAGACGAGCGGCGCGGCGCGGCGTTCGTCTCGGCCTGCGCGCTCGTCTCTGCGTCCGGCGAGGTCGTCGTGCGCGGGGAGTGGCGTGGTCACATCGCGCGCGAGCCCCGCGGCTCCGGCGGGTTCGGCTACGACCCGGTCTTCGTTCCCGACGGTGACGACCGCACCGCGGCGCAGCTCAGCCCGGAGGAGAAGGACGCGGTGTCGCATCGCGGCGGCGCGCTGGCGTTGCTGCTGCCCGCGCTTCGCGACCTGGCCTAGGGGAGCGAGCGTGAGGCCAGCCGCACGCTCTGGCGCTACAGCCCGAAGCGGGCCTTGACGTCCTTAGTCTGGAAGTGCTCGACGATGATGCCCAGCAGCGGGATGGTGCCGGCGAGCAGCACGCCGATCGTTTTGGCAATTGGCCAACGGACTTTCACCGCGAGGTTGAAGGCCGCCAACACGTAGACGAAGTACACCCAGCCGTGCACCACCTCGATCCAGCGGATCTCGTGGTGGAAAGCCAAGTGCGACACGATTTCGTAGCACAGGGCGATGAGCCAGAGTCCCGTCGCCCACGCCATGACGCGGTAGGCGAGCAGCGGGCCGCGAATCTTCTCGGCGGGCGCTGCGGCCGCGGCTCCGGAAGTGTCGGGGGTCGTCATGCGGTCGTCCTGTTCTGCCGTTCGGCGTCATCCTGCTTCGCGAGTTCGGCAAGGTAAGCGTTGTACTCCCGCAAGGCCGGATCCTCGGGCTCCGACCCCGTAGCCTTCGGGCGCTCCGGCAGCAGCCCGGCGGGAATCTCGGTGATCGTTCCGCTCGTGTGCGGTTCGGGTGGCTGCTCTTCGTAACGGACGTACTTGCGGTAGGCGTAGACGCAGAACCAGGCGAACAGCGGCCATTGCAGGGCATAACCGAGGTTCTGGAATGTGCCCGACACCGATTGGAACCGGCTCCACTGCCACCACCCCAACGCCAGGCAACCGCAGGCGGCGACGATCACCAGAGCGATCAGCGCGGGCCGGTGACGGCGGGTGGTGGACACCCTTTGACGGTACCGCTCGATCCCCTCGCCACAGCGTTGCCCGGCTACGTAGCACGGCCGGGCGGTACGATCGGCTCCGCCGCGGGCGTGATGAAATTGGCAAACATGATGGCTTTAGGTGCCATTGCTCGAAAGAGCTTGAGGGTTCGAGTCCCTCCGCCCGCACAACTGGATCACCGGCGCCCTACGCACGCGCTTGCGTGCGGGTTTGCTTGCGCTACAGCTTAAGCCGAGAGGGCCGCGTCCGGACCCAGCCAGGTCGGCGAGGCAAAGGGGGCGGCGAAAGGAATAGGACCGAAGGTCTGGTCTCCGCGCAGCATCTCCACCGGACGGCAGAACGCACAGAGCTCGGGGCCGATAGTGGGATAGCCACATGCGGCGCAGACGTCGACGCTCATCGGCCCGCACCTCCTTGGGAAGTCAACTGACGCTTGTGCAATGCACTCCAATTACCCCCATGGCGACCGGCTAAACGCGTCGCCGACGAGGTGAGTCATTCGCCGCGTCCCGGGTACCCGCAATTGCACGGGACGAAGGGGAATGTCCATGGCAATGGAAGACGAGGAAGTGTTCACAGCCGACGAGGTGGAGCGGGCGGAACGGAACGTGGCACAGGCCCGCGAACGCGCCGCCCTGGCGGGGTTTTTAGCCGCGGCCAGCTTCGAGGAATCCGCGCGCAGCCACGAGCGACTGGCCGCGGTCCAAGAGCGAACCGTGCGTCAAGGCGTCTCGCACACCGAGGCGCACCGCGAGTCCGCGATGTTCCATCGCAAGGCGGCCGCGGAGGACTATGAGCTGGCCGAGCTGAAGCGGAAGGAATCGGCGGCGGACCTCGCCATCGACTCTGACTAGTTATCCCACGAACCGGGCGCGGACCTCCGGCGGCGGCAGAGGGCAGCTGTCGTACCGGCCGAACACGCGGTAGCGGATGTGGGCGAGCCCGTCGTAGAGCCGGTCGCGCAGGGGCGCCGGCAGCAGGCGGGCGGCGCCCAACAGCTTCCACCGGCCGCCGAGATAATCGACCACCCGCAGCGCTGCTTCCGACCGCACCGCCACCCGCTCGGCGGCGCCCCCGGGGCCGTCCACGAACACCACGGAATCGACGCCCTCGATCTCCGGGTGCCGATCGATGATCGCTCGGGCGAAGTCGCTGTCGAGGGGCGCGAACCGCAGGGTGCCATCCCGATCGAACCGCAGCACGGTGCGCACCGCCCAGTTGCAGATCCCGCAGACGCCGTCGTAGAGCAACACCGGTGGCACCGCCTGCGCTTTCATACGGCCAGGGTACTGAGCCGGGGATCCAAGTTGACCAAAGGTTAGGCAACCCTTAGTTTGTAGGCGACGAAAGGGAGTGCCGATGGCGCGGGGCTTGCAGGGCGTGGTGTTGCGGGGTCTGGGCGCTCGCGACCACAAGGCGACGGTTCTCGAGACGATACGCATTGCCCCGCACTTCGTCCGGGTGCGCATGGAGTCGTCGACGCTGTTCGACGACGTGAAGGCCGAACCCGCGGCGTGGCTGCGGTTTTGGTTCCCGGACCCCGACGGGTCCAGCACCGAATTCCAGCGCGCCTACACGATCTCCGAGTCGGATGTCGCCGCCGGCCGCTTCGCGGTCGACGTGGTGCTGCACGAACCGGCGGGTCCGGCGTCGCGGTGGGCGCGGACGGTGGAACCCGCCACGACCATCGCGGTCACGTCGCTCATGGGCTCCTCCCGGTTCGAAGTGCCGACCGAGCAACCGGCCGGCTATCTGCTGATCGGCGACTCGGCGTCGATCCCGGCGATGAACGGCATTGTCGGCATCGTGCCCGACGAGGTGCCCATCGCGATGTACCTCGAACGGCACGACGACGACGACACCTTGATCCCGGTGGCGGAGCATCCCCGGCTGCGAGTGCAGTGGGTGGATCGCCGCGACGAGAAGTCGTTGGCCGCGGCGATCGAGGACCGTGACTGGTCGGGCTGGTACGCGTGGGCGACGCCGGAGGCGACGGCGCTCAAGCACGTGAAATCGCGGCTGCGGGGAGAGTTCCGCCTGCCGAAGTCGGCCGTTCATGCGCGCGCGTACTGGAGGGCCGGCCGCGCGATGGGTAACGCCACCGACTGACCACGCCCTGGGTCCCCTGCCGTATGCCTTACAGTATGTCGGTCGGACGCAGCCGTCCGGAGGCTGGAGGCGTGTGGTGAGTGCTGTGGTGTCCATTCCGCGGTATCCCGGCGATGTGACGCCGCAATGGCTCTCGGCGGCGCTCAGCCAACACGGCGCCCCCGTCGACGTCTCCGGGGTGGACGTGGTCGCCATCGGCACGGGGCAGACCGGGGCGACCTACCGGGTGACCGCGCGTTACGCGACGGACCCGGGGGAGCTGCCCGGCACGTTCGTCATCAAGCTGCCGGCCCAGGACGACACCGTGCGCGACCGGGTGGTGATCGGCTATCGCAGCGAGTGCGCCTTCTACCGGTCCGTGGCCGACCGGGTCCGGGTGTCGACGCCGCAGTGCTTCTACTGCGAGATCAGCGACGACGCAATGGATTTCGCTCTGCTGCTGGCCGATCAGGCGCCGGCGGTGCAGGGCGACCAACTCCAGGGCTGCGGCGAACAGGAGGCGCGCCTGGCGGTCGGCGCCCTGGCCGGCCTGCATGCGCCGAGTTGGTGTGATCCTCGCTGGCTTGACTTTCCCGGTATCGCGTTCGCGCGCCCGGACGAAGCGGGTGCGGCGGGAATGGGCGAGGTCGCGCGGATGAGCGCCGAGATCACGCTCGACAAACTCGGTGATCGACTGAGCCCGGAGGATCGCGAAACTTTGGGTTCGGCAATGGGATTGGTGGAGCCGTGGCTGCTGGCCGAGTATGACCGGTTTGCCTTACTGCACGGTGACTACCGCCTCGACAACATGCTGTTCGACCCTGATCGCACGCGGGTGAGCATCGTCGACTGGCAGACGCTGGGGGTGGGTCTGCCGGCCAGGGACCTCGCCTACTTCATTGCGACGAGCCTGAGCCCGGATGTGCGCAAAGGCATCGAGGGACGTCTCGTCGCCGACTATCACGACGCGCTGACGCGGTATGGGGTGAGCGGCTACGACCGTGAAACATGCTGGCGCGATTATCGTCTCGGGGTGCTGCAGGCGCCGCTCATCTCCGCGCTGGGGTTCGCCTTCGCCGCCGCCACCGAGCGCGGCGACGACATGGTGCTCACCATGCTGCGGCGGGGCTGCCAGGCCATCCGTGACCTCGGAACGCTCGAGCTAATCGCCGGTTGACCGGCGCGCCGCCTCCTGGGCCAACTGCATCCGCGATGACAGCCCCAATTTGGCGTAGACGTGCGTGAGATGCGTCTGCACGGTCCGCGGCGAGATGAAGAGCCGATCGCCGATGTCTTTGTTGCCCAGTCCTTCCCGGACGAGCCGGACGACGTCGTGTTCGGTCGGGGTCAGCGAGTCCCAACCGCTGGGCGGCCGTTTGCGCTCGCCGCGCCCACGGCGGGCGTAGGAGATCCCGTCCTCGGTGGACATGGCTGCGCCCGCGTCCCAGGCGGTGCGGAAGTCGGAATCTGACAATGCATCACGGGTCGCCTCCACGCAGGCCTCGTACTCGGCGTCGTAGATCCGGAAGCGGACGATGCCCGTGCGTCGGCGGGTCGCGTCCGCGGCACCGAGAAGCCTTGCTGCTTCGAGAGTATTGCCGGCGCCGAGGGCCACAGTGGCGAGGCACTCCAGAAGATCGGCAGTGAAGAGGTGGGCCCGTGTCTCGGCGGCACCGGCCAGTGCATCGTGTAGATCGCGTTCGGCCTGACCCGCTTGATGCTCCGCTAGCGCCACGCGCGCTCTGGTGAGTAAGGCCTGCACCATGAACCAGCCGCGCGCGACGGCGACGTCCTCGTCGGCCAGGCGACGGGCGGACGCCAAATCCGCGCGGGCAAGGGCGACCTGGGCCCCGGGCTTGACCGTTGTGGTCGCAAGCTGTTGCAACCCCGAGTCACCGAATAGTTCGCGCACGGCCTCGCCGGCATCGGTCGCCGCATCGACGTCGCCACTCGCCAGCGCCGCGAAGGACAGTGCCGCATACACGGTGCCCTCCATGTACCTGCCGATCTCGGCGGCACCCTCCAACGCCTCGAGCGCAAAAGCGCGTCCTTCGTCTGCACGCCCGCTATGAGTCAGGACATGACAGAGTCCCCCGCGGGCGGAGACCTGCCAGATCAGCGCGTGCGCCGCGTCGGCTTCGTTCACCAACTCGCGGTGCTGGGCCTCGGCGCGAGCGATGTCCCCGCGCACCCACCGCACCCCGTTCAGGCACCACCGGCAGCCCCGCGAATAGCCCCGGTCTCCGATCTCGTCGGCGAGCGCCCGGCCCGCTTTCGCGGCCGCATCTGCAGCATCGAGATCACCCGCACCCAGCATTGCCGTCAACGCCTTGCTGTAGAGGACGAGGGTCAGCCGCCATCGATCGCCGATGGCGCGGGCCAACTCTTCCGCCTCGGAGAGGTATTTGCCGGCGAGGCCGGAGTTGTTAGCCGCCACACGACCGCACGCGGCGAGAGCTCGCAGGACAAGCGCGGGATCGTCCAACCGTCGGGCTATCGCCAGCGAATCCTGAGCCCGTGCGAGGCTAGTCCCGTCGCGCATGTTGTCGAGAAAAGCCTTGTCTGCCATGGCTCGGGCCATCGCCGCGGGGGCCACCGCTGCGCCCTCGATGTCCGCATCGGCCAGGGCTGCGTCAAGCCAGTCGGATCCTTCCTTGAGGCGGCCCCGCGTCAGCCAGTAAGGCCACAGATATGCCGCGAGTTGCAGAGCGCTCGAAGTGTCCGCGCATTCACGGCTCCACCCGAACGCGCCGCGGAGATTGTCGAGTTCGAATTCCACCCGGTCGAGCAGACGCTCCATGCCGCTGTTCTCCGGTGCGTCGAGGGCGGCCGCCAATGCGGTGTAGTGATCGCGATGCCGGTCCCGAACGGCCACGGACTCGGGGGACTCACCGAGTTTCTCCTGCGCGTACTGGCGGATCGTCTCGAGCAGTCGGTACCGCGTTGCACCGCCGGCGGACTCGGCGATAACCAGTGACTTGTCGACCAGGAGTGCCAGCACATCCAGCACCTGATGTGCCGCCAAATCGCTGTCACACGCGACTTCGCGGCACGCTTCAAGGTCGAACCCGCTCATGAACACCCCAAGCCGGCGGAACAGGATCCGCTCGGGGTCGGTCAACAGCGCGTGCGACCAGTCCACCGAGGCCCGCAACGTCTGCTGGCGGCGTACCGCCGTGCGTGACCCGCCGGTCAGCAAGCGGAACCGATCCTGGAGGCCGGCCAGAATCTCGTTGGGCGACAACGCGCGGACCCGTGCGGCCGCCAATTCGATCGCCAGGGGCATGCCGTCGAGGCGTCGGCATATCTCGCCCACTATGGGCGCGGTGTGATCGTCGACGGTGAAGCCGGTCCGGGCATGCGCGGCACGCTCGCCGAATAACTGGACGGCATCTGCGTCCAGGGACAACGACGGCACCCGCCACGTCACCTCACCGGGCATCCCGATCGGCTCGCGGCTGGTCGTCAGGACCGTCAGCCGCGGGCAGGCTTCCAGCAACGCGGTGATCAGCGTCGCGCTGGCGTCCAGCAGGTGCTCGCAGTTGTCGACGACAACCAGCATGTGCCGGCCGCCGATGAACTGCAGCACGCTCTTCTCAGCGGAGCGCCCGGGCTGGTCCGGCAATCCCAGTGCCCGAGCCACCGTGAGAGGAACCAGTCCCGGGTCGGTGATCGGGGCGAGGTCCACGTACCAGGCACCGTCCTCGTACGCGTCTGCCACCGAGGACGCTACCTGTGTCGCCAGCCGGGTCTTGCCGACGCCACCGGCGCCCGTCAACGTCACCAGCCTGTTGTTCGCAAGCACTTCCCGCACCTCGGCCATTTCGTTCTCGCGGCCCACGAAACTGGTCAGCTGCAGCGGAAGGTGTTGCGCCGAAACATTTTCGCGGATCCGGAGCGGGGGGAAATCGTTGCACAGGTCGGGATGGCAGAGCTGCACCACCCGCTCGGGCCGGGGCAGGTCGCGCAACGCGTGAGTGCCGAGGTCGGCGAGCCAGGCGTCCCGGGGGAGCGTGTCGGCGATGATGTCGCCGGTGGTCCCTGACAGCACCGTTTGCCCGCCGTGCGCGAGTTCGCGCAGACGCGCGGTCCGGTTGATGGCCGGCCCGACGTAGTTGTTCTCGTCGCGCAGCTGCACCTCGCCGGTGTGGACGCCGATGCGCAGACGCAACGGCGCCAGGGGAGCCCGCTGCAGCGCAAGCGCGCAACACACCGCGTCGGACGCGCGACTGAACGCGATGACGAAACTGTCGCCCTCACCCTGCTCGACCGGGCGGACGCCGCGGTGTTCCACCACGAGTTCGGCCAGCGTCCGATCGAGATGGGTGATCGCCGCGGTCATCTCGTCGGGCTGGGACTGCCACAGCTGAGTCGACCCTTGGACGTCGGCCAGCAACAGCGTCACGGTGCCGGTCGGCACGGGCTGGTTCATCGCGTCGTCTACGCCCAGGTCGCTCCACTCGATCCCGCTCATGGTAGCCAGCATGCGACCGGCGCAGCGCCAAAAACATCAGCGGATGCGCGTAGATTTCCGCCCGGAAAGCGCTCCGGCCTACAGGTCGCCGGTGAAGTCCGCGCTCAGCCAGCGGTCGGGGCGGATGGTGAACATGACCTCCTCGACGCCCTCCATGCTTTGGACGAAGGCGCGGCCGCCCTCCTCACCGAGGTAGCGGATGGCGATGGCCTCCTGCACGTCCGCCGGGGCGGGGTTGTCCGTCTGCACGACGGTGCCCTCCACCACCACGTACTGATACGGAGGCTCCTCGCGCTGCACCACCAGCGTCACCGCACCGGCGCGCTCGATGAGCCGGGCCTTGCGGCTCGCGGCGCCGGTACCGATCCGGATGTTGCCGCCGGGGGTGTAGTCGTACCAGATCGGGACGCTGGCGGGCGGACGCCCGTCTGCGGCGACGGACAGCACCGCGACATGCTTGTCGGCAAGGAATTCCTGGCGTTCGGCTTCGCTGAAACTTCTCATGCGGACTAGGAACGCCGGTTCGCCGAGGCTATTCCCGGACGGGCCCGCTTATTGCCGGGCCGCCTTGACCAGGCTTGAACCGATGATCAGACGCTGGATTTCGCTGGTGCCCTCGTAGAGCCGCAGCAGCCGCACGTCGCGGTAAATCCGTTCGACCGGGACGCCGTGCATGTAACCGCTGCCGCCGTGGATCTGCACCGCGAGATCCGCAACCTTCCCGGCCATTTCGGTGCAGAAGACCTTGGCGGCCGACGGCGCCACTCGCCGGTCGGAGTTGGTCACCCACTGCTGTGCGGCGTCGCGGACGAGCGCGCGCCCCGCCATCACCCCGGTCTGCTGATCGGCGAGCATCGCCTGCACCAACTGGAAACTTCCGATCGGGGCCCCGCCCTGCGTCGCGGTGGCCGCATAAGACACCGACTCGTCGAGTGCCCGCTGTGCGGCACCCACGGCGAGCGCGGCGATGTGCACGCGCCCGCGCGCCAGCGAGGTCAGTGCGGCGCGATAGCCGATGTCTTCCGCCCCGCCGATCAACGCGTCCCCGCCGACGCGGACGTCGTCGAAGCTGACGTCCGCCGTCCAGGCGCCCTCCTGGCCCATCTTGGCGTCCTTCGCGCCGACCTCGACGCCGGTGGCATCCGCCGGGACGAGGAAGACGGCGATCCCCGCTTCGCGGTCGTCGGCAGGCCGGGTGCGGGCGAAGACCACGAACAGGTCGGCCGTGGGGGCGTTGGTGATGAACCGCTTCTGCCCGGAGATCACCCAGTCGTCCCCGTCCCGAACGGCCTTGGTGCGCAGGCCCGCCGGGTTCGATCCGGCGCCGGGTTCGGTCAACGCGAACGAGGCGACGACGTCTCCCGACGCCATCGGTTCGAGCCAGCGGTTCTTCTGCTCGTCGGTGCCGAAGCCGACGAGGACTTGGCCCGCGATGCCGTTGTTGGTGCCGAACATCGAGCGCACCGCCAACGACGTATAGCCGAGTTCCATGGCCAGTTCGACATCCTGGACCAGGTTCAGCCCGAGGCCGCCCCACCGCTGCGGTATCGCGTATCCGAACAGGCCCATCTTCTTTGCTTGTTCACGCAGATCGTCGGGCACGCGATCGTCGGCCATGATCTCTTGCTCGCGGGGCACCACCGCGGTGCGGACGAAGTGGCGGGTCTGGGCAAGGATCTCCGCGAAATCGTCGTCGGGGACTTCGTTGGCTTCGGCGGTGGACATGTGACAGGCGCTCCTCATGCGCCGGGGACGGGCACCCCGGCTCCCAAACGGATCCTATATGAAATACGATATTGCCCCGGTGTGGGGGTCCGCCCACTCCGGGAGCCAAGGGAGGCTGGTCACGGTGTCGTTGCTCAACGGACAGGCCGCAGTGATCACGGGCGGTGCGCAGGGCCTGGGATTGGCCATCGCGGAACGGTTCGTGGCCGAAGGCGCGCGCGTCGTGCTCGGTGACCTCAACCTGGAGGCGGCCGAAGCCGCGGCCAAGAGACTGGGCGGCGACGACACCGCGATCGCATTGCAGTGCAACGTGACTCGCGCCGACGAGGTGGACGCGTTGATCCGCGCCTCGGTCGACCGCTTCGGCGGGCTGGACGTCATGGTGAACAACGCCGGCATCACCCGGGACGCGACGATGCGCAAGATGACCGAAGAGCAGTTCGACCAGGTGATCGACGTCCATCTGAAGGGCACGTGGAACGGCATCCGGCTGGCCGCCGCCGTCATGCGCGAACAGAAGCGCGGCGCGATCGTGAACATGTCGTCGGTGTCGGGCAAGGTCGGCATGGTGGGCCAGACCAACTATTCGGCGGCCAAGGCCGGCATCGTCGGGATGACCAAGGCGGCGGCCAAGGAGTTGGCCTACCTCGGGGTGCGCGTGAACGCCATCGCGCCCGGTTTGATCCGCTCGGCCATGACCGAGGCCATGCCGCAACGCATCTGGGACCAGAAGGTCGCCGAGATCCCGATGGGCCGCGCCGGTGAGCCCAGCGAAGTCGCCGGCGTCGCCTTGTTCCTGGCCTCCGACCTCTCCTCGTACATGACGGGCACCGTCATGGAAGTCACCGGCGGCCGGCACATCTAGGGGCCCGGGATGCGTGAAACAGTCATCTGCGAACCGCTGCGCACGCCGATCGGCCGGTACGGCGGGATGTTCAAGGCGCTCACCGCCGTCGACCTGGGTGTCGCCGCGCTGACGGGTCTGCTGGCCCGGACGCGCCTCGCGCCCGAGGCGGTGCACGACGTCGTCCTCGGGCACTGCTATCCCAGCAGCGAGGCGCCGGCGATCGGTCGCGTGGTGGCGCTGGATTCCGGCCTGCCCGTGACGGTTCCGGGCATGCAGGTCGACCGGCGCTGCGGTTCTGGGCTGCAAGCGGTGATCCAGGCCTGCCTGCAGGTCGGCAACGGGGACCACGATCTCGTCATCGCCGGCGGCTGCGAAAGCATGAGCAACGTCGCCTTCTACTCCACCGACATGCGCTGGGGCGGAGCGCGCAGCGGCATCAACGTGCACGACGGGCTGGCCCGAGGCCGCACCACCGCAGGCGGCCGCAACTATCCGGTGCCCGGAGGCATGCTGGAGACCGCCGAGAACCTGCGCCGCCAGTACGGCATTTCGCGTGAGGAGCAGGACGAGCTCGCCGTGCGCTCGCACCAGCGCGCCGTGGCCGCGCAGAAGAACGGCATCCTGGCCGAGGAGATCATCGCGGTCACGGTGCGCGGCCGACACGGCGAGGAAACGATCGACACCGACGAACACCCCCGCGCCGACACCACGGTGGAGTCGTTGAGCAAGCTGAAACCCGTTCTGCTGAAGGATGATCCGGAGGCGACGGTGACGGCGGGCAACGCCAGCGGCCAGAACGACGCGGCGTCGATGTGCGTCGTGACGACGCCCGAGAAGGCCGAGGAGCACGGCCTGACGCCCTTGGTGCGGCTGGTGTCGTGGGGGCTGGCCGGCGTGGCGCCCAATGTCATGGGCATCGGTCCGGTGCCGGCGACCGAGGCGGCGCTCGCCAGGGCCGGCCTGCGCCTGAGCGACATCGACCTCATCGAACTCAACGAAGCCTTCGCGGCGCAGGCGCTCGCCGTGATGCGGGAATGGAACTTCGGGCCCGCCGACCACGACCGCACCAACGTGCACGGGTCCGGCATCTCGCTCGGGCATCCGGTCGGCGCGACGGGCGGGCGGATGCTGGCCACGCTCGCGCGCGAGCTCAACCGCCGCGGGGCCCGGTACGGGCTGGAGACCATGTGCATCGGCGGCGGCCAGGGACTGGCCGCGGTCTTCGAACGGGTCGGCTCGACATGACCGCGGCGCTGCCGCTGAGCGGGCTCACGGTGGTGGAGGTGTCGAGCTTCGTCGCCGCGCCACTGTGCGGCATGACGTTGGCTCAGCTTGGCGCGCAAGTGATTCGAATCGACCCGATCGGCGGCGCCTCGGACTTCCGTCGCTGGCCGCTCGCTCAGGACGGCACGTCGATTTACTGGACCGGCCTGAACAAGGGCAAGCGCTCGGTCACCGTCGATCTGCGGTCGGCGGACGGCCAGGAATTGGTGCAGCGACTCATCGTCGAGGGCGACGGCATCGTGGTGACCAACGCCGCCGGCCTGTCGTGGCTCAGCCACGAGCGGCTCGAGGCCCAGCGCTCCGACGTCATCCACGTGCAGCTGCTGGGCCGCGGCGACGGCTCGACCGGCGTGGACTACACGGTGAACGCGGGCGTCGGCTTTCCGCTCGTCACCGGGCCGGCCGACCATGGCGGTCCGATCAATCACGTGCTCCCGGCCTGGGACGTGTGCTGCGGCCTCTACGCCGCGCTGGCGGTCGTCACGGCCGTGCGCCGGCGGGACCGGTGCGGGCAGGGCGCGCGGGTCAGCCTCGCGCTCGAGGACGTCGCGCTGGCCACCGCGGGCAACCTGGGGCTGCTGACCGAGCCGCAGGTCAACGGGACGCAACGGGAACGTCTGGGCAACGCCATCTACGGCCAGTACGGCCAGAACTTCAGCGGCCGGGACGGCGCCGAATTCATGGTGGTGACGCTGACGGGTCGGCACTTTCGCGACCTCGTCGAGGTCACGGGCACGGGGGCCGCGGTGTCGGCGCTCGCAGACGCCCTCGGCGTCGACTTCGGGTCCGAGGGCGACCGCTACCGGTACCGCGACGTGCTGTCGGGCCTGTTCGGCACCTGGTTTGCCGAGCACACGGCCGAGGAGATCACCGCCGCGCTGTCGGGCACCACGGTGCTGTTCGAGCGGTACCACACCTTCGCCGAGGCGGCCTCGGGGCCGAAAGTGACCGCTAATCCACTTTTTTCGCTGCTGGACCAACCGGGCGTCGGCACTTATCTCGCCCCCGGGTCGCCGGTCGCGCTCGACGGTCACCACCCCGCCTGCGCCGCCGCGCCGACCCTCGGCCACGACACGGCCGACGTCCTCGCCGACTCCCTGGGGCTGACCGACGCCGACATCGCTCGCCTGACGAGCGCGGGAACGATAGGAGACGGGAGCCCATGACCAAGCTGGCACAGACCCTCGGCCTGACGGAGTTGCAGAACGAGATCATCGCCACGGTGCGGCAATTCGTCGAAAAGGAAGTGATCCCTAACGCCGCGGACCTCGAGCGCGGCGACACCTACCCGCAGCACCTCGTCGACCGGATGCGTGACATGGGCCTGTTCGGCCTGATGATCCCGGAGGAGTACGGCGGGCTGGGGGAGTCGCTGCTCACGTACGCCCTGTGCGTCGAGGAGCTGGCGCGCGGCTGGATGAGCGTGTCCGGCGTGCTCAACACCCACTTCATCGTCGCCTACATGCTGCGCCAGCACGGCACGGACGCGCAGAAGCAACGTTTCCTGCCGCGCATGGCGACCGGCGAGACGCGCGGGGCCTTCTCCATGTCGGAGCCGGAGCTGGGGTCCGACGTGGCCGCGATCCGCACGCGGGCGAAGCGCAATCCGGAGGGCGGCTACACCATCACCGGCCAGAAGATGTGGCTGACCAACGGCGCCAGCTCCACGCTGATCGCCGTGCTGGTCCGCACCGACGAAGGCGCCGACAAGCCGCACCGCAACCTGACCGCCTTCCTCGTCGAAAAGCCAACGGGCTTCGGCGAAGTCCTGCCGGGGCTGGTCATCCCGGGCAAGATCGACAAGCTGGGCTACAAGGGCATCGACACCACCGAGCTCGTATTCGACGGCTACCAGGCGAGCCCCGCGGACGTGCTGGGCGGCACACCGGGCCAGGGCTTCTTCCAAATGATGGACGGCATCGAGGTGGGCCGGGTCAACGTGTCGGCGCGGGCCTGCGGTGTCGGCATCCGCGCCTTCGAGCTCGCGGTCCGCTACGCACAGCAGCGCCACACCTTCGGCAAGCCGATCGCCGACCACCAGGCGATCGCGTTCCAGCTCGCGGAGATGGCGACCAAAGTGGAAGCGGCCCACCTGATGATGGTCAACGCGGCGCGGCTAAAGGATTCGGGGGAGCGTAACGACGTCGCCGCCGGCATGGCGAAGTACCTTGCCAGCGAGTTCTGCTCGGAGGTCACCCAGCAGAGCTTCCGGATCCACGGCGGCTACGGCTACTCCAAGGAGTATGAGATCGAACGGTTGATGCGCGACGCGCCGTTCCTGCTCATCGGCGAGGGCACCAGCGAGATCCAGAAGTCGATCATCAGCAAGCGATTGCTCGCCGAGTATCAGGTGTGACGCGATGAGCGCCCCCGATTTCGCCGTGCGGCCGCAGCTTTCCGACGACGTCGCCCGCGTGATCCGCGCCCGGATCTTCGACGGCACCTACGTCGCCGGAACATTCATCCGCCTCGACCAGTTGGCCGCGGAGCTGGGGATCAGTGTCACGCCCGTGCGGGAAGCGCTTTTCGCGCTGCGCGCGGAGGGTCTGATAACCCAGCAGCCGCGTCGCGGCTTCGTGGTGTTGCCGGTGACCGGGCGCGACGTCACCGATGTGGCCGACGTGCAGGCCCACGTCGGGGGTGAGCTGGCCGCACGGGCGGCGCAAAACGTCACCGACGAGCAGTTGGCGGAGCTGAAGGAGATTCAGGCCCGGCTGGAGGAGGCCTACGCCGGTGACGACCACGAGCGGACGGTACGTCTGAACCATGAGTTTCACCGGGCCATCAACGTCGCCGCCGATTCACCCAAGCTCGCGCAGCTGATGTCGCAAATCACCCGGTACGCACCGGAATCGGTGTTTCCCGCCATCGAGGGCTGGCCGGAGCAGTCGATCAGACATCATCGGCGAATCCTGTCGGCGCTGAAGCGGCGCGACGAGGGGCTGGCGCGCGCGGCGATGTCCGAACATCTCGCCGCCGGCGCCGTTCCGCTGATCGATCACCTCACCGCACGGGGCGTGGTCGTGGATCGGGTCCCCCCGACGTCGCCCTGAGCTAGGCTGCTCTCGCGGGGGATGACAATTGGAGAGAACCATGTCCCAACTGCTTCGCGCATCAGCGGCCTTCGTTGCAGCCGCGGTCACGGTTGCCGTCGCACCCCCCGCGGTCGCCGACCTCCTGGACCCGATCCCCGGCAACGGAATCTTTGTGGTGGGGACCGACATCGCACCCGGCCTCTACCACACGGGCGGGTCGGGCTCGGCCTTCGGCGTGTGGATCAACGACGTGCCGACCCAGGGATCGATGTGCTCGTGGTTCACCTACAGCACGCCCGACGCGAACAAGGAGCACGTGCTGCAGACGAACACCTCGATCGGTCCGATGTACGCGAACATCAACACGTCGGTCAAGGCCTTCGAGTCGCAGAACTGCCAGCCCTGGACGCGGGTGCCTTAGGCGCCTTTCCGCTTGCGCGCCACCAAGTTTCACTTACCGGGACCCGAACGGTTAAGTCGCTTCTGTCAAACCGGCGCTGCTGCAGGTGGTCGGCAACAGCATGGCGTCTCGCGCAGAGACGTCGGGGCGAATGCTCCTGTCGCCAACGTCACTTTGTTGCGGACGCCCGGCCCCGTGCGCGCGGAGTGGGTGACTTGGCCGTCGCCTTGCGTTGGCGTGCCGACGTCGACGCCTTCGCGGCCTGTTCGATGAGACGGCTGGCGTGGTCGAGGATGCAAGCGAGCCCGTACTCGAAGTTGGTGTCGTCCGGAGCCCCGATCCGGTGACCCTGCGCGCTCACCTTGGCCAGCAGGGGCGTGGTTCCCGGATCGATGGCCATCGTGTCCTCGAAGCTGCGGGAGTCGCTGTCCGCCGACTGATTCTTCTCCGAAAGTCGGTGCAGCACCACCGATCCGCGCACGTGCAACGACATCGCCGAGTAGGTGTCGAACGCGTCCTCCGGTGACAGGCCGGCCTCGACGAGGTTGGCGATCGCGCGTTCCATCTCCTGGGCGCCCAGTCGCGCGGCCTTGGGGCTGAGCGCCGCGCGGATCAGGATCAGGTCGCACAGAATCGGGTTGCCCATGAACGTCTTCCGCATCAGGCGCGCATGGTTGCGCAGCGTCTCGCGCCAGTCGCTGGCTTCGACGTAGGGCGTGGCGAACACGTACTTGCTCAACGCGCGGTCGGTCATGGCGTTGAGCAGATCGTCCTTCTTGCGGAAGTACCAGTAGATGCTGGTGACGCCGACTCCGAGGTGCTTTCCGAGCAACGGCATGCTCAGGTTGTCGATCGACACCTGTTCCGCGAGTTCGAATGCGCCGCTGATGATGTCGTCGGGATTGATGGATCCGCGTTCGCGCCGTTGACGCTTGTCCGCGGTTGCCTGCTTCGCCACTGTGGGCACCTCCCTCCGACGTCGACGCTACCGGTGACCTTCCGACGACAGCGTTCCAGCGTTTGTCCGTCTGCTACTGTAATACCTATCGTAGGCTTTTTGGTAAAGAAGGCTAGGCGCGCGTGCCATGGATCTAGGCCTTGCTGATGCCACCGCGGTGGTCGTCGGCGGCAGTCGGGGCATGGGTTTCGCCGCGGCCCGTTGCCTCGCCGAGGAGGGCGCCCGCGTCGCGGTGATCGGGCGCAGCCGCGGAGCGCTCGACGCGGCGGTCATCGAATTGACCGGCCGCGGCAGCCCGGACGCGCTCGGCCTCGTTGCCGACATCGGTGACGCCGCCGCGGTCGACAATGCGTTCGCAGAACTCGCCGAGCGGTGGGACGGTGAACTGAACGCGCTCGTCAACACGGTGGGGCCGGGAGCGCCCGGAACGTTCGAGCAGTTGACCGACGACCAGTGGCGGCAATCCGTCGAGGACGGCGTGATGGGCATGGTCCGCTGTGTCCGCTCCGCACTTCCGTTGCTGCGCAAGGCCGAATGGGCGCGCATCGTCAACTTCTCGGCGCACTCCACGCAGCGGCAGAGCGTCATGCTGCCCGCCTACACGGGGGCCAAGGCGATGCTGACCAGCGTCTCCAAGAACCTGTCCCTGCTGCTTGCCAAGGACGAGATACTGGTCAACGTGATCTCCCCGGGCAGCATCGCTTCCGAGTCCCTGGTCGGCTGGGCGAAGTCGGTCGGTGTCGACGGCGACGATCCGTATCGCCTCATGGACGCCATCGCCGAGCACTTCGGCCACCCGGCGCACATGCCGCGCGCGGGACTTCCCGAGGAGATCGGCCCGGTCGCCGCCTTCCTGGCCTCACGGCGCAACTCCTACATGACCGGCGCCAACATCAACGTCGACGGCGGGTCCGACTTCACCTGACCCTTACCTGAAAACGCTTGCCACACAGAAGGAGCGCATTATGGCGACTGCCGGCGAGGCGCGCGGGTGGGCCCGCGCCGCATTACGGGGGATCGGCGACTCCCTCTACACCCCGTTCTGCGGAACGGACGGTGACGACATCGACTGGGACGCCTACCGGACGCTGGTTCGCTACTGCGTCGCCGATCTCGGGCACCCGATGCTGTGGTGCACGAGCGGTATCGCCGAGTTCTGGTCGCTGACCATCGACGAGCGAAAGCGGTTGCTGGAGGTGGCAATCGAGGAGGGGCGCGCGGCCAACCCCGACGTCGTGGTGCAGGCGTGTACCTCCGCCATGACCGCCAAGGACTGCCTGGAGCTGACGCTGCACGCCCAACATGCGGGCGCCGACATCGCGTACCTCCAAACGCCGATGATGGAAACGCACGGCGGTGAAGGCGTGCTGCGGTTCTTCTCCTACATCGCGTCGCGCACCGACATCGCGCTGGGCATGTTCAACTCCCCGTCGTCCGGCTACGTGCTCACCGCGGCCGAGAGCGCGCGCATCTATCACGAGGTGCCGGCGGTGTGCGCCACCAAGGAGGGCGCCTTCCGGCCGGCCAACAGCCGGTTGCTGCACCAGCTGGCGCCGGATTTGGTTGTCTGGGAATGCGACAAGACCGTGTACCGCGCCGGGTGGCTGCGGGACGGGATCGTCTCCGCGGCGCAACTCGGAACGTGCGGCTATCTCTACGAAACGCCGCAGAGGCGGTTGCTGTCCGAGTACTGGGAGCTCGTGTGGAGCGGCAGGCTCGTCGAGGCCATGGACTACGGGCGAGACTCGGGCCTGGACCAGTTCGACATCGACCTCGGGTCGTGGTGGACGTGCTACCCGGGGCGACCGGACTACTTCACGCATTGGGGCGGGGCGTTCAAGTACTGCGCGTCGCTCCTGGGTCTGCCGATCGGCGCGTACCCGCATTCGCGGCCGCCGCAGGCCGAGCTGCCTCCGGAAGCGAAGGCGCAAATCGAAAAGGCCTATCGCGGGGTCGGGTTGATCGGTTAGCCGCCCGGCGGATCGACATCGTCAAAACGGTTGTGGCGAAATCCCTTCGGTTGGCGTAGGAACGGCAAGAAGCCCGGTCACCTTCGTGACCGGGCCTCCCGCCCCACTATGGCCGCCTACTGCTCGGCCTTCTGACGTGCTTCTTCCGCTTTGGCTTTGGCGCGGGATTTCTCGGCGGCCGCTTCCTTCCTGGCGGCAGTGCGCTGAGCGTCCGCCTTGTCCTGCTGCGCCTCGCCCTCCCTGACCAGGTCGTTGCGGCCGATGACCGTGCCGATGAGCTCTTTGGCCTTACCGAAAACGCCTTCGATGATGCCCCTGATCGCCTCGACCGGCCCGCTCTTGATGTCAACCATTTGTCGTTCCTCCCCAGCTCGACGGAATATCTGTCGGCTTCCCGTTGGCCCGATCAGCGCAAACGTATCCGCGAGGTGGCGCTCGCCACATCTTTGCCTCGCGGGTCGGGCCCCCAGTTGGCAGGGCGCTGATTCGGCACACCGATCACCGGGCATGCCCACGAAAAGTCGGCTGGTTCGGCTCCGCCCGCGCACAATGTAAGACCGATAGCGGCGGTCGCTACAAAAGGAGATTTACATGCTCACTCTGGGTGTCATCGGCTGGATCATCATCGGTGGCCTGGCCGGCTGGGTCGGCAGCAAGATCATGAAAACCGACGCTCAAATGGGAATCCTGCTCAACATCGTCGTCGGCATCATCGGTGGCCTCATCGGCGGATTCCTGCTGCGTGGTTTCGGTGTCGACGTTGCCGGCGGGGGGCTGCTGTTCTCCTTCCTGACGTGTCTGCTGGGGGCCGTGATCTTGCTCGGAATCGTCAAACTCATCACGCGCGGCAGGGTCGCCAGGTAGCCCGAAAGCCGTTGTGGAACGCGGTACCGATAGGTATACAGTATGCGTATTAACTGAGGCGGATTCGGTATGCGCGCGAGGAGGTGCCGCGGCAGATGTCGGCCAGCGACCGCGCTTCGGACGACGCGGTCCTCTACGAGGCCACGCCGACCGGCGTCGCCATACTGACGTTCAACCGTCCCGAGCGCCTGAACGCCTGGGGTCCCGACATCGCCGCCGCCTTCTACGCGGCGATCGACCGCGCCGAACACGATCCCGCCATCCGGGCCATCGTGCTGACCGGCCGGGGCCGGGGCTTCTGCGCGGGCGCCTATCTCGGCACGGCGGAATCGGCGCCCAGTTACGGTGAGCGGATGGACCGGGCGGCCCAGACCGACCTCGCCGACCTCGTCGGCGAACGCCCACCGCATTTCGTCACCACGCTGCGCAAGCCCGTCATCGCCGCCATCAACGGGTCCTGCGTCGGGATCGGCCTCACCCAGGCGCTGATGTGTGACGTCCGGTTCGCGGCCGCCGGCGCCAAGTTCGCCGCGGTCTTCGCACGTCGCGGTCTCATCGCCGAATTCGGCATCTCCTGGATCCTGCCCCGCCTCACCAACTGGGGCGTCGCCCTGGACCTGCTGTTGAGCGGTCGGACGTTCCTCGCCGAGGAAGCGGCCAATCTGGGCCTTGTCAAAGAGGTTGTCGCGCCGGAGGAACTGATGACGCGCGCGCTGGACTACGCCGAAGACTTGGCGCGGAACTGCTCGCCGGCTTCCATGGCGGTGATCAAACGCCAGGTGTATGCCGACACCAATCGCGATGTCGCAGAGGCAACTTCGCACGCCGAGGTGCTGCTCCGCGAGGCCATGCCGCGGCCGGACGTCATCGAGGGAATCACCAGCTTTCTCGAGAAGCGGCCGCCGCAGTTCCCGTCGCTGAGCCAGACCGACGCGTGAGCCACCGGAGAGGATGAGCATGGGGCAATTGGCGTACAAGGCGATCGACGTCGACAACCACTACTACGAGCCACTGGACGCCTTCACCCGGCATCTGGACAAGAGGTTCAAACGCCGTGGCGTGCAGATGCTCGGCGACGGCAAGCGCACCTGGGCCGTGATCGGGGACCGTGTCAACCACTTCGTTCCGAATCCCACATTCGACCCGATCATCGTGCCGGGTTGCCTGGACCTGCTGTTCCGCGGCGAGATCCCCGAGGGGGTCGACCCGGCCTCGCTGATGAAGGTCGAGCGGCTGGCCGACCACCCGGAGTACCAGAACCGCGAAGCACGGGTCGCGGTGCTCGATAGCCAGGACATCGAAACGGCTTTCATGTTGCCGACTTTCGCGTGCGGCGTTGAAGAGGCGCTCAAGGGCGACATCGAGGCGACGATGGCGTCGGTGCACGCCTTCAACCTGTGGCTCGACGAGGACTGGGGCTTCGACCGGCCCGACCACCGCATCATCGCCGCGCCGATCATCTCGCTGGCCGACCCGGCGGCCGCGCTGGAAGAGGTGGAGTTCGTCCTGGCCCGCGGCGCCCGGCTGGTGCTGGTGCGGCCGGCGCCGGTGCCCGGCGTCGTCAAGCCGAGGTCGCTGGGAGATCCCAGCCACGACCCGGTGTGGGCGCGGCTGGCCGAGGCGGGGGTGCCGGTCGGGTTCCACCTGAGCGACAGCGGCTACCTGCACATCGCGGCCCAGTGGGGCGGCAAGGCGACCTTCGAGGGATTCGGCGAGAAGGACCCGCTGGACACGGTGCTCCTCGACGACCGCGCCATCCACGACACGATGGCCTCGATGATCGTGCACGGCGTGTTCACCCGGCACCCCACTCTGCGGGCGGTCAGCATCGAGAACGGCTCGTACTTCGTGCACCGGCTGATCAAACGGCTGAAGAAGGCGGCCAACAACTACCCGCGGCATTTCCCCGAGGACCCGGTGGAGCAGTTGCGCAACAACGTATGGGTCGCGCCCTACTACGAGGACGACCTGACGGAGCTGGCCGACCTGATCGGTGTCGACAAGATCCTGTTCGGATCCGACTGGCCGCACGGCGAAGGCCTCGAGTCACCGATTTCATTCACCGGGGAGCTCACCCAGTTCGGCGCGGCTGACGTCCGAAAGATCATGCGGGACAATGCTTTGGACCTACTCGGGATCGAAGCGACGGTTGCGGCCTAGGAGGCTCGGCGCGTGAGCGAGTGGACGGTCGGCGCCGTGTTCGACGCCATCGCCGACGCCGTCCCGGACCGCCTGATGACGGTGTGCGGGGACCGGCGGAGCACCTTCGCCGAGTCCGCGAGCAGGACCAACAGGTTCGCAAACTTCCTCAGTGGCCGTGGCTTTGGCGTGTACGCCGAACGCGAAAGGCTCGAACCGTGGGAATGCGGCCAGGACCGCGTCGCGCTCATCATGTACAACGACCTCTACCCCGACATGGTGATCGGCTGCCTCAAGGCGCGCACGGTCCCCGTCAATGTCAACCACCACTACGCGCCGGGGGAGATCCGCGACCTGCTCGACTACGTCCGGCCGCGTGCCATCGTCTATCACCGCTCGCTCGGCGCCCGGTTCGCCGACGTGCTGCCGCCGGGCGGAACGGAGTTGATGGTGTCGGTCGACGACGGAAGCGGCGCGGCGCCACTTGCCGGCTCGGTTTCACTGGACGAGGCGATGGCCGCTGGCGACCCCGATTCGCACCCGGTCGGATCCCCCGACGACCTGATCATGATGTGTACGGGCGGAACGACAGGACGCCCGAAGGGAGTGCTGTGGCGTCAGAGCGACATGTACGTGTCGTCGATGGTGGGCGCCGATCACGACAGCGTCACCGAGATCCACGACAAGGTGCGCAACGGCGGTCCGCCGTGGTTCGCGGTCTCGCCGCTGATGCACGCGGCCGGCATGTGGACGGCGTTCGCGGCGTTGTGCGCCGGCCTGCCGGTGGTGCTCTACGACGATCGCAGCAAGCTTGACGTGAGGTCGGTCTGGGAGACGGCCGCACGCGAGAGGGTCGGCATGATGACGATGGTCGGCGACGCGTACGCCGGTCCGCTGGTCGCCGAGCTGCGCGCCGGCGACTACGAGTTGTCTTCGCTGAACGCGATCGGCACGGGCGGGGCCGCCACCCACGCGAAATACAAACGGGCGCTGATGGAGTGCCTGCCCCACGTGACCATCATCGAGGGCTACGGGTCCTCGGAGAGCGGCAACATGGCCTTCGGGCACAGCCGCGGCGGCCACGCGAGCGAAACGTTCGAGCCCCGGGCCGGCGCGTCCGTCGTCTCCGCCGACCGCAGCCGGTTCCTGCGGCCCGGCGAGAACGAGATCGGCTGGGCCGCGCGGACGGGCCGCATCCCCCTCGGGTACTTCGGCGACGCCGAGGCCACCCGCTGGACCTTTCCCGAGATCGACGGGCGGCGGGTGGTGATCCCCGGCGACCGCGCCTCGATCGAGAGCGACGGCACCATAAGGCTTTTCGGTCGCGATTCGCTGGTGGTCAACACCGGTGGCGAGAAGGTGTTCGTCGAAGAGGTCGAGGAGGTGCTGCGCGCGCATCCCGGCGTCGCCGACGCCCTGGTGGTCGGAAGGCCGAGCGAGCGGTGGGGCCAGGAGGTGGTGGCCCTGATCGCGACCCACCCGGCCGCCCGCGTCACCGATGACGACCTCTACCGCCTGTGCACCGAGCGGCTGGCTCACTTCAAGGCGCCCAAGGCATTCCTCTTCGTTCCCGAGGTCCGCCGCCTGGGCAACGGCAAGCCGAACTACCGGTGGGCCAGGGAGCAGGCCACACAGCAGGTTTCGTCATGACCTCGAAGGTGATCGACTGCCTGGTCAACGTGCACTTCGGCGAGGCCGAGTCCCAGCCGCAGTGGATGCTCAAGGTCAGGGACGACTACTTCAAAGGGCCCGAGTCGATGTTCGCGCCGGTTGATCTCGCGGCACTGCTGGACGAGATGGACGCCCACGGTGTGCAGAGGGCGATCCTGATGGACTCGTTGGCCAAGCCGTCCACCACCGCCCGCAAGTTCGTCGACGCGCACCCGGACCGGTTCGCGCTCGCGATGGGGGGCGTCAACCTGCTCCGGCCGGTGCCGTCGCTGCGCGAGCTGAGCGCCACGGCGTCCGGCCTACCGGTCGCTTACGCGGTTGTGGGGCCGAGCTTTTGGGGAGACGGGCAGTATCCGCCCAGCGACGCGGTCTACTACCCGCTCTACGCCAAGTGCGCCGAACTCGGGTTGCCGCTGTGCGTCAATACCGGCATCCCGGGACCGCCGATCCCGGGGGAGGTGCAACATCCCATGCACCTGGACCGGGTGTGCGTGCGTTTCCCCGAGCTGAAGCTCTGCATGATTCACGGGGCCGACCCGTGGTGGGACGTCGCGATCCGCTTGTTGCTCAAATACGCCAACCTGCGCCTGATGACGTCGGCCTGGTCACCCAAGCGGCTGCCCGAGAGCCTGCTGCACTACATGCGGACGCGCGGCCGGGACAAGGTGATCTACGCGTCGGACTGGCCCGTGCTCCGCATGAACCGGGTGATTCCCGAGGCCCGTGCGCTGGACCTGCCCGCCGAGGCCCTCGACAACTACCTGTACAACAACGCCCAGGAATTCTTCTTCGGGAAGGACCGCTGACATGGACCGCTTCGAGCTGCGCCGGCTGGACTACAGTTTGTCCGACGATCACGTGGATCTGCAGAACGCCTACAAACAGTTCTTCAAGACGCACTGCCCGATCGAAACCGTAAGGGCCGCAGAGCGATCCGGATTCGACAAGAGCCTCTGGGAGCGGTTGTGCGCGATGGGCGCCACCACCATGGCGCTACCGGAGTCGTGCGGCGGCGACGGTGCGACGCTGGTCGACCTCACCCTGGTGGCCGAAGAGATCGGGCGTTCGCTGGCACCGGTTCCATGGATCGACCACGTATGCGCCGCGCGGTTGCTCGGCCGCCTGGGGGCGCTGGGCGGCGAGACGGCCGGCGTCCTCGCCGGAGAGCAGATCGCCGGCCTCGACGCGCGGCTCGACGATCCGGCCGGCAGCCGGCTGGTCCCGACGGGGGCGATCGCCGACCACATCGTGATCCTCGAGGGTGACCAGGTGATCCGACTGACCTTCGCTGCCCGCCCGGACCGGGTGGACAACATCGGCCGGCTGCCGATGGCGTGGGTGGACCCCGCCACCGCGGACGCCCGCACGGTGGTTGCCCAAGGTCCCGATGCGGTCGCGAATTACGAGCGGGCGGTGGACGAGTGGCGTTTGTTGACCGCCGCCGCGCTGGTAGGTCTGGTCGAGGAGACGATGACCATCGCGTCCGAATTCGCCAAGAGCCGGTACACGTTGGGCGTTCCCATCTCGACGCTGCAGGCCATCTCACACCCCCTCGCCAACATGGCGATCACCGTGGAGGGCGGTCGCAACCTCGCCCGCCGGGCCGCGTGGTTCCTCGACAACGAACCGGATGAACGGCCCGAGTTGGCACCGTCGGCCTTCGTGTTCATGGCCGAGGAGGCCGCCAAGGCGGCGACCATGGCGGTGCATATTCAAGGCGGCCTTGGTGTTTCGTCCGAAGCGGCGGCGACGGCATACCTGGTTCGCGCCCGCGGATGGCCGCTGGCCGGCGGCGACCCCGGCCTCGCCGCGCGGCGGGTCGCCGGGATCGTGACCGCCCGCGAGAGCGCAGCGCAGACGGCGTAGGACAGGAGCCACCATGGATTTCTCCCGGGTCGAGCTGTCCGACGAGGATCGGGCCTTCCGCGACGAAGTGCGTGACTTTCTCGGCACCCATGTCACCGAGGAAGTCAGGCGACGAGACCGCGAGACGGGCGACAACTTCGACGAGGGCCTGCATCTGAAGTTCGGCGCCGCCGGGTATCTCGAGGCGGAGTGGAAGCCGGAGTCCGAGGGCGGGTTCAGCCGGGTGCGGCGCCGCATCTGGGAACTGGAGAAACGGCGGGCGCATGTGCCGTGGGTGACGTGGGGGACCACCGCCATGGTGGCGCGCTCGGTCGCCCGGTTCGGATCGCCGGAACTGCGCGACGAGGTGCTCCCCAGGGTCTTCAGTGGCGAGGTTCGCCTCTGCCTGGGCTATACGGAGCCCGAAGGGGGCTCCGACATCGCCACGTGCAAGACGCGCGCGGTGCGGGACGGGTCGAGCTGGGTGATCAACGGCTCCAAGATGTTCACCACCGGAGCGCACAACTGCCAGTACGTCTTCCTGATCACCAACACCGCACCCGACGCACCGAAACACAAGAGCCTCACCATGTTCCTGGTTCCGCTCGATACGCCGGGCATCGCCATCCAGGGCATCCGAACGGTCGACGGCGACCGCACCAACATCGTCTACTACAGCGACGTCCGCGTCGACGACAAGTATCGGTTGGGTGACGTGAACGCGGGCTGGACCGTGCTGCGGGAGCCGCTGAACGTCGAACACGGTGCCGTCGCGGCGGCGCCGGACGGGCTGCAGGACACCTCGATCATGATGCACCAGGCCATGTCCCTGGCCGCCGCGGTCGACAGGGCGGTGTCGGGGGTGGTCTTGGCCGATCCGGGCGGCCGCAGGCTCATCGACGACGGGTCGGTGGCGTATCGGCTCGGCCGCAGCATCGCCCGCCTCGAGGTCGCGCTGTCGGCGCCCAGCATCTTCGGCCGGGTCGCCATCGCCCAGACGATGCGCGACATCTCGCCGGACCTGATGGACATCCACGGCGCGGCGGCCGCGCTACCTTTCGGGACCGACGGCGCCGCCGACGACGGCAGCGCCGAATACGCCTACCGTTTCGCACCGCTGGTGGGCATCTACGGCGGCACGCTCGAGGTGTTCCGCAACATGATCGCGCAGTACGTGCTCGGACTCGGCAAGCCGAATTACTCCGCCCCGGCGAAGCCGACGTCCTGAGTCGCCGCTCGGCTCCACGGCGCCGACGCCGCTGAATCAGCTTTCCGGGTGTCGATCGCCACTGCGTCGCCGCTGCTTCGCTGATAGGCTCTCCTCGGGCCACAGCAAACATCGAAGGGCGTCGACATGGGTGGGGGTACGCGGTGTCGGCGCAGTGCGCACGCAGGTAGGTCGCCGATCGTTTTGGTGCTTCCACCCGGCGGTTGACGCTTTGTCGACGGTCTCCCAGCACGTGGTCACCCGGCGGGCGGAAGCCCGAGCGGTGAGTGAGGTTCTCGACACCGCGCTTGACGCGCCCACCGCGCTCGTGATCGAAGGTGAGCCGGGGATCGGCAAGACCACGTTGTGGCTTTGGGCCTGCGAGGAGGCGCGCGGCCGGGAGTTTCGGGTGTTGTCGGCGCGCGCCGCGGCGGCCGAGTCGGTACTGGCTTACACCGCGTTGGCGGATCTGATGCGGGCGGTCGACGAGGACGTGTGGGCCGACCTGCCGGCGCCGCAGCGCCATGGCTTGGACGCGGCGTTACTGCGCTGCCAGGGCGACGTGCCCGACGCCGATTCCAGGGCGGTGGCGGCGGGATTCCTGGCCGTCATCAACCGGATGGCCGCGCGGAGTCCCGTACTGGTAGCGATCGACGACCTGCAGTGGCTGGATGCGTCCAGCGCGAACGTGGTGGCGTTTGCGGCGCGGCGGCTCCCCGCGGGGGCGGCGTTGCTGTGCACGACGCGCAGTGAGGCCTCGTGGTTGCAGCTACCTACCCCCGACGCTGTGCGTCGGGTCAAGGTGCAACCGCTCAAGATTGGTGAGTTGCACAAGGTGTTGACCGTTCGATTGGGACATCAGGTGCCACGGTCGGCGTTGCTGCGCATACACGAGATATGTGGTGGAAACGCTTTTTACGCCTTGGAATTGGCGCGTGAGCTCGGCACGTCGGAGGGCAACACGGAACTGGGTATGTCGAGCGGCCTCGGCGAGCTGGTCCGCACCAGGATCGGCCGCCTGGGCGACCAGGTCGAAGGGGTGCTGTTGGCGATCGCCAGCCTGCCCGACCCGACACTGCAACTGGTGGCCGAGGCCGTCGACACGACCCCCGATCGAGTTGTGCAGTTGCTCGAAAAGGCCGAAGCCCAAGAGGTGGTGGCGATTACGGGAAACCGGGTCCGTTTCACCCACCCCCTCCTGGCGCACGGCGTCTACAGCGCTGCCGCACCACGGCGGCGCCGTGCGATGCACCGGCGGCTTGCCGAGTTGCTCACCGAACCCGAGGTCCGCGCGCGCCATCTCGCCCTGTCCGCCACCACCGCGGATCCCGACACCCTGCAGGCACTCGACATGGCCGCGAAAAAGGCCCGCATGCGCGGGGCGCCGCTGGCCGCCGCCGAACTACTGGAATTGGCGCTCGGCCTAGGGGCGGACACACCGAAGCGCCGGATTCGATTGGCGCGCCACCAATTGGACGCCGGAAACCCCGCGCGGGCACGTGCCCTCCTCGAGGAGACGATCGAGACGCTGAACCGCGGCACGCTGCGGGCCGAGGCGCTGAGCACGCTGGCCGTGGTGGGTCTCTACGGCGACAGCTTCCTCGAGGCCACCGACTTCTTGGAGCGCGCCCTCGGTGAGGTCGGCGACCACATGCCGTTGCGGGTACAGATCCTGGTCAGCCTGTCGTTCACCTTGCTGAACACCGGTCATCTCGCTGCGGCGTTGGCTGTCGGCGAGGACGCGGTGACCTACGCCAAGCAGCTGGGGTACCCGCCGCTGCTGAGTCAGGCGTTGAGTCTCCTTGTCCACCTGCGCTTCCGGAACGGAGAGGGCCTCGACGAGGTCAGCCTCGAACATGCGATGCAGTTGGAGGACCGCGACGCGCAGATGCCTGCAGCATTGCGCCCGAGTGTGCAGAAGGCGCTGCTGCTCGGTTGGAGCGGCCAGTTCGACACCGCCTACGAGCAATTGGTGCGTCTCGGCCAGCGGTGTACCGAACGTGGCGAAGACAATGAGCTGATCCATGTGGCCTTCAACACCTTTCAGATCGAGACGTGGCGGGGAAATTTCCCCAACGCCACCGTGATCGCCGAAGACGCCATCGAACGTGCCATGCAGCTCGACAGCGAACTCGCCAACGGCACGGCCTTCACGATGCGGGCCACGCTCATGGCCTACGCCGGCCGCGAGGCCGAAGCGCGGGCCGATGCCGCCGCGGCGCTGGCGGCGAGCGGCGGGTGCGGCGCCCGCCTGCTGGGACTCTGGCCGCTGACCGCGTTGGTGTTCCTGGAGGTTTCGCTGGGGAATTACGAATCGGCGGTTGGCATCCTGCAACCCCTCCTGTCGAGCCTGGACCAGAACCCGGACGCGGCCGAGATAAGCGTCGCTTCCTTCGTCCCCGATGCCGTCGAAGCGCTGATCGCCCTGGGCCGGCTGGCCGACGCCGAGCCACTGGTGGAGCGGCTAGAGCGCAACGGTCGTCGACTGAGCAGGCCCTGGATGTTGGCCGTCGGCGCGCGGTGCCGTGCGATGTTGTTCGCCGCGCATGGTGATTCCGGCGCCGCGACTGCCGCGGCTGAGCTTGCGATGACCGAGCAGGAAAACCTGGACATGCCGTTCGAACGGGCCCGCACCCTGATGCTGTGGGGTCAGCTGATGCGTAGGCAACGCCGCCGCGACGCCGCGGCCGTGAGCTTGAGCGAGGCGCTGGCCGAGTTCGAGCGGCTCGGCACCCCGTTGTGGGCCAACCGCGTTCGGACCGAACTCGCCCGCGGGGTGTCGGGCGGCCGCCGCGGCCAGGGATTGACCCCGTCGCAGCATCGAGTGGCCGAGCTGGTCGCCAAAGGAATGAGCAACCGCGACATCGCCGCTGCGCTGTTCATCAGTCCGAAAACCGTCGAGGTCAATATCACCCACATCTATCGCAAGCTCGGCGTTCATTCCCGGATCGAGCTGCATCGAAAGTTCGCGTCCCCGGAGGGGTTCGACCCTCCCAAATAGTAGGGATATCCCCGATGAAATCCGTGGCCCCGGGGCAGTAGCGTTCGGGCGCATGGGAAGCGGTGAGCTCGGTATGGCGCCATTCCTTGTCGAGTGGTATGGCCACGCGGCGGGCGCCGGTTCCATCGGTGAGACGGCCGGCCGTATCAACGACGGAGCGGCCTCGGTCTTGGCCGACGGTGTCCGGATTCGGCTCCTGGTGGCGCTGGCCATCCCGACGGACGACTACGCCTTCGGCGTTTTCGCGGCCGAATCGGCGGACGCGGTCGCGCGGCTGTGCGCCGACGCGGGCGCGCCACCGGACCGGATCAGCGCAGCGGTCGGGTGGCTGCGTACGCCCGACCGCTGAAGGGTTGCGGCCAACGTTCGACTGGTGCTCGACAGTAGCCTCTTCGGCCGCGATAGAGGGATCGGACAGCGCGCCGCGAGGTTGAACCGTGACGTTGAGGGAGCTGACGTGACCGGCGGAATGCGCGATGGGTCAGGCGATCGCGCCCGACTCCTTCAGTTCGGCGATCCGATCCCAGTCCATGCCCATTTCCATCAGCACCAACTCGGTGTGCTCCGACGCCTGCGGCGCCCTCGTCGTCTCGAGCGGTTCGTGGTTAAACTGGACCGGACCGCGCACGACCTTGAACGGCGCGCCGCCCGCGGCGAGTTCGACCTCGGCGATCATGTCGTTGGCGATGGCCTGCTCGTCCTCGACGAGATCGAGGAGGCTCTGGAACGGCGCCCATTGGCCCTTCATCGTCTTGAGGTGCCGACGCCAGTAGTCAAAGGGCTTGGCGGCGAACGCCTTCGCGATCAATTCGGTGGCCGCGTCGGCGTTCTGGATCAGCGGGAGCACATCGGAGAAGCGCGGATCGTCGGCGGCCTCCGGGATGCCCAGGTGTTCGAAGGTGTCACGGATCAGGCCGGTGGGGCTGATGATGCACAGGTTGATGGTGCCTCCGTCGGAGGTCAGATAGTTGCCCATGAAGGGGTTCACCGACGCCCCGGTGCCCGGCATGGGCGTGCGCATGACCTGGCCGGTCTCCATGCCCTGCGTCAGGCTGGCCCCGGCCGCCCACCATGCCGTGCTGAGCAACGACACGTCGAGCTCCACGGCCTCGCCGGTGCGCTCGCGGTGCAACAACGCCGCCGAGATGCCGCCGGCGATGAACATGCCGCCGATGGAATCGCCGAACGCCGGAATGCCCTGTCCCAGTGCGCCGCCGAGCTCCTCGGGGGTAAGCGCGTAGCCGATGCCGCTGCGCGTCCAGAACACCGTCCCGTCGTAGCCGCCGACCTCGCGCTCGGGTCCCTTGTCGCCGTGCGCCGAACCGCGAGCGTAGATGATGTTCGGGTTCGCGGCGCGGATGTGCTCGACGTCGAACTTGTGCTTCTGCCGCTGCGCGGGCATGTAATTGGTGAGGAACACGTCGGAGGTCTTGGCCAGCTCGTAGATCACTTCCTGGCCGCCCGGCGTGGATACGTCGATCCCGACGCTGCGCTTGCCGCGATTGGGATGCTCCATCAGTGGATGCCGCTCCGGGTCGACCTGGATCCCACCCATGTTGAGGAAGCCACGCTGGGTGTCGCCGCGCAGCGGGTGCTCGACCTTGATGACGTCCGCACCCCAGTCGGCGAGGATGGCGCCCGCCGCGGGCACGAACGTGAACTGCGCGAGTTCCAGCACCCGGAATCCCGCCATGACCTTCACCATTGTGGGGACCCTACTTTGCTTCGAAGGTGACAGGAAGGGCCGTCGGGGAACGAAACGGCTGCCCGTGGATGTGCGGGTTGTCCTCGGTCAACAGGGTGACGTTGGTCAGCCGATTCAACAGGCACTCCAGCGCGACGCGGGTTTCTAGGCGCGCCAGGTGCAACCCGAGACACGTGTGCTCGCCGGCGGCGAACGAGATGTGCGGCAGGTGCTTGCGGAAGATGTCGAATTTCTCCGCGTGCTCCCAGCGCCGCTCGTCCCGGTTCGCCGAGCCGATGCACACGCCGACCACGGCCCGCGCCGGAAGCCGGACGCCCTCGAGCTCGGTGTCCTCCGTGGTGAACCGCTGCACGGTGGTCAGGGGCGTCTCGTAGCGCAGGCCCTCCTCGATGGCCCGGCCGATCAGCTCGCGGTTCGCCTGCACCGCCGCGAACTGGTCGGCGTGAGTGAGCAAGAGGTACAGGAGGTTTCCCGACGACCGGTAGGTGGTCTCGAGACCGGCGGGCAGCAGCAGCCGCAGGAAGGAGTAGATGGCTTCGTCGCTCAGCTTTTCGCCGTCGACCTCGGCGCTGACCAGGTCGCCGATGATGTCGTCGGTGGGCCTGGACTTGCGCCGCTCGATCTGTTCCGAGAAGTAGTCCTTTAGCGCCGCCGACGCTTCGAACGCCCGCTCGTAGTCGACGTGGTAGCTGATCAGTTCCACGGCGCGCTTGCGGAACATCGGCAGGTCTTCGGCCGGCAACCCGAGCAGCCGCGCGATGACGCGGGTGGGAAATTCGAGGGTGAATTGGCGCACCAGGTCGGCCTCGCCGGCGTCGAGGAAATCGTCGATCAGTCCGTCGCACACCGGCCGCACGACCGTTGGCTCCCACCGGGCGAGCGCCCGGGACTTGAATGCCGCCGACACCAGGTTGCGATGGTCGCGGTGCTTCTTCCCCTCCATCGCCAGGATGGTCGGCCCCATGAAGAGGCCGATCGTCTTGTCGTAGGGCCTGGACGTGAAGGTCCGCCCGTCGCGGAAGACCCTGTTCACCGCGTCGAACGACATCACCGAATACTCGTGCGCGGGCCGCAGCGCCGCGGGCGTCCTGGAATAGTCCATCACCGTCCCGCGGAAAGCCCCGGCCTGCCGGCGCTTGCAAGCGAAGAACGGGTAGGGATCCCGGAGGCTGACCGTCTCATCGTCGGCGCGGACGTCCATCGTATGATGCTACTGTAATTCTTACAGTAGACAACATGGCCAAGGATCACGACGCGAGTGCCGGGAACGCGTTGCGAAAGTCATTGCCGCGGAAGGGCGGATCCCGTCAGCCGTTGACCGCCTGCTCGCGGGCCCACCGGTAATCCGCCTTGCCCGACGGGCTGCGCTCGACGTGCGGTCGGAACACGACGGCCTTGGGAAGCTTGTACCGGGCCAGTGACCGACCGGCGTGTGCCACCAACTCGTCGGCGTCGGCGGCCGCGCCCTCGGCGAGCGCGACGACCGCGACCACCTCCTGACCCCAGCGTTCGCTGGGCCGGCCGGCCACCACCACGTCGGCAACCGCGGGATGGGACGCGATGGCCGTCTCGACCTCCTCGGCGAAGATCTTCTCGCCGCCGGAGTTGATCGTCACCGAGTCGCGGCCGAGCAGTTCGATGGTGCCGTCCTCGCGGTGGCGCGCGCGGTCGCCGGGAACCGCGTAGCGGACGCCCCCTATCACCGGGAACGTCGCCGCCGTCTTGGCGGCGTCGCCCTTGTACCCCAGCGGGACGTGCCCGCGTTGCGCCAGCCAGCCCATGCCGTCATGACCAGGCGGCAGTATGGCGGTCAGGTCCTCGGCCGCCACGAACGTGTCGGGCCCGGCGTTGAACGTGCCGGTGGACACCGCACCGCGCATCGACATGTGGTGCATCTGCGCGCCGGTCTCCGAGGACCCGACGCCGTCGACGACGATCGCGTTCGGCAAGGCTTCGATCAGGCGCTGCTTGACGAAGGGCGTCAGCAGGGCGCCCCCGTTGGCGACGACGGCCAACGACGACACGTCCGCCGCCCCTTGCTCGATGGCGGCGACCAAGGGACGAGCCATCGCGTCGCCGACCACGGTCACCACCGAGACACGTTCGCGCTCGATGGTGCGGACGACGTCCTCGGCGTCCAAATGATCGACGACCGAAGGGAAGACGACGGACTGGCCGGTGGTGAGGGCGGTCATCACCGTCCACTGCGCGGCGCCGTGCATCAGCGGCGGCAGCACCATCAGCTTGGTCCCCGGTCCGGCGGCCGCGGCCGCCGCGATTTCGTCGACGGACGCCGCGGGCTCGCCGGTGACCAGGTTGCGCCCACCGAAGGACGTCATGAAGATGTCGTGCTGGCGCCACAGCACGCCCTTGGGCATGCCGGTGGTGCCGCCGGTGTAGAGGACGTACAGGTCGTCGGGCGAGTGTTGCACCGGCGGGGGCTCCGGCGGCGTCGAGGCGATGACGCTCTCGTAATCGACTGCGCCGTCGAGCAGCTCGTTGCCCGACTCGTCGGCGATCTGGATCAGCACGCGCAGCCGCGGCAGGTCGGCGCGGATCTCGGCGACGCGCGGCGCGAACGCGGCGTGGTAGATCAGCGCGGTCGCCCCGGAGTCGGCGAGGAGATAGTGCAGCTCGGCCTTGACGTAGCGGAAGTTGACGTTGAACGGGGCGACGCGGGCGCCGAAGGCGCCGAGCAGCGCCTCGACGTACTCGTTGCCGTTGTAGGCGTAGATGCCGACCAGGTCCTGGCCTGCCTCGTGGCCGGCGAGGGCGGGGCGTTCGGCGTGGCAGCCCAGTCCGCGCGAGTGCAGATAGGAAGCGAGCCGGGTCGACCGCTCGACGACCTCCGCGTAGCTGAACCGGCGCTCGCCCTGGACCAGCAGATCGCGGTCCCCGATCGCCTCGGCGACAGCGCGGGCGACCGCGGGCACCGTGAATTGCGTTGCGCTCTCGGGCATCTTGCCTCTCAGGGCTGGTGGGGCAGCAGGCGGACCATCAGGCCGTCGGCCTCGCTGAGCAGCGTGCCGTCGGCGGCCGTCATCGTAGCCGAGATGAACACCTTCCTGCCCTCGACGCGACTGATGCGGCCCTGCGCCATCAGCGGCTCGTCGATCGGGGTGACGCTGCGGTAGTCCACGTGCAGGTAGGCGGTGCGAGTCGGGTGAATGCCTGCGGTGGACACCACCATTCCGAGCAGCCAGTCGTAGAACAACGGGATCATGCCGCCGTGCACGGCGTTGTTGCCGCCCACGTGGGAGCGGCTGAAGTGCCCGCGCATCGTCACCCCGTCCGCCGCGGCGTCGGTCATGGTCCACGGCGGCAGCAGCGGATGACCCAGTCCGGGCAGGTCGACGGCGCGACCCGCGGGGGCCCGCCCCTCCGGCACGCGCGGGCCGTCCAGCATCGCGCAGGCGTCCTCGACGTGCCGCGCCGCGGTCGCCCATGCCGATGGCGTGGGGTCGGTGGACACGGTGAGATCGTGCAGGCGGCGCAGGGCCGTGACGAAGCGGTCCAGTTCGGGGGGTGTGTCGCCGAGGGGTGTGACGACGGGAAACCGGTGTGTCCCGGGCGCGGTGTCGGTCATGGCCGCCCTCCGGTTCCCCACCGCGACACGGGTGGACACGAAACGGTGCCGCGGCAACACCCGGTGACGTCCCGGGGGAGGAGAACTTTCACGCCCGCGGCCCTTTCGATCGTTGATACTAAGCGCGTTACAGTATAGATTTCAGCAGGTCGGTCAGCGCGCGGCAAGGAGACAGATGACTGAGGCGCCCTGCGCCGACGCGCGCGTCGGCGCCGCTGAGGCGAGGTCGCGGGTCGGTTGCCAGGCATGCCGAGGGTGACATCCGGGCTGGGCGTGGCCAGGGACGCGGCGCGGGAGCTGCGCATGCTCGTGCCGCGCACGGTGGCCGGGCTGAACGAGTCCACGGGGTGGGCCCCGATCTCACCGCGCGGCGTCCGGCAGTTCGGTGAGGTCTTGCTGGACGAACTTGCGCTGAGCGGGTTTTCGCTCCTGGGCGGGAGCCCGGGGGCGCTGCGCCCGCTGGACGGCTGCACCGCGGCGGCCGACGAGTTGGCGGCGCTGGGCATAGACGGGGCGCACGCAGAGCCAAGGCCGCTGCGGGTGACGTCGACGCGCCGCCAACGCCTGCCGGGGCTGAGGTATGAGCGGGCGACCTTCGAGCACGACCCCGCGCTGCCGAGTTCGCTGAGCGAGTTCGGGGGCCCGGCGCGGGCGGTGGTGCACGTGTGCCGGCACCCCGGTGGTCCCAGGCCGTGGTTGATCTGGGTGCACGGCGCCGGCCAGGGCGGCACCGAGGACATGCTGCTCTCGCGGATCGGGCGGATTCACTACAAGCTGGGGTTCAACGTCGCGCTGCCGGTGCAACCGGGCCACGGCAGCCGGCGCCGCGAGTGGCCGGCTTACCCCGACATGGATCCCCTGGGCAACGTCGCGGGCATGATGCGCGCCGTTTCGGAGGTCCGGGCCGTGGTGCGGTGGGCGCAGCCGCAGGCAAAAGCCGTTGTGGTGGCCGGGATCTCGATGGGTACTCCGGTGGCCGCGCTGGTGTCGCACCTCGAGCGCGACGTCGACGCGGTCGCGCTGTACACGCCCATCCTCGGGCTCAACGCGATGATCGCGCGGCACTTGGGGCGCTGGGGCCAATCCCGGGACGACTTCCGGGACCTCCTGGCGTCGCCGGAGGTGGCCAAGCTGACGTCGGTGATCGACCCCCTGGCGGTCAATCCCGCCCCGCCGCCGCATCGGCGGCTGATCGTGGGGGCGTGGCACGACCGAATGGCGATGCGCGAGCCCGCCCTCGCGCTGCAGGAGCGGTGGGGCGGCGAGCTGTACTGGTACGACGGCAGCCATGTGGGCCACATCTTCTCCCGGCGGGTTCTGTCGGTCACCGAGCGGTTCCTGCGCGAGGTGGCCGACGGATGACCCGCGCCGCCCGCGAGGTCGTCGAGCTCTACAACCTGGTGGTGTGGAACGAGTGCGACCTCGAGCTGGCCGAGGAGTTGCTGGGCGACACCGTGATTCGTCACGAGGTGGGCCAAGTGCACACGTTGACCCACGCGGAGGCGGTCCAGCGGGTGGCGCAGGTATGGCAGCTCGTCGACGCGTTGCGCTTCGACTTGCGCGTGGTGGTGGACGGCGCGGACGGCGAGCACGTCGCCATCGTCTACGACTCCACCATGACGACCGGCGACGGAACCCACACCAACGTCGCCGGCATCGAGGTGTTCCGCGTCGTCGCGGGCAGGATCACCGAGGTGTGGAATTGCGGCTAACAGCAAGGAGTTTGGAGTTGACCGAGCGCACCCTCGACGAATTGGGCTACTACCTGCTGGCCGGGGCGGGCGGCGACGGACCGGCGACGTTGATGGACGAGGCCCGGCGCGGCGAGGAGTTGGGCTTCGGCACCGCGTTCATCTCCGAGCGCTGGAACGTCAAGGAAGCGTCGTCGCTCACCGGGGCCGCGTGCGCGGTCACCAGCCGCATGCAGATCGCTACGGCCGCAACGAACCACAACACGCGTCACCCGCTGATCACCGCGTCGTGGGCCACGACCATGCACCGGCTCTCTCGCGGGCGGTTCACGCTGGGCATCGGGCGCGGCATCGCCGCCATCTACGGGGCCTTCGGCATACCCGCGGTCACCACGGCGCAGATGGAGGACTGGGCACGCGTGATGCGGCGCCTGTGGCGCGGCGAGGCGATCTTCAATCACGACGGCCCGATGGGCAAGTACCCGATCCTGTTCCTCGACCCGGACTTCGACGAGGACATCCGGTTGGCGCTGGTCGCCTTCGGCCCGAACACCCTCGCCCTGGGCGGCCGCGTGTTCGACGACGTCATCCTGCACACCTACTTCACCCCGGACACCCTGCGGCGCTGCGTCGAAACCGTGAAGACGGCGGCCGAGAGGGCCGGCCGCGACCCCGACAGCGTGCGGGTGTGGTCGTGCTTCGCCACGGTCGGTGACCATCTGCCGGAACCGTTGCGGCTGAAGAAGACCGTCGCGCGCCTGGCCACCTACCTGCAGGGCTACGGCGACCTCATGGTCCGGACGAATGACTGGGATCCCGCTGTGCTGCAACGGTTTCGGGAGGATCCGGTGGTGACGTCCATCGCGGGTGGCATCGACCACAAGGCCACCGCCGAGCAGATCGAGCACATCGCGACACTGATCCCGGACGAATGGCTCGAGCCCTCGGCGACCGGTTCGGCGCGCCAGTGCGCCGACCGCATCCGCAGGGAGTTCGACTACGGCGCCGACTCGGTGATCATGCACGGCGCCACGCCCGACGAGCTCGAGCCGGTCGTCGCGGCCTACCGCGCCGGCTAGCCACCCGCGAGCGTGCGCAAACGTACACGCTCGACCGGCGTGTCGCGTGCAAACACGCACGCTCGCCGAGGAGACGTCACGGCATGATCACGGTGCGGGCCACCGGCTCGGCGGCGGCCTGACGGCTGGACAGGCCCCGCTGCAGGGCGGCGAGCAGCGCGTCGCGCGTCTCCCGGGGATCGATGAGCTCGTCGAATCCCATGTGTTCGGCCGACCGATAGGACGCCTGCAACTCCGCGTCGCGCAGCTTGGCCGACAGGTCCTCGCCCGCGTGCGACGCGCGGCTCAGGGCCGCGGCGCTCATCGCGCCCATGGTGGCGCCCGGATAGGCGAAGGTGGCCACCTGGTGGTCGAAACCCAGCAGCGACATGACCATCGAGCCGAACCCGTAGGCCTTCCGCAGGGTCAGGTGCAGCTTCAGGGTGGTGGCCGCGGTCTGCGCCGCGAACATTCGGGCGCCGGCGCGCAGCACCCCGCTGCGCTCGGATCGGCTGCCGGGCAACATGCCCGGGTTGTCGGCGAGGAAGACGATCGGCAGGTGAAACGAGTCGGCGACCATGATGAAGTGGGCCGCCTTGTCGGCCGCGTCGGCGTCGATCGAGCCGGCCAGCACCTGGGGCTGGTTGGCGACCACGGCCACCGGATGACCGCCGAGATGGGCCAGCGCACAAATGATCGCCCTGCCGAAGCGCGGTTGCACCTCGAACCAGTCGGGGCCGTCGAACACCACGTCGAGCACGGCGCGCATGTCGTAGACGCGACGGTTGTCGCGCGAGACGATGTCGAGCAATTCGGGCGTGGGTCGCGGCGCCGCCGTCTCGGAGAGAGGCAGCGCCGGGGGATACGACCACGCGCTCGGCGGGAAGTAGGACAGGTAGCGCCGGACGTCGTCGAGCACCGCTTCGTCGTCCTCGCCCACGTTGTGGATCACCCCGCTGGGCAGCGCGACGTCCGGGCCGCCGAGGTCTTCCTTCGAAATATCCTCTCCCGTGGACTCTTTCACGACCGGCGGCCCGGCGGTGAAGATCGCGCCCTGGGCGCTCATGATGCGGAAGTCGCAGACGGGCGCCACCAGCGCGCCGTGCCCGGCCGAGGGGCCGAGCACCGCGGCCACCGTCGGGACCCGGCCGGAGCACTGCGTCTGGGCGAGCAGGTCCGTCGGGCTGCGCCCGTAATGCCCACCGGTGGGGCGAAAACCGGCGCCCTCCAGCAGCATCACCAACGGAATCTTGTCCCGCAGCGCCAATTCGGCGAGCCGGTAGCGCTTGGAGTTGCCGCCCGGCCCGATGCTTCCGGCCATGGTGGTGAAGTCCTCGGCGCCGAGCATCACCGGCGACCCGTTGATCTTCCCCGAGCCGACCACCAGCCCGTCGGCCGCGACGTCGCCGCCCACGAGGGTGCCGAACTCGCGGAAGGTGCCCGGGTCGAGCAGGCGCTCGATCCGCTCGCGGGCGTCGAGCTTGCCCTTGCCGCGGTGCTTGTCGAGGCGCTCCGGGCCGCCCATGCCGCGCGCGTGCCGGCGGCGACGGTCGAGATCGTCGAGCGTCTCACCCCAGTCCTGCGCTCTGGCCATGCCTTAGGGTCACATACTGGATTGCTTACTGTAAAGTTGCCCGCATGGGTAGCGCCCCCCGCCTCAAGCTGGACGGGGGCATCCCCAATCGCCTCGCCGACGCGGCCGACGCGGCCGGTGACCTGGAAAGCCAGGGGTATGACGGCGGGTGGACGGCCGAGACCAGTCACGACCCCTTCCTGCCGCTGCTGCTGGCCGCCGAGCACACGTCGCGCCTCGAGATCGGCACCAACATCGCGGTGGCGTTCGCGCGCAACCCGATGATCGTCGCCAACATCGGTTGGGACCTGCAGGCGTACTCCAATGGCCGGTTCATCCTCGGCCTGGGCACCCAGATCCAGCCCCACATCGAGAAGCGGTTCAGCATGCCGTGGAGCCACCCGGCGCGCCGGATGCGCGAATTCGTCGCCGCCCTCCACGCGATCTGGTCGGCCTGGTCCGACGGGACGAAACTCCGTTTTGAGGGCGACTTCTACACCCACAAAATCATGACCCCGATGTTCACCCCCGAGTCGCATCCGCATCCGCCGCCGAAGGTGTTCATCGCGGCGGTGGGGGAGGCTATGACCGAAATGTGCGGCGAGGTGGCCGACGGCCACCTCGGCCACCCGATGGTCTCGAAGCGCTACCTCGAGGAGGTGACGCTGCCCGCGCTGGCGCGGGGCATGCAGCGCACCGGGCGGTCGCGCGCTGACTTCCAGGTGTCGGCCGAGGTGATGGTCGCGACGGGCGAGACCGATGCCGAACTGGCGGCCGCCACGGCCGCCGTGCGCAAGCAGATCGCGTTTTACGGGTCTACGCCGGCGTATCGCCGGGTCCTCGAGGTGCATGGCTGGGGCGACCTGCAGCCCGAACTGCACCGCCTGTCCCTTCAGGGCGAGTGGGACGCGATGGGGGCGCTCGTCGACGACGAGATGCTGGCAGCGTTCGCGGTCGTAGGTCCGGTTGGCACCGTGGCGGACGGCCTGCGCAGTCGCTGCGATGGCTTGGTCGACCGGGTGCTGCCGATCTTCTACACCGCTTCGCGCTCGTGTGTTGCCGCCGCACTCAAGGGGTTTCGGGAATGAGCGCACCCACCACGGACGGGGCCGCCAACCTGCTGGCCGACCCGCTCGCCTACACCGACGATCGGCGCCTGCACGAGGCCCTGACCCACCTGCGTGCCGCGGCGCCGGTGTCGTGGGTGGACGTCCCCAACTATCGGCCGTTCTGGGCGATCACCAAGCACGCCGACATCATGGACATCGAACGCGACAACGCGTTGTTCACCAACTGGCCGCGCCCGGTGCTGACGACGGCGGAGGGCGACGAGATGCAGGCCGCGGCGGGCGTCCGCACCCTGATCCACATGGACGACCCTCAGCACCGCGTCGTGCGCGCGATCGGGTCGGACTGGTTCCGGCCAAAGGCCATGCGCGCGTTGAAGCTTCGGGTCGACGAACTGGCCAGAAACTACGTCGACACGATGGCGGCGGCCGGCCCCGAGTGCGACTTCGTCCAGCAGGTCGCGGTCAATTACCCCCTCTACGTGATCATGTCGCTGCTCGGCCTGCCGGAGGCCGACTTCCCGCGCATGCTCAAGCTCACCCAGGAGCTGTTCGGAAGCGACGACGCCGAATTCAAGCGCGGCACCACCAACTCCGACCAGCTGCCGGCGCTGCTCGACATGTTCGCGTACTTCAACGCGGTGACCGCGTCGCGTCGCGAGCATCCCACCGACGACCTCGCATCCGCGATCGCCAACGCCCGCGTCGACGGCGAACCGCTGTCCGACATCGACACGGTGTCCTACTACCTCATCGTCGCCACCGCGGGTCACGACACCACGAGCGCAACGATCTCCGGTGGACTGCAGGCGCTGACGGAGAATCCGGAGCAGCTCGCACGGCTGCGCGACGACCCCCGGCTGACGCCCCTGGCCACCGAGGAGATGATCCGCTGGGTCACGCCGGTCAAGGCGTTCATGCGCACCGCCGCCCGGGACACCGCGATTCGCGGGGTGCCCATCGCGGCGGGCGAATCGGTGTTGCTGTCCTACGCTTCGGGCAATCGCGACGAGGACGTCTTCGACCGGCCGTTCAGCTTCGACGTCGCGCGCGACCCCAACAAGCACCTGGCCTTCGGCTACGGCGTGCACTTCTGCATGGGCGCGGCCCTGGCCCGCATGGAGGTGAGCAGCTTCTTCGCCGAGTTGCTGCCGCGGCTGGAATCCATCGAGCTGACCGGCGATCCGGAGCTCGTGGCGACCACTTTCGTGGGCGGCCTCAAACACCTGCCGGTTCGCTATTCACTGAAGTGACCGGCCCGAATACACTCCCCGGTGGAGGACTGCAATGACGCAGAAGACGATCGTGATCACCGGCGCGAGCGACGGCATCGGCGCCGCGGCGGCGCGCCGGTTGAGCCGCGGCGGGCAGCGCGTCGTGGTGGTCGGCCGGTCGGAGAGCAAGACCAGGGCGGTGGCCGCGGAGCTCGACGCCGACTACTTCGTCGCCGACTTCGCCGACCTCGCCCAGGTGCGGGCCCTCGCCGACAAGATCCGCTCGGAGTACCCGAGGATCGACGTCTTGGCCAACAACGCCGGCGGGATGTGCCGGGAGGTCAGCTTCACCCCCGACGGATACGAAAAGACCTATCAGGTCAACTTTTTGGCGCCCTTCCTGCTGACGACGCATCTGCTGGACGTGCTCGTCGATTCCCGCGCCGCGGTGGTGAACACCACCAGCTCGTCGCAGCGGCTGATACCCCGGGTGACCGTCGCCGACTTCGAGGACACGGCGCGGCGCCGGCCCAGCGTCGCGTATGCGCTGACGAAGCTGGCGATCGTGCTCTTCACGCGCGAACTGCATCGCCGGTACCACGGCCAGGGGCTCTCGGCGGCAACGTTTCACCCCGGATACGTCAACTCCAATTTCGGCGACGCCTCCGGCTCGCGGGTGCTGCTGTTCATGAAGAACCGCGTGCCGATCACCGCCCGTTTCACCGCGAGCGCCGACGAGGGTGCCGACCAGCTGGTGTGGCTGGCGTCGACCGCGCCGGGCGTCGAGTGGACGTCGGGGGAGTACTACTCCAAGGGGAGGATCGCCAGGGCGAACCGCGCGGCCTACCGTCCCGAGCTTGCCCGCGCGCTATGGGATCGCACCGCGAACAAGGTTGGTTGACGCCGGGCGTACCGGGAGAGGTGGCCATCGGCAGGGCGGCGGGGACCAAAGGCCCTAGGAAGGCCGTGCCGGCCGCAGAACCATTGCAAGTAACACTGTCCCGCAGCATGATTCGAAAGACGTGGCGCATGCACCAGAACACTCGCACGATCCCCTTCGCGCGCCCGAGGGTCACCGTGGCGATCGACGAGCGCGACGGACGCACGTACGCCACCGCCGAGTTGCGCTGGAGCGGTGAGCATGTCGCCGGGACCGGCGTCGCGTACCAACACCCCTCCGATTGCCTGACCCGCAGAACCGGTCAGGAGAGGGCGACGGCGCGCGCGCTGTCGGACCTCGCCGGGCGACTGACCGCGCTGGGGCGGATCAACGCCTGACGCCATTCCGCACGGCCGCCGGGCTCGCACTAAAGCACGGGGACTAACATTGCAACTCGTGCTAGGTGTTCACCATTCGGCGATCTGCACGAGCGACGTCGAGCGATCGCTGCGGTTCTGGCGCGACGGCCTCGGCCTCAGCCAGTTGTTCGATCATCACTTCACCGGTGACTGGCCCGAGCTGTTCGGCGCGCGCACCGACCGGTTGCGCTCGGTCTTCCTGGGCGACCCGCAGACGCCGGACGCCGGGATCGTCGAGCTGGTCGAGTTGCCGGGCGCGGCCGATGCGCCGCCCGCGCCGGCCGAACCCCGGCACGGATTCTTCTTGCTGTCGCTGCAGCGCGATGTCGACGAAACGCTCTCGGCGCTGCAGAGTTTGGGCTTCACCGATGGTGTCCGCCGCATCAGCGTGGCGGCCCCGAACGGAAAGGCGGTCGCGATGGCGGTCATCACCGCGCCAGACGGGGTGCTGGTCGAGCTGATCGGTCCGGCCCGATGACGGCTCTGGTGACCGGCGGCGCCTCCGGCATCGGGCGCGAGGTCGTCGGACTGCTGCGCGACGCCGGGCATGACGTCGTCGTCTGGGACCTCGCGGACGCCGACATCGTCTGCGACGTCAGCGATCCCGACGCGGTGTCGGCGGCCATGGAACAGACCGTGCGCGAGCACGGGGTGCCGACACGAGTGGTGACCTCCGCCGCGATCGGGTCGTCGGGAACGTCGGGGCTCATCCTCAAACAGGCGCCCGCGGATTGGCAGCGGGTGCTCAACATCAACCTCACCGGCACGTGGCTGACCCTGCGCGCGGCCGCGCAGGCGATGGTGGACGCCGAGGTGGAGGGGTCGATCGTCGCCGTCTCCAGCATCAGCGGCACGGTGGCCGACCGCGACATGGGCGCCTACTGCGTGTCCAAGGCCGGCGTCGACATGCTCGTCAAGGTCGCCGCGGCCGAGTGGGGCACCTACGGCATCCGCGTCAACGCCGTGGGTCCGGGCGTGACGCTGACGCCGATGCTGCCGGATCCGGGGGTATGGCCCGGGTGGGTGGACGGCATCGCCAAGCGGACAGCGCTCGGTCGAGTCGGCGAGGCCATCGACGTGGCCGGCGCCATTGTCGGTGTGCTCGAACTGCCCTGGGTGACCGGGCAGGTGGTGCACGCGGACGGCGGCCTGGCCCTGCACAGCCCGATCGACGCGTACGGACAGCTGGAGAAGCTGATGCGTCTGAAACGGCTGCGAGAATTGAAGGATCAGAAGGAAAAGGCCAACAACGCCTAGCTGATTCCGAAATCGATGATGCCCCTGACGATCTTGCCGTCGAGAAGGTCGGCGTACGCCTGATTGACGTCGTCGAGGCGGTAACGCTTGGTGATCATCTCGTCGAGGAGCAGTTGCCCGGTCTGATACAGCCGCGCCAGGCGGGCGATGTCCGCCTTGGGGTTACAGGAGCCGAAGATCGTTCCCGCCAGGGTCTTGTTCATCAGGATGAAGTCCTGCAGGTCGATCTTCACCGACCGGGTCAGCTGCGACGTCATGCCGGTCAGCACGCAGGTGCCACCCTTGCGCGTCAGCTTCACGGCGTCGCGGACGTCCTCGGCGGTGATCAACGAGGGGGAGACCACGACGGCGTCGGCCATCACGCCGTAGGTGAGGTCCCGCACCAATTCGTGCGCCTCGGCGGCGCTGGCCGCGCTGTGGGTCGCGCCGAACTGCAGCGCCGACTTCTGCTTGAACTCGACCGGGTCGACCGCGACGATGTGGGCGGCGCCGTTGATCCGGGCGCCCTGGATCGCGCCCGTCCCGATCCCGCCCACGCCGACGACCACGACGGTGTCACCGCCGCGCACGCCGGCCCGGTTCGCGGCCGAGCCGTATCCGGTCGGGATCGCGCACGACAGCAGCGCGCTCGGCGCCAGCGGCAGGTGCGGCTCGATCTTCACCAGTGAATTCACCGACACCACAGTGTGTTCGGCGAACGCGCCGACCTTGGCGATGTGACCCAGCGAGCGGCCGTCCGCGGTGTGATGGCGGAACGTCCCGTCGGTGGGCATCCCCGGGACCATCGTGCCGATGCCGACGTCGCAGAGATACTCCATGCCCGTCGCGCACCAGCGGCACTGCCCGCACACCGCGACGAAACACATCACCACGTGGTCACCTACGGCGAAATCGGTGACCCCGTCGCCCACCTCGCGCACGATCCCGGAGCCCTCGTGACCGCCGATGGTCGGGAACATCGTCGGGAGGCCCATGGACCGCATCACCTCGTTGGGCGCCGACATGTCGCCCTTGAGGATGTGGTCGTCGGAGTGGCACAGTCCGGCGGCGGCCATCTCGACGAGGACCTCGCCGGCGCGGGGCGGGTCGAGCTCGAACTCTTCAACCGACCACGGCCCGCCGACGTCGTGCAGGATCGCGGCCCGGCTTTTCATGCGGCCCAGCGTTTCATGCGGCCGGCGAGAAGGACACCGGAAGCTTGTTGGGGGACCGGAAAGTGAGCCCGACGATCCTCGGGTCCACGCCGGTGCCGTCGTCCGGCAGCAGGGCCAGGTCGGTGACGCGGTCCAGCAGGCTGTTGAGCATGACGCGCGTCTCCAGCCGGGCCAGGTGCATGCCGAGGCACATGTGGATGCCGCCGGCGAACGCGATGTGGGCGTGCCGCGGCCGGGTGATGTCGAACGTGTTCGCGTCGGGCCAGCGGGTCTCGTCGCGGTTGGCCGAACCCATGCACATGTCGATCTGCGCGTCGGCCGGGACGGTCTTGCCGCCGATCTCGACCTCTTCCGTGGTGGTACGCATGACCATGGTCAGCGGCGTCTCGTAGCGCAGCCCCTCTTCGATCGCGGCCGGGATGAGCGACCGGTCGCGTTGCACCATCGCCAGCTGCTCGGGGTGGGTAAGCAACAGATACAACAGGTTTCCCGAGGATCGATAGGTCGTTTCCAGGCCCGCGGGCAGCAGCAAACGCAGGAAGGCGATGATCGCGTCGTCGCTGAGCTTCTGGCCGTCGATCTCGGCGGCGACGAGATCACCGATGATGTCGTCGGTGAGCTTGCTGCGCCGCTGTTCGACTTGGTCGAGGAAGTAGCCGTGCAGCTCTGCAGCCGCGGTGAGGCCGGCCATGATGTCGGTCTGGATGGAGATCAGGTCCATCGACAAGCGCCGGAACAGGTCGAGATCCTCGGGGGGAAGTCCGAGCAGCGTCGAGATGATCCGGGTGGGAAATTCGAACGTCAGCGCCTTGACCAGGTCGGCCTGGCCGTCGTTCTTGATCTCGTCGATCAGCTGGTCGCACACCGGCCCGATGACCGACGGCTCCCAGCGCTCCAGCGCGGTGGCGCGGAACGCCTTGGCCACCAGGCTGCGGTGGTCATGGTGCTCCTTGCCGCCCATCGCGAGGATGGTGTGACCCATGACCAGGCCGATGGTCTTGTCGTAGGCCGCGGACGTGAAGATGCGATCGTCGCGGAAGCCCTGGAACACCGCGTCGTAGCTGAAGAGAACCCATTCGTCGCTCGGCCGCAGCTCCTCGGGCATCTGTTCGGGGTCGCCGAGCCCGCCGTGCCACACCGGGTCGGTGCGCCGCATGTACTCGAAGAACGGGTACGGGCTGGTCTCTCCGGTCAGGTCGAGGGTGACGGGCTGATCGTCGTTGTCGGTGCTGAGCGTCATTCAGCGTTCCTCCTGAGCGGCCGTGGGCGAGTGTGCCGGCCGGATTGTCGCTATCATAGTATAAATAGCAACGAAGCCCAACGGCTTGTGCTGGTTACCGTAACGCGCACAGTATGGAATCGCGTTGTCAAAAGGACGGTGAGTTGCCAGGTGCCCGAGCGGCGATTCGTGTGCAAGATCGACGACCTGCCCCCCGGCCGGATGAAACTGGTCGACGCGGGGAAGTTCGGGGTCGGCGTGTACAACGTGCGCGGGGAGTTCTACGCGATCGTCAACTACTGCTCGCACGAGGGCGCGCCGCTCTGCGAGGGCCTCATCGGCGGCACCAACGAGTCGGCCCCCGACGAGCCGGGCGGGCTGCGCCGCGTGCGCGACGGGCAGATCGTCCGGTGTCCTTGGCACAATTGGGAATTCGACGTCACCACCGGTCAGAACGTCGCCGACCCGCGACGGCGGGTCCGCACCTACCCGGTGGACGTCACCGACGGGCAGGTGTATCTCACAGCATGAGCCCCCACATCATCGACACCAACGTGCAGCCGCACTTCCGCTACAACGCGGAGATCCGGCGCTACCTGCCCGCCGCGCACAAGCTGCGGTCGATTCCGGACGTCGAGCAACAGTGGTACCAGGCACCGGGCGGGGACTACCGCGCAGATCTCTACGGCGAGCACTACCCCGGATCGGACCCCGAGACCGTGGCCCGGCACCTGTTCGAGGAGGCCGGCGTCCACTACGCCATCCTCAACCCGCTGACCCGCGGCAACATCGCCGACTACCTGCTCAACAGCAGGATCTGCGCCGCCGTCAACGACTGGCTACTCGAGCGCTGGCTGGAGCCGGACGCCGCCAACCGCTTTCTGGGCACCATCCGCGTCAACCCGGAGGATCCCAAGGGGGCGGTCGCCGAGATCGAGCGCCTGGCCGGGCATCCCAAGCTGGTGCAGGTCGGCGTCCCGATGCAGTCACGGGAACCGTACGGCAAGCCGATGTTCGAGCCGATCTGGGAAGCCGCGGCCGCGCAAGGACTTCCGGTCGTGGTGCACATCAATGGCGGCAACGGCGTCGACTATGCGCCCACCTTCGCCGGTCATGCGCACACCTACCCCGGATACGCCGCGTTCATGCCCCTTAACTACTTCGTGCACCTGGCCACGCTCATCGTGGAGGGCGTGTTCGGCCGCCTGCCCGGCCTGAAATTCGTGTTCGCCGACGGCGGCTACGACATCCTGACGCCGTTGATGTGGCGGCTGGACACCTTCTGGTTGTCGATGCGCGACCAGACGCCCTGGGTCGACCGCTATCCGAGCGAATACCTGCCCGGCCACGTGCGGTTCTGCTCGTCGGCGTTCGACGGGCCGACGGAGGTGGAGAAGATGCAACGTTGGATGGACTTCTCGGACAAGGCGGACCTCGTGATGTACGGGTCGGGCTACCCGCACTGGTCCACCGCCGCGCCGGAGTCCGCCGCGGCGGGGCTCGACGCCGACCAGCGCGAAAAGGTGTTGTGGCGCAACGCCAGTGAACTCTACGGACTGAAGGAGCGTGTCCGATGACCACAATGGAGCGCGTCGACGCACCCAGTCAACCCGACGAGATCGCGGTCAGCATCGTCGATACCGACGTGCACCCGCTGCCGGTCTCGGCGGACGTGCTCAAGTCCTACGCGCCCGCCGAGTGGGTGGACAAGATCTGGCCGACCGGCAACGCCGTCACGCCGGTGCCGCACTTCTATGACACCCCCGACTCGTACAAGACGATGTCATTGCGGCTGGACGCCGCCCCGCCCGGCGGCGGGTTCGCCGGCAGCGACCCGGACTTCGCCGCCAAGCAACTGCTGGTGGACGCCGGTGTCAGCATCGCCTCGCTCGAGCCGATGTGCGACGCGCAACTACCCGAGGCCGAGCACGTCCTGAAGTCCACCTACAACGACTGGCTCGCCGACGTCTGGCTCGACCGGCACAACGCGCACGGCCGCTGGCGCGGGTCGATCAGCGTCAGCGCCCAGACCCCCGAGCGGGCCGCCCGCGAAGTCGAACGCTGGGCGGGTCATCCGTACATGTCACAGGTCCTCATGACCCCGCAGACCCGCGGAATCCCTTTCGGTAACCCGCATTTCGATCCCCTTTACGAGGCCGCCGCCCGGCACGGGCTGCCGATCGCCACCCACCTGATGGGTCAGACGCCGTTCGAACTGATCCCGCTCTACCCGGTCGGCAATCCGGCGCACTGGCACGACTTCTTCGCGTCCTGGCCGCTGCTGTATGTCTCGCACCTGATGAGCCTGGTGTTCGACGGCGCGTTCGACCGGCACCCCGGGCTGCGGGTGGTGTTCGTCGAGGGGGGCTTCACCTGGGCGATGCCGGTGATGTCGCGGATGGACCGCATCTGGGAGGCGCGCCGAGGCGACCTGCCGCACGTGCGCCGTCGTCCATCGGACTATGTGCGCGAACACGTCCGGTTCACCACCCAGCCGCTCGAGGACGCCGACACCGTCCGGTTCCGCGAGTACCTCGAGATGATGGACCTCGGCGACAACCTGATGTTCTCCACCGACTACCCGCACTGGAGTTACGACTCCCCGGCCTACGCGATCAACCGGTTCCCCGCCAACCAGCGTGAGCGGATCATGCGCGGTAACGCGACCGCCCTCTACGGGCTGCCGGCGACGGTCAAGGCCCTTCCGGGTGAGACGGCCCCCAGCGCGGCGCCCGCGGGGGACGAGGGGGCATGACGCCAGGGAATCACCAACGGCCGCAAGGGCTCAACCGCATCGATCCGGTGCTTCGGGAGGCGGCGACCGAACTGGGCGTCGTCGAGTTCCGCGCGGAGACCCTGCCCGCCGAGCGGGAACGCGCCGGGATCCGGGCCGCGAGGCGCGCCGCGGCGGCCGACACGGCCGGCGTCACCGTCGAATCGCGATCGATCGCCGGTCCCGGGGGTCCCCTCGGGATACGCCTGTACCGCGGGTCGGTTCCCGCACCGGCGCCGGTCCTCGTGTACGCCCACGGCGGCGGTTTCGTGACCGGAAACCTCGACACCGATCATGCGCAGTGCGTGGAGTTGGCGCGCGAGGGCGGCTGCCTGGTGGTGTCGGTCGACTACCGGCTCGCTCCCGAACACCCGTGTCCGGCGGCGCTCGGCGACGTCGAGGCGGCATTCTGCTATGCCGTCGACAACGCCGCCGAGCTGGCCGCGGACGCCGGACGCGTCGCGGTCATGGGGAGGGATGCCGGCGCTGCGCTGGTCGCCGGTCTGGCCCAGCGCATGTTCGATGCGGAAGGGCCGCCGATCCTCGTGCAGCTGCTACACCAGCCGATGCTCGATTCCGATGCCACGCCGTCGCGACGCGAATTCCAGCGCACACCCGGCCTCAACGGGCCCGCCGTGAGCCGGGCGTGGGGCCACTACCTGGGCCACGGCAGCGCCGACGGTCAGCACGTCCCCGCGCATCGTGCGAACCTGGAGGGACTGCCGCCGACCTTCATCAGCTGCTCTGAGATCGACCCGTGCCGGGACGAAGCCATCGACTATGCCAACCGGCTGCTGCACGCCTACGTCCACACCGAACTGCACGTGATCGCCGCCACGTTCAACGGCTTTGATTCGCTGGTCCCGGAATGGGTTGTGTCGCGGGAGAATCGGGCGCTGCACGCCCAGACCCTGCGCCGCGTGTTCGCGATGTAGGAACGCGATCGCGACGCTTCCTGGTGGCGACCCGCTTCGCCCGGCTGCATGTTCGGCGACGACCCGCTTCGCCCGGCTGCGCCGCGCTCGCGATCGCCGCGGCCGCGCTCGCGATCGCCACTAAACCGGATTGAACTTGGTGATCAGCCACTTTCCGTTGGCGCGGCTCATGTGCACCACCAGGCTGGTGACCGCCACCGCGGGCTGGGGACTGTCCTTGGTGGTGGTGGTCTGGTCCACGAACACCAGCACGACGGCCGAGTCGGGCTGCAGTTCCGTGACCGCGGCGCCCGTCACGTGAGCCGTCGTCTTGACTGACCTCTGTTTGGCCGCCGGGGTGATGACCTGCTGGGTGAAGTCGTTGTAGTACTTCAGGAAGTCACCGGCAAGGTACCTCCTGGCGTTCGCGAAATCCTGGTCGAGAGTGTCCGACGAGTAGGACAACAGCGCGCTGGTGGCGTCCGAGGCCGAGTTGGCGACCTCCTGCTTGACCCCGAAATCGGTCTGCTGATCGGGCCGGTACTGCTTGAAGTACAACCAGGTGGCCATACCGCCGGACGCCACCAGGAGCACGACCAGAAACGCGTAGAAGGCCCCCCGGGCGGCGGGCGGTATCCGCCGTCGCCGACGTTTGGGGGGTGCCGGCTCTTCGGCGTCGGCCTCCTCGGGGGCGGCGTCGTACTCGTGTTCATCGGGATCGTCGGCTTCGGTTGTGGCATAACCCGGTTCGGCGGGCTCCGCAGCCGTGTCGCGCACATCGTTGGTCACGGTACGTACTCAACTTTCGACATCTTGTACTGTCCGCCGGCGTCGTCGACTGTCACCCGCAACCGCCAGATCTTGGGCGGTTCGTCCTTGCCGGGCGGCGAATTGGTGACGTGAGACGTCGCCGCCACCAACACCACCGCCGAATTGTCCGCGATCGACTCGACGCCCGCCGCCGTCACCTTTCCGTCGGTGATCGCCTTCGATTGCTCGACCACCGCGATGAAATCGTCGGCCCGCTGCTGGAATTCGTCCCGGAACTGGCCCGTGGAGCTGTCGATCACCCGCTGAACGTCCGCCTTGGCCTTGGTGAAGTCCAGGGAGATCATGTTCACCACGCCCTTCTTGGCCCCGGCGACGAAAGCGGCCTCGCGCTTCTGGTGCGCGATCGCGTCGCGATGGTGCTGCACCATGTAGAGGCTCGCCGCGGCGAAGCCGGCGATGAGCATCACCGCGACGAGGACGGCGGCCGCGGTCACCGCCGGCCCCCGGCTCCGCCGCCCCGCCCGGTTCGCCGCTGAGGCCCGAGGGCGCGCGGCCGACTCACCGGCGGGGGTCTCGTCGTCATAGTCCTCGGCCGCCTCGTCGTAGTACTCCTCGTCGGCCTCGGCGTACTCGTCGACGGCTTCCGCGTCGGCGGCCGCTGCGGCGGCGTCGGCGTAGTCGGCGGGGTCCTCGGCCAGCGCGAGCGCCTCGCGCCGCAGTCGCGCGGCGCGGGCGCGGGCGCGGGCCGCGGCGGCCAGCGCTTCGGCCTCGGCGGCCTCCGCCTCGGCCTCCTCGATCAACGCCAGCGCGTCGGCCTTCGAGGTGACCGACTCATCCTGGTCGTCCATGTCAGCCATCGCGCTCATCGCTTGTCTGGGTCATATCGACTGGACTCCGGTACCTCTTACCGTATCGCTCATTGCTAACATCGGAGTCGCCAGCGAACCGCGACAACCAGGACCGATCAGGCGGATGTTCAACCACCCCAACCTTCTCCCTTGCGTCTTTCGCGGCAGCGATGGACTGCCGCCATCGACCCCGCCGGCATCATGACCGCTGTCGACTCTCCCGAAAAGATACTCTTCGCCTCCACCACCCAAGCGTTTCTCAACAAAGAAGCGCCCCTGCGCCGCGTCCGGGAGTTGCACGCGGCGGGTGAGTCCTTCGACCCGGCGTGGTGGCGCCGCGCGGCCGAGCTGGGCTGGGCGGGCCTGCTCGTCCCGGAGGAGCTCGGCGGCGGCAGTGTCTCGGAGAGCGGCTTCGCGGACCTGGCCGCCGTCGCCGAGCAACTCGGCCACACGGTGGCGCCGGGCCCGCTCTACCCGGTCAGCACCGTGCTCGCCGCCCTCGCCGAGTGCGCGGACCCGCGTGCGCACGCGTCCACCATCGAGGCGCTGGTCTCCGGTGACCTCGTCGCGTCCTGGGCCGTGTCCGAACCCGGCCGCGGATGGGATCCGGCCGACCCGTCCGTCATCGCCACACCGACCGACTCGGGCTACCGGATCGATGGCACCAAGGACCGCGTCGAGGCGGCCGCCCAAAGCGGGTTGCTGCTCGTCGTGGCACGGTGCGGCAACGGGATTCGCCAGTTCCTGGTCCCCACGGACGCGCCGGGCGTGCGGATCGCCCCGCAGCAATCCGTCGATTTGGTCAAGCAGTACGCCCGGGTTCATTTCGAGGGTGTCGCCGTGCCGTCGTCGGCGGCCGTGGGGGATCCGGAAGAGACCGCCGCCCTGGTCGACCGGCAGAGCCAAGTCGCCCAGGTGCTGCAGTGCGCGGAGTCGGTCGGCATCCTGCAGACGGTTTTCGACCTCACCGTCCAGTGGGCGCTCGACCGGCACACGTTCGGTCGGCCCCTGGCGTCCTACCAGGCGCTGAAACACCGGTTCGCCGATATGAAGCTGTGGCTGGAAGCGTGCCGCGCCACCACCGCCGCGGCCGTCGCCGATGTCGCCGCCCGCGCGCCGGGGGCCGGGCTGACGGCCAGCATCGCCAAGTCCTACGTCGGCGACATGGCCGGCAGGATCGTCCAGGACTGCGTCCAGATGCATGGCGGCATCGGCGTGACGTGGGAACACGACCTGCACCTCTACCTCCGCCGAATCACGTTGTACAGGGCCATGTTCGGGACCCCGGAGGAACACAATCTGCGCGTGTACGAAGCGGAGAAGGCCGGGGCGGTCCGCGAGATGAGGGCGAAGCGATGACGGCGACCGAGTCCGTGAGCGAGTTCGCCGCCCGCGCAAGGGCGTGGCTCGCCGACAACATGCCGGCGATCGACCCGAATTTCCCGCCGGCTGCCCCGCGCGACGACGAACGCTCCTGGCAGCGTGCACGGGAGCTCCAGAAGCGGCTCTACGAAGGGGGATTCGCCGGGATCTGCTTCCCCCGCGAATACGGCGGCCTCGGCCTGGACTACGAGTATCAGAAGGCCTTCGACGCCGAGACGCGCACCTACGAGATGCCGTTGATCCTGAATATCCCCACGTTCACGATCTGCTGCGCCACGCTGCTCGACGCGGGCGGCGAGGAGCTGAAGAGACGGCACATCGCGGCCGCCCTGCGTGGCGACGAGGTACTGGTGCAGCTGCTGAGCGAGCCCAGCGGCGGTTCGGACCTTGCCGGGGTGATCACCCGGGCCGAGCGCCGCGACGGCCGGTGGGTGATCAACGGCGCCAAGACGTGGAGCACCAGTGCATTCGCCGCCGACTACGGGCTGTGCCTGGCCCGGACCGACTGGGATTTGCCGAAGCACGAGGGGCTCACCATGTTTTTGGTGCCCATCGATCACCCGGGAATCACGTTGCGGCGCATCACCATGCTGAGCGGCTCGACGGAGTTTTGTGAGGAATTCCTCGACGACGTCGACGTCGGCGACGATGCCGTGGTCGGCGACGTCAACGGCGGGTGGGCGGTGGCCTCGCGGCAGCTCTACCACGAACGGCGGGCGGTCGGCCAGGGATCGGAGTTCGCCAGCGGCAGTGGCAGCGAAGGTGGAACCGCGAATCCCGTTGACTACGTTGCCCTTGCGGAGAAGACCGGCCAATCCGACGATCCGCGGGTCCGCGAGATGGCCGGCCGCGTGCTGGTGCAGCGGGCGGTCGGCGAGCAGTTGATCGACCACGTGTTCCGCAGCGTCAAGGACGGCGTCCTGCCGCCGGCCGCGGGAACGCTGATCAGGCTCTTCCACGCCGAGACGGTGACCCTTGACATGGACACCTCATTGGCGATCGCCGGAAGCGCCGGCGTGGTGGGCGAGCCCGGTGAAGGCCTGGAGACGGGCCTGCGGTACCTGTCGCGGCAGAATGTCGCGATCGGCGGCGGCACAACGGAGATGGCGCGCAACGTGATCGGTGAGCGGGTGCTGGGGTTTCCGCGCGAGTACGCGGCCGACCGCGGGGTGCCGTTCAACCAGGTGCGGCACGGTCAGACGAGCTGACCGCTGTCGGACTCACCCTCCTGGGTGAGGACGTTGGGTGTCACCTCGGTCGAGACGGGTATCTGAACCAGCGACAGCACGTGATGTGCCGGGCTTCCGGGGGGCGCGACGACCGTGCACTCGGTGCCGTGCATGCGCGCGCGGTCGCGGGCGGCGTTCAGCGCGCTGACGGCCGACGATCCCAGGTGCGTGACGTCGGTCAGGTCGATTGTCAAAGGCGCGATGCCCGAACGGCTTTCGACCGCGATCTGGCGGTCGAGGGTGGGCGCGGTGGTCGAGTCGACCTCGCCTTTGACGACGATGCGACCAGGCCCGGTAACCACGGACTCGAACTCGGCGCCGGCCTGACGCGGCCGGCTCGCCCGGCCGACCACGGTGTCGGTCACGAAGACGGCCTCCCGGCAGAGGCGGTGCGTCAGGCTCGCCGTCGTCCCGCCCGGGCCGTGTGTGACATGCGCGTGGGATACCAGTGCCTCCGCCATCGCGAGCCCGCGTCCCCGGCCCTTCTCGCCGTCGCGGTGGTCCTTCCACCGCCCGCGATCGCGCACTGAGGCGTGCAGGTTGCCGTCGCCGCTCAGCGACGCCTCGACGACGACGCCGTCGGGAACCACCTCAGAGCCGTAACCGTGCTCGACGGCGTTCTCGACGAACTCCGAGACCGCGTGGACGATGTCCGAGATGTCGCCGTCGTCCGCGCCGACGAGGGACAGCCATTCCCGAAGGCGCGTGCGCACCTTGCGGGCCGCGTGGATCGTCGCGTCCAGTGTCATGGTCAGGGGCGGCGGCGGTGTGCGCCGCTGGACCGCGAGCAGGGTCACGTCGTCGCTGTAGCCGGTCGACCGTAACAGCAATTCCAGTGTCTCCGAACAGATCCGGTCGATGGTCCGCGCCGGGGACTCGATCACGAAGCCCTGGCCGGCGGCGATATGCCCGGCGACTTCGGCGAATTCGGCGGTGCTGGCGACGAGTGGACGGCCGGGGCGTTCGATGAGGCCGTCGGTGTAGAGCAGGACCGAGTCGCCCACGTCGAGCACTTCGGTGCGCACCGGGAAGCCGGTGCCGCCGCCGAGCGGGCACCCGCCCGACGGTTCGGCGTAGCGGGAGGTGCCGTCGGCGCATATCAGCAGCGGCGGCGGGTGCCCCGCGGTGCAGTACCGGAATTCGCCGGTTTCCGTATTGAGCGAGGCGACGCACAGGGTGGCCGAATGGGAGCCGGGCACGTGGTTGTGGAAACGATCCACCGCCGCGACGGCCTCCTCGATCGAACTCCCCGACAGGATCTGCATCCGTAGCGCGGTGCGCAACTGCGACATCACCGCGGCGGCCTCGACCCCGTGCCCGACGACGTCGCCGACGACCAGCACCAGTCGATCGCCCATGGCGACGGCGTCGAACCAGTCGCCGCCGGCCGCGGTGTCCTCCGCGGCGACCAGGTACTCGGCGGCGATGTCGGCGCCGGGGACGACGGGCACCGTCGCCGCCAGCAGCGCCTGCTGCATGACGATGGCCGAATCGCGGACGTGGCGGTAGCGCTCCGAGAGCTCCGCCATCCGGGCTTCGGCGGCCCGCCGCGCCAGGACGTCGTCGGTGACGTCGTCCATGATCAGCTGGACACCCTCGATCGCTCCGTCGTCGCCGCGCCGGGCCGTGACGAGGAAGTTGAAGAACCTCTCCTCGATTCCCGTGCCGTGGTAGTTGGCGTGCACCCGCCACTCGGTCGCGGACTGCGGCTCGCCGGTTTGATACACCCGGTCGAACATCTCGTAGATCTGCTGGCTCTCCAGCTCGGGATACACCTCGCGGGCCGGCCTGCCGATGGGGTCGAATCCCGGCCGGAGCGCGCGGTACGCCGCGTTGGCCGCGACGAAACGGTGGTCGGGACCCGCGAGGCCGACCAGCATCGACGGGACCTCATCGAAGACACGGCGCACGTCTTCGGCCGCGCCCACGGCCCTATCCCGATTGCCGCCCCGATCGCCCTCGGCCACCATCCGGCCGTCCCTCCTAGAGATCCTCGCCGAAAGCCGAATCAACGCCGGCTCAGATCCGATGCACAACTGCACACGCCAAAGCCCAGATTATCAACGCATTACCCGCGCCTCACGCATCAGTTGCCGCAGGCCGGTCGGCGCCGCCGCCATCGGGTTAGCGGCGGTGTCCGCGGGTATGCCGTGAAAACATGCGCCCGAACTGTAATGGAGCGAGGAACAATGCCATGAGCAGCCCCGATGCGATCATCCGCGGACTGCGGGCCGCCCTGGACGAGGACGCGGGGCTTGCGAATCGCCTCGAACAGTCGCTGCGGACGGCCCGGAAGCTTGCCGAGGCCGAGTTGAAGCCGGAACTGTTCGACGCGCTGGAATGGCCGACGGACGTCGACCAGTACGAGGGCTTCGTGACGCGCTTCCTGCGCTGGGTGCCGCGGCAATCGGGCGCCCCGGCATGGCAGGAACAGGACGGCAAGCAGACCCACGCCAAGGAGGTCAACGACCGGACGGCCCATTTCTTCTACCTGGTCAACCAGGAGGTCGACGGCGTCTCGCCGCAGGGGTCGGACGCGTTCCGTGGCTGGATGACCGAATTCGCCCGGCAGTGGGGCGCTTTCCTGGACACACCCGAGTCGTTCGGCCCCGAGGTCCTCCAGTCGTTCATCGACAACGCGCCGGAATACCGCATCGAGGAGTCGCTGATCGACGGCGTCCCCAACATGCCCAGCGGCTGGCTGACGTTCAACCAGTTCATCGCCCGTGAACTCAACGGGGGACTGCGCCCGATAGCCGAGCCCGCGAGCAACCTCGTCGCCACCTCACCCGCCGACTGCATCTTCCAGCACGCCTACGACATCGACGCCGACTCGAACATCCCCGCCACCCCGATCAAGAACACCCACAAGTACGGCAACATCAAGCACCTCATCGAGGGCAGCGCCTACGCCGACACCTTCGCGGGCGGGACGTTCGTCCACTACATGCTGCCGCCGTCGGCGTATCACCGGTACCACCTTCCGGTGTCGGGGCGCGTCTGCGAGTCGTTCCGGCTCGGCGGGAAGGTGTTCATGCAAGTCGGTCTGGCCGGCGGCGAGTTCGAGTCGAGCGACAGCGCCACCAGCGGCTACGAGTTCACCCAGAATCGCGGGGTGGTCACCGTGGACACCTCGGCGTCGGGCGCGGACGACATCGGCATCGTCGGCGTCATCCCGGTGGGGATGGCGCACGTGTCGTCGGTGATGCTGACCGCGGTCCCGGGGCGGCACATGGCCAAGGGAGAGGAGTTCGGCTACTTCCAATTCGGCGGTTCCGACATCATCGTCCTGTTCCAGCCGGGCGTCGACCCTCAGGTCGACACCGCCGAGGGGTACCGACTCGTCGGCACGCCCATTGCCCGCTGCCGCGGTCTCGCCTAGCCGATCGATGCTCTGAAGATGCATGACCTGGTGCTGCAATTCTTCAACGGCTGGCGGCCGGCCGCCTATGCGGCGCTCAAGGCGCTCGCGCTGTTCGCCACGGCCGTAACGGCTTTCCGGCTGACGCTGCGCCGCACCATCGCGGAGTTCACCCCGTTCGACTGGGTGACCGCGGTCGCGGTGGGCGCGATCGTGGGGCGTACGGCCACCGCCGGCGACACGTCATGGTTGACCGGGGCCGCCGCCCTGCTCACCCTGATCGTCGCGCACGACACCGTCGCCCGGCTGCGCTTCCTCCCCTGGGTGCACCGGCTCGTCGACCCACCGGTGCGGGTGCTGATCCGCGACGGCGAGGTCGACGACCGCAACCTCAAGCGCTGCAGGCTGACTCGTGACGACTTGGACGCAGTTTTACGTCAGCACGGGCACCGGAGTGTCGCCGGGATACGGCTGGCCGTGTTCGAAACCAAAGGCGTGGTCTCGGTTCTCGGCGAAAGCGAGGACGAGCCGCCGTCAGGCTGACACCGGCTTCTTCGCGGGCGCGGACACCTTCATCAGCTTCATCAGGTTGCCGCCCATGATCTTGGCGATGTCCGCCTCGTCGAAGTCAGTGAGCTCGTCGACGAAGGAGATCGGGTCCTTGAGCCCTTCGGGGTGCGGCCAGTCGGAGCCGAAGAGCACCCGGTCGGTGCCCACCATGTTGACGATCTCGGTGAACCGGTCCTCCCAGAACGGGGTGATGTAGACGCACCGCTTGAACGCCTCGATGGGGTCCTCGCTGAACGACTGCGGCATCTTCTTGTAGACGCCCTTCAGGCCCTTGAACAGGTCCGGCACCCAGTCGGCGCCGTTTTCAATCGACAGGATCCGCAGCTCGGGGTTGCGGGAGAGCGCGCCGTGGCACACCAGCGCGCCCATGGCGTCCAGGATCGGCCGGTGGCCCATCGCGAAGCTGCGGAACGGCGTGGGCTTGAACGGCAAGAACTCGTCGCCGGGTTCCCACACGTTGGCGAACTCGGAGTAGCCGCTGTCGGAGGCGTGCATCGAGACCGGAATCCCGGCTTTCACGCAGGCCTGCCAGAACGGGTCGAACTCCTCGAGGCCGAACGACCGGCTGCCCTTGTAGCCCGGCACCGGAGCCGGGCGGACGAGCACGGTGCGCGCGCCGCGCTCCAGGCACCACTCGAGTTCCTCGAGCGCGCGCTCGACGATGGGCAGCGTGATCACCGGGGTGGCGAAGATGCGGTCCTGGTAATTGAACGACCACTGCTCGTGCATCCACTGGTTGAGCGCGTGGATGACGTCGTGGGTCATCTCCGGGTCGTCCTTCATCCGCTCCTCGACCAGGCTGGCCAGCGTCGGGAACATCAGGGCGTAGTCGATGCCGAGCTCGTCCATGACCTCCAGCCGCGCGGCCGGTTCGCGGAAGGCCGGGATGGCCTTCATCGGCTCGCCGAGGATCTCGCGGTAGGTCTTCCCCTGCGCGCCGTTGCGGAAGTAGTCCTCCTGGGCACCGGGCCGCGCGACCACCTCGAAGGTCGGGTTGGGGATGTACTCGCTGATGTGGCCGCGCACGACGATCTTGGTGCGACCGCGGACCTGCACGTAGTCGATGACACGCTTGCGGTTCTCCGGGAGGTACTTGGTCAGCGCCTCCTGCGGCTCGTACATGTGGTTGTCGGCGTCGAAGACGGGGAAGGAAAGTTCGCGAGACGGCATGGCGATCTCCTTGGGAAAAGTGTCGATCTCAGTCTGTGGTAATGACGTTACCACTGACGCGGGGCGAGGTGTACCGGCCAGCCGGCTCGATCGTCACGCTCGCGTGACGCTCGACGGCGACTGCCACGCTGGCGTGACGCTCGGCGGCTAAGCCCCGGGCCAACTGGGCAGCTCCGGCGTCTTTCCGTTGATGATGGCGAAGTTCACGGTCGCGGTCGCGAGCAGCTCGTCGTCGCCGTCGCCGTAGATGTCCACCTGCATGACCATCGCCCGCCGCCCGGCCCTCAGCATGCGGGGGACCGCGAACGCCGCCCCCTGCCGGATCGGCCGCAGGTACCGGATGAACAGGTCCGCGGTCGTCATCGTCGTGCCGGGCCGCAGATGCTCCAACCCGAACTGGCCGCCCGCGACGTCGACGAGCGTGGCGATCAAGCCACCCTGCAGCGCGCCGGAGGTGTTGACCACCTGGGGGCTGACCGGCATCGTCATCGCGAACTCGCCGTCGCGAGTGCCCGGTCGCATGCCGATCTGAGCGAACAGCTCGCTCAGCGACGGGGCCGCCGACTCCTCGTCCTTGTCGCGGGTGTCGCGGATGCCCAGCGCGCGGCTGCAGAAGTCGTAGAGCTGGCCGGCGTCGAGCGGCGTCCCGTTCAATTCGGCGCCCAGCCAGTGCAGTCGCTGCGCGCCCATCACGGTCTGCATGACGATGGCGGCCGCCGCGCCCACGTCGAGTCCCGGGTCGAACACGCCCTCGGTGATGCCCTGCCCGACGATGTCGCGAATCAGTTGGTGCAAGGGGGACAGCACCCGCGCGTACTCGCGGGGCCGGGTTTCGGCCAGGTGCTGGTTGTAGAGGGTCAGCGCCCGATTGAGGCTGTCCTGGGTGCTCGATGCCGGCTGCTGGCTGACGCGGTCGATCACCAGCTTGAGGGCGGCGGTGCTGTCCAGTCCCGCGGTCTGGGCGCGCCACGTCTTCGCCGACTGGGCGATGGTCCGGTCGAACAGCGCCATCAGCAGTTCGTCTTTGCTGCTGAAATGCTGGTAGAAGGCGCGCAGGGAGGTCTTCGAGCGCGCCACCACCTCCTGCACGGTGAAGTCGGTGCGCCCGGTCTCGCCGAGGATCTCGACGGCGGTCTTGATGAAGCGGTCGCCGCGCGTCACCTCCGCCCCGTCGCGGGCTTCGTCGACGGCTTCGTCGCTCGCGTTGGCCATGAGCGCTGGAGTCCCTTCCCGCCGCGCGTGGAGTGTGCGCCGTGAGAATGAGATTACCGCGTGGCGCGTCACGCGCTCAGCGGGCGCGCCTCCGGGCCGCCAGGACGATGTCGACCGCCGCCGCGATGACGTCGTCGTCGGGCACCGTCCCGAACATCAGCGACGGGCACGCGACGACGCCGCTGAGCATGGAGATCGCCGCCTCGAGTTCCGCACCGTCGAAGGCCTCGCCGAGCATCGCCCGGATCGGCCGCTGCCCCTCGGCGTTGATCCGGTTCCTGATGTCGCTCATCGTTTCCACCGTGGCCCACTGGGCCATCGCGGACAGCACGCGGTCGAGCCGGCGGTCGACCACGGCCTGACGGAACGCCGTCAGCTCGCCGATCAGGTCGGCGCGCAGCTCACCGGTCCTCTCGTGGTGTGCGACATCGCCGAGGGCGTCGAGCGCCATGGCGGCCAGGTCGAACCGCGACGGCCAGTGCTTGTAGAGGGTGGTCTTCGAATAGCCGGCCCGGTCGGCGACGTGAGCGTGCGTGAGGGCGTCCGCGCCCTCATGGACCAGCACGTCGAGCGCCGTGCGCGCGACGTCGGCCCGCGTCCGGGCGATGCGGGCGTCCTCGCCCGTCTCGTCCGCGTCGCGGCCCTGGCTCGGCGTCATCGGGCGTCCCTTCTCGTGCGTGCGCTGTGAGAAAACTAGCCGATGAACGGCTCGATCATTAGAAAATTGAACGATCATTAGTGAACTAAACGTCCACTAATGTACTATCCGTTTGAGAGCCGATTCCGTCGTTATGGGGGCGCACCGATGAGTCCGAGAGTCAACGTTGCGGCGGCGCTCGCGCGCCAGGCCGACGAGATCGACACCCGCTACCACCCGTCGGCGGCGCTGCGGCGGCAACTGAACAAGGTCTTCCCGACGCACTGGTCGTTCCTGCTCGGCGAGATCGCGCTGTACAGCTTCATCGTGCTGCTCCTCACCGGCGTGTACCTCACCCTGTTCTTCGACCCCTCCATGACCGAGGTCACCTACAACGGCGTCTACCAACCGCTGCGGGGCGTTGAGATGTCGAAGGCGTACGCGTCGGCGCTCGACATCTCCTTCGAGGTGCGCGGCGGGCTGTTCGTCCGGCAGTTGCATCACTGGGCCGCATTGATCTTCGCCGCCGCGATCATGGTGCACATGGCCCGCGTGTTCTTCACCGGCGCGTTCCGCCGGCCCCGCGAGGCCAACTGGGTGATCGGCTCGCTGTTGTTGATCCTGGCCATGTTCGAGGGTTTCTTCGGCTACTCGCTGCCCGACGACCTGCTGTCGGGAACGGGCCTGCGCGCGGCGTTCTCCTCGATCACGTTGGGAATGCCGGTGATCGGCACCTGGCTGCACTGGGCGCTGTTCGGCGGCGACTTTCCGGGCGACCAGATCATCCCGCGCCTCTACGCCGTGCACATCCTGATCTTCCCGGGCATCATGCTCGCGCTCATCGGTTTGCACCTGGCGCTGGTGTGGTTCCAGAAGCACACGCAGTTCCCGGGCCCGGGCCGCACCGAGCGCAACGTGGTGGGCGTGCGGGTGATGCCGGTGTTCGCCGTGAAGTCCGGGGCCTTCTTCGCGGCGATCGTCGGGGTGCTGGGCCTGATGGGCGGACTGCTGCAGATCAACCCCATCTGGAACCTCGGTCCCTACAAGCCATCTCAGGTCTCAGCGGGTTCCCAGCCGGACTTCTATCTCATGTGGACCGACGGGCTTGTGCGCCTGTGGCCGGCGTGGGAGTTCTACTTCGGCCACCACACGATCCCGGCCGCCGTCGCCGTCGCGGTGCTGATGGGAGTGATCTTCGTTCTCCTCGTCGTGTATCCGTTCCTGGAAAAGCGGTTCACCGGCGATCGCGCCCATCACAACCTGCTGCAGCGTCCCCGTGACGTCCCGGTGCGCACCTCGATCGGGGCGATGGCGATCGCGTTCTACATCGTCCTGACATTCTCCTCGTTCAACGACATCATCGCGCTGAAGTTCGACATCTCGCTCAACGCGATGACCTGGATCGGGCGCATCGGGATGGTGGTGCTGCCCCCGATCGTCTACTTCGTCACCTACCGCTGGTGTGTCGCCCTGCAGCGCAGCGACCGCGCGGTGCTCGAGCACGGCATCGAGACGGGCATCATCAAACGTCTGCCGCACGGTGCGTACGTCGAGGTGCACCAGCCCCTGGGCCCCGTCGACGACCACGGCCACCCGATACCGCTGAGCTACCAGGGGGCACCGGTTCCCAAGCGGCTCAACAAGCTTGGCGCGGGCGGCCGGCCGGGCTCGGGCAGCTTCCTGTCCGCCGATCCCGCGTCGGAGGACGCCGCGCTGCGCCGGGCGGCTCACGCCGGCGAACAGCTGGCCCTGACCGCGTTACGCGACCGCCAGGACGGCGTCAGCACCAACGGCAGCAACGGACACCCTCCGGAGTCCTAACCGCCCCGGGCCTCGATCATCGCCGAGCGGTTCACCTTGGTGGCGGCGGTGCGGGGGATCGCGTCGACGAACTCGACGGTCTTGGGCGCCTTGTAGTGCGCAAGCCGGCCCTTGGCGTAGGCGATGACGTCGTCTTCGCTGAGCGTTGCGCCCGCGGCCCGCTGGACCACCGCGTGCACGCGGCGTCCCCACTGCGCGTCGGAGAGCCCGATGACCACGACGTCGGCGATGCCCGGGTGGCCGGCCAGCGCCGACTCCACCTCTGCCGGAAACACATTCGCGCCGCCGGTGACGATCATGTCGACCCGGCGATCGACGATGTAGAGATAGCCGTCCTCGTCGAGGTAGCCGATGTCGCCCGCGGACCGGAACCCGTCCTCGGTGGACGGCAGGGGCGGCGCGCCGCCCAGGTAGCGGGAGCCCGCGCTCATCGGTGCGCGCAGATAGATTTCGCCGAATTCGCCGGGGCCGAGCTGCCGGGTGCCGGCATCGAGGATGCGGACCTCGGTCTCCCGGAAACCGCGTCCCACACTGCCCGGGTGGGCCAGCCACTCGTCGCCGCGCAGTGCGGTGAGCCCCAGGTTTTCGGTCATCCCGTATGCCGACACGATCTGTTCGGGGCTGAGTAGCTCGAACCAGGTCCGCATGAGCGACGGCGGCATGACCGCGGCGCCCTGCAGGATGAAGACGATGCTGGACAGGTCGCGCTGGCGGGCGTCGGGGCGCGCCGCGATGCGCGCGAGCATCGTCGGCGTTGCCGTGAAGTTGGTGATGCGGAAGCGTTCGATGACGTCCAGAACCAGTGCGGCGTCGAACTTTTCGAGGATGACCAGATGGTCGCCGGCCAGCAGGAAGAAGAACGTGGCGAAGCCGTTGGTGTGGTAGATCGGCGCGGGCACCATGATGATTTGCGGCTGGGCCACCGGCGTCCAGTTGGCCAGGAACGGCTCGCCGTGCTGGGGCGTGAAGAGCGACGGCGCAAGGCTGAGGATCACCTTGGGGACGCCCGTCGACCCGCTGCTGCAGATGCCGTTGACGTGCGGGGAGACGGCGGGCGGAAGGGGTTCCGCGGACTCGGCGGCCGCGCTCGCGTCCAGCTCCCAGCGGGTCGTCTCGTCGACGACCACCGCGGGGTCGATCACCTCGCGCACCCGGGTACGCTCCCATTCGGGCAGATCCCAGTGCATGGGGACGGGGACCGCGCCGATCTTCCAGCATCCGAGGATGGCCAGCACGAGGTGCTGAGAATTCGGAATGGCAAGCGCCACAAGCGAACCGCTACCGGCCCCGCGCGCGGCCAGTGCCCGGCCCCACTGGTTGGCGCGCGCGTCGAGCTCACCGAAGGTCATGCTCTGCGCGGAGCCGTCAAGAGCGACGACGGTCACGGCCGTGGCGTCGGGACGCTGTTCGGCAAGCTCCTGCAGCTTGGTTCCGAACGGTATCCCGTCGGCCAGCGGATCGGGGGTCGCCCGTGGTGCGAGGGGCTCGGTTGTGCTCACGCCGGTACCGGCCCCCGAAACAGCGTCTCAAAGGCCCCGTTCGGTACGTCGGGGACCAGCCGCAGCGCAAGCGCCTCGGCCCCGAGCGGCAACCGGATCAGCGGCTGGGTGTGCCGGTCGAGCACGCTCACGTCGGACTCGTCGCAGAAACCGAGGGCGCCGAGCAGCTGGTGCGAGGTGCGCAGCACCTGCCGGGCGGTGTCGCAGGCCTTGAGCCGAAGGACCAGGGCGTCGGCCGAAACAACCTGTGTGGGCGTGCTTTCGGGGCGGGCGATGGTGAACTTGGCCAGCTCGTGCAGGCCCCGGACGGCGACGGCCGCATCGGCGACGGCGAACCGGACGGCCTGGAAGTCGGCGAGGGGCTTGCCGAACTGGACCCGGGCTCGCACGTGGTCGGTGACGATCCGCACCGACTGCTCCACCGCTCCCAGAATCCGCCATGACCCCAGCACGAGATGAAGGTTAACGTCGCGGGCGGGAACGGTACCGTCGGGTGTGCCCAGCGACGCGGGCACCAGGAACGGGCCCAGTTTCGCGGTGGTCCGGGACGCGGGTCGGGGGCGGTATCGGTTGCCGTCCAGGTCGGCGGCGACCCAGTCGCCCGGCAGGTCGCCGTGGTCGATGCGCGGCGCTTCGGGATTCACCAGGGCCAGGCGCGCGCCGTCGATCGCCAGCAGGTCCTCGACGAGCGGGTAGGGCAGCGCCGTCGCGCCGGCGGCCCGGCAGAGCACCGCGGCGGCCAGCACCTCGTCACCGCCGGACCGCACGTCGAGGTCGAACGCGCCGACGTCCGCCAGCGCGGCGCGCGCCCCGTCGCGGACGGTGTCGTCGGTCTCGGCGGGGGGCGCCGCCGGGGGGCCGCCCAGCCGGGCGAGCCGCTTGGCGGCGACGGCGGCGAAATCGCTGATATCTTGCGGCAGTTCGGTTTTCACCGGTGCTCTCCCAGGACGTCCCTTGCCACGAGCATCCGCTGCACCTCGATGGTGCCCGACGCCACGGTCGCGGCTTGTGCGTAGCGCCAATGGTCTTCGACCGCCCCGTGCAGCGGTGCCGACGTGCCGCTGTCCAGCGCGGCGGGGCCCAGCACGTCGAACAGCAGCTCGGCCACCTGCTGGTCGCAGGTGGTGGTCGCGATGCGCGCCGCGCTGGCCGCGGCCCCGGCGGACGGGTCGTCCTGCAGCGACACCGCCCGGTAGGCCAGCAGCCGGGCCACCCGCAGTTCGACGAGTGCCTTGACCCAGCGGGTGCGCAGCGATTCGGGCAGGCGGTCCCAGTCGTCGCCCAGCTCGGCGAGCATCCGGTCGAGCAGCGATTCACAGCGTGCGTAGCGCGCGATGCCCACCCGCTCGAAGGCGAGCGCCTCCCGCATCACCCGCCAGCCGTCGCCGACCTCGCCGAGGACGTCGCCGGGGAAGGCCTGCACGTCGTCGAGGAACATCTCGTTGAGGTGGTGCGGCCCGAGCATGGATCCGATGGGCCGGACGGTGAACCCGGGCCGGTCCATCGGGATGAGAAAAAGCGTGAGCCGCTTGGGTTTCGGGGCGTCGGGGTCGGTGCAGGCGGCCAGCACGCACCACGAGGCCATCAGGGCGTACGAGGTCCACACCTTCTGTCCGGTGATGCGCCAGCCGTCACCGTCGGGGACGGCGCGGGTGCGCAGCGACGCGAGGTCGGTCCCGGCTTCGGGCTCGGAGAATCCCTGGCACCAGATCACGTCGCCGGAGGCGATGGCCGCCAGGTGTTTGGCCTTCTGCTCGGCCGTGCCGTAACGCATCAGCGCCGGCCCGACCCAGTTGATGCCCATGTACTGGGGACCGCGCGGTTCGTGCTGGGCCCACATCTCCTCGCGCAGCACGGTCTGTTGCCACACCGAACCGCCGCCCCCGCCATGCTCTTTCGGCCAGGCCAGCGCCAGCAGCCCCTCCGTGGCCAACAGCTTGCAGAACGTCTCGGTGGTGGCCAGGTCGCGCGGGTCGTCGGTGCAGGCGCCCAGGAAGCCGGCGGGTATGTGATCGGCGATGAGCTGCCGCAGGCGGTTTCGCAGCTCCGCGGCGTCGTCGCCGAGGTCATAGTCCATGGTCGTCGTCCATTGTGGTCATCCCTTCGGCAGCCCGAGCAGCCGCTCGGCGATGATGTTGCGCTGCACCTCCGACGTCCCGCCGTAGATCGTGGCGGCCAGGGCGTCCTGTCGTTCGAACAGCAGGTCGGGGTTGTCCGCCGACGCCGGGCCCTGGGCGGCCGCCGCGAGCTCCCAAACGCGTTGCAGGGTAACCGATCCCAGGAGCTTGAGAATGTCCGCTTCGGGGCTGGGCCGGCCCGCGAGGTCGTTGCCCAGGGCGCGATAGCCCGTCGTGCGCAGCGCCTCGGCGTCCGCCAGCAGTGAGCCGAGTTCGGTGTGCATGTCGTCACCCGGGCCCGCCCGACGGGCGGCGTCGAGCCCGCGCTCGATCTCCACCCAGTTCATGACCCAGATCATCTGGCGTTCGTGGTGCAGCGACGCCATCGCGACGTTCCAGCCGCCGTTCAGCGGCCCGAGCAGGTTTTCGGCCGGCACCTCGACGTCGTCGAGGAAGACCTCGCAGAACGTCTCGTCCGAGATCGACGCCATCCGAATGGGTTCGATGCGCACCCCGGGCGAGTGCAGGTCGAGGATGAGGCACGAGATGCCGCGATGCTTCGGCGCTTCGGGATCGGTGCGCGCGTACAGGGTGCACCAGCGCGACTCGTGGGCCTGGGTGGTCCAGATCTTGTGGCCGTTGACGCGGAAGACGTCGCCGTCCCGCACCGCGCGGGTGCGCAGTCCGGCGAAGTCGGACCCGGCCTCCGGCTCCGACATGCCCAGCGCCCACCACTCGTCGCCGCGCAGCAGCGGGACGAGCAGCCGCTTGACCTGCGCTTGTGTGCCGAACTGGCGGATGCCGGGGGCGGCGACGCCCGGGCCTTGAATGTTGGGCAGCTTGGGCGCGGATCGCATCGCGGCCTCGAGCCGGATTTCCATCGCGTCGCGCAGGCCGAGCGACCGGCCGCCGTGCTCGCGCGGCCAGGTCGGCTGAATCCAGCCGGCCTCGAAGAGGGCCCGCTGGTAGTCGCGGCGCAGCCCCAGGTCCCAGCGATACCGCGGGTAGTTCTCGTAGTAGTCGCGCGGCAGGAAATCGCTTAGCCAGTCGGCGAATTCGGCGACCACTGACGTCATGCCGCGCTCCCGGCGAAGCGGCGGCCGACGTCGCGATAGAGCGCGCGGCTGTCGCCGAGCTGCGCCGCGCCCTGCCAGGCGTGGCGCACGTAGAGGTGCACGTCGTGCTCCCAGGTCTGGCCGACCGCGCCGTGCACCTGCACGGCCGTGCGCGCGCACGTCGTCGCCGCGTCGCCCGCGGCCGCCTTGGCGAGCGCCGCGGCGGTCCACGCCTCGGCGGACGTGGTGCCGGGATCGGCCAGCCGCGCCGCCGCCGCGTACGTCAGGCTGCGGGCGCGCTCCAGCGCAACGTAATTGTCGGCCAGCGCGTGCTTGATTCCCTGGAAGGCACCGATCGGCTTGCCGAATTGGTGGCGGGCCTTGGCGTGTTCGACCGAGCGATGCAGCGCGGCGCCGGCCACACCGACCAGGTCGGCGGCCGCGGCGGCCAGCGGCGCCGCCAGCGCGAATTCCGCGTCGACGGGCGCCGTTGCCAGCGGCTCGACGTCGAACTCCACGTCGGCCAGCGGCTGCGCGGGATCGGTGGACTCGCCGGCCGTCGCGCTCACCCCGTCGCCGCACCGCGCGACCGCGGCCACGACGGCGCCGTCGGTGCGGGCCAGCGTCACGATCAGTTCCGCGCGCGTGGCATGCGGAACGGCGACCGCGCGCCCGCGCAACCGGCCGTCGCGCAGGGTCGCCGGGGCGCCGGGCAGCCGCGATCCGGGCGCGTGGACCGCCAGGGTCGCGACGGCGCCGGCGGCGATCTCGGCGAGCGCCGCGTCCAGCCCGGTGCCACGCAACGCGCCGGCGGCCAGGCCGACGCTGCTCAGCAGCGGGATCGGGGCGATCGCGGTGCCGCATTCCTCGAGCACCGCGGCCAATTCGAGGGGTCCGTACTCGCCGCCGGGCGTCGCGAGTTCGGTCCAGCCCAGGCCGACCACGGTCTTCCACACCGCGCGCCACCGCTCGGGGTCGGTCATCGCCTGCCTCGCCGCGTCCGGAGGGGACTCGACGCGCAGGATGTCGCGCACGGCGTCGCGCAGCGACAACTGCTCCGAAGTCAGACCCGCAACCATAAGACCCCTAACATAATAAAGATAGTAAACTAGCGGGGCCGTTGCAATCGATAGGTGGCGCATGGTCGAGTGGTATCTGTTCCTGCCGCAGGTGCGGCTGTCCGCGGCCGACATCACGGACCGGGCGCGGCGCGCGGAGGCGAGCGGATTCGACGGCGTGGCGTTCATCGACCACCTGGAGGCGCCCGGTCAGGCGAGCGAAACCATCTGGGAGGCAATGGCGATCGCCACCTGGGTCGCCGCCCGGACCGAGCGGCTGCGTGTCGGCCACCTCGTGCTCTGCGACGCCTTTCGCCACCCCGCCGTGCTGGCCAAGCAGGCCGTCACGCTGTCGGAGGCGTCCGGCGGCAGGTTCGACCTCGGGCTGGGGGCGGGGTCATGGCCGGCGGAGTTCGCCAGATTCGATGTCGGGCAGGAGGATCCGGTGGCCCGCGTCGAGCAACTTGAGCGTCACCTCGGGCTGATCCGGCAGTACTGGGGCGACGGGCCGGGGGACGGCGCGGCGCCCCAGGCACCGCGGCGGTCGCACCCGATACCGCTGGTCCTGGGCGGAACGGGGCGCCGGATGATGGGAGTCGTTCGCCGGTATGCGGATTGGTGGAACCTGCCGGTCAACCACTTGGACAGGCTGCCCGCGCTCGCGCCGTCGGCGGGAAGCGCCCGGGTGTCCGTCCAGCTCATGGTGGGATTTGTCGGGGCCGGCGGCGATCCGGACAAGGTGCGCGAGGTGAGCACGCGGCGCTTCGGCCACCTGGGGTCCGGCCTGATGTGCGGCGACGCCGACGAACTGACCGGGCGCTTGACCGCCCTGGCCGCCCACGGCGTGGGGCGGTTCTACGTGTGGTTCGCCGATTTCGCCCTGCCGGACACCCTGCGCGAGTTCGGCGAGTCGGTGATCAAGGCTTTCCCTGGCGGCGGCGCCGCGCCTCGATAGGCACCACCGGCGGCCGGGCGAACGGGCCGCGCTGTACGGCGGACAGGCGGATCTCCGGCAGGTCGACCGACGGGTCGACGGTGTCCAGCCAGGCGACGGCGTCGGCGACGTCGGAGACCCTGATGGCGTACATCTCGAACGGCACATCCTGCAGCATCTCGGTTTCCACCGGGCCGGGGGTGACGATGTGCACGGCGATGCCGTCGCGGTCGACCTCGAGCGCCAGCGCGCGGGCGAACGCGTTCATGCCCGCCTTGGAGGCGGAATAGGCCGTGCGGGCCGGCATCGGCTCGTGGGCGGCGGACGACGAGACGAACACGAACCGCGAGCCCGCCCGCATCCGCGGCAGGGCGGCGGCGGTCACCACGAAACATGAATCCAGGTTGGCCGCGATGATCTCCCGCCACTGGCCGAACGTCTGCTTGCGGGCGTACGTCCCGCCCAGCGTCCCGGCCGCATGCACGACCAGGTCGATGCTCTCCAATGCGCTTATGGCAGCGGCGAATCCGTCGGCGTCGGAGGCGTCGGCCACGATGTGACGCGCGCCGACCTCCTCGGCGGCCGCGCGCAGCGGTCCCTCCCGCCGCGCCACCAGGACCACGTCGTACCCGAGTTCGCGGAGCTTGCGGCCACATCCCTTGCCGATGCCGCCACTGCCGCCGGTGACGAGTGCGGTCCTGTTGGCGGTCAAGAGTTCCGGAGATCCCGCGGTCGCGATAATGCCTGGGGCGAAAAGGCGTAGATGCGTTGGTCGGGACGCCCCGAGAGCACGTAGGTCTGGGTGTCGGCCAGGTGACGTCCGGCGATGCGGCGGGCGCGGTCGACGTCACCCTCGGCGATGGTCTCGGCCAGCTTGACGTGCGTGCTCAGCACGGCCCGGCGCTTGGCCAGCGACGGGTAGGTGCCGCGCGCGGCGCTCTCGTCGGCCCACTGCCGCTCGTGGCTGGTCCACAGCGTCTCCAGGCTGCCGACGACCGCGATGATGGTGTGGTTACCGCAGCCCCGGACGATGAGATCGTGGAATTCCCGGCCGATTTCGGTGAACGCCCGGCCGTCGTCGATCTGCTCGGCCATCGAGTCGTTGACCCGCTTGAGTTCCGGCACCAGCGTGTCGGCCCGGTCGGGCCGCTGGGCCGCCAGCGCCGCGCATGCGGGCTCGAGTTCCTGCAGCGCCATGCCAAGGTCGGCGACCGCAACCGACTCGCTCTGCAGCAACAGGCCGAGCATGTAGGCCGCGCTCGTCTTCGCCGGCGCGTGAACCACCGCGCCGCCGCGGTTGCCGCGCCGGACCGAGACCAGCCCCTCGGTTTCCAGGATGCGCAGCGCCTCGCGCAGGGACACCAGGCTGACGTTGAACTGCTCGACGAGCACTTCCTGGCGCGGCAGCAGGTCACCGTCCGCAAGCTCGCCATCGATGATCTGGCGGCGCAACTCGTCGGCTACTATTTCGGCGATCCGCGGCGCCGACAACCGGCGGCGGGCGTCCGGGCCGATCCCCAAGGCGGTCATCCGATCCTCGTACGGTGCGCTGGCTTAGCTATTTTAGCAGTAATGATATAAATAGCCGGGTGAGGCGCGAGCCCGACAGCCGGCCGACACCGCTGGACGACTTGCGCGTCGTCGAGATCGGCGAGCGGATAGCGGGAAGCTACTGCGGCAAGCTGCTGGTCGACGCGGGGGCGCAGGTCCGCAAAATCGAGCCGCCGCAAGGGGATTGGTTGCGGCGGTACTCGGCAACCGGTTCGGCGGTGCCGCCGGGAGCCGATGCGCCGCTGTACGACTACCTCAACGCGGGCAAGCGCAGCCTGACGGTCGCCGGGCATTCGGATCGCTACCGCGCCGAATTGGCCGCCGCCGACGTCGTCATCGTCGCCGCGGGCCCGTTGCGCGCGGCCGAGCTGGGCGTCGATCCCCGGGAGCTGCTGGCCGACTCGCCACGGACCGTCGTCGTGACGATCTCCGACTTCGGGTGGACCGGGCCGTACGCCGACCGCGCGGCCAGCGAGTTCACGCTCCAGGCGTGGTCCGGCTCACCGGGCTTTCGCGGCGACCCCGCCGGCCCCCCGATCACGATCGGCGGCGAGCTGGGGGAGTACATGGGTGGCGTGTACGCCGCGTTCGGCGCCCTGGCCGTGCGCCGGCGGGTCGAGAACGGCGGACCGGGCGAACATCTCGACCTGTCGGTGCTCGAGGCGATCACCGCGATGCAGAGCAGCGAGTGGCTGCACTCGGCGCTGCTGCGGGTTCCGCCGATCAGCCGCACGCTGGAGGTGCCCTCGATCGAACCGGCCAAGGACGGCTACGTCGGGATCACCATGGTCACGGGCCAGCAATGGCTCGATTTCTGCGCGATGGTCGAGTGCCCGCAGCTGGAGGAGATCGAACAGCTGCGGTTTCAGATCGGCCGCTGGGCCTACCGCGACCTGATCCGCGAGCAGATTCGGCCGTGGCTGGCCGAGCGGACCGTCGACGAGATCGTCGAACTCGGCCAGCTGTTCAGGCTGCCGATCGCGGCGCTGGGCAACGGCTCGACGATCCGCGACACCGAGTACGCCACCGCTCGGGGTGTGTTCGTGGCCAACCCCGCCGGATTCCGCCAGCCCCGGCCGCCGTGGCTGATGTCGGTGTGCGCGCCGCCGTCGCCGGCGGCCACGGCCGCGGTCGGCGCGGACAACGGTGAATCGGACTGTCCGACAGGCGAACCGGCGCCGGGCCCGGCGCGGCGGGACCTGCCGCTGGCGGGCGTGCGCATCGTCGACCTGACCGCCTTCTGGGCGGGTCCCGCCGCCACCCACCTGCTGGCCGCCTTCGGCGCCGACGTGGTGAAGGTCGAGTCGATCCAGCGGCCGGACGGCATCCGCTATTCGGGCGGGATGCGCACGGACGTCGACGACTGGTGGGAGTACGGGTGGGTGTTCCACGCGATGAACACCAACAAGCGTTCCGTGACAGTCGATTTGGGTTCCAACGAAGGCCGCGAGCTGTTCCTGAAGCTGGCCGCGGGCGCCGACGTCGTGATCGAAAACTTCTCGCCACGGGTGATGGACCAGTTCGGCCTCACCGCCGACGTGCTCCTCGAGGTCAACCCCAGGCTGGTCGTCGCGCGCATGCCGGCGTTCGGACTGGACGGGCCGTGGCGCGAGCGGGTGGGCTTCGCCCCCACGATGGAGCAGATCGCCGGCCTGGCCTGGGTGACCGGGCTTCCAGACGCGCCGCCGGTGACGCCGCGGGGGGCCTGCGACCCGCTGGCCGGGGTCCACGCCGCGTTCGCCGTCCTGGCTGCGCTCAGCTACGCCGAACGCACCGGCACGGGCCAGCAGGTCGAGCTGCCGATGCTGGAGACCGTGCTGAACGCCACCGCCGTCCAGGCGATCGAGAACGAGGTGTTCGGCGTGACGCTGGGACGGCGCGGCAACCGCGGCCACCGCGACCTCATCCAGAACCTGTACCGGTGCGCCGGGGACGACGATTGGATCGCGGTCACCGTCCGCGACGACCGGGAGTGGGGCGCGCTGGTCGAGCTGATGGGCAGGCCCGACTGGTGCGACGACAGGCTGGCCGGCGTCGCCGGGCGGCGGGAGCGCGCCGACGACGTCGACCGCCGGCTCGCGGACTGGTTCGCCGGGCAGCCGCTGCGGCCCACCGTCGAACGGTTGGCCGACGCCGGCGTCCCCGCCGCGCCGGTGGTGTCGCCGTCGCTGGTCACCGAGAACCCGCAGCTGCGCGAGCGGGGCTTCTTCGAATCGCTGCACCACGCGAGCACCGGGACCAACCTCTACCCCTCGCCGCCGTTCGCCGCCCTCACGGGCCACGACAGGTGGTTGCTGCGCCCGCCGCCGCGGCTGGGCGAGCACAATGAAGAGGTGTTGCGCGACCGGTGCGGCCTGACCGACGAGGAGCTCACGCGCCTCGCGGCCGGGGGCGTGATCGGGACCCGGCCCAAGGGCCTGTGAGAAAGGGAGGGCTAGCCATGCGGGTGGTGGTCGACGGAAACATGTGCGAGGCCAACGGGTTCTGCGAATCGCTGGTCCCGGACGTCTTCGAGCTCGGCGACGAGGACGTCGTGCAGATCGCGGACGGCCCCGTGCCGCCGCGGCTGGAAATCGACGTGCGCGCCGCGGTGGATCAGTGCCCGAAGGCCGCGCTGCGGCTACTGGACTAGACGGTCCGCATGAAGGTGCGGCGCCCGGCCGCGAAACGTGTGTCATGGCGAGCGTTCTCGGCGCGTCGTGTGCGTGGTGCGGATGCAACCTGCCCGGGCGCCGGAACTCCACGCGTTGACGTTCAATGCTTAAGATAGTAAAAATAGACAGTAGTCGCCGAACCGTCGGTCGGGATACGGAGTGCTCGTGACGCAGATGATTTCGGACTCGGCGCCGGATCCGGCAGGGGATCCATCGGAGCGAGAGTTCGGGCAGGCCGGAATTGCGCTGTCCACCTATCGGTTCCCGACGGGCTGGTTCATCGTCGCCTTCGCCTCGGACCTGGCCCCCGGTCAGGTCAAGCGGGCGCACTACTTCGGCGAGGAACTGGTGCTGTTCCGCACCGCGTCCGGCCGCGTCCACGTCATGGACGCCTATTGCCAGCATCTCGGCGCCAACATGGGCGTCGGCGGCACCGTCGAGGGCGAGAACATCGTGTGCCCATGGCACGGCTGGCAGTGGCGCGGCGACGGCACCAACGCGCTGATTCCCTACAGCAAGATCGGCTGCAAGAACAACGTCCGCGTCCGCACCTACCCGAGCATGGAGTGGTACGGCTTCGTCCTGGCCTGGCACGAGCGGCACGGCCGCGCGCCCTACTGGCGGCCGCCGGTGCTCCCCGAGCTCGAGACCAACGAGTACTACCCGCTGCACCCGCACACCCAGATGCTCAACCGGGTCAAGGTGCATCCGCAGATGATCATCGAGAACGCGGCGGACCCCTACCACGTCCAGTACGTGCACAAGGCCGCCAACCCCGCGACCACCGCGTCGTTCGAGGTGTCGGGCTACCACCTGCACGCCACCGTCAACGCCCATTTCGGCGGCGGGCGCGCGCAGACGTGGCTGACCCCGAACGGGCCGGTGGACGCGAAGATCATCTACGACAACTACTCGCTGGGGCTGGGCGTGGTGCGTTTCCCCAGCGAGCTGGTGGCGACGGTCCAGGTCACCGGGCAGACGCCCGTCGACGAGGATTACACCGACTACTTCTACACCCAGGCCTCCGTCCGTGAGCCCGGCGACAGTGGCGACGTCCCGACCGGGCGCGCCGCCCGGTTCCTCGCCCTACAGCAAGAGGTCATCAAGCAGGACTTCTTCACCTGGGAGAACATGAAGTACCTCGAGAAGCCCAACCTCGCCCCCGAAGAGGCGCACGACTATGCCGCCCTTCGGCGTTGGGCACACCGCTTCTATCCGGGCCCGCAGCCCTCGCCCGCCGACTTCGGCTACACCGCCGACGGACAGCCGGACCCGGCGGCCGCCGAAGCCTGATGCCCGGACCCGCCGACTTCGGCGTCGACGGTTTCACCGTGTCGGCCGTCCTGGATCGGCGGGCCGAACAGCATCCCGACCGGGTCATGATGACGATCGCCGGTGAGGACGTGACGTTCGAGCAGATGCGGCTGCGGTCGCTCGCCGCGGCCGGCGCGTTGACGGGGCTGGGCGTCGCGCCCGGCGACCGCGTGGCGCTGTTCACGGGCACGTGCCCGGAATGGGTGTACTTCTGGCTGGGCGCGGCGCGCATCGGCGCGGTGAGCGCGGCGGTCAACGCCGCCAGCAAGGGCGACTTCCTGCTGCACTCCCTTCGGCTCGCCGGCACGAACGTGATCCTCACCGACGCCGAGCGACGGCCCCGCGTCGACGAGATTGCCGCCGGGCTCGAGACGTTGAAAAACATTGTGATGCGCGAGGATTGGGATCTGCTGCCGACGGTGCGGCCTCCCGACCATCGCGCCGGCGAGGGCGAGGTGGGCTCGCTGTTCTTCACGTCGGGCACCACCGGGCCGTCGAAGGCGGTGGCCACGACGTGGCACTACCTCTTCACCGTGGCCGCGACCGTCGCATCCGCCTGGGAGCTGCGCGCCGGTGACGTCCTCTGGACGGCCATGCCGCTGTTTCACCTGAGCGCGGCGCCCAGCGTTCTCGCCCCAATGCTCGTCGGCGGAACGACCGTGTTGGCGAAGGCTTTTCACCCGACCGCGGTGTGGGATGACGTCCGCGCGCACGGCGCCATCGGGTTCGCCGGGGCCGGCGCGATGGTGTCGATGCTGAACGCCCTGCCGCCCGATCCGCGCGACGGGCAGTTGCCGCTGCGGTTCATCTCGGCCGCCCCGATCGACGCCGACTCCTATGACGCCATCGAAAAGCGTTACGGCTGCCGCATCGTGACGATGTACGGCATGACCGAGGCGTTCCCCATCGCGGTCCAGGGCGTGTCCGACACAGGGGTGCCCGGGACGTCGGGCCGGCCGAATCCCGATTTCGAGGTGCGCATAGTCGACGAGCGCGGAGACCCGCTGCCCGCCGGCGCCGTCGGGGAGATCGCCTGCCGCGCCCGGCGCCCGCACGTGATGAGCGAGGGATACCTCGGCGAGGGGGGCCGCGTCGAACGACACCCGGAGTGGTTTCGCACCGGCGACCTCGGCCGGCTGGACGACGGGGGATACCTGACCTACGTCGACCGGGTGAAGGACTCGTTGCGCCGGCGCGGCGAGAACATCTCTTCGGTGGAGGTGGAGAGCGTCGTCCGTCGCCATCCGGCGGTGGCCGACGCCGCGGTGATCGGCGTGCCCAGCGAGCTGGGGGAGGACGACGTCTGCGTGGTGGTGGCCTTGCGGCCGGGTGCGACGCTGGATTGCGTTGAGCTGCTGGACTTCTGCGCGGCCCGGATGCCGTACTTCTGCGTGCCCCGCTACGTCGAGACGGTTGACGAGCTGCCTAAGAACGTCATCGGGCGGGTGCGCAAAGACCTGTTGCGGGCCAGGGGCGTATCCCCGGACGCGTGGGATCGCGAGAGGCAGGGGTATATCGTTCGCCGTTAAGTTACGTTAACGTTACGTAAACGTCGAAAAGTTACGCTAGTGTTACGCCAATTTCCAGATCGACCGCCCGAGAGAGGCTGGAGAGCAGACATGACCATGACCTATCAGGAGCAGCAGATGCTCCAGGCCGCCACGGGCCGCGGGGCGATCCTGGACCTGTGCGCCCGCCACAATCGGGCCTACTCGGACGGCGACCGCGACCGCTGGCTCGCCACCTTCCGGCACTCCGGCGCGACCTTCGCGCGCGACGGCGAGACCTTCCACGACGTGCGCTCCGCCTTCGACGGCGGCGACGGGCAGCGCCTGGTCACGCTGGATCACGAGATCCGCATCGACGGCGTCCATGCCGTGCAGCGTTGCGTCGCGGTTCTTTTCGCGAGCATGTACGGCGACACGACGCTGCGTGCCACGGGCGTGTTCCGCGATGCCCTGATCTACGAGCGCGGCGGCTGGTACTTCACGTCGCGCGAGCTGACGTGGGACTCGGTGCCCAGCCGCCACCCGCTCGTCATGTGAGCGTGCCCGGTACGTGGATTCCGACCCAACGGGCAAGGTGAGCTACCAGCTCGCCTTCGGCACGTATGAAGACGCGCTGCGGATGGTCGGCGCGAAAGGTGAACCCCGCACGGCGGCAACGGCGGTCAGCGGCGCGCGCATTCAGTTGTTCGCCGCCATGGTCCACGACAGTAACCGCTCGTACTGGGATGCCGAGTTCGCGCGGCGGACCTGGGGGGCGATGCCGGCGCCGCCCGCCCTGCTCATGGGTTGGCTGATCCCGCCGCCCTGGGAACCCGGGGACGGCGGCCGACCGGCCGCCTCGATGGTGTTGCGAGTCCCGCTGCCGGGCACCACCTTCATCAACGCGGCCAACGACGTCGAGTTCCTCGAGCCGATCCTCGAGGGGGACGTCCTCAACGTCGTCGAGGAGTTGGTGTCGGTGTCGCCCGAGAAGCGGACGCGCCTGGGCACCGGCCATTTCGTCGAGACGCTGGAGACGTACAGCCGCCAGGACGGGGCGGTGGTCGCCAGGAGCCGGAACACCCTGTTCCGCTTCACCCCCGAGGGGGAATCGTGACCGACCGGCTTTGGGGCGAGATCGTCGTTCCCGCCGAGCTGCCGGAGGTGGTCGACCACATCAGCTACCAGCGGGTGGTGGAGAACGCCGGCGCCACATGGGATTACTTCCCGGGCCACTTCGACCCCGAATACGCCCGCGGCCAAGGGAATCCGACCATCTACGTCAACACCATGCACCTGGCCGGATTCGCCGACCGGGTGGCCACGGAGTGGGCCGGCCCGAGCAGCCGCGTGGTGCGCCGCTCCCTGCGGCTGGCCGGGTCGGTGTACGCGGGCGACACGATGATCGGGCGGGGCCGGGTGGTGGCCAAACGGCGCGACACGTCGGTGGACCCGCCGCGCTGCCTGGTCGACATCGAGATCCAGGTGACCAACCAGCATGGCGCGCTGTGCTGCCCGGTCGAGCTGACCCTGCAGGTGCGCGAAGACGCGTGATCAGCCGGCGTCGAGCGGCGGCAACTTCCCCTTGCACACCAGGGTCTGCAGCTCGACGTACTCGTGCAGGCCCTCCGGCCCGAACTCGCGCCCGATGCCGGACTGCTTGAAACCGCCGAACGGGGCGCCGATGTCGAGGGTGTACATGTTGATGCCGTAGGTGCCGGTGCGGACACCGGCGGCGATCTCCAGTCCGTGGGCGACGTCGGCGGTCCACACCGAACCGGCCAGGCCGTAGTCGCTCTCGTTGGCGATGCGGATCGCGTCCTGCTCGTCGGCGTAGCGCAGCACGGTCAACACCGGGCCGAAGATCTCCTCGCGGGCGATCCGCATGTCGTTGGTGGCGTCGGTGAACAGCGTCGGCCGCACGTACCACCCGCGGTCGGCCGGGCTGTCCTCACCGCCGAGCACCAGGCGGGCGCCTTCGGATTGGCCGGAGCGGATGTAGTCCTGGACGCGGCGCTGTTGCCGTTGTGCCACAAGCGGTCCCACGTCGGTCGCCTCGTCGGCGGGGTCCCCCACCTGCAATCCCGACATCATGGCCGCCAGGGCGTCGACGACCTCGTCGTGGCGGCGGTCGCTGACCAGGATGCGGGTCTGGGCGACGCAGGCCTGGCCGTTGTTCATCAGGGCGGCGCTCTTCAGGCCCGCCGCGGTCTTCTCGATGTCGGCGTCGTCGAGCACGATCGCCGCCGACTTGCCGCCGAGTTCCAGGCTGAAGCGCTTCAGCTGCTCGCCGCACAGCGAGGCGATCCGGCGGCCGACGGCGCTGGAGCCGGTGAAGGCGACCTTGTCCACGCCGGGATGACGGACCAGCGCCTCGCCGACGTCGGTGCCGCCGGGAAGCACGGACACCACGCCCTCGGGCAGACCGATCTGCTCGATCATCTCCGCCAACCACAAAGCGTCCAAAGGGGTTTCGGGTGCGGGCTTGACGATGACCGTGCAGCCCGCGATCAGGGCCGGGATCAGCTTGGGCATGATCAGGAACTGCGGCACGTTCCACGGCACGATCGCGGCGACGACCCCGACCGGGGCCCGGTGCAGGTGCACCTCGCCGAGCACACCCTGGCGGCGTTCGGTCCACGGGAAGTCACGCGCGGCGGCCAGCGAAAGGTGCATGAGCCCCACCGCGGCCGCGCCCTGGCCCATGCGGCTGAAGCTGCGTGGCGACCCCATCTCGTCGGTGATCAGGTCGGCCATCTCGTCGGCGTGGCCGCCGTAGATGGCGGCGAGCTGCTCGACCTTGGCCATCCGCTCGGCGTGGGTCATGCGGGGCCAGGGGCCGTGGTCGAACGCGTGCCGCGCGGCGGCGACGGCCGCGTCGACATCTTCGGGGCCGGCCGCCTGTGCATGCCCGACGGGCTCCTCGGAATGGGGGGAGATCACGGCGAGGGGGCGCGGTTCGGCCGGCTTGCGCCATTCGCCGCCGACGAAAATTTCGTCGTACGAGCGGTGGTCGGAGTTCTGCGACATCAGGCACCTACCTCGGGGCAGGGAAGGAAGCGGTCGTATTATCGCTAATAGTGCAAACATAGCAAAAAGACGGGAAGCCGACACGTGGCCGACGAAGTCCTGGTAACGGCGTCAGCGGGGTCTGGCGTGGGTGACGACTGGCGCAGGTATCCGTTCCGGCTGGTGCCCGGCGACAGCCAGCTGGACTTCCCGGCCGCCGAGGGCGAGCACCCCGGCCAGGAGTCGGACACGTGGTTCATCGCCGGTCAGCTCGACGCCGTGCAATCGGGCCGCTCGTTCGCGTTTCTGACCATCTTCAACAAGAACCGGCCCGGCGGCACCCTGGTCGCGGACTTCTACACGCTGGCGCTGTTCGACCTGGACACCGGCGACTATGGCACCTACACCGACTACGACATGCCCCCGGCCAACCTCGAACCCGGTGCGCAGCAGAAGCTTTCGATGGCCACAGGTTATCTCGACCTCGGCTTCCGCAGCGGCGCCGGCACCGCGTCGTGGACCACCTGCCGCGACGCCGACGGGGCGTTGCTGCCCTATACCTACCGCGTCAGCCTGGTCGGGGAGGACCAGGACGGCCGGCGCATGCGGCTTGACCTCGCCGTCACGCCGACGCGCCCACCGACACCCGTGGGCGCCTCGACCTACAACGGGAAGATCGTCTGCTTCGGCCAGAGCGACACATATTCGTACTTCCAGACCGGCATGGCGATGACCGGGACCCTGCGCTGGGGCGACGTCGTCGAGCAGGTCTCCGGCAGCGGCGGACACGTCGATCGGCAGTGGTTCCCGAAGTACGCCGGCGGCGGCGGGTCCGGCGGCGATCCGCGGTCGCGCTCGCACGAATGGCGCACCATCAGCTTCGACAACGGCGTGGACCTGAGCATGTGGCGCCAGTTCGACCGGGTCAACGGCAATGCGCTGCAACCCTTTACGGGCGTGACGGCCAGCTATCCCGACGCCGCCACCCCGCCGCTGTGCGCGGAGGACGTCGAGGTCACGATCACCAGCTATGTCCGGTGGCCGGACACGGTGAGGCCGCTGGTGCGGCCGCCCGCCCCCGCCCGATACCTGCCGGATCGTCACCGGATCACCTGCGCCACGCTGCGACTCGACATCGTCGGCGAGCCGCTGGTGCCGGTGCCGGCACACGGGCTGCCCATCGAGTACATGGAGGGGCCCTACCGATACCGCGGCACGCTCGGGGGCCAACCGGTGACGGCGTTCGCGTTCAACGAGCGCTCGCTGGCCCTCTACCGCGATTGGGAGTTGCTCGAGGTGCTGGCCACCAGCGTCGCGAACCTCGACACGGCCGACCGGGATCTCGAGACGATGGTGCGCCTGCTGAACCAACTGCTGCCCGCCGGCCGGCGGGGGGAAGCGGTGGAGTTGTTGAACACGGTTCGCCCGGCCCAAGAGGGTTTTCTGGCAACCGTTTTCGACGACCTCATCGCCGTTCTGTCAGACTGACGGCGCCGCCGAGAGCGCCCGCTCCCACGCCTGGTGGCGGTGCTGCAGCCCCGGCTCGTTGCGCCCGAACAGCAGGTGGTCCCGGGCGCCGGACTCGAGGTTGGCCTGCAGGCTCTCGACCAGCCGGTAGTCCTCGTCGCGCACGGTGGCGTGCGCGTATTCGAAGACGGCCTGCGCGCCCGCGGCCACCGATTCGTCCGAGACGTCCAGCGGTGTCGAGTTCTGATGCACCGTGATCGACCGGCCCGGCCGGTCGCCCGGGTAGACCCGGAACAGCTCGCCATTGGCGATCGTCACCGACAGCACGATGTTGGGGAACAGGGCGTAGATGACGACCATGTTGTGGAAGGGGTCCCACCGGTCCTCGGGAACCTGGTCGAGCTCCAGGATCGTGTTCAGCGGGAAGATGAGCCGGTGGTGGGGCCCGTAGGCGTCGAACACCGTGCAGTTGCTGCGGGCGATGGTGGCGAAGGTCTGCCGGTGCACGGTGGCGAAATGATAGTTCTCCGCGAACGTGTCGATTGCCAACTTCCAGTTGATCGGGCAGTCGAGCACCTTCTCGCCAAGGGGCGACCACCGGCCGATGCCCCAGGAGTCGAGCTCGCCGGCCAGCGGCCCGAGGTGTGTGGCGACGTCGAGCGCCGCGCCGGGATCCAAAGCGATCCAAAGAAATCCGGCGAACTCCTCGGACGGGAGTTCGGTGAGGCCGTCCGCCTTTAGGTTGACGTCCGGAAATCCCTCGCGGCCGGGGACTCCGATGAGCTTCCCGGTGTTGTCGTAGGTCCACGCGTGATAAGGGCAGGTGAAGCGCCGGGCGGAGCCGCAACCGGAGGCCACCTGGGACTGGCGGTGCAGGCAGACGTTGTCGAACGCCCGGACCAACCCGTCCGCCGTCCTGGTCAGTAGGACCGACCGGCCCATCACCGTCTTGGTGCAGAACGTGCCGGGCGCGGGCAGTTCCGAGGCGTAGCCGACGAGTTGCGGGCTGGCCAGCACGAGCGCCCTGTCGCGGTCGTGCCGCTCGGCCGAGGTGTACTCGCGCGCGTCGATCCGGTGCGGCGCGGGGGCGAGGTCGGTGGTGTTGTCCCGGGCCAACTTCAGCGCGCGGCGGGTCAGGTCGATCAGCTGATCGCGTTCCATCGCTTCAGTAAAGACCTTGCGACGGTTGTAAGGTCAAGAAGTGGCTGAGCAGTTGCTGATCGGCGACGTCACGGCCTTGACCGGGATCGCCCCCGGCCGCATCCGCCACTACGAGAAGATCGGGCTGCTGCGCGCCAACTACCTCAGCAACGGATATCGGGTCTTCGACGTCGAGCAGGTTCTGGACCTGTTGCGCATCGACCTGCTGAGAAGCCTTGGCGTCGGCATCAACGACATCGCGCGGTTTACCGAGGGCGGGCACACGGCGCTGGCCGGCCTGCTCGGCGAGCATCGGGCGTTGCTGGTCCGTCAGCGCGACCGGCTCGACCAGCTGATCGCCGCCATCGATGCGGCCACCGGCTGCCGCGAGGCCGACGTCGACGAACCCGTCCTGCGCAAGCTGGCGACGACCCACCGCGACAGCATCGGCGTCGTCGGGCGGCTCAGCGCCCCGCTGCCCGCACCCGTCGCCGCCATGTACGCCGACCTGTTCAACGAATGGGAACTACCGGTTCCGGCGCTGTTCGGGCAGATGCTGCTGCCGCCGGCCGCGAGCACCCTGCTGGCGCTGCTGGCCGAGACGCCGGGACGCGAGGTACTGTTCGACCGGTTGCGCCGGCTGGCCGCCGACGTGATCAACATTGGCGAAAGCGATTCCGCGGCAATCGAACTCGCGCGTACCTGGATCGACTGCCAGGTGGCCGCCCCGCTGCCGGACGACGTGGTGCGCGTGTTGCGCGGCGTGCGACCGCTGCTGGAGCGCGATCCGGTGATCGTGCAGGGGTTTCGGGCCTGGGCGGGATCGATCAACCCGGGCGCCGCGCGGTTTCTCGACGAGGTCGCCGCGCAGACCGCGCGCCGCGGCCTGGACGCCGTGAGCGTCATCGTCCTGCCCGCGAGCGGGGAAGCCGAAACCGACGATGCGACACCGTGATACAGATGTGACCGGTGAGGTGCCAGGGTCTGATGGTGTAGCTGTCGTACCCTGTGGCTGTGTCATCGGTTTCCCGGCGCGATCTGCTCAAACTCGCGGCCGCGACGCCCGCGGTGGTCGGCCTGGGTGTCGCGGGCGCGTCTCTGGGCGCCCCGCGGGCCTCGGCGTCGCTGGGGACGCTGCTCGACTACGCGGCCGGGGTGATTCCGGCGAGTCAGATTCGGGCCGCCGGCGCCGTCGGGTCCATCCGGTACGTCTCCGACCGGCGGCCCGGCGGCAACTGGATGCTGGGCAAGCCGATCCAGATGGCCGAGGCGCGCGACCTGAACAGCAACGGCCTCAAGATCGTCTCCTGCTACCAGTTCGGCAAGGGTTCCAGCGCCGACTGGCTGGGCGGCGCCGGCGCGGGCATCCAGCACGCGCAGCGCGGGATGCAGTTGCACGACGCCGCCGGCGGCCCGGCCTCGGCCCCGATCTACGCCTCCATCGATGACGACCCGTCCTATGAGCAGTACAAACAGCAGATCGTCCCGTACCTGAGGTCGTGGGAGTCGGTCATCGGGCACCAGCGCACAGGTGTGTACGCGAATTCCAAAACCATCGACTGGGCGCTGCAGGACGGGCTGGGCTCCTACTTCTGGCAGCACAACTGGGGCTCGCCAAAGGGCTTCACCCACCCCGCCGCGCACCTGCACCAGGTCGAGATCGACAAGCGCAGCGTCGGCGGCATCGGGGTGGATGTCAACGAAATCCTCAAGCCGCAGTTCGGCCAGTGGGTGTAGCGCCGGCCCCGCGCGTCGAGCCCGGGTTGGCGCGGGGATAGTGATCGCGCGGCGCGGCGCGACCGGCATGGCAACCTCGGCGGCCGGCGCCCGGAGACGTCGCGGCGCCGGCGCCGGCGTGGCGTCGGGCGTCCCAGCAAACACTCGTTCGCTGATCTCCCGCACCCGGAGTCGTTTGCCCGGCCCGGCCGGCCCGCGCTGACGTCGCGTCAGCGATTCTCACGACCCGAAATTTTTTACATAACGATTCGATAACAATACGGCCTTGAACAGCGCAGTTATAGCTACTCGACCGTAACCACCTGCACGCAGCGCGTTTGATCGGGACGCCCGCGCCGGTGATCGAACCGGGTGTTACCCAGGACACGGTTACCCGTGCGTAGAACTCACCAGTAACCATTCACCACACAAAAAGGGCACTGATCCTTATGACACTCTTATTACAGCCGATGCAGTCCAGGGCGCCGCTCGACCCGCCAGAGAGGCCCGCCGACTACCCGCGGTGAGCCGGCCCAGGCAAGTGATTCGACGGGGAATCGCGCGAGGCATGCAGGCCCTGGCCGTCCGGATCGGCCGCACGAACACAAAGACGCATACAGGGAGATATCGAAGGTGACGATCCACGAGCATGACCGGGTGTCCGCTGACCGCGACGGAAACGGCGCGCACATCACCCATGCTCTGGTCGACCGCCTGACCGCCGGCGAGCCGTACGCCGTCGCCTTCGGCGGCCAGGGCAGCGCCTGGCTGGAGACCCTCGAGGAGCTGGTCTCGTCGGCCGGGATCGAGTCCGACCTGGCGACCCTGGTCGGGGAGACCGAGCTGCTGCTGGAACCGGTGGAAAAAGAGCTGGTCGTGGTCCGTCCCATCGGCTTCGAGCCGCTCGCATGGGTGCGCGCGCTGGCCGCCGAGGACCCCATCCCGTCCGACAAGCACCTGACGTCGGCCGCCGTGTCGATACCCGGGGTGCTGCTCACCCAGATCGCGGCCGTGCGCGCCCTGGCGCGCCAGGGCATGGACTGGGCCGCGGCCCCGCCGGTGGCCGTCGCGGGGCACTCGCAGGGGGTGCTCGCCGTCGAGGCGCTGAAGGCCGGCGGCGCCCGCGACGTCGAACTGCTGGCGATGGCCCAGCTGATCGGCGCCGCCGGGACCCTGGTGGCCCGTCGCCGCGGCATCTCGGTGCTGGGCGACCGCCCGCCGATGGTCTCGGTGACCAACGCCGACCCCGAACGCATCGGAAGGTTGCTCGACGAGTTCGCGCAGGACGTCCGTACCGTGCTGCCGCCGGTGCTGTCGATCCGCAACGGCCGGCGCTCCGTCGTCATCACCGGAACCCCCGAGCAACTCTCGCGCTTCGAGCTCTACTGCCGGCAGATCTCGGAGAAGGAGGAGGCCGACCGCAAGAACAAGCTGCGCGGCGGCGACGTCTTCGCGCCCGTGTTCGACCCCGTGCAGGTCGAGGTGGGCTTCCACACGCCCCGCCTGGCCGACGGCATCGACATCGTCGGCGGCTGGGCCGAACAGGTCGGCCTGGACGTCGCCCTGGCCCGGGAGCTGGCCGAGGCCATCCTGGTGCGCCGGGTCGACTGGGTCGAGGAGATCACCCGGGTCAACGAGGCCGGCGCCCGGTGGATCCTTGACCTGGGTCCCGGGGACATCCTGACCCGGTTGACCGCCCCCGTGATCCGCGGCCTCGGCGTGGGCATCGTGCCCGCGGCCACCCGCGGCGGCCAGCGAAACCTGTTCACCGTCGGCGCCGTCCCCGAGGTGGCGCGCGCCTGGTCCAGCTACGCCCCGACGGTGGTGCGCCTGCCCGACGGCAGGGTCAAGCTTTCCACGAAGTTCACCCGGCTGACCGGGCGCTCGCCGATCCTGCTCGCGGGCATGACCCCGACCACGGTGGACGCCAAGATCGTCGCCGCGGCCGCCAACGCCGGGCACTGGGCCGAGCTGGCCGGCGGCGGGCAGGTCACCGAAGAGATCTTCGCCCGGCGCGTCGAGGAGCTGTCGGGCCTCCTCGAGCCGGGCCGCACCTATCAGTTCAACGCGCTGTTCCTCGACCCCTACCTGTGGAAGCTGCAGGTCGGCGGCAAGCGCCTGGTGCAGAAGGCGCGGCAGTCGGGCGCGGCGATCGACGGCCTGGTGATCAGCGCCGGCATCCCGGAACTCGAGGAAGCCGTCGAGCTCATCCACGAACTGGGCGACGCCGGCATCAGCCACGTCGTGTTCAAGCCCGGCACGGTCGAGCAGATCCGCTCGGTGATCCGCATCGCGACCGAGGTCGCGAACAAGCCGGTGATCGCCCACATCGAGGGCGGGCGCGCCGGCGGCCACCACTCGTGGGAGGACCTCGACGACCTGCTGCTGGCCACCTACTCGGAGCTGCGGTCGCGGCCCAACATCACGGTGTGCGTCGGCGGCGGCATCGGCACCCCCGATCGCGCGGCCGAATACCTGTCCGGGCGCTGGGCGCAGGCCCACGGATTCCCGCTGATGCCGATCGACGGCATCCTCGTCGGCACCGCGGCGATGGCCACGCTGGAGGCCACCACGTCGCCGTCGGTCAAGCGGATGCTGGTCGAGACGCAGGGCACCGACCAGTGGGTCGGCGCCGGAAAGGCCCAGGGCGGCATGGCTTCCAGCCGAAGCCAGCTGGGCGCCGACATCCACGAGATCGACAACAGCGCCTCGCGGTGCGGCCGGCTGCTCGACGAGGTCGCCGGTGACGCCGACGCGGTCGCCGAGCGCCGCGACGAGATCATCGCCGCGATGGCGCGCACCGCCAAGCCGTACTTCGGCGACGTCGCCGAGATGACCTATCTGCAGTGGCTGCGCCGCTACGTCGAGCTCGCCATCGGCGACGGCGACTCGACCGCCGACACCGCGTCACCGGGCAGCCCGTGGCTGGCCGACACGTGGCGCGACCGCTTCCAGCAGATGCTGCAGCGCGCCGAAGCCCGTTTGCACGCAAGCGATTCCGGTCCCATCGAGACGTTGTTCGCCGACTCCGCGTTGCTGGAGGCCCCGCAACGTGCCATCGACGCGCTGCTGGCCCACTACCCCGACGCGGAGTCCGTGCTGTTGCATCCGGCCGACGTGCCGTTCTTCGTCACGCTGTGCAAGACGCCGGGCAAGCCGGTCAACTTCGTCCCGGTGATCGACAAGGACGTGCGGCGCTGGTGGCGCAGCGACTCGTTGTGGCAGGCGCACGACGCGCGTTACGACGCGGACGAGGTGTGCATCATCCCGGGCACCGCCGCGGTCGCCGGCATCACCCTGATGGACGAACCCGTCGGCGAGCTGCTCGACCGTTTCGAACAGGCCGCGATCGACGAGGTGCTGGCCGCCGACGGCGGGCCCACACCCGTCGCGTCGCGGCGGACGGGCCGGCCCGACGTCACCGGGCCGCTGGCAGTCGTGCTGGACGCGCCGGACGTGCAATGGGCCGGCCGCACGGTGACCAACCCGGTGCACCGGATCGCCGACCCGGCCGACTGGCTGGTGCATGACGGGCCCGCGAGCCGGCGCGCCACGCACTCGTCGACCGGAGCGCGGCTCGAGGTCGACGGCGACCGCGTCGTCCTCTGCGTCCCGCTCTCCGGCGTCTGGGTCGACATCCCGTTCACCTTGCCGCCCAACACCGTTGACGGCGGCACGCCGGTGGTCTCCCTCGACGACGCCGGGCGCGCCATGCGCGCGGTCCTGGCGATCGCCGCGGGCGTCGACGGACCGGAGCACCTGCCGGCCGTCACCGACGGCACCGCCACCGTGACCGTGGACTGGGACCCTGAGCGGGTCGCCGACCACACCGGCGTCACCGCCACCTTCGGGGAGCCGCTGGCGCCCAGCCTCACCACCGTGCCCGACGCCCTCGTCGGCCCCTGCTGGCCCGCCGTTTTCGCGGCCATCGGCTCGGCGGTCACCGGCGCCGGGGTTCCCGTCGTGGAGGGCCTGCTGAGCCTGGTGCACCTCGACCACGCCGCCCGCGTGACCGGTACGCTGCCGGCGAGCCGGGCCGAATTGACCATCGCCGCAACGGCTTCGGCCGCCGTAGACACGGACATGGGCCGGGTGGTGCCGGTCTCGGTGACCGTGTCGGACGCCGACGGCGCGGTGATCGCCAGGCTCAGCGAGCGTTTCGCGATTCTCGGCCGCACCGGCGGCGCCGAGCTCACCGATCCGCTGCGCGCCGGCGGCGCGGTGTCGGAGAACGCCACCGACACGCCGCGCCGCCGCCGCCGCGACGTCCGGCTGACCGCGCCGGTCGACATGCGGCCGTTCGCCGTGGTGTCCGGCGACCACAATCCGATCCACACCGACCGGGCGGCCGCGCTGCTGGCCGGCCTGGAATCGCCGATCGTGCACGGGATGTGGCTGTCGGCCGCCGCGCAGCACGCGGTCACCGCCACCGACGGCCAGGCGCGCCCGCCGGCGCGGCTGATCGGCTGGACCGCGCGGTTCCTGGGCATGGTACGCCCGGGCGACGAGGTCGACTTCCGGGTCGACCGCGTCGGAATCGACCGCGGCGCAGAGGTTTTGGAGGTGGCCGCGCGCGTCGGCTCCGACTTGGTGATGTCGGCGACGGCCCGGCTCGCCTCGCCGAAGACGGTCTACGCGTTCCCCGGGCAGGGCATCCAGCACAAGGGCATGGGCATGGACGTCCGGGCCCGTTCCAAGGCGGCCCGCAAGGTGTGGGACAGCGCCGACAAATTCACGCGCGAGACGCTGGGCTTCTCCGTGCTGCACGTCGTGCGCGACAACCCGACGAGCATCATCGCCAGCGGCGTGCACTACAACCACCCCGAGGGTGTGCTCTACCTGACCCAGTTCACCCAGGTCGCGATGGCGACGGTGGCCGCCGCGCAGGTCGCCGAGATGCGCGAGCAGGGCGCCTTCGTCGAGGACGCGATCACCTGTGGCCACTCCGTGGGCGAATACACCGCGCTGGCCTGCGTCAGCGGCGTGTTCGAACTGGAAGCCCTGCTGGAGGCCGTGTTTCACCGCGGTTCGAAGATGCACGACATCGTTCCGCGTGACGAGCTGGGCCGCTCCAACTACCGGCTGGCCGCCATTCGGCCGTCGCAGATCGACCTGCCCGACGCCGACGTCACCGACTTCGTCGCCGCCATCGCCGAGCGCACCGGGGAGTTCCTCGAGATCGTCAACTTCAACCTGCGCGGCTCGCAGTACGCCATCGCCGGCACGGTGCGCGGGCTGGAGGCGCTGGAGGCCGAGGTGGAGCGCCGCCGCGAAATCACCGGCGGCAAGCGGTCGTTCATCCTGGTACCCGGCATCGACGTGCCGTTCCACTCGCGGGTGCTGCGCGTCGGCGTAGCCGAATTCCGGCGGGCCCTGGAGCGCCTCATGCCCCGGGACAAGGATCCCGATCTGATCATCGGGCGCTACATCCCCAACCTGGTTCCCCGGCCGTTCACGCTGGACCGCGACTTCATCCAGGAAATCCGGGACCTGGTGCCCGCCGAGCCGCTCGACGAGATCCTCGCCGACTACGACACCTGGCGCGACGAACAGCCCCGCGAGCTCGCCCGCAAGGTGTTGATCGAGCTGCTGGCCTGGCAGTTCGCCAGCCCGGTCCGGTGGATCGAGACGCAGGACCTGCTGTTCACCGAGGAGGCGGCGGGCGGCCTGGGCGTCGAGCGGTTCGTCGAGATCGGTGTGAAGTCGGCGCCGACCGTCGCGGGCCTGGCCACCAACACCCTCAAGCTGCCCGAATACGCCCACAGCACAGTCGAAGTGCTCAACGCCGAGCGCGACGCGGCGGTGCTGTTCGCCACCGACACCGACCCCGAGCCCGAGGAAACGCCGGAGCCCGTCGCCGAGGCGGCCTCGGCCGAGGCGGTCGCGCCGGCGCCGGCGCCGGCCGCTCCCAGCGGTGGCGTGCGACCGGACGACAACACCTTCGACGCCGCCGACGCGACGCTCGCGCTGATCGCGCTGTCGGCCAAGATGCGCATCGACCAGATCGAGCAGCTGGACTCGATCGAGTCGATCACCGACGGGGCGTCGTCGCGCCGCAATCAGCTGCTGGTCGACCTCGGCTCGGAGCTGAACCTCGGCGCGATCGACGGTGCGGCCGAGGCCGACCTGGCCGGGCTGCGGGCTCAGGTCACCAAGCTGGCCCGCACCTACAAGCCTTACGGCCCAGTGCTTTCCGACGCAATCAACGACCAGCTGCGCACGGTCCTCGGCCCGTCGGGCAAGCGGCCCGCCGCCGTCGCGGAACGCGTCAAGAAGGTGTGGGAGCTCGGCGACGGCTGGGTCAAGCACGTCACCGTCGAGGTCGCGCTCGGCACGCGGGAGGGCACCAGCGTCCGTGGGGGAGCGATGGGCCACCTGCACGAGGGCGCCCTGGCCGACGCCGCGTCGGTCGACAAGGTGATCGACGCCGCCGTCGCCGCGGTGGCCGCGCGCCGCGGTGTGTCCGTGGCCCTGCCGTCCTCGGGCGGCGGTGGCGGCGCGACCGTGGACGCCGCCGCGCTGGGCGAGTTCACCGAGCAGATCACGGGGCGCGACGGCGTGCTGGCGTCGGCGGCCCGGCTGGTGCTGGGACAGCTGGGGCTGGACGAGCCGGTGAGCGCGGCGGACGAGGCGCCGGGTGCGGCCGATGCGGAGCTGATCGACCTGGTCACCGCCGAACTCGGCGCCGACTGGCCGCGCCTGGTGGCGCCGGTGTTCGACGGCCGCAAAGCCGTCCTGTTCGACGACCGGTGGGCCAGTGCCCGTGAGGATCTGGTGCGGCTGTGGCTGGCCGACGACGGCGACATCGACACCGACTGGCCGCGCCTGTCGGAGCGCTTCGAGGGCGCCGGTCACGTCGTCGCCACTCAGGCCACCTGGTGGCAGGGCAAGGCGCTGGCCGCGGGCCGTCAGATTCACGCGTCGCTGTATGGCCGCATCGCGGCGGGCGCCGAGAACCCGGACCCCGGTCCGCACAGCAACGAGGTGGCCGTGGTCACCGGCGCGTCCAAGGGGTCGATCGCGGCCTCCGTCGTCGCGCGGCTGCTCGACGGCGGCGCCACGGTGATCGCGACGACCTCCCGGCTCGACGACGAGCGGCTGGCGTTCTACCGCAACCTGTATCGCGACCACGCCCGCTTCGGCGCGGCTCTGTGGGTGGTGCCGGCCAACATGGCGTCGTGCTCCGACATCGACGCCCTGGTCGAGTGGGTCGGCAGCGAGCAGACCGAAAGCCTTGGGCCGCAGTCCATCCACATCAAGGACGCGCAGACCCCGACGCTGCTGTTCCCGTTCGCGGCGCCCCGGGTCGCCGGGGACCTCTCCGAGGCCGGCGCGCGCTCGGAGATGGAGATGAAGGTGCTGCTGTGGGCGGTGCAGCGGCTGGTCGGCGGCCTGTCGAAGATCGGTTCCGAGCGCGACATCGCCTCGCGGCTGCACGTGGTGCTGCCGGGGTCGCCCAACCGCGGGATGTTCGGCGGCGACGGCGCTTACGGTGAGTCGAAGTCGGCGCTGGACGCCCTGGTGAGCCGCTGGCACGCCGAGTCGTCGTGGGCGTCGCGGGTGAGCCTGGCGCACGCGCTGATCGGCTGGACGCGGGGCACCGGGCTGATGGGCCACAACGACGCCATCGTCGAAGCCGTCGAACAGGCCGGGGTGACAACGTATTCCACCGACGAGATGGCCGCGATGCTGCTGGGCCTGTGCGATATCGAGTCCAAGGTGGCCGCGGCCGCGGCCCCGATCAAGGCGGACTTCACCGGTGGCCTCGCCGACGCCGACCTCGACATGGCCGAGCTGGCCGCCAAGGCCCGTGAGGAGATGGCGACCGAGGCGGCCGCCGAGGACGCCGGGAGTGAGACGACCATCGCCGCCCTGCCGTCCCCGCCGCGCGGCTTCACCCCGGCGCCCCCGCCGGAATGGGCCGACCTCGACGTCGACCCGGCCGACCTGGTGGTGATCGTGGGCGGAGCTGAGCTCGGGCCGTACGGCTCGTCGCGCACCCGCTTCGAGATGGAGGTCGAGGGCGAGCTGTCGGCGTCGGGCGTGCTAGAACTGGCCTGGACGACCGGGCTGATCCGCTGGGAGGACGACCCCCAACCCGGTTGGTACGACACCGAGTCGGGCGAACTCATCGACGAGGCCGAGCTGGTCGAGCGCTACCACGATGCGGTGGTGCAGCGCTGCGGCATCCGTGAGTTCGTCGACGACGGGGCGATCGACCCCGACCACGCCTCGCCGCTCCTGGTCAGCGTGTTCCTCGACAAGGACTTCGCGTTCGTGGTGTCCAGCGAGGCCGACGCGCGCGCGTTCGTCGAATTCGACCCCGAGCACACCGTGATCCGGCCGGTACCCGACTCCACCGACTGGCAGGTGATCCGCAAGGCCGGCACCGAGATCCGGGTGCCGCGCAAGACGAAGCTGACGCGGACCGTCGGCGCCCAGATCCCCACCGGGTTCGACCCCACGGTGTGGGGCATCAGCCCGGACATGGCGAGCTCGATCGACCGGGTAGCGCTGTGGAACATCGTCGCGACGGTCGACGCATTCCTGTCCGCCGGGTTCAGCCCGGCCGAGGTCATGCGCCACGTGCACCCGAGCCTGGTGGCCAGCACGCAGGGCACCGGGATGGGCGGCATGACGTCGATGCAGACCATGTACCACGGCAACCTGCTGGGCCGTAACAAGCCCAACGACATCCTGCAGGAAGTGCTCCCGAATGTCGTTGCGGCGCATGTGGTTCAGTCCTACGTCGGCAGCTACGGCGCGATGATTCACCCCGTCGCCGCATGCGCGACCGCGGCGGTGTCGGTCGAGGAGGGTGTCGACAAGATCCGGCTGGGCAAGGCCGAGCTGGTGGTGACCGGCGGCCTGGACGACCTGACGCTGGAGGCCATCATCGGCTTCGGCGACATGGCGGCCACCGCCGACACCGCGATGATGCGCGGCCGCGGCATCCAGGACTCGAAGTTCTCCCGGCCGAACGACCGGCGCCGGCTGGGCTTCGTCGAGGCCCAGGGCGGCGGCACGATCCTGCTGGCCCGCGGCGACCTCGCGCTCAGGATGGGCCTGCCCGTGCTGGCGGTGGTGGCTTACGCGCAGTCGTTCGGCGACGGGGTGCACACCTCGATCCCGGCGCCGGGGCTCGGCGCGCTGGGCGCCGGGCGCGGCGGCACGGACTCCGCGTTGGCGCGTGCGCTGGCCAAGCTCGGCGTCGGCGCCGACGACGTGGCCGTGATCTCCAAGCACGACACCTCGACGCTGGCGAACGACCCCAACGAGACCGAGCTGCACGAGCGGCTCGCCGACGCGCTGGGGCGGTCGCCGGGTGCGCCGCTGTTCGTGGTCTCGCAGAAGAGCCTGACGGGACACGCCAAGGGCGGCGCGGCGGTCTTCCAGATGATGGGAATGTGCCAGATGCTGCGCGACGGCGTGATCCCGCCCAACCGCAGCCTCGACTGCGTCGACGACGAGCTGGCCGGCTCCGGGCACTTCGTCTGGGTACGGGACACCCTGCGGCTCGGGGACAGGTTCCCGCTGAAAGCGGGGATGCTGACCAGCCTCGGTTTCGGCCACGTGTCGGGGCTCATCGCGCTGGTGCACCCGCAGGCGTTCATCGCCGCGCTGAATCCGCAGCAGCGGGCCGACTACCAGCGGCGCGCGGACGCCCGGCTGCTGGCGGGGCAGCGCCGGCTGGTGAAGGCGATCGCCGGCGGTGAGCCGATGTACCAGCGGCCGCCCGACCGCCGCTTCGGCCACGACGAGTCGGAGAAGCGGCAGGAGGCGGCGATGCTGCTGAATCCGGCCGCCCGGCTCGGCGAGGCGGACGCCTACGACGTGTCCGCGGACTGACGCGGCCAATCCGATAGCCTGGCCAGCCATGGGCATCGTCGGAGTGGGGATCGACCTCGTCTCCATCTCGGATTTCGCCGAACAGGTCGACAAGCCGGGAACGGTGTTCTCCGAGACGTTCACCCCGGGTGAACGCCGCGACGCCTCGGACAAGAGCTCGTCGGCGGCCCGACACCTGGCGGCCCGCTGGGCCGCGAAGGAGGCGGTGATCAAGGCCTGGTCGGGATCCCGGTTCGCCCAGCGGCCGGTGCTGCCCGAGGCCATTCACCGCGACATCGAGGTGGTCACCGACATGTGGGGACGCCCTCGCGTGCGGCTGACCGGGGCCGTCGCCGAGCACCTGGCCGACGTGACCATCCATGTGTCGCTGACGCACGAGGGCGACACCGCGGCCGCGGTCGCGATCCTGGAAGCTCCGTAGATCCGCGAGCGTGCGTGTTTGCACGCGACACGCCGCTTGCTGATGGCATTCTGCGCACGTTCGCGGTGGATCCGGCGCCTTCGCTAGCCTCGGGAACATGAGCGATCTTGTCGAACGTGTCCGCGAGGTGTTGCCGTCGGTGCGGCGCGACCTCGAGGACCTGGTGCGGATCGCGTCGGTGTGGGCCGACCCCGCCCGGCGCCCCGAGGTGCACCGCAGCGCGCAGGCCGTGTCGGACCTGTTGTTGCAGGCCGGTTTTCGCGACGTGCGGATCGTCAGCGAGGGCGGCGCGCCCGCGGTCATCGCCCGGCACCCCGCGCCGCCCGGCGCGCCCACCGTGTTGCTCTACGCCCACCACGACGTGCAGCCCGAGGGCGACATCGGCCAGTGGAAGTCGCCGCCGTTCGAGCCGACCGAGCGCGACGGCCGCCTGTACGCCCGCGGCAGCGCGGACGACAAGGCCGGCATCGCAACGCATTTGGCGGCGTTCCGCGCGCACGGCGGGCGTCCGCCGGTCGGCGTGACGGTGTTCGTCGAGGGCGAGGAGGAGTCGGGATCGCCGTCGCTGGGCCGCCTGCTCGCCGCGCACCGCGACGCCCTGGCCGCCGACGTGATCGTCATCGCCGACTCGGACAACTGGGGCGCCGACACCCCCGCGCTGACCGTCTCGCTGCGCGGTCTGGTCGATTGCGTGGTGGAGGTCGCCACGCTCGACCACGGCCTGCATTCGGGGATCTGGGGCGGCGTGGTGCCCGACGCGCTGAGCGTGCTGGTGCGGTTGCTGGCCAGCCTGCACGACGACGACGGCAACGTCGCCGTCGCCGGGTTGCACGAAACCGACACCGCGTCGCTGAACTACCCGGGGTACCCCGCCGAGCGGGTGCGGGCCGATTCCGGCCTGCTCGACGGCGTGTCCGAGATCGGTACCGGCTCGGTACCACGACGGCTTTGGGCCAAGCCGGCGATCACGGTGATCGGCATCGACACCACCCCGGTGGCCGCCGCGTCCAACACGTTGATTCCGCGGGCGCGGGCCAAGGTCAGCATGCGGGTCGCGCCCGGCGGCGACGCCGCCGCGCATCTGGACGCGCTCACCGCGCACCTGCGCAAGCACGCGCCGTGGGGCGCGCACGTCAGCGTCACGCCCGGCGACAAGGGCGAGCCCTACGCGATCGAGGCCAGCGGCCCCGTCTACGACGCCGCGCGGGCGGCGTTTCGGCAGGGCTGGGGCGTCGAGCCCATCGACATGGGCATGGGTGGCTCGATCCCGTTCATCGCGGAGTTCGCCCGGGCGTTCCCGGACGCCAAGATCCTGGTCACCGGTGTGGAGGACCCTGCGACACAGGCGCACAGCGTCAACGAGAGCCTGCACCTCGGCGTGCTCGAACGCGCGGCGATCAGCGAGGCGCTGCTGCTGGCCAACCTGGCCTGATCAGGGCCTTTCGAGGCGCTGAGTGACGATGTTGTTGTTCCCGGTCTTGTTGATCGTCGGCGAACCGAAGCGGTAGATGACGACGTTGTCGTCGCCGAGGATGCTGATGGTGTCGACGCCGTCCACGGCGACGTGGTTGGCGCCGCCGGAGATCTCCAGCCTGCGGCAGTGGCCGGTGATCGTGTACGTGTTGTTGTCGCCGTCCAGCTTCACATTGCCGTTGTTGCAGTCGATCTTGTCCTTGGCGCCGCTGTTGATCATGATCAGGTTCCCGTGCACCGTGGTGCCGGCGTTGTGAGCCACAAAGAACAACAGCGCGAACGCCGCGGGGATCGCGCCGATCAGGATGACCCGTCCCCATGTCGTGTTCGCGAACTTCGCGAGTCGAATTAACCGCTGCTGCAGGGTCTCTCCGCTGCGCGACGGCTGCGGCGCGGCTTCCGGCGTATCGCCGACGCCGCGTTCGAGCCTGCGGATGTAGTCCTCGGGGTCGTCGGGGGTCATCGTGCAACGGTCCCTTTCAGGGCGAGGTTCACGGCCACGGGAACCCCGGTGACGGCGCGGGCACTTCGGCCGGGTCGGCTTCTCTGAAGTGATACACCGGACCCGACGGGGTGCTCTCGGCCGTCACGGCGAACCAGTGACAAACGCTCAGGTCGAACCCGGGCGGGATGGGAACGGTGTACTGCCACTTCTGTCCCGGGCAGTAATGCCAGTAGGACGCGCCGGCCTCGGCGGGTGCGGCCAAGCCCAGAGCGGCCGCCGCCACGCCGCCGGAGATCAGCGACGCACCGAGGATCCGACCCAACGCGCGGGGTGACTTCATCGCAGGTCCTTTCGTTGCCGGTCGCGCCGTACGCTACGGCGAACCACATGCGAAATTCTTGCGGCCGTTCGCGCCTACCGATCTCAAGTCGGGTGCCGAGGCTCCGTGCTCCCGATTTGCTCAGACCTCTAAGTCTTTTCGCAGCTTGTCCACGTGCCCCGTGGCCTTCACGTTGTACTGCGCGACGGCGATCTTGCCCTTCTCGTCGACCACGAACGTCGACCGGATGACGCCCTTGACGGTCTTGCCGTACATCTTCTTCTCGCCGTAGGTGCCCCAGGCCGTCAGCACCTTGCGCTCGGGATCGGACAGCAGTGGGAACGTCAGCTTCTCGGCGTCGCGGAACTTGGCGAGCTTCTCCGGCTTGTCCGGGGAGATGCCGACGACGTCGATGCCGGCGTCGTTGAGCTCGCGCAGGTTGTCGCGGAAGTCGCACGCTTGCTTGGTGCAGCCCGGCGTGGAGGCGGCCGGGTAGAAGTAGACGATGACCCGTCGTCCCTTGTAGTCGGACAGCTTCACCGTGTTGCCGTCGGCGTCGGGGAGGCTGAAGGTGGGGGCCTTGTCGCCCGGAGCCAGCCGAGTGGGTTCGGTCAACGTTCTGCCTTTCTCTTCACCGGAGCGTTGGGGGTAATGCCAGCTGATCTAGGGTAGTGCGGGCAGGTGCATCAGGTGGAGTTGGAGGACAGAGACGTGGCGGATCGCGATCCCGAGGTCATCAAGCAGGAGATCGACCAAGCCCGCGACCAGCTGGCGGCCACCGTCGACTCGCTTGCCGAGCGGGCGAATCCCCGTCGCCTCGCCGACGACCTCAAGGCCCGGGCCGTCGAGTTCGTCAGCAAACCGGCGGTGATCGCCACCCTCGTCGGCATCTCGTCCGTCGTGGTGATTGTCGTGGTGCGCCGGGTCAGGGATCGCTGACGCCGGCACCGGCGGCGCTCTGCACGTGCACCGGTAGGTCGTCGGCCCACGGCTGGGTGATCACCATGTCATCGACGTTGATGTAGCCCCGCTCGAACTCGCCCGTCGCCGCGTCGACGAGCCGGTACTCCTGCCGCTGCCGGTGGATGGGCTGGGCGTCGAGGATCACCACGCGCACCTCGCCCGGGTCGAACCCGCACCGCTGCTGCAGCGCCTCGACGAGGCACTCGTTGTGCAGGTGGCCGTCGCCGAAGTTCCAGCCCAGCACCATCGCGCAGAGGATCTCGCCCTCGCACAGGTTGTATTCGCCCTCGTCGCAGCCGGCCATCGCCCGGTGCGCCAGCGTGAACAGCCCCCGCCCGTGGGTGTTCATCCCGCGGAACGCCATGGCCAGGTGGAGCGGCACCAGGGTCGCCTCCCTGGAGCCGTAGAGCCGCTCGAGCTGCAGGTGTTGCATCGGGCCGAGCGCGCGGGAACCGACGCGGAACTTCTCGTCGGCCGACGGCTTGACGCACCACAGCGTGGTGTCCCAGTTGCCGGCGTAGTACCGCATTCCTGGCAGGAAAGACACCTTGCGCGGGTACAGATTTCCGATGATGACGGTGCCGGCGATCACCGCGAACAGGATGGCGATCGCCCATGGGTGCGTGACGTTGGCCAGCCCCAGGTTCGCGTGCGCCACGAACAGCGACAGCACCCCGAAGATCATGAACACGTTCCACTCCAGCGGCACACCCATCGGGAAGGCCAGCAGGATGTTGAGGTGGAACACGATCATCACGAACGCGGCGATCGCCGTCGGCCAGCCACCGTGGGAGAAGAACAGCACCAGGGGTACCAGCCCTTCCACCGCCGTGGAGAAGTGGGCGATGATGCCGGACAACGCGCTGGGCCGCAGGTCGTCCGGGTAGTCCTTGAACAGCGATCGCTTGAGGATGCCGCTGGGGATGAAGGGGTTGTTGGCCAGCATCGTCGAGATGACGAACGGGAAGTGCCGGGTGAGCTTGGAGGTCGCGGCGCCGAGCCAGATGACCATGAAGACCACCTTGGCCCCGACCACGATGTCGGCCCCGGAGAACAGGAACACCAGCGCCAGCGGGCCGTACACCTCGCCACGCGCCGCGAGGAATATCACCTTGTCGCGCAAACTGATTGCCGCGAGGACCGCGAGGACGGCGACGGTCTCCCACCGCGGCAACACGCCGATCATGGTGCCCAGGGCGGGAATTGGCCCGGTTCCGTCGGACACGAGCGCCGTCACGAGCAAGGCGAGCAGGGCGCCGTAGAGCAGCGCGTCGACGGCGGTTCTGTCGTTGCCCTTGGTCAGCGGCACCCGATTCGGCCACGGGGGCAGCCGAATCGTGCCGGGGCGCAACCAGTACAGGATCGAGCCCATCGGCGGGAAGTAACGCCCGGCCAGCGGGCCGAAACAGCAACCGAGGCCGACGACTTCGAACAGCATCGTGTAGAGGACGGCCTTCTGGAACACGATCGGCTCCGACCACCACGAGCCCACGTCGATGAAGCCGCCGATGCCCCTTGTGGTCCACGCGAAGAGCCAGCCGCCCAGGATGTAGAGGGCGATCTTGACGCCGTACATCAGGTGCATCACCAGCGGGGTGCCGAAGCCGTTTTCCGCGATGTGGCGCGCCATCGGAATGATCCGCTCGGCGCGGGTGCGTGCGCTCCAGTCGACCGGGTCGACGACGGGCAGGTTGGGCTGGATGAACCCCATGGCAGCTCCTTCGTCGCAGCTGTGTCTGGGGAGAAGCTACCTCTAAGGGGCGATTGTGCGGTCGCGTATCAGGCCGTGCCGATGTGTCAATTGCCGATGGGTGGCCGCGGCTGGCCGGCCACCGGGGGGAACGGGCCCTCGCCCTCTTCGGGCACCACCGGTTCGGGGTTGGACTCGGCGTCGCCGGTGGTGTCGTCGGACGCGTCGTCCTCGCGGTGTCGGTTCATCGCTGGTGTCCTTCCTCGATTGATGGGTGAACCCATACCCACGTTCGGTGAGGTGTACCGCGATCGAGGGAGGACCGTCTGCGCGTGCCGCGAGGGTCGGGGCGCGTCAACGCCCCGAAATACGCTCTGAGGTGCGCCGTCAGGGTTTCGAACCCCGGACCCGCTGATTAAGAGTCAGCTGCTCTACCAACTGAGCTAACGGCGCTTGGTCGGCCGAGACCGCGTAGGCGACAATAACAGGCTTCCTGCCGCTGCGCGAAATCCCCGATTGGACCCAGGATAGCTGGCGAGCCGGTGCGCCTGGCCGGCCGCTTAGCGGGCCCGCGGCGGACGCGGGCGCGCCGCCGCGGGTGTGCTAACGAAACCGTGCGTGGCACAACGCAATCAGAAGAGCGTCCCGCAGTACGGCGCCCGGTCGGTGACGAAGGCCGCATCCATCTCGCGGGCCACCCCGGGACGGAGCTCGGTGAGGCGGCCGGCCCGCAGGACGTCGGACGCCCGGTGCGCACCCATGTAGATCGTCGCCAGTTCGCCCAAACCCATCTCGACATCGGGCTTCCCCCCGTCGTGAGGGGTGCATTTTCCGACGCCGTCGCGGGTCTGCAGCAGGAATCGTCCCCCGTTGAGGCCAAGCGGGTCGTTGACGTCGAGAACGAGGTCGACATCCGCGTTGTAGGCCCGGGCGCCGAGCACCTCCGGGACATCGTTGATCCGCACCCACAGGAAGTCGGTCATGCCCGCGGTCGCGGCGGCGCGCTGGTCTTTCAGCTTGAGGGGCAGCGGGTCGTCGACGGGCAGTTCGATCCGTATCTCGTCGAACATCTCCAGGGCCAGGAGAGCCTGGAGCAGGGCGGTGTGGGCTTCCTCGGTGATCGCGCAGAAGTCCTCGACCACCACCGTGCCGAACGGCGGCCGGAACGCGTGATATTTCTGGTCGACGATCCGGTACGTCAGGAAGCCGTCCGGATGAACGGTGTGGTACAGCGCGGACCTGTTGCCCCGTTGCGTCGCCCGGTCTTCCAAGAAGTCCGCCCACCACGCGTCGCTGCGACTCACCGCCCCAGTCGTCACCGCGCGCCACCGGTCGTAGATCGCGGGCAGGCTGTTCCTGGCCTCGGCGGCGGCGATCTCGCGGGCCCGGCTACTGCCCGGCCGGTCGCGGAGTTTGGCCAGGCGACGGTCGATGGAATAGGTCTGGCTGTAGCTCGCCACGCCGGCGCCGAAGTTGTCATACATCGAGGTCTGCGTGGGAACGCCGAAGACGATCGGATAGCCGCGGTCGAGCAGGATTTGTAGGCCTTGCGCACTGAGCTGCGCCCAAATGCCTTCTCCCTGATGCGTCGACGCCACCGCGATCATGGTCAGCCACGCCGACCGCAGGCTGGTGTTTCGGGGGACCGTCAGCTCGACGGGATAGATGATCGACGTCCCGACCACGAAAGGGTGCTGCGGATCCGAGGTGTCCTCAGCGAGGAGAATGTTTTCCAGTTCGACCCGCCGTCGCCAGGCTTCGACCGTCCGCTCGTCCACCGGATCACCGAAGGTGCGGGCCTGGTTCGCGTAAAGCGCCTGCCAGTCGTCGTCGGTCGGGTGCCTGATGTCGAGGGCGTCGTCCGCTGTGGTCATTCGCTCGTCCAATCCATAACCGGCTGAACGCAACCGGGCCTGATGCACGCGCCAGAGGCTATTTCCCGGGTCGCCGTTTCGTGCAGTACCCCGGACCTTGACCGCCAAACGTCCGGGCGCTGTGAGCGGTGCGTATCACAGTTGCGCACAAGCACATCGCTTCGCGGTGCCGGCTTCAAGAGTCATACGCCGGGAATTGGGTACAGGGGTGAGGATCGGAGGGGGAAGGCGGATGCTGCAAGCGACGACCCGACTTGCCATCGCCGCCCCCCGACGCATCATTGCGGTCGCCGTCCTGGCGCTGGTGGGCGCCGCCGTCTTCGGGCTGCCGGTGGTGAACAAGCTGTCGGGCGGCGGTTTTCAGGACCCGACCGCGGAATCGTCCCGCGCGACAGACATTCTCAAAGACAAGTTCGGCCAGACCGATCAGAAAATGCTGATCGTGCTGACCGCACCCGGCGGGCCTCGCGGCGACCAGGCGCGGCGGGTCGCCACCGACCTCGTCGACAACCTGCGACGGTCCCCCTGGGTGCTGGACGTGTCCTCGGCGTGGACGTCCCCGCCGCAGGTCGCCGCCCAACTCGTCAGCAAGGACGGCAAGTCCGGGATGGTCGTGGCCGACCTCAAGGGCGGGGAGAACGCGGCGCAGGAATACGCCAGCACCCTGACCCGCCAACTCGTGCACGATCGTGATGGGGTCACCATGCGCGCGGGCGGCATGGCCGTCGCGTATGCGCAGATCAACGATCAGAACGAGCGCGACCTCGTCCTCATGGAGGCCATCGCGATACCGCTGAGCTTCGCGGTTCTGGTCTGGGTGCTCGGTGGCGTGGTGGCGGCGGCGCTGCCCATCGTCGTGGGCGCGCTGGCCATCGTCTGCACCATGTCGGTCCTGCGGCTGATCAGTGTCGCCACCGACGTGTCGACCTACGCACTGGACCTGAGCATCGCGATGGGCCTGGCCCTGGCGATCGACTACAACCTGCTGATCATCAGCCGCTACCGCGAAGAACTGGCACGGTGCGGCGACCGGGAGCGCGCGCTGTACCGCACGATGGCCACCGCCGGGCGGACCGTGCTGTTCTCCGCCACCACCGTCGGCTTGTCGATGGCCGTCATGGCGCTGTTCCCGATGTACTTCCTGAAGTCGTCGGCCTACACCATCGTGGCGACCGCGGTGATCGTCGCGCTCGCTGCGGTCGTGGTCACGCCCGCCGCCATTGCGCTGCTGGGCCCGCGCCTGGACGCGCTCGACGCCCGCCGGTTGCTGCACCGTTCGGTGCCGCGCGCCAGATCGTGGCGCGACCACGCGCACACGCCGACGACCGGGCAGTTCTGGTACCGCTCGACGAAGTTCGTGCTGCACCACTCCCTGCCGGTCGGGCTGAGCGTCGTCGCGCTGTTGCTGCTGCTCGGCGTCCCGTTCCTGGGCGTGAAGTGGGGTTTTCCCGACGAGCGCGTGCTGCCCCGCTCGGCGTCGTCGCGCCAGGTCGCCGACATGTTGGACAACGACTTCGCCAACGCCTTGGGCAACGGGCTCTCGGTTGTGGTGCCGGACGCGCGCGGCGTGACCCCCGTCGATCTGGAGCGCTACGCCGCCGCGCTCTCCCGCGTCCCCGACGTGTCCGCGGTCACCGCCCCAACCGGCACCTTCGTCGCCGGAAACCTGGTCGGACCGCCCGCCGCGCCCGCCGGCGTAGCCGACGACAGCGCGTTCTTCACCGTCGCAAGCACCGCGCCGCTCTACTCGAAGGCCTCCGCCACCCAACTCGACCGGCTACACCGCGTCGCGGGCCCGGCGGGGCGCTCGGTCGAGATGACGGGGCTGGCGCAGATCAACCGGGACAGCGTCGACGCCATCACCCACCGCCTGCCGCTCGTGCTGGCGCTGATCGCCGTTGTCACGTTCGTGCTGTTGTTCCTGCTCACCGGCAGCGCGGTGCTGCCTCTGCAGGCGCTGGTGTGCAACGTGTTGTCGCTGACCGCCGCGTTCGGGGCGATGGTGTGGATCTTCCAGGACGGGCACCTCGGCGCGCTGGGGACGACCGCCAACGGCACGCTCAACGCGAACATCCCGGTGCTGCTGTTCTGCATCGCCTTCGGGCTGGCCATGGACTACGAGGTGTTCCTGGTCTCCCGGATCCACGAGTACTGGCTCGCCTGTCCGGCGGCTCACGAGAAGCGGCCGATTCCCGCCGAGGCCCGCGCCGCCACCGACGAGAGCACGGCGCTGGGCATCGCGGGCATCGGCCGGGTGGTCACCACGGCCGCGCTGGTGATGTCGATCTCGTTCGCCGCGCTGATCCCCGCCCACGTGTCCTTCATGCGGATGCTCGGCCTCGGCCTCACGCTGGCCGTGTTCGCCGACGCCACCCTGGTGCGGATGGTCCTCGTCCCCGCCTTCCTCCACCTGCTCGGCCGCTGGACCTGGTGGGCGCCCGGGCCGCTGGCAGCGCTGCGCGGTCGGTTGTCGACCGGTGAAGCCGGTGCCGCGGCAGGGCGTGGCCCGGACGAGGCCGACGTTGCGGCGCACGTGATCAGAAGGTGGCCCACCGCGGAAGTGCCGGACGAGGGCCGTCATGAGTTGGCGCGCAACGACGTTCACATCCCATGAGGCGTCGAGCCGGCAGGAAGATCCCCGATGGATAAGACGGACGTCGCCGCACTGCTGGCGTTGGGTTCCGCGCTGTGCATCGCGCTCGGCGACGTGCTCCAGCAACGCGCGGCGCACTGCATCACCGACCGATCGGTGGGTCACGTGGAGCTGATGACGGGCCTGCTTCGCAATCGGCGGTGGTGGTGGGGCTCCCTGCTGCTCGTGGTGAGCATCGCGTTGCAGGCGGCGGCGTTGGGGGAGGGGTCGGTGCTGCTCGTGCAGGCGCTGCTCACGCTGTCGGTGCTGTTCGCGCTGCCGATCAACGCCCGGCTGTGGCATCGCACCGTCACCGGCCGCGAGTGGGTTTGGGCCGGACTGCTCACGGTGGCCGTGATCGTGGTCGTCACGGTGGGCAACCCGGGTGCCGGTCGTTCTGACGCACCGCTGGGAACCTGGGCCGCGGTGGTGGCGGTTTTGGGTCCGCTGTTGGTCGCATGCGTCGTGGTCGGCCGGACTCGCGGTGGCGTGGTGGCCGCCGTGCTGTTTGCGTTCGTGTCGGGATCGCTGTGGGGGGTTTTTGCGGTGCTGACCAAGGAGGTCGTCGCCCGACTCGGCGACGGGCCATGGGCGGTCGCCAGAACGCCCGAGCTCTACGCCTGCGTCCTGGTGGCGCTGGGCGGCCTCGTGTGGAGCCAGTCGGCGTTTCAGGCCGGCCCCCTGACGGCCTCGATGCCCACGCTGGAGATGTCCCAGCCGGTCGTCGGGGCGGCGCTGGGCGTCGTCGTCCTGGACGAGACGCTCAACGCGAGCGGCGCCGGGCTGGTCGTCCTCGCGGTCGCGGTGGTGGTGATGACGGCGGCGATCGTCAAACTCGCGCGCGTCGATGCCGTCGCCATCGCCGACAGGGTCGAGTCACACCTCCAGGACACCGTCGGCCAACTTTCGTAGCCGGGCCGGCACCCGCCGGAACAGGAATTTCCGCACGCCGGATCCCGAATTGGCAACACCCTGGGCGCGACATTTCGACTGGCGCCGCGGGGCGCCCGGAAACCATTACAATTCTTCCGATTCATGGTCAGCGGCGACCAGTTCGCGGAAATCAGATGGAAGGTCACCGGGTGTCGGGTTCGCGTGTACGCCGGTCGTGGCTGGCTGTGGCACTGGCCACGGTCGCCGTGTTCGGCGCTGCCTGCGGCGGCGGTCAGCAGGCCGCGCCGACGAAGGTGATCTTCAACAAGGGCACGCCGTTCGCGGACCTGCTGGTCCCCAAGCTGACCGCCTCGGTGAGCGACGGCGCCGTCGGCGTGACGGTGGACTCACCGGTGACGGTGAGCGTGTCCTACGGCGTCCTCAAGTCGGTGACGATGGTCAACTCCAACGGTCGGTCCATCAGCGGGCAGCTCAGCCCCGACGGGCTGCGGTGGCAGACCACCGAGCAGCTCGGCTACAACAGGCGCTACACGCTGAGCGTGAAGGCGCTGGGGCTCGGGGGCTCGGCGAGCCGGCAGATGACCTTCCAGACCAGTTCGCCGGCGCACCTGACCATGCCCTACGTCAGCCCGGCCGAGGGCGACGTGGTGGGCATCGGTGAGCCGGTGGCCATCCGCTTCGACGAGAACATCGCCGACCGCGCGGCGGCCCAGAAGGCCATCGTCATCACCACCAATCCGCCCGTCGAAGGCGCGTTCTACTGGCTGAACAACCGCGAAGTGCGTTGGCGCCCAGAGCATTTCTGGAAGTCCGGGACATCGATCGATGTGGCGGTCAACACCTACGGCGTCGACCTGGGCGACGGCATGTTCGGTGAGGACAACGTCAAGACCCACTTCACCATCGGCGACGAGGTCATTTCCACGGCCGACGACACGACCAAGATGGTGACCGTTCGGGTGAACGGCGAAGTCGTCAAGACCATGCCCACCTCCATGGGCAAGGACAGCACCCCGACGGCCAACGGCTTCTACATCATCGGCGGACGGTTCAAGCACATCATCATGGACTCGTCGACCTACGGCGTTCCCGTCAACTCGCCCAACGGATATCGCACCGAAGTCGACTGGGCCACCCAGATGTCGTACAGCGGCGTGTTCGTGCACTCGGCGCCATGGTCCGTGGGCGCACAGGGGCACACCAACACCAGCCACGGGTGCCTGAACGTGAGTCCGAGCAACGCCGAGTGGTTCTACGACCACAGCAAGAGCGGCGACATCGTCGAGGTGATCAACACCGTGGGCGGAACGCTGCCGGGAACCGAGGGGCTGGGCGACTGGAACGTCCCGTGGCCGGTGTGGAAAGCCGGTAACGCCAACACCTAGTGGCCGCTTCGGCCGCAGCGTCAAATGGTGCTGCTGTCAGGCACATAAGTCATTCATAGGTTGCACTGAGGTACCCCTTATTCCGGGCCGGGTACCCAACACGCATGAGGAAAACGATTCGCATCGCAACATCATCCTTGGCGCTGGCCGGCGGCCTGGGACTCGCGGGCCTCGGGGCGGCGGCCGTCGCCGACGCGCAGCCCATCGCCCCCGCACCCGTCTACCACTGGTGCCCCGGTGAGTGGTGGGACCCGGGCTGGGGCTTCAACTGGGACGGCGGCCGCTGCCACGACGACTTCTACCGCGACGGTGACGCCCACGATCAATGGCACTACCGCGGCGGCGGCGACCGTGATCACTGGCAGGGCGGCCCGGGAGACCGTGACCACTGGCAGGGCGGTCCAGGGGACCGTGATCACTGGCAGGGTGGCCCCGGCGGCCGCCACTGATTGCCGCTGACCTAGTCGACGGGTCGCCCACCGGGCGGCCCGTCGAATCCCGGCGGTTCTCACCGGGGGGTAGGCGAAGGGACTCGGCGTCAAGGTCCGGGAAGGCACTGAAAAGGAAGTAGTCGTCTACTTAAGCCGATCTCCGCCAGAGGCTCGATCCTGCTGGTAGGAGGTGCGGAGATGGCGTATTTGATCGCTGATCCGGAATTAATTGCTGCAGCAGCGACGGATCTGGCCTCTATCGGGTCGAACCTCAACGCGGCGCACTTAAGAGCGGCGGCTCCGACCGTCGCGGTGATACCCGCCGCCGCCGATGAGGTCTCAGCGGCAATCGCCTCCGTGTTCGCCGATCGAGCCCAGGCGTTTCAGGGCCTCGCCGGTCAGGCAGCGGCCTTCAGCGACCAGTTTGTGCAGACGCTCAAGAGCGGTGGGGCCTCCTACGCGGCGACCGAGGCCACCAGCGCCGCGTCGCTGCGGTCGATAGCAGCGGCTGCTGCCAGTGACCCTTTCGGCGGGGTGCTGAGCCTGCTATCTGAAATCGGGAACCTTTTTACTAATGCAGTTTTCTTCCTGGGTTTCCTCGGCATCGCCGCCCTCATCATATTTTTCAGCGTGTTCGTCGCCGCGGTTCTCACCCTCGGCGCGCTGCTGATTCCTGGTGCACAGATCAGCGGCTATGTGTCGTTTAGTTGAGAGTGGCGAAAGAAAAGGTCAGAGGGGTTGATTACCACCTCTGACCTGCGGGGTGGCTGACGGGACTCGAACCCGCGACACCCAGGATCACAACCTGGTGCTCTACCAGCTGAACTACAGCCACCATTGCCGCAGCCGGGCTCCTGAAACGGGAGTCGAACGAGCGGCGACGTCGATACTAGCCGGTCGATGGGTCGGCGGCCGAATCGATGACGTCGGGGGCGCCCGCCGTGCCGCCGAGTTCGGCGACCACCGCCTCGATCTCGCTGGTAGACGGCCCGGGTGGGGAAACGAACGCGGTCCGCCGGTAGAACTGCAGCTCGCGGATGGATTCGTGGATGTCGGCCAGCGCGCGGTGGGCGAGGCCTTTGGCGGGTTGGCCGAAGTAGATGCGCGGGTACCAGCGCCGGCAGAGTTCCTTGATCGAGCTGACGTCGATCATCCGGTAGTGCAGGAACGTGTCCAGGGTTGGCATGTCACGGGCGATGAAGGACCGGTCGGTCGCTATCGAATTGCCTGCCAGCGGCGCCGTCTTGGGCTGCTTGACGTGTGCGCCGATGTAGTCCATCACCATGGCCTCGGCAGTCGCCAGGTCGACGGTGGACGCTTTGACCTCGTCGATCAGCCCCGAGCGCGAATGCATTTCGGCGACAACGTCGATCATCGACGAAAGCGCGCCGTCGTCGGTGTGGATCACCACGTCGACCCCGTCGCCGAGGATGTTCAACTCCGCGTCGGTGACCAGGGCCGCAATCTCGATCAGCTTGTCCGATCCGAGGTCGAGGCCCGTCATCTCGCAGTCGATCCACACCAGTTCGTCCCGCACAGGGCTCAGACTAGGCCCATTTGGCGGATCACCTCGCCGCCCCCTTGCCAGTATCGTGAGCGGTGCCTAACCGCAGGACGGGAGAAGGGGCGCAGCGAATGAGCACCGAATCGGCCACCGAAGGCCAGGGCGGCCCCGCGCAGCGGATCGCCAACGGCTATGCGGTTGACGGCCAGGCTCTGGAGCTGGGCACGGTCGTGGTCGACGGCGTCGCCGATCCGACCGCGCAGGTGCGCATCCCGCTCGCCACCGTCAACAGGCACGGACTGGTGGCCGGGGCCACCGGAACCGGTAAGACGAAGACCCTGCAGCTGATCGCCGAGCAACTCAGCGCGGCCGGAGTGGCCGTGCTCATGGCGGACATGAAGGGCGACCTGTCGGGTCTGGCCCGCCCGGGGGAGGGTAACGACAGGACCGCCGCCCGCGCGAAGGACACCGGAGACGACTGGGCGCCGACGGCCTTCCCGGTGGAATTCCTGTCGCTGGGCACCGGAGGTCTCGGGGTGCCGGTGCGTGCGACAGTCGAGAGCTTCGGCCCGGTCCTCCTGTCGAAGGTGTTGGGGCTCAACGCGACCCAGGAGTCGACCCTCGGCCTCATCTTCCACTGGGCCAAGGAGAACAACCGCCGCCTGGTCACCCTGAACGATCTGCGCGGTGTCATCAGCCACCTCGCAAGTGACGAGGGCAAAGCCGACCTGAAAGACCTCGGCGGGGTGTCGTCGACGACCGCGGGCGTCATCCTGCGGGCGCTGGTGAACCTCGCCGGCGAGGGCGGGGACACGTTCTTCGGCGAACCGAAGCTCGACCCGAACGATCTGCTGCGTGTGAATGACCAAGGCCAGGGCGTCATTTCGCTGCTCGAGTTCAGCGGGCAGTCGTTGCGGCCGGTGATCTTCTCGACGTTCCTGATGTGGGTGCTGGCCGACCTCTTCAAGATGCTGCCCGAGGTCGGCGACGTGGGTAAGCCGAAGCTGGTGTTCTTCTTCGACGAAGCCCACCTGCTTTTCAGCGACGCCTCCAAGGCCTTTCTCGAGCAGGTCGAACAGACCGTCAAGCTGATCCGATCGAAGGGCGTCGGGGTCTTCTTCTGCACCCAGTTGCCCACAGACATCCCCAACGACGTGCTGTCTCAGCTCGGCGCGCGCATTCAGCACGCGCTTCGGGCGTTCACCCCCGACGACCAGCAGGCGTTGAGCAAGACCGTCCGGACTTATCCGAAAACCGATGTCTACGACCTGGAGTCGGCGTTGACGTCGCTGGGGATAGGTGAGGCCGTCGTCACCGTGCTGTCCGAGAAGGGTGCGCCGACGCCCGTCGCGTGGACACGGATGCGGGTGCCCCGGTCGCTGATGGCTTCGATCGGTGACGAGGCGATCTCCGCTGCGGCGAAAGACAGTGAACTGCAAGGGAAATACGGCACGACGGTCGAACAGCCGGCGGAGCCGTCCGCGTCCCGGGCGCCGTCGCCCGCGCCGCAAGATCAGTCCCCCTACCCGCCCGTCCCGGCCAACGAGCCGGTTCCGCCGATGCCGGAGCCGGTGGAGCCGAAGGGTCCCGCCATGTGGGAGGAAGTGCTGAACAACCCGACCGTCAAGAGCGGCCTCAATACGGCGATACGCGAAGCGGTGAAAGGGATATTCGGCACCGGCGGGCGCCGCGGCCGGAAGTGACTTGGCCGTTATATCCGTCCGCTGAACGAGTTTCGTACGTGACGCCCAGACTCGGCGGATGGGTTCGTCGCAACGAACCCTAGCCGCCGCCGAGCTTCTTGTAGAAGCTGCCGACGATCGGCGCGACGATCGCGCGGGGGGCGTAGCCGCTGGCCACGGACATGGCCTTGGACGTCAGGCCCGGGACGATGCGCATCTTGTTGCGCTCCAACGCATCCAGCGAAACCTTGGCGGTGTGCTCGGTGGAGATCCACAGGAAGTCGGGCACCAGGCGTTCGACCAGTGTCGCTTCGGACTCGTCGGGCAGGTCCGTTCGCACCGGGCCGGGGGCGAGCAAGGTGACGTGCACGCCGGAGGCGCGTAGCTCACCGCGCAGCGACTCGCTGAAGGTGTTGGCGAACGCCTTGCTGGCGGCATAGGTCGCGTTGTAGGGAATGGGCGAATTGCCCGCGGCGGAGCCGGAAATCAGAATCCCGCCGGCGCCCCGCTTGACCATCCCGGGCAGCACGGCCAGCGTAAGGTCGTGCACGCCAAGCACATTCAGCTGCACCTGGGCTTTCTCGCCGGCCGGGTCGAGGCCCGAGACGGGACCGAACGTCGCGGTGCCCGCGTTGGCGCAGAGGATGGAGATCGGTCGCGAGGCCAGCTCGTCGCACAGTTTTCCGCGTTCGCCCGGGTCGGCCAGGTCGGCGGGGCGCACGTCCACTGCGACGCGGTACTTGTCCGACAGCCGGGCGGCCAGGTCGTTCAGCAGGTCTTCGCGACGGGCCGTGACGATCAGGTTGTGCCCGCGCGCGGCGAGTTCGGTGGCCAGCGCTTCGCCGATGTTCTGCGAAGCTCCGGTGACGACGGCGCGCGCGTCCGGGCTGGGAGCGGGTATCGGCATGTGCCCCATGCTAGACACCCCCCAGGCGGCGATCGCGAGCGCGGCGAAGCCGGGCGCGGCGGGTCGCTGTCCCAGCAAATGGCGGCGATCGCGAGCGCGGCGAAGCCGGGCGCGGCGGGTCGCTGCCCCAGCAAATGGCGGCGATCGCGAGCGCGGCGAAGCCGGGCGCGGCGGGTCGCTGCCCCAGCAAATAGAGTGCGGGTCATGGGTCAGCCGCAGCCTCGTCCGGTCGCGCCCACGCCTGTGCTGTCGAGGGTCATTGCCTGGGCCCTGTGGGATTGCGGTGCGATCGGGATGATCGCGATCGTCGGCACGTTCGTGTTCTCGGTGTACCTGACCAGCAGCGTGGGCAAGGGCATGCACGGCGGCGCGACGCCGGCGAGCTGGCTCGGCCGGGCCGCCGCCATTGCCGGCGTGACCGTCGCGCTGCTGGCGCCGCTCGTCGGCGTCTGGGTTGAGTCGCCACACCGCCGGCGGGTGGTGCTGAGCACGCTGACCGCCCTCGCGGCGACGCTCACGTGCGCGATGTTCTTCATTCACGAGAGCCCGGGATACCTCGCGGCCGGGCTGGTGCTGCTCGCGGCGACCGGGGCATGCGCCGACTTGGCCAGCGTCCCGTACAACGCGATGCTGCGCCAGGTCTCCACGCCGCAGACGGCGGGCCGGGTCTCCGGCCTGGGCGCGGCGGCCGGATTCCTGGGCAGCGTCCTGCTGTTGGTGCTCATCTATGCCCTGTTCATCTCGGGCAGCGGGCCCGAACGGGGACTACTGCAGGTGCCCGCCGCCGACGGCCTCTACGTCCGGGAGGCGATGCTGCTGGCGGCGGCGTGGTTCGCGGTCCTGGGGCTGCCGCTCCTGCTCGTGGCGCACCGGCTTCGCAGCGCCGACGAGGAGTATCAGCCGACGAGCATGCTCGGCGGTTATCGCAAGCTGTGGTCCGAGGTGACCGCCGAATGGCGGCGCGACCGCAACCTGGTCTACTACCTCCTGGCCAGCGCCCTGTTTCGCGACGGCCTGGCGGCCATCCTCGCGTTCGGCGCCGTCCTGGGCGTCAGCGTGTACGGCATCTCGCAGGGCGACGTGCTGGTCTTCGGCGTGGCGGCCAGCGTGGTGGCCGCGTCGGGGGCGGTGCTGGGCGGGTTCGTCGACCACCGGATCGGATCCAAGCGGGTGATCGTCGGGTCGTTGGGCGCGATCATCCTGGTCGAGCTCACCCTCATGGTGCTGTCGGGATCGGTCGTGTTCTGGGTATGCGGGCTGCTGCTGGCCCTGTTCATCGGGCCGTCGCAGGCGTCGGCCCGCACCCTGCTCCTGCACATGGCCAAGCACGGCAGGGAAGGCGTGGCGTTCGGCCTCTTCACCATGACGGGCCGGGCGGTCTCGTTCCTCGCACCGTGGATGTTCTCCGTCTTCGTCGACGCGTTCGGCGCCGTGCGCGCCGGCCTCGGGGGGATATCCCTCGTGCTGATCGCCGGGGTGCTCGGGATGCTCGGCGTCCGCGTCCCCGCGGCCGAACCGTCGTAGCCTCAGCCCCGGGCGTCGCAGATCGTCAGGCCGACGCCGACGCGCTGGCTCACCTGAACCCCACCCACGGTGACCGAGCAGGTGACGTTGTGACCGAAGTTCACGATCGTGACGTTGGCCGGGTGCACGGCCGACTTGGCGAGGCTGACCTCTTTGCTCCACGGCAGCGCGACGTTGAACTCCGTCTGGATGACGTCGCCGGTGGCGATGTACATGATGCTGATCGCCCGGCCGTCCCCGTTGACCGTATAGACCACGTCCTGCATCGTGCCGGGCGCCGCGGTTTCGGTGGGCGTCTGGGATGCGCTGGGTGGCGGCGCCGGCAGGCGCGTGCGCGACGGAGGTGTCAACCGCGTCGACGGGGGTGGCGTTGGTGACTCCGAACTCGACCCGGGCATCTCGGGCAACGGCGGGACGGCGGTCTGGGTCTTGATCGCGTCGTTCGCCAGCACCAACGCGATGACCAGGGCGACAACGAGAAACACGGCGACGCCGACGCCGATCCAGAGCCCCCGCGGCGACTTGCGGCCACCCGGCGCGGGGCTCGGCTCCTCCGGCGGCGGCCCGCCCGGCGGCGGGCCATCCTGCTGCCAATAGGGCGGCAGCTGCCTGGTGTCCTGGGGGCCGGGCGCCCACTGCGGCATGTACCCGCTGTAGGTCGGCGAATACGGCGCCTGCTCGGCGTACGCCGGGTCGACGGTCGGCGGGTACCAGGGGGTTTCCCGGGACCCGGATCGACGTGGATCGTTCATGTCCACCTCATGGCTTGCAGGGTACCTAAGCAGCGCGTCCCGGCGGCGGCGCTCGTGATCAGTGGCAGCGATTGCCGGCGGTCAGCGCGGCAACGGTCATCGCCCGCATGACGGCGCGTGCCCGCGCGGCGCGCACGGGCTTGTCGATCGACTTCATGCTGTGCGGGGTCGAATTGAGCAGGCCGAACACCGCATGCGCGGTCAGCCGGGCGTCGGCCTCGGCCAGCGCGGGGTTGAGCTCGCGCAGGACGCCCACCCAGACCTCGACGTATTGGCGCTGCGCCTTGCGCACCTGCTTCTCGGCCGCCTCGGGCAGGTACGCGAGGTCGCGGTCCTGGATGCGGATGAGGTCCGGTTCGCTCAACGCGAAGTCGAGGTGGAAGTCGATCAGGCCGTCGAGTGCGCCGGCGGCATCCGAACCGCGGGAACGCACCTCGCGGGCGCCGGCGAGCAGCCGGGTGCTGATGCCCACCAGCAGCTCGACGAGCAGCGACTCCTTGTTCGGGAAGTGCCGGTAGATGGCCGGGCCGCTCACACCGGCCGCCGCGCCGATGTCCTCGAGTCGCACGGCGAGGAAGCCCCGCTCGGCGAACAGGCGCTCGGCCGCGGCCAGCAGCTGCAGGCGCCGGTCGGACTTGAGCCGGCTCCGTCGGCTGGGGACATCGGGATCCGGGCGGCAATCGGGCGCGGGTGTGGTCATTGAAGTCAATCGCGATCGACGTAGCGGTGTGGACGCGGCGGCTCGGGCGATGGTAATGTCACTCGAGTTAATCGACATTAACTCAATTTCCGCCCCGACGGCAAGGAGGCTGCTGCGGCGATGGACAAGGTCGTGGCCGGACCTTCAGCGGCCGCCGACGCGGTCGCCGACATCACCGACGGGTCCTGCCTGGCGGTCGGGGGATTCGGGTTCTGCGGCGTTCCCGAGACGTTGATCGCGGCGCTGGTCGCCACCGGGGTCGGCGATCTGGAGGTCGTGTCGAACAATCTCGGCGGCGAGGGCGTCGGGCTCGGTCCGCTGCTGCGGCACAAAAGGATTCGCCGAACCATCGCGTCCTATGTGGGCGACAACAAGGAATTCGCGCGCCAGTTCCTCGCCGGGGAACTCGAGGTGGAACTGACCCCCCAGGGAACGCTGGCCGAGCGGCTGCGCGCCGGCGGCATGGGCATTCCGGCCTTCTACACGCCCGCGGGCGTCGGCACGCCGTTCGCCGACGGCGGGTTGCCGTGGCGGTACGACGGATCGGGGGCGGTGGCGGTGATGTCGCCGCCCAAGGAGTTCCGCGAGTTCGACGGCATCACATACGTTTTGGAGCGCGCGATCCGGGCGGACTTCGCGCTGGTGCACGCCTGGAAGGGCGACCGGCTCGGCAACCTCGTCTACCGCGGGGCCGCCGCCAACTTCAACCCGGACTGCGCGCGAGCCGGCAGGATCACGATCGCCGAGGTCGAACACCTCGTCGAGCCCGGCGAGATCGACCCGGCGGCGGTGCACACCCCCGGCATCTTCGTGCAGCGGGTCGTGCACGCGCCCGACTCGGTCAAGCGGATCGAGAAGGTGACGGTGCGGTCGTGAGCGCGCCGGCGACGATGCGGAACGCAAGAGACGGGGAGGAGCGGCGCCATATGGCATGGAATCGGCAGGGTCTCGCCGCGCGGGTGGCCGCCGAATTCTCCGACGGCCAGTACGTCAACCTCGGCATCGGCATGCCCACGCTGGTGCCCAACCACATTCCCGACGGTGTGTCCGTGGTCGTCCACTCGGAGAACGGAATCCTCGGCGTGGGGCCGTATCCCGACGCCGCACACGTCGACCCGGACCTCATCAACGCGGGCAAGGAGACGGTCACGACGCTGCCCGGCGCCGCGTTCTTCGGGTCGTCCGACTCGTTCGGCATGATCCGCGGCGGCCACGTCGACGTCGCGGTGCTGGGCGCCATGCAGGTCTCGGCCGCCGGCGACCTCGCCAACTGGATGATCCCTGGCACAATGGTCAAGGGGATGGGCGGCGCCATGGACCTGGTGCACGGCGCCCGCAAGGTGATCGTGATGATGGAGCACACCGCCCGCGACGGCAGCCCGAAAGTCGTTGCGCGGTGCAGCCTTCCATTGACGGGCGTGGCCTGCGTGAACCGCATCATCACCGACCTCGCCGTCATCGACGTGTGTGACGACGGCCTGCACCTGGTCGAGACGGCGCCGGGCGTCAGTATCGACGAGGTGTGCGCCAAAACCGAACCGCCGCTTGTGAGGAACCCGTGAGCTCATCCGTCGCCACCGCGCCAACCTTCGCCGACGAGCACCGCCGCCTGGTCGCCGACCTGAACGCCCGGCTGGCGGCCGCGGCGCTGGGCGGCAACGAGCGCGCGCGGGAGCGCCACGTCAGCCGCGGCAAGCTGCTGCCCCGCGAACGGGTGGATCGCCTGCTCGATCCCGGCACCCCGTTCCTCGAGCTGTCACCGCTGGCGGCCGACGGCATGTACGGCGACGAATCCCCGGGGGCGGGCATCATCACCGGGATCGGCCGGGTGTCGGAACGCGAATGCGTGATCGTGGCCAACGACGCGACGGTCAAGGGCGGCACCTATTACCCGATGACGGTCAAGAAACACCTGCGGGCGCAGGAAGTCGCGCTGCAGAACCGGTTGCCGTGCATCTACCTGGTCGACTCCGGGGGCGCCTTCCTGCCGCGCCAGGACGAGGTGTTTCCCGACCGCGAGCACTTCGGGCGCATCTTCTACAACCAGGCGACCATGAGCGCCAAGGGAATTCCTCAGGTGGCCGCGGTGCTGGGGTCCTGCACCGCCGGCGGCGCCTACGTGCCGGCGATGAGCGACGAGGCCGTCATCGTCCGCGAGCAGGGCACGATCTTCCTCGGCGGTCCGCCGCTGGTGAAAGCCGCCACCGGAGAGGTCGTCTCGGCCGAGGAGCTGGGTGGCGGCGACCTGCACTCGCGGGTCTCCGGCGTCACCGACCACCTCGCCGACGACGACGAGCACGCCCTGCGGATCGTCCGCTCGATCGCCGCGACCTTCGCCCCCCGCGACCCCGCCCAGTGGGAGACGCGGGCGCCGGTGGAGGCCGTGCACGCGCAGACCGAGCTCTACGACGTCGTGCCGCCGGACCCGCGCGTGCCCTACGACGTTCACGAGGTCATCGTGCGGCTCGTCGACGGCGGCGAATACAGCGAGTTCAAGACCAATTACGGCAAGACGCTGGTGACCGCATTCGCCCACATCCACGGCCACCCCGTCGGCATCGTCGCCAACAACGGCGTCCTGTTCGGCGAATCCGCCTTGAAGGGCGCACATTTCATCGAGCTGTGCGACAAGCGCAAGGTGCCGCTGCTGTTCCTGCAGAACATCGCCGGGTTCATGGTCGGCCGCGATTACGAGGCCGGCGGCATCGCCAAGCACGGCGCCAAGATGGTGACCGCCGTCGCCTGCGCCCGCGTCCCGAAGCTGACGGTCGTGATCGGCGGTTCCTATGGCGCGGGCAATTATTCGATGTGCGGCCGGGCGTATTCCCCGCGCTTCCTGTGGATGTGGCCCAACGCCCGGATCTCGGTGATGGGCGGTGAGCAGGCCGCGTCGGTGCTGGCCACCGTGCGCGGCGAGCAGCTGACGGCGTCGGGCAAGCCGTGGACGGGCGAGGACGAGGAGGCGTTCAAGGCACCGATCCGCGCGCAGTACGAGGAGCAGGGCAACCCGTACTATTCGACGGCTCGGCTCTGGGACGACGGCATCATCGATCCCGCCGACACCAGGATGGTTGTGGGCCTTGCCCTTTCGGTGTGCGCGCACGCTCCGCTGGAACCGGTTTCCTACGGCGTCTTCCGGATGTGAGGGAAATGTTCGACACCGTCTTAGTGGCCAACCGCGGCGAGATCGCCGTCCGGGTCATCCGCACCCTGCGCCGGCTGGGCATCCGATCGGTCGCCGTCTACAGCGACCCCGACGCCGGCGCGCGGCACGTGCTGGAGGCCGACGAGGCCGTCCGGCTCGGGCCGGCCGCGGCCCGGGAAAGCTACCTCGACATCGCCAAGGTGCTCGACGCGGCGGCGCGCACCGGGGCACAGGCGATCCACCCCGGCTACGGATTCCTCTCCGAGAACGCGGCTTTCGCCGCCGCCTGCGAGGGAGCCGGGGTGGTGTTCCTCGGGCCGCCGGCGCGGGCCATCGAGGTGATGGGCGACAAGATCACCGCCAAGAACGCCGTCGCCGCCTTCGACGTCCCGGTGGTGCCCGGCGTGGCCAGGCCCGGCCTGGCCGATGACGAACTCGTCGCCGCGGCCGAAGAGGTTGGCTACCCGGTGCTGATCAAGCCGTCGGCGGGCGGGGGCGGCAAGGGCATGCGGCTGGTCGAAGACCCGGCCCGCCTGCGCGAGGCGCTGGTCAGCGCCCGCCGGGAGGCCGCCTCCGCATTCGGCGACGACACCCTGTTCCTCGAGCGATTCGTGTTGCGGCCCCGGCACATCGAGGTGCAGGTGCTGGCGGACACGCACGGCAACGTCGTGCACCTGGGTGAGCGGGAGTGCAGCCTGCAGCGGCGCCATCAGAAGGTCATCGAGGAGGCGCCGTCACCGCTGCTCGACCCGCAGACCCGGGCGCGCATCGGGGCGGCCGCCTGCAGCACCGCCCGCAGCGTCGACTACGTCGGCGCGGGCACGGTCGAGTTCATCGTCTCCGCCGATCGTCCCGACGAGTTCTTCTTCATGGAGATGAATACCCGCCTGCAGGTGGAACATCCGGTGACCGAGGCGGTGACCGGGTTCGACCTGGTGGAGTGGCAGCTGCGGGTGGCCGCCGGCGAGAAGCTGGGGTTCGCCCAGGACGACGTCGAGTTGGACGGGCACGCGATCGAGGCGCGGGTGTACGCCGAAGACCCCGCGCGCGGGTTTCTGCCCACCGGTGGCCGGGTGCTGCAGGTGGCCGAACCCTCCGGCGCCGGGGTGCGGGTGGACTCGTCGCTGCTGGCCGGCACGGTGGTCGGCAGCGACTACGACCCGATGCTCAGCAAGGTGATCGCCCACGGGAGCGACCGCGCCGAGGCGCTCGCGAAACTCGATCGCGCCCTGGCCGCAACGGCGGTCCTGGGCGTGCAGACCAACATCGAATTTCTGCGATTCCTGTTGGCCGACGAGCGGGTGCGGGCCGGCGATCTCGACACCGCGCTGCTCGACGAACGGCTGGCGGACTTCGCGCCGCTCGCGGCGCCCGACGACGTGCTCGCCGCCGCTGGGCTGTACCGCCAGTGGGCTTTGTCCCGGCGCGCCGGAGGCAACCCGTGGGCGGCGCCGACGGGCTGGCGGCTCGGCGGGGCGGGCGCGCCCGTCCGCACGGAGATGCAGACGCCGCTGCGCAACGAGACCGTATCGGTTTGGGGCACAACGGACGCCGCGCGGGTTCAGGTCGGCGACGGCGCGGCCCGGCCGGCGAGCGCCGCCGTCGACGGGTGTGCCATGAGCGTGGTGCTCGACGGGCTGCGCCGCGAATACCGGTGCGCCGAGGCCGACCGCCATCTGTGGATCGCCGACGAGCGCGGGACCTGGCACGTGCGTGAGGCGGAGGAACACAAGATCCATCGCGCGGCGGGGGAGCGGCAGGCCGAGATCCTAAGCCCCATGCCCGGCAGCGTGATCGCCGTCCAAACCGCCTCGGGCGCCGAGGTTTCCGAGGGTGACGTGGTGGTGGTCGTGGAGGCGATGAAGATGGAACACTCGCTGTCCGCACCGGCCGGCGGCCGGGTGGAGGTGTTGGTGTCCGTCGGTGACCAAGTCAAAGTCGATCAAGTACTGGCGCGGCTTGTGCCCGATTCAACGACGAAGGATCCAGAAGCATGACCACATCCATCGATACCCTGCCCAAGGAATACGAGGACCTCCGCGACACGGTGGCCGAGTTCGCGCGCACGGTCGTCGCGCCCGTGTCCGCCAAACACGATGAGGAACACAGCTTTCCGTACGATGTCGTCGCCAAGATGGGCGAGATGGGGCTGTTCGGCCTGCCGTTCCCCGAGGAGTACGGCGGCATGGGCGGCGACTACTTCGCGCTGTCGCTGGCGCTCGAGGAACTCGGCAAGGTCGACCAGTCGGTTGCCATCACGCTGGAGGCCGGCGTCGGCCTCGGCGCTATGCCGATCTACCGCTTCGGCACCGACGAGCAGAAGCAGAAGTGGCTGCCGGACCTGACGGCGGGCCGTGCGCTGGCCGGCTTCGGGCTCACCGAGCCGGGCGCCGGTTCCGACGCGGGCGCCACCCGCACCACCGCCCGGCTCGACGGCGACGAGTGGGTGATCAACGGCAGCAAGCAGTTCATCACCAACTCGGGCACCGACATCACCTCGCTGGTCACCGTCACCGCGGTCACCGGAAGCGTGGCCGGCGACAAGAAGGAGATCTCGACGATCATCGTGCCCAACGGCACACCGGGATTCACGGTCGAGCCGACCTACAACAAGGTCGGCTGGAACGCGTCGGACACCCACCCGCTGAGCTTCGACGACGCTCGCGTGCCGCAGGAGAACCTGCTGGGGCCCCGGGGCACGGGCTATGCCAACTTCCTGTCCATCCTCGACGAGGGCCGCATCGCGATCGCCGCGCTCGCGACCGGCGTCGCGCAGGGTTGCGTCGACGAAAGCGTGAAGTACGCCACGCAACGCCAGTCGTTCGGGCAGCCCATCGGCTCGTACCAGGCGATCAGCTTCAAGATCGCCCGCATGGAGGCCCGCGCGCACGTGGCCCGCACCGCCTACTACGACGCCGCCGCGAAGATGTTGGCGGGCAAGCCATTCAAGAAGGAGGCGGCGATCGCGAAGATGATCTCGTCGGAGGCGGCCATGGACAACGCCCGCGACGCCACCCAGATCCACGGCGGGTATGGCTTCATGAACGAATACCCGGTGGCGCGTCACTACCGCGACAGCAAGATCCTCGAGATCGGCGAGGGCACCACGGAGGTGCAGTTGATGCTCATCGCGCGTTCGCTGGGGCTGCGATGAGTTCCCCGAAGTCAATCGTCCAGCGCGGCTTGTGGTTCGAAGAGTTCGAGATCGGGACGAAGTACCTGCACCGGCCGGGCCGCACCGTCACCGAGGCCGACAACGTGTTGTTCACCACCCTGACCATGAACACCCAGTCGCTGCATCTCGACGCGGCGTGGGCCGCCGAGCAGCCGGGGTTTCGCGGTGAGCGGCTGGTGAACTCGATGTTCACCCTCTCCACGCTGGTGGGGCTGTCGGTGTCGCAGCTGACGCTGGGCACCATCGTCGCCAACCTCGGGTTCTCCGAGGTGTCGTTCCCCAAGCCGGTTTTCCACGGCGACACCCTCTACGCGGAGACGGTGTGCACCGGCAAACGCGAGTCGAAGAGCCGTCCGGGGGAGGGCATCGTCACGCTCGAGCACGTCGGCCGAAACCAGGACGGGGAGATCGTCGCGCGCGCGGTGCGGACCACGCTGGTGCAGAAGCGGCCGTCGGGCGAGGAGTCCTGATGGACCTGCGCGCCGCCGGCCCCGGCTGGTTGTTCTGCCCGGCCGACCGCCCCGAGCGTTTCGGCAAGGCCGCCGCGGCGGCCGACGTGGTCATCCTCGACCTGGAAGACGGTGTGGCACCGTCGGACAAGGAAGCCGCCCGCCAGGCGCTGCGGGAGACACCGCTGGATCCCGGTCGCACGGTCGTGCGGATCAACGCCGCGGGCACCGAGGAGCAGGCGCGCGACCTGGACGCGCTGGCCGCCACCGCGTACACCACGGTGATGCTGTCGAAGACGGAGTCGGCCGAACAGGTGTCCGCCCTCGCGCCACGTGACGTCGTCGCGCTGATCGAGACCCCGCGCGGGGCCGTCTTCGCGACCGAAATCGCTTCCGCCGCAGGCACCGTCGCGATGATGTGGGGCGCCGAGGACCTCGTCGCCACGCTCGGCGGGAGCTCCAGTCGCCTTCCCGACGGCACCTACCGAGACGTCGCCCGCCACGCGCGCTCGACGGTCCTGCTGGCGGCGTCCACGTTCGGCCGTCTCGCCCTGGACGCGGTGCACCTCGACATCCGCGACCTCGAGGGCCTGCGCGAAGAGGCCGACGACGCGGTCGCGGTGGGTTTCGACGCGACCGTGTGCATCCACCCGAGCCAGGTTGCGGTGGTCCGGGAGGCCTACCGCCCCGGCGAGGAGAAACTCGACTGGGCGCGCCGGGTGTTGGCCGCGGCGCGAACCGAGCGCGGTGTGTTCGCGTTCGAGGGGCAGATGGTCGACTCGCCGGTGCTCAAGCACGCCGAAGCGATGCTCCGCCGGGCGGGGGAGGCCTGACGCGCACGCCGAGACGTGCACCAGGGCCACGCGGTTCGGCGCGTCGTGTGCCCGATGTCGCTGTCGCGGCGGCCTTTACGCGCTGACCCCGCTACCGGCGTTGCGCGGCGGCCAGCCTGCTCGCGAATTCCGGTGACTGCAGCGAAAACACCTGCGGGCCAAGCTCGGTGCGCATGGCGAACTCGTGATGGTCGTTGTCCACCGATCCCGGGCTCGAGGTGGCCCGCATCGTCGCCTTGGTCGCCAGCACCACCGCGCGCGGCGCCGCCGCGGGCCCCGCGGCGAGGTCGAGGGCGGCGGCGAGGGGATCGTCGGCGACCGTCAGCGCCAACCCATGGCGCACAGCGGATTCCGCGTCAAAGCGCATGCCGAACAGCAGGGCCGCCCGCGCGACCTGCGGGCCCACCGCCCGCTGCAACATCCAGGTGGCGCCGCCGCCGGGATGCAGCCCCAGCTTCTGGAAGCGGGCGTCGAACACCGCGCCGGGCCCGGCGATGCGCACGTCGGCCGCCAGCGCGAGGTTCAGGCCCGCGCCGACCGCCGCGCCGTTGACGGCGGCGACGGTGGGCAGCCGGCAGTTGCCGACGGCCATGAAGCCGTCGTAGATCCTCTGCAAGCCCGCCTCGGCCGCCCCGCTGCCCGCGGCGCCGAGGGCCGCCAGGTCGGCGCCCGCGCAGAAGGCCTTGCCCGCCCCGGTCACCACCACGGCGTGCACGTCGGGATCCGCCTCGGCCCGGTCGACGGCCGCGCGCAAGAGTCCCGAGATCTCGTCGGTGAGCGCGTTGCGCCGATCGGGGTCGTTGACGGTGATGACGGCGACGCGATCGGCGGCGGTGTACAACACCGGATCGGTTTCGGCCATGGGCACCTCCGCGGTTTTGTTCTGCTGCCGGGTCCGGTTCAGACGCTACTGCGGACGCCAAGAATGCTCCAAGGATGCCTTGAGGCCGGCCGCCGAAGCTCGAGTCAGCTCAGCACAACACCGACTCGACTCGAGGAGCCCCACATGGTCGCCGCGGCACAGAACACCCGTTCCGACAGGAAGCTCGGCTACTTCCGGTTGGCGCTGGCCCTACTCCCGGTCCCGTTCCTGTTCGCGCTCGGCATCGTGATCGCCCACGCCGCCACGCCGTCGCCCGGCGACGCGTGCTCGGTGCGCAATGCCACTATGCGCGATGCGAGCGGGCACATGATGTGGTGCAGCCCGACCATGACCGGCGCGCACCTGCTGGTGTGGCAGTACGCGCCGGCGCCGTAGTGCCGGGGATCAGTAGTTCAAACTCGAGAACATGACCCGGCCCGGGTCGTATTTCTGCCGCACCGCCGCCAGCCGGGACAGGTTGGCGCCGAAGTACCGCGAAGCGGCTTGGTTCGGCTCGAGATAGTTCACGTAGCCGCCGGCCGAATACGGTTGCACCGCTTGGTGAGCGGCGCTGAGCCAATTCCGGGCCGCCGCCGGGTCGCCCGTTTCGACGTACCACTGCACCAGGGCGGACTCGCGGCGCCACGGAAAGGCCGTCGCCCCCGGGGCCACGGTGGCCAGGGCACCGTCGAGGGCGTGCATGATCGCCAGCATGCGGCCCGCGCCGCGCGGGAAGGCGTCGACCGCCGCGGCGATCGCCTGCGCGGCGGCCGGGCTGATCGTCGGCAGGACGTCGGAGCCGCCGACATAGCCCAGCGGCGACGGGTTGAGGTTCCCGACCGCGAGATAACGCACCAGGTCCAGGTAGTTGAACGTGTGGTTCTCGGTCCCGGTCGGTTGCAGCCCGACGGCCTTGACGATGGCGGCCGCCGCGCTGTTGCCCGACCCGGCGGGGCACGTCGCCATGATGCGGCAGTGCGTGCCCAGGCCGTCGACGGTGGCGTCGGCGAGCGCCCAGTTGCTCTGGTCGACGGAGCGCAACCAGGTCTGCCAGCCGACGAGGACCTGCGCGAACGACTGCGGCGGGAAGTTGAGGTTGACAACGTCGACGTCGGTGGTCGGGAAGGTGGCGAACGTCATCGCGGTCGTCACCCCGAAGTTGCCGCCCCCGCCGCCCCGCAGCGCCCAGAACAGGTCGGGCCGGCTGTTGGCCGACGCGGTCACGGCCTGCCCGCCGGGCAGCACCACCGTCGCCGACGTCAACTGGTCGCACAGCAGGCCCGCGTGGCGGGACTGCGCGCCCAGCCCGCCGCCCAGGGCGTGGCCGCCGCTTCCCACCGACGGGCAGGTACCCGTCGGGATGCCCCGGCCGGCCGCCGCCAGCGCCTGGTGCAACGCATACAGGCTGGTCGCGGGCGTCGCCGTGACGGACCCGCTGGCGGCGTCGTAGTTGATCGCCCCGGGCAGCTGCCGGAGGTCGAGCACCATCGCGCCGTTGGGTGTGGACGCCCCGACGTAGGAGTGGCCGCCGCTGCGCGGGGCCACCTTGAGGTTGTGCGCGGCGGCGAAGGCCATCGCCTTCTGCACGTCCGCCGTCGACGTGGGAACGACGACGGCCGCGGGCGCCGAGTCGTTGTAGATGGTGTTGAAGACCTGCTTCGCCGCGCCGAACTGGCCGTTATCGGGCGTGATCACCTGCCCGTTGATGGCGGTGGCGAGCGCGCCCCAGCCCGACGGGGCGGGCTCGGCGGTGGCGCGGGGGGACCCGACCATCGTGCCCGCGGCCAACGCCCCGGCGGCGGCCCGCAGGAACGTCTGCCGCGAGATCTCCCGCGGTACCGTCATGCCCCGAATTGTCGGCGACGGCGCGCCGACGGGCGCTCCGCCACACGCGCCGTCACCGGATCGTTAGCGACGACGCACCACGAAGCACGTCGATAACGACTTGTCAAGCAACACTTTCACCCTTTTCTCGACCCCGTGTCTGATCGTCCGTATAGGGTCGAGCCGTGGTTGGGTCATCCATACCCGCTGTGCTGCGGGAGCTAGCCAGTTCGCGGCCCGGTGATACGGCTTTTACATACGTGGATTACGACCAGGACCCGGTGGGAATCGCCGAGAGCCTGACGTGGTCGCAGCTGTACCGGCGGACGCTGAACGTCGCTGAGCACCTTAAGCGCTGCGGGTCGACCGGCGACCGCGCCGTGATACTTGCGCCGCAAGGCCTCGAGTATGTGCTCGGGTTCCTCGGCGCATTGCAGGCCGGGCAGATCGCGGTGCCGCTTTCGCTTCCGGTCGGCGGCGCCAGCGATGAGCGGGTCAACGCCGTCCTGCACGACGCCTCGGCCACCTCGATCCTCACGACGTCCCCGTACGCGGCCAACATCGCCGAATACGTCACGTTGAAGCCCGGCGAGCGCGCTCCGTCGATCGTCGAAGTCGACTCGCTCGACCTCGACTCCGACAGCGTCCCGGCCGGCGATCCCGTCGACCCGCCGAGCGCCGCCCACCTGCAGTACACCTCCGGCTCGACGCGCACGCCCGCCGGAGTCGTCGTGTCGCACAGGAACATTCAGGTCAACACCGAACAGATCATGGCGGCCTACTACCAGCAGGACGGCGGCGTCCCCCCGCCCGACACCACCGTGGTGTCCTGGCTGCCCCTCTTTCACGACATGGGTCTGGTGTTCGGGATCATCCTGCCGGTTCTGGGCGGATTCCGCGCCGTCCTCTCGAGCCCGGCGTCGTTCCTGCAACGACCGGCGCGCTGGGTGCAGGGCCTGGCGACCCACCCCCACGCGTTCACGGCGGCGCCCAACATCGCGTTCGAATTGGCAACGCGCAAGACCACCGACGACGACCTGGCGGGGCTTGACCTCGGCGGCGTGCGCAACATTTTGAACGGATCCGAACGGGTGAACCCGCCGACGCTGCGGCGCTTCGCCGAGCGGTTCGCGCGGTTCAACCTTCGGCCCGAGGCGCTGCGGCCGTCGTACGGTTTGGCCGAGGCCACACTGTACGTCGCCAGTCGCGGGTTGGGCGAAGGGCCGAAAACCGTCTTCTTCGATTCCGGGAAACTGACTGGCGGGCAAGCGGAGCCGTGCGACGACGAGGACGGCACGCCGCTGGTCAGCTACGGCATGCCGGACTCGCCGACGGTGCGTGTGGTCGATCCCGAGACCAGCATCGAGTGCGGGCCGGGAACGGTCGGCGAGATCTGGGTGTTCGGGGAGAACGTCTGTGAGGGCTACTGGCAGAAGCCCGAAGAGAGCGAACGCACCTTCGGGGCAACGATTGTCGGCCCGTCGGCCGGCACACCCGAGGGGCCCTGGCTGAGAACCGGGGACCTGGGGTTCGTCTCCGACAACGAGCTGTACATCGTCGGCCGGATCAAGGATCTTCTGATCGTCTACGGGCGCAACTATTCTCCCGACGACATCGAGGCGACCATCCAGGCGATCACCGCCGGCCGCTGCGTGGCCGTCGCGGTGCCGGACGACGAGGGCGCCGAAAAGCTGGTCACCGTGGTCGAATTCAAGGCCAGCGGGGATTCCGAAGAGGCCGTGGCCCAGAAGCTGGGCGCCGTCCGGCGTCAGATCACCTCGGCGATATCCAAGACGCACGGCCTGGGTGTCGCGGATCTCGTTCTGGTGCCGCCCCATTCGATTCCCCTCACCACCAGCGGCAAGGTCCGGCGCAGGGACACGCTGCAGCTGTATCTGCACGACGAGTTCACCCGCCTGGACGTACCGATCCGCCGGCCCAAGCCGGCCCCTCTCGTCGAGGACGCCGCGACGCCCGCCGGGCCCGACGCGGGTTGGGCCCAGCGCCTGCGCACGCTCCGACGGCAGCAGCACGACCTCCTGGTCGGCATGGTGTGCGAGCAGGCGGCAACGGTGCTGGGGCAGAGCGCAATCGACGACATCGACCCCGAATTAGCCTTCCAGGAAATGGGATTCGACTCGGTGAAGGCCACCGAGTTGCTGGACCGGCTCAAGACCGTCACCGAACTCGACTTGCCGCCCACCCTGGCGTTCGACTATCCCACCCCGGCCGCCCTGGCCACCCACCTCGGCCAGCGGCTCGGCGGGTCGATCGCGGCGGGCCCGGCGGCGGAGGCGCGGGTGGCCACGGACGAGCCGGTCGCGGTGGTCGGGATGGCGTGCCGGTTCCCGGGTGGGGTCGATTCGCCGGCGGCGCTGTGGGATCTGGTGGTCAGCGGCACAGACGCGCTGAGCGCCTTCCCCGAAGACCGCGGCTGGAACCTGGCGGACCTGTTCGATCCCGACCCCGACGCGGTGGGCAAGACGTACACCCGCTTCGGCGGGTTCCTCTCCGGCGCGGCCGAATTCGACGCGGACTTCTTCGGGATCTCGGCGCGGGAGGCCCAAACCATGGACCCCCAGCAGCGCCAGCTGCTGGAGGTGTGCTGGGAAGCGTTGGAAACGGCCCGCATCGACCCGACTTCCCTGCTGGGTTCTGAGACCGGGGTGTTCGTGGGTGCGTGGTCGCAGCAGTACGGCGCGGGCGGCTCGGACGGCGTGGAGGGGTATGCCCTCACCGGTCTGTCCACGAGCGTGGCCTCCGGACGGATCGCCTACGCGCTGGGCCTGCAGGGGCCCGCCCTCACCGTCGACACGGCCTGCTCCTCCTCCCTTGTGGCCACGCATCTGGCGTGTCAGTCGCTGCGCGAGGGCGAGTCGGCGCTCGCCCTCGCCGGCGGTGTGACGGTGATGACCACGCCGTCGGTGTTCACCGAGTTCGCCCGGCAACGCGGGCTGGCCGCCGACGGGCGGTGTAAAGCGTTTTCCGCCAACGCCGATGGCACGGGCTGGGGAGAAGGGGCCGCCGTGCTGGTCCTCGAGCGGCTCAGCGACGCCCAGCGCAACAACCACCCGGTGCTGGCCGTCATCACCGGCTCGGCGATCAATCAGGACGGGGCCTCAAACGGCTTGACGGCGCCCAACGGGCCCGCCCAACAACGCGTCATCGCCCAGGCGGCGGCCAACGCCGGCATCGGGCTCGACGAGGTCGACGTCGTCGAGGCGCACGGGACGGGCACCACGCTCGGCGACCCGATCGAGGCCGGCGCCCTGATCGCCACCTACGGCGCCGCCCGCGCTGCCGACCACCCGTTGTGGCTGGGATCGATCAAGTCCAACATCGGCCACACGCAGGCCGCCGCCGGCGCCGCCGGACTGATCAAGATGATCGAGGCGCTCAACCACGCCAGCCTGCCCCCGACCCTGTACGTCGAGCACCCCAGCCCGCACATCGACTGGTCGGCGGGCACCGTGCGCCTCCTGACCGAGCCGGTGCCGTGGCCGGTGACCGACCATCCACGCACCGCGGCGGTGTCCTCGTTCGGGATCAGCGGCACCAACGCGCACGTCATCCTGCAGCAGGCCCCGCACGCCGACGGGCAACCCGCGGACACCCAGCACGGCGTCGAATTCGGCCTGCCGTTGTGGGCCGTGTCGGCGCGCACCCCCGCGGCGCTGTGCGCCCAGGCCGACCGCCTGCATGAACACCTGGTCGGCCATCCCGGCCTGGACCTCACCGATGTGGCCTACAGCCTGGGCGCCACCCGCACCCACCACCCCTATCGGGCGGTCATCACCGGGTCGGTCGCCGCGACCGATCAGCGTGACGCTTTCCTGGACGCGCTGCACGCCCTGCGCACGGGCGAGGCCCACCCGCAGCTGACCGGCCATCACCACCTGCCGCACCTGGGCGGCAAGACCGTCTTCGTCCTACCCGGTCAGGGCGCCCAATACCCGGGCATGGGCCGAAACCTCTTGGACCACAACCGCATCTTCGCCGACATCGTCGAGGACTGCGACGAGGCGCTGCGCCCGTTCACGGGCTGGTCGGTGCGCGAAGTCCTTCGTGAGGACCCGGCGGCACCCTCTTTGGATCGCGTCGACGTGATCCAGCCGGTGCTGTTCACCATGATGGTCTCGCTGGCAGAAGTGTTGAGCTACTACGGAATTGAACCCGACGCCGTCATCGGCCACTCCCAGGGGGAGATCGCCGCGGCCTACATCGCCGGCGTGCTCTCCCTGCCCGAGGCCGCCAAGGTGGTGGCCCGTCGCAGCCAGGCGCTGAGCGCCCTGCGCGGCACCGGGGGCATGGCGTCGGTGCTGCTGGCGGCCGACGAACTGCAGCCCCGCCTGCAACCGTGGGGCGACGCGTTGAGCATCGCCGCGGTCAACGGCCCCTCGCACACGATCATCAGCGGCGACCCCACCGCGCTGGAGCAGTTCACCGCGGCCTGCGACCGCGACGGATTGCACATCCGGACCATCGCCGTCGACTACGCGTCGCACTCCGCCCAGGTCGAAGCCGTCCGGGAGAACCTGCTCGCCGAGCTGGCCGACCTCAAGCCGGCGCACGCGCGCATCCCGCTGTATTCGACGGTGGGAGAAGCGGTTTCGGCCGAGCCGCTGGACACGACCACCATGGACGCCGACTACTGGTACCGCAACCTGCGCGAGCCGGTCCGCTTCTATGACCGCGTCGTCGAGCGCCTGGCCGCCGGTGAGCACACGTTCGTGGAGTTGTCGCCGCATCCGGTGCTGGCGCCGGCGCTCACCGACACCCTGGCCCAGGCCGCGGGGCGCACCCAGTCGTCGGTGGTCATCACGTTGCACCGCGACCGGCCCGACCACGACAGCCTGGCCACCGCGTTCGCCCAGCTGCACAACCACGGCCACAGCCCGTCGTGGTCGGCCCTGTACCCCCACGCCCGCGCCGTGGACCTGCCCACCTACCCCTTCGAGCACCGCCGCTACTGGCTGGTGCCGTCCTCGACCGGCGACGCGGACGGGCTCGGCCTGGAGCGTGCCGAGCATCCGCTGCTGGGCGCCGTCGCCGAACTTGCCGACGAGGACCAGGTGATGATCACCGGGCGGCTCTCGCCAGGCACCCAGGGTTGGCTGGCCGGGCACCGGGTCAACGACACGGTGGTGTTCCCGGCGACTGGCTTCGTCGAGGTGTTGCTGCGGGCCGGCGAGCTGACCGGCTGCCCGGCGATCGACGAGCTGGTCCTGCACCACGCCCTGCCCCTGTCGGAGCAGGCGCCGACCGATCTGCAGATCATGGTGCAACCGCTCGACCCGCACGGGCGGCGCCCGTTCACGGTGCACTCGCGTTCCGGCGACCACCAGCAGGCCGCGTGGACGCTGCACGCCTCCGGCACGCTGAGCGCCCACCAACCCGCCGCCGGCCCACCGCCGATGCCGGCGCCGGGCGCCCGGGCCGTCGACCCGGACGACTTCTACGACGAGCTGGCGCAGCGCGGTTACCGCTACGACGGGCTGTTCCGCTCGCTACGGGCCGTCGGCACCGATCCCGCTCGGCCCGAGGCCGTCTACGCCGAGGTCGCGCTGCCGTCAGGCGCCGAGGTCGCCGGCTACGGCATCCACCCCGCGCTCCTCGACGCCGCCCTGCACCCCCTGGCCGCGGTGTCGGACGCGGCGTCCCTGCGGCTCCCGTACGCGCTGAGCGATGTGGCCCTGTACGCCACCGCGGCCACCCAGCTGCACGTGCATCTCACCCGCACCGGCGACGACACGTTCGCGCTGCACGCGACCGACCCCGCCGGGGCGCCGGTGATCACCATCGGCGCGCTGACCCTGCGCGCCGTCTCCGGCGACATCGGGCGCCCGTCGGTGGCCGGTGTAGCTGACAGCCTGTTCGAGCTGACGTGGCCGCCGGTGCCCGACCTGCCCGACTCGCCGGCGACCCCGGCGGCGTGGGCGGTGCGCACCGAGGAGCCCGAAATCCTTCCGCCCGCCCTCGCGGCCGGCACCGTCCACGCCGATCCGGCCGCGGTGAACCCCGTCCCGGACGTGCTGGTCTGGTACCTGCCGCGAAGCGAGGAGGAGTCCGATCCGCTGCGGCGCGTGCACGGCCTGACCCGCGACGTCCTGGCCCAGCTGCAGGGCTGGCTGGCCCGGCCCGAGGCCGCCAAGTCCCAGCTGATGGTCGTCACCCACCGGGCCGTCAGCGTCGGCGCCTACGACCGGGTCCCCGACCTGGCGCACGCCGCCGCCTGGGCGCTGATCCACACCGCCCAGAACGAAAACCCCGACCGCATCGTCCTGCTCGACACCGATGACACCCCCGCGAGCGGCGACGCGATCGCGGCCCTCGCCGCCGCGGCCCCGCCAGGCGAGCCCGAGCTGGCGCTGCGCCACGGCGTCGCCCACCACCCGCGGCTGGCCCGCGTCCCGACCCTGACGCCGCCGGACGCGCCATCCTGGCAGCTGGGCACCACCGGCAAGGGCGACCTGTCCCACCTCGCGCTGCTGCCCAGCGACCCGTCCGCGACGCTGGCCCCGGGGCAGATCCGCGTTCAGGTGCGCGCCGCCGGGCTGAACTTCCGCGACGTGGTCGTGGCGCTGGGCGCCATCGCGGACGACGGCCTGGGAAGCGAGGGCGCCGGGGTGGTCCTCGACGCCGCCGACGGGTCATCGGTGCGGCCCGGCGACGCGGTGATGGGGCTCTTCCCGCACAACGCGTTCGCGCCCACCGCCATCACCGACGAGCAGATGGTCGTGCCCGTTCCCGAGGGCTGGTCGTTCACCCAGGCCGCGTCGGCGCCGATCGTGTTCCTGACCGCCTACGTGGCGCTGGTCGAGATCGCCGGGCTCTCGGCCGGGCAGCGGGTCCTCATCCACGCCGGCGCGGGAGGCGTCGGTCAGGCCGCCATCCAGATCGCGCGCCACATCGGTGCCGAGGTCTTCGCCACCGCCCACCCCGACAAGCAGCACGTGCTCACCGGGCTCGGCGTCGATCCCGGCCACATCGCCTCGTCGCGCACGCTGGACTTCGTCGACGCCTTCCGGCAGGCCACCGGCGGGCAGGGCATGGACGTCGTGCTCAACAGCCTCGCCGGAGACTTCGTCGACGCGTCGCTTCGGCTGTTGCCGCGCGGGGGCAGCTTCGTCGAAATCGGCAAGACGGACATCCGGCGGCCCGGCGACGTCGCCGCGTCCCATCCGGGGGTCGACTACCGGGTCTACGACCTGTCCAGCGCGCCGGCGCAAACGCTGCGTCCGGCATGGGCGGCGCTGACCGAGATGTTCGCCGCCGGTGTCCTTAAGCCGCTGCCCACCACGAGCTACGGCCTGCTGAACGCCCCGCAGGCCTTCCGCGACATGAGCCAGGCCCGCCACACCGGAAAAATCGTGCTCGTCCCGCCCGCGCTGCTCGACCCCGCGGGGACGGTGCTGATCACCGGCGGCACCGGGATGCTGGGCGGCATCTTCGCCGAGCACCTCGTCACCCGGCACGGCGTCAAGCACCTGCTGCTGCTGTCGCGCAGCGGGCCCGACGCTCCCGGCGCCGAGGAACTGCGGACGCGCTTGATGGGGCTGGGCGCCGACGTCGCCATCACCGCCTGCGACTCCAGCGACCCGGCCGCCCTGTCCGCGGCCCTGGACACCATCGACGCCGAGCACCCGCTGACCGCGGTCATCCACGCCGCCGGCCTCCTGGACGACGCGGTGGTCACCGAACTCAGCCCTCAGCAACTCGACGCGGTCGTGACCGCCAAGGCCGACGCGGCCTGGCATCTGCATCGCCTCACCGCCGGTCGCGACCTGGCCGCCTTCGTCCTGTTCTCTTCGGCCGCAGGCATTCTGGGCAGCCCCGGGCAGGCCAATTACGCGGCCGCCAACGCCTTCCTCGACGCCCTGGCGCGCCACCGCGAACACGGCCAACGTCAGGCGACCAGCGTGGCGTGGGGCTACTGGCAAACCCCCTCGGGGATGACCGGCCACCTGACGACCGCCGACCTGACCCGGCTGACGAGCACCGGGCTGACCCCGATCACGAGCGAGCACGGGCTGGCCCTCTTCGACGCGGTGCTCGCCAGTCAGCGCTCCAATGTGCTTGCCAGCCCGGTCAATACCGGCGCGCTGAGCCGGCAGGCCCGTCGCGGCACGCTGAACCCGATTCTGTCCGCGCTGACCACCAGCCGGCCCCAGGCCGCCTCGGCCAGCCCGCGCACGCTGTCCGCACAGTTGGCGGCCCAGACACCCCAGCAACGGCTCGACACCCTCACCGCGATGGTCGCCGCGACCACGGCCGCGGTGCTGGCCCACCCCGATCCGGCCGCCCTCGATGCCCACCGTCCCTTCAAGGACCTCGGCATCGACTCGCTGACGGCCCTGGAACTGCGGAACACGCTCAATCAGTCCACCGGCCTGGCCCTGCCCGCGACCGTGGCCCTCGACCACCCGACGCCGTCGGCGCTGGCCGGCTACCTGGCCGACCGGTTGAGCGACGCCGTGGCGCCCGCCGTCCCGGTAGTACGCGGCGGCGAGCCCGGCGCCGAGCCGGTGGACAACCGGCTCGCCTACCTCGATCAGGCGGCCTTCCTCGCGACCCGCGCGGTGCACGGTGCGCTGATCCAGGTCACCTGGATCTACGACCGGGCCGTCGACCTCGACGGGTTGCGGCGCTTCCACCGCAACCTCGGCCGGGGGCTGCTGGGGCGCAGGATCGAGCGGGCGGCGTTGCCGTTCGCGCGCGACCGCTGGGTCGCTGCCCCGGAGTCGAAGGACATCGACATCGCCGCGACGCCGCGGCCGCGCGACGCGGTGAGCGCGTGGGCCGACGAGCGGGCGCGCCTGCCCATCGATCCGGAGCGGGGACCCGCCTGGCATCTCGGCGTGCTCCCGCTCGCGGACGGCGGGACCGCGGTCAGCCTCGTGGCGTCGCACACGATCGTCGACGCGATCGCGTTCGGTCAGGCGATCTCCGATGCCGCCGAGGGCAGGACCCTCGATCTGGGCTACCCCCCGGCCGGGTCGCGCCCCCTCGGGCGGGCGCTGCGTGAAGACCTCCGGCAGACCGTCAGGGACCTGCCCGACATCGGGCACGCGCTGGCCGCCGTGGCGCGGCGGGCCCGGCACGAACGCGCCGAACTCAGGTCGTCGGTCAAAGCGGCGCCGTCCGCCCCGGCACGCTCCGGCGGCGACCCGGTGGTGGAGGTCCCCGGCGTCACCGCGTACGTCGACCTCGGGGCATGGGACGCCCGCGCGAAAAGCCTTGGCGCAAGCAGTAACTCGCTAGTCGCGGGGATCGCGTGCCGGCTCGCGGTGCGGATGGGCCGCGTACAGGACGACGGAACGGTCACCCTGCGGTTCATGGTGTCGCTGCGCACCGAAGGCGACACCCGTGGCAACGCGCTCACGAGCGTCGACGTCCCCGTCGATCCGGCCCACGCCACCACGGACCTCAGGGCAATCCAGGCCACCATCACGCGGGAGATCCTCGCGACGATGGAGGATCCCGACAACGAGTGGTCGGCCCCGCTGCCGCTGGCGGCGCTGACACCGGCGTGGGTGGCCAGGAAAGTCGCGGGCATGGCGGTGGGCGGTTCCGCGCTGCCGGTCACCTGCTCGAACGTCGGTGACCTGTCCCCGGCGGCGAACCGGCCCGACGGCACGGACGCCGACCGCGCCTACCTGAGGCTGATCGAACCCGACGCCCGCAAGAGCACGCTCGAGGCGATGGGTGGCCAATTGTTCCTGGGTTCCGGGCGGGGAAGCGGCAAGATGTCGCTCAGGATCTCCGCGTACCTCCCCGGCCAGCCGAACACCCGGGAAGAGTTGCGCGACATGGTGTTCCATACGTTTACCGAATTCGCCCTGGACGCGGAGATCGACAGCTAGCGGTTGCGCGCCGACATTGCCGCGGCGTGCCGGCAACCCCGGCGAGGCTTGGGGCGCCTGCTCCTCGATCGTGTTTAGTCGGTGAAGTCGATCCGCACCGATACGGGAGTCGTCTCCAAAGCCTTGACCACCTTGGCGCCTAACCGGCCGAACTTGCGGCCGCGCGCGACCACATCGTCGTCGGGCCTGAATGTCGCTACACCGGTGCGCCACCGATTTCCCTGTCGGACACGCACGTTCGGGTTGTCGGCGATGTTCCTGCCCCAACCGGAGCGGGCCCCGTGCTGGCAGATCAGCCAGGCCCCACGGTCGTCGAATTGGACCGACACGGGCACGCGGCGGATCTGGCCGGTCTTGCGACCGATGGTTTCCAGTTCGGTGGCCAGGCTGGTGCGCACGCCGATCCTGCTCAGCGCCTTCACCGTCGGGTTGAGCACGTAGCGTCCGAGCGCGCGTTCCCGGCGGAACTTTCGCAGCGTCTTGTCGTGGCCGACGGTGGTCATGGCGCCTCCTGGGTCGAAAAGTAGCCCGATGCGATTGAGGCTAGTAGACCGATCGGTATACTGCAAGAAGTTTTCACGGAAGGATGCCGAATATGTCAGCGCGAGACGCCTTGATCGCGAGCGCGACGGGACTGGTCCGACGGCACGGTGTCGCCGGCACCGGCCTCAACGCGCTGCTGGAGGACAGCGGCGTCGCCCGCAGGACGGTCTACCTGAACTTCCCCGGCGGCAAGGCCGAACTCGTCGCCGAGGCCACCCGCCTTGCCGGTGAGTCGTTGACCGCGGTCATCCGGTCGGCCGGGGACGGCGATCCCGCCGTCGCGGTCCAAACCTTCATCGACGAATGGAAGGGCCAACTGAGCGCGACCGAGATGGAGGCCGGCTGCCCGATCGTCGCCGCGGTCCTTGGTCGCTCGGAAGCGCCGGACGCCGCGCGGGCGGCCGCCGACGCGTTCGTCGAGTGGCGGGCCGTCCTCGCCGATCGACTCGCCGCGCATGGCATCGACCGGGACCGCGCGTCGTCGCTGGCGACGCTGATCGTCGCGGCCATCGAGGGCGCCGTCATCCTCGCGCTCGCGACGCAGTCCATCGCCCCGCTCGACGACGTCGGCCGTCACCTGAGCGAAGTGATCAACGGCAATCTCGGCGTCGACGAAACGCCGTAACATCGCGTCATGAGGCTCATCGCCTTCCTCGCCTCCGCACTCGCGTTTGGCTCGGCGGTCACGCCCGCACCCGTCGCGTCGGCGGCGTGCCCCGACGCCGAAGTGGTGTTCGCGCGCGGCCGGGAGGAGCCACCCGGCGTCGGCGCGGTCGGCGACGCGTTCGTCAATGCCCTGCGCGCGCAGACGCCGAAGTCGGTCGGGGTGTACGGGGTCAACTACCCCGCCAACATCACCACCGGCAGTGGCGCGAGCGACATCACCGACCACATTCAATCGATGGCCAAGAGCTGCCCGAACGCCCGGATCGTGCTCGGCGGCTATTCGCTCGGCGCCGAGGTGGTCGACCGCGCCCTCGTCGGCGGACTGCCCCGGGATGCGGATCAGCACGTCGCGGCCGTGGTGCTGTTCGGCAACGGCACGCGGGGGTTCGCCCCCACGTTCGCCGCCCGAACCATCGACCAGTGCGCGCCCGGCGATCCCATCTGCGGCAGGGGCACGAATTGGCCGTCGCACCTGCAGCCTTCGTACATCGGGTCCGGACTGGTCGATCAGGCTGCCGGCTTCGCCGCCGGCAAGATCTGACCGGCTAGGGTCGGCCCGGTGCGCAGGACCATCGATTGGGACGGCGACGCGGTCACGATCATCGACCAGACGGCGCTGCCCGGCGAGTACCGGATCTTGCGTCTGCGAACCGTTGACGAGCTGATCGACGCGATCCGCCGGCTCGCCGTGCGCGGTGCCCCGGCGCTCGGGGCCGCGGGCGCCCTGGGCGTCGTGCTGGCCGCCCGCGAAAACGGCGACGCCCGTGCCGCGGCGGCGCGGGTCGCGACCGCGCGACCGACCGCCGTCAACCTCGGTTGGGGAGTCGCGCGTGCGCTCGCGCGGCTCGACGAGGGCGCCGAAGCCGTGCTCGCCGAAGCGCTCGAGATTCTCGACGAGGACGAACGGCTCAACCGCGCCGCGTCCGCCCACGCCGCCGACATCGTCCTCGGGCTCTGCGGTCGCCGCCCGCTGCGGCTGCTGAGTCATTGCAACGCCGGACATCTCGCCACCGTGGCCTGGGGGAGTGCGCTGGGCGTCGTCTGGCACCTGCACGAGCGCGGACTGGTCGAGGAGGTGCTCGTCGACGAGACGCGTCCACTGCTGCAGGGCGCCCGGCTCACCGCCTGGGAGCTGGCGCAGGCGAAAGTGCCCTACCGGGTGCAGCCGGACGGCGCCGCCGCCGCGGCGATGGCGCGGGGCCTCGTCGACTGCGTGCTGGTCGGCGCCGACCGGATCGCGGCGAACGGCGACGTCGCCAACAAGATCGGCACCTACGGCCTGGCGATCGCCGCCCGGCATCACGACGTGCCGCTGATCGTGGTCGCGCCGTCATCGACCGTCGACGAGTCCCTGGCCACCGGCACCGAGATCGCCATCGAGGAACGCGCGCCCGACGAGGTCAGGACCTTCGCGGGCGCCACGATCGCCCCGCCGGGCGCCGACGTGTTCAACCCCGCCTTCGACGTGACGCCGGCCGAGCTGATCACCGCCGTCGTCACCGAGCACGGCCGCTACCGGCCCGTCACGCCGCCGCGGCCGTCGCCATCAGGGGCCGCAGCGTGTTGAACAGGCGCGGCCGGTCACGCAGATAGAAGTGGCCGCCCCGAAGGATCTGGACGGAGAATTCGGCCGTTGTGCGCCAGCGCCATTCGCGCAAGTCGGATTCGCTGACGAGCGGGTCCTCGCTGCCGCCGAAGACGTGGATTGGGCTCGGCAGTTCCGCGGTGTCCTCCTCCTCGTCGGTCGTGCACAGCCTCAAATCGTGGCGGGTGACGGCGATCGCCCGGGCATGCAGGGTGGGCCATCGGGTGAGTTGCGACGGCAGTCCGCCCAGATCGGACAGCAGAGCCGCCAGCTGGCCGTCGTCGAGCAGGTCGACGGCATGCAGCGGGGGACGAAGGTGCGGCGGGCCATAGGCCGAGAGGAACACCGCCCGCGGCAGGGCGGCGCCCTGTGCGGCGCGCGCACACGCCACCCGGTATGCCAGCAGGGCGCCGAAACTGTGGCCGAAGAACATGTGGGGCTCGTCGAGGGCTGGTCGCAGCTGATCGTTCACCTCGTCGACGAGCTGCCGCAGCGTGCCGAAGCGCTCCCGGTTCGCGACCTCGACCGGGATCACCTCGACGGCCGGCCTCAGGGCCTTGTCCCAGGCATTGAACGCCAGCCCGCCGCCCCCGGCGTGGTGGAAGCAGAACAACCGCATTGCTTCGGCCGCCTTTCGTGTCCGTGCCGCCCTAGATGCCCAGCCGGTTCAGTTCTTCGGCCAGCGCCGCGACCATGAACCGGACCGCTGCCGGGGAATGGCAACTGGTGACGAAGAAGCGCAGGCGCGCTTGGTCTTCCGGGGCGGCGGGAAAGACGATCGCGTCGGCGATGACGCCGCGCCGCGCCAAGGAGTCGGACAATTGCCGCGCCTTCTGCGCGCTGCCGATGACGCAGGGGATCATCGGGGCGTGCGCGCCGTCGTCGGTGCCGATGCCCGCCTCTCGCGCCAAGCGCACGAAGAGGTCGGCGTTCTCGTGCGCCCGGCGCAGGTGCTCAGCCAGCGCCCACCGTCCGGTCGCCCTGCGCTTGGCCGGCCCCGCGGCAATCACGTCGAGGCAGGGATTGGTGTCCATGCTGTGCTCCGTTTCCTCGTGGCGCGGGACCTGGGCGGCCGCGCTCACCAGGTAGGAGCGTCAGAGGGGGCGAATACGGACAGTTTTTCGGGCGGCGTTTCCAGCCGCCACGCTCATCGCCCGACGGTGCCCTGCAGCGTGATCTCGGAAATGTCGGAATGGTTCTTGCCGTGGGTGGTGCCGAGGGTGCTGATCCACACCACGACGAAGGTGGCCGGTGCGGCCGCCTTCACCGGGATGACGTTGTGCCCGGGCTGCATCGGCGTGGGCGGGCTCAACTCGGCGGTGTCAGCGAGCTTGGCGGGCGTCGCGTTCGGAGCTGAGCGAATCTGCGCGACGGTGCCGGTGCTGTCCAGGTCGACCGTGACGGCGCTCAGCACGGTGGGTCCGGGAAGTTGCAGCAACAGGCCCACCCCTTCCTTCAACTTCGGGAAGGGTTGAGCGTCAAAGTAATTGTCGGTCGACCACGCGGTTGCCGGGTCGCCGTCGATTGCCAACCCCGCCGACTTCGGGCTGTCCGGTGAGCCACCCGGCGAAAAGACCGACGCGCTGAGCGGCTTGATCGTGCCGTTGCCGGTGGCCGGTGGCGCCGCCACGAGCGTCGGCGACGGAACGGGTTTCGTCGACTCCGTATGCAGGCCAAGCTTGTTCGGGTTCATGGTGGCGTGGTTGTCCACGGTGCCCATGATGCGGCCGATGGTGTCGACGAAGGTCAGCAGCATCACGAGGACGACCACCGCCGAGGCCCCGAGGAATGTCTTCAACAGGGCGCGCCGCGCGAGCTGGGCTTTTTCCGCCGGGCCGAAATCCCGGAAGCCGGCGTAGGACCCGGGCGGTACAGGTGCCAGCAATCTGCGCGTGGTCGAGGGTCCCGCCTGGTTCTTGGCATCGTCGGCGGCCTCGCGCAGCAGCGTCGAAACCGTCTTGGCGCTGCGGATTCCGTCGCCGTCGCGCACCAGGCCTGCCGCCGTCGAGGAAATGAGGAACGGGACCCGGGGGTTGAGGGCCGCCGGTTCCCGGATCCGGCCCTCGGCGTCAACCTCGACCGGCCTCCACTCCGTCGTCGCGCCTCTGCCGGGCCAGCGGTTGACCAGCAACGCGTACATGACCGCGCCGATGCCTCGAAGGTCGTCCCGCGGTGCCGTATTCGGCATCGTCGCCGGGAACGCAAGCACCACGCGTCCGTCGGCACTGACCCGGATGCGGTTCGGATGGTCGATCGACAACGCCAACCCCGCCCCGTGCACCACGTCAGCCGTCTCGGCCAGCGGCAACACGGCGTCCGCGACCCCGAGGGGTGACGGCGCCGTATCGGCCACTTCTTTCAGCGAGGCGCCACGGGTCCAGTCGGCGACGACGACGAGGCCGCATTGGTCGCGCCCCACGTCGAGCACTCGCGCCAGGCCGGGGGAGTTGATGCCCCGCAGGCTTGCGGTGCGCGAATGAATCACGTTGACGGTTGCGGGCGGGAGGGCGTTCGCGGCGTCCACCACCGTGACGGCCAAGTGCTGGCCCGTCACCGTGTCCAGCGCCTGCCAGAACTCGAGATGCGGGGCGTCGCCATGGAACACCATCAGCCGGATCCGGCCGCCGGCGAGCGTCGACCCGGCGACCAGCGGAGTTCTTTCCTCGCTCGGGGCGTGCGGTTCTGCCCAGTACCGCGGCAGGTTGGTCGTCGGCATGTCAGGAGAGAGCGGTTGGGTGGCAGTCATCGCTTCGTCTGGCTCCCGCAATGCTCACCCGCCGCGCCGGCCGGACGCGAGGGGCTGCCGATAGTTGTCATGCCATAGGTAGCCCGCCGCGGACGCATCCAAACGGTCGCATTTCAGCGGGTCGGCGTCGGCGCGGCGCCGCACCGGTTCGCGGCGGCTCCATCCGGCGCACCGTTGCTTCTCACCGGCTGGCCAGTACTCCGATCCAGTAGGCCCGCAACAGGTCATGAGCCGCCGGTGAGTGCTCGCCGCGGCCCGCCTCAGTGGCAAAGGCCTGGCTCGCCTCCTTGCCGCACCAGGGCGTGACGGTCGCGATGCCGCCCGGGTGGCGTCTCAGATACGTCGTGACGTCATAGACCCGATTGCTGATCAGCAGCCAGCAGCTGGTCGTCGAGGAATGCGTGGCGATCTCGGCCGCCGAAAACTCCCCAGGATTGCGCGTGTTGCCCACTGTGGTCACCGCAATCGTGGCCAGCAACGCGCCCAGGACCAGTCCGACGAGCCATTTCATCGGTAGGCCAGCTCCTCCACATGGATCCGGGCATGCGTTACACCTTCGTGGTGCAGCTGCTGGCGCAGGGCTTCCATCATTGCCACCGGCCCGCACAGCAAGAACTCCCGCCCCTGCAAGGAGCCGATGCGGGCGGCGATCTGCTTGGCCGTCAGCAAGCCTTCACGGTCCTCTTCGACGGCATGCACCCGCAGTCCGGGGGTCGTTGCCGCCCGGGCGAGCAACTCGTCCAGGAAGGGGGCTTGCCCCTGGGTGGGGTAGCAGTAGAACAGGTCGACGTCATAGCCGCCACCGCGCAGCGAGGCGGCCATGGACAGAAACGGCGCGACGCCGATACCGCCGGCGATCCAAACTTGCCGATGTCCGCGCACGAATCGGTGCGAGAAGCGTCCGTAGGCGCCTTCGACCACGGCCCGGGCGCCAAGCCGAACCTCGCCCCCGATCTGGTGCGTGTAGTCGCCGACGTCCTTGATCACGAACCGGAGCTGCGGCGCCGTCGGGGCCGAGGCGATCGAAAACGGGTGGGGCTCGCCGCCGATCGGTTGGTGCGTGAATCGCAGGTAGCCAAACTGGCCCGGAACAAACGGCATCGGCCGTCGGACGGGGCGCAGCAGCACCTCGGTGATGTTGCCGGTCAGCATGGTGATCTGGCTGACTTCGAAGGTGTAGTGCCGGGCCAGCCAACGCCCGAGCAGGGAGTGCACAACCAGCGCGGCCAGTCCCACGCCGATGACCAGCTGCATGAAGCGGCACAGCGCCGGGTTGGTGGACACATCCCCGCCGACGTAGAGCGCGTGGTAGGCCGCGGGCAGAAAGGCCAGCCCGAGCAGCCGTTGCAGCCAGATCAGCACCTGATGGCGCACTCGGACGTACAGGGTGATCACGATCGCCACCGTCAGGAGGGTCAGCGCGACCTGCCCGGCGATCAGCGTCGCGGGGACGTTGAAGGGCGACCACAGTCGGGCGGCCCGCTTCCACGAGAACTGGGCATAGCCCCACGCCAGCAGCGTGGGATGGAGCGCAACAAGCGCGAACGCAAGGCTGCCGATGCGGTGGTGCAGGCGGTAGGCCCGGTCTAGGCCTCCGGCGGCCGATTCGATCAGGCGCAGGCGGGCGGATAAGACGATCGCGGCTGCGAGCAGTACCGTGCCGGCGAGTCCGGCCAGCGAGCCCAGCGCGCTGAGCGCGGTCGGTAGGTCGACCACGCGGCTGCTGAGCGGCTGTGCGCGTAGCCAGAGCAGCACGAGCAAACCGAGCAAGGCTGCCAGGCACAGCGGTATCGCCCAGCGCCACCGATCACCGCCGCCCAGGCTCCGCTCTTGGGCCGGGGTCTCATCGCTCGTCTGCATCACTCGTACCGTCACGCTTGATCGGGAGCCGAGGCCGGGATGGCCCGTTTTTTCAGTCAGCATCTTTCCGCAGCAGACCTGTTGACACGCTTCAATTACGAAAACTAGAGGGATGCCGGAACGGCGGTCTACCCAGGCGGGGCGATACGGCCCCAAACGCCCTTTAGCCCCGGGGTGGCCTGCGGGTCGATTGACATGTGCGCGCCGGCGGTGACAAGCCGACGCTGGCGGTGGCCGACAGCTCGACTCCCTCATCCTGGAGTGTCACGGATCAGCCGAAGTCACACATGCGGTCAGTGCCCCCGGCACGACTCGAACGTGCGACCTAGGGATTAGAAGGCCCTTGCTCTATCCACCTGAGCTACGGAGGCAATGCGCTGGTCAGTCTATCCAACGCCGTCTCGTGCTCAGGGTCGACGGACACGACACGCGCGAAAAGTGTTCCCCCGCCGCAATTATCGGCTATGGTGTGAGCCTCGACACACGTACAAGAACACCGGCTGTACGTTAGCCGTTAACCGCAACGAAGCGTGTGCCTGACGTCGAGGGGTGGCGTACCTATGAGCGTGGCCATTGACCTGACTTCGCGCTGCTCGCGAGCGGGTACCGAGGCACAGCGCTTGCTCTCGGATGCGAGAGCTACCTACCGGGCCGGCGCGCTGCTGCTGCGCGGCTCGCCGTTCGCCGCCGGCTGGGTGGCCGGCTGGCTGCTCACCGAGTTCCCCCCGCACGTCATCACGGGACACGCGCTGGCGCGGGTGTCGCACCCGTCCATCGGGCGGATCGCCTCGACCTGGGCCGCCCAGCGGGCGGACCGCGCGCTCACCGCCGCCCTCGAGGAGTCGCTCGGGCCGGAGTTCCGGGAGCAGGTGCGCCACCCGGCCTGCGCCCCGTCCGGTTGCGCCCCGCGCAGCGGGCTGCTCAACCGGCCCGGGCCGCGGCGCCGCTACGCGGCGCAGACGTCGGACATCTCCTACGGCCCCGGCGGGCGTGAGCACCTGCTCGACATCTGGCGGCGCCACGATCTCGCCCCGGGCCGGCGCGCGCCCGTGCTGATCCAGGTTCCCGGCGGCGCGTGGGCCGTCAACGACAAACGGCCCCAAGGCTACACGCTGATGAGCCGGATGGTCGAGCTCGGCTGGATCTGCGTCTCGATCAACTACAGCAAGAGCCCGAAATGCGCGTTCCCCGCCCATCTCATCGACGTCAAGCGGGCCATCGCATGGGTCCGCGAGAACATCGCCGACTACGGCGGCGACCCGGACTTCATCGCGATCACCGGCGGGTCCGCGGGCGGGCACCTGGCCGCGCTGGCCGCGCTCACCCCGAACGACCCGCAGTTCCAGCCGGGATTCGAGCGGTCCGACACGACGGTGCAGGCCGCCGTGCCCTACTACGGCGTCTACGACTTCACCGACTTCGACAACATGCACGAGCTGATGCTGCCGTTCCTCGAGCACTTCGTGCTGAAGGCCCGCTACGCCCGCCACCCCGAGCGGTTCCGGGCCGCGTCGCCCATCACCTACGTCCACCGCGATGCCCCGCCGTTTTTCGTCCTGCACGGTGACAAGGACGAATTGGTGCCCAGCGGCCAGGGCCGGGCCTTCTGCGTGGCGCTGAGCGCGGCCGGCGCCGCCACGGTCGGGTACGCCGAGTTGGCCAACGCTCACCACGCTTTCGACATCACGCCGACGGTCCGTTCCCGCCTGGCCGCCGATGCCGTCTCCGACTTCCTGGGGGTCGTCTACGGGCGCCGCACTTACTCGTTGATGGACGCGCTGCCGATGCCGGCGACCTCGGCCAGCTGAGCCGGGGGTCCCCAGCCGACCACTGCTTTCACCGACGCGGCATCCCGACTAGCGTTGTGGAGGCGACTGGATTGGGCGGCCCGGAGGCAGGAGGCGTGAGCGACGGTGACAAGGTTGGCGCGTCGAAACGACCACCATGACTGAGGACGCCATCACGTTGTCCGACGAACTCGGACCCGTCGACTACCTGATGCACCGCGGCGAGGCGAACCCGCGCACTCGCTCGGGGATCATGGCGCTCGAGGTGCTCGACACCACGCCGGACTGGGACCGCTTCCGGGCCCGGTTCGAGAACGCCAGCCGCAAGGTGCTGCGGCTGCGGCAGAAGGTCGTCGTTCCGACGCTGCCCACGGCGTCGCCCCGCTGGGTGGTCGACCCCGACTTCAACCTGGACTTCCACGTGCGCCGCGTGCGCGTCGCCGAACCCGGCACCTTGCGCGAGGTGTTCGACCTCGCCGAGGTGATCCTGCAGTCGCCGATGGACATCTCCCGGCCGCTGTGGACGGCCACTCTCGTCGAAGGTCTTGCCGACGGCAAGGCCGCCACGCTGCTCCACGTCAGCCATGCGGTGACCGACGGCGTCGGCGGTGTCGAGATGTTCGCCGAGATCTACGACTTGGAGCGCGATCCGCCCGCCAAACCGGCGCCGCCCCTGCCGATCCCGCAGGACCTGACGCCCAACGACCTGATGCGGCAGGGCATCAACCGCCTTCCCATCGCCGTCGTCAACACCGCCGCCGGCGCGTTGGCGGGAGCGGTGTCCGTGGCCGGGCGCGCTGTCCTCGAACCGGCGTCGACGGTGTCGGGGATCGTCGGCTACGCCATGTCGGGGATGCGGGTCATGAACCGGGCGGCCGAGCCGTCCCCGCTGCTGCGCCGGCGCAGCCTCGCGACCCGGACCGAGGCGATCGACATCAAGCTTTCCGACCTGCACAAGGCCGCGAAAGCCGGCGGCGGATCGATCAACGACGCCTACCTCGCGGGCCTGTGCGGTGCGCTGCGCCGCTACCACGACGCGCTGGGCGTGCCGATCAGCACGCTGCCGATGGCCGTCCCGGTCAACCTGCGCGCCGACGCCGACACGGCCGGCGGCAACAGGTTCACCGGCGTCAACCTGGCGGCGCCGATCGGCACGAACGACCCGGTCTCCCGGATGAAGAAGATCCGGGCCCAGATGACGCAGCGCCGCGACGAGCCGGCGATGAACATCATCGGATCGATCGCACCGGTGCTCAGCGTGTTGCCGACCGCGATCCTGGAAGGGATCACCGGGTCGGTGATCGGTTCGGACGTGCAGGCCAGCAACGTCCCCGTCTACCCGGGCGACACGTACATCGCCGGCGCCAAAGTGCTGCGGCAGTACGGCATCGGCCCGCTGCCGGGGGTGGCGATGATGGTGGTGCTGATCTCCCGCGGCGGCTGGTGCACCATCACGGTTCGCTACGACCGGGCGTCGGTGCGCAACGAACCGCTGTTCGCCCAGTGCCTGCTGGACGGCTTCAACGAAATCCTGGCGCTCGCCGGCGACCCGCCGCCCCGCGCGGTGCCCGCGTCGTTCGCCGAACCGGCCCCCTCTGCACGGTCGGCGGCAAGCTCATGACCGCCTCCGGCGAACCGCAGCCCACCGACATGCGGCTGCCGGGCTCGGTCGCCGAGATCATGGCCAGCCCGCCGGGACCCAAGATCGGCGCGTTCTTCGACCTCGACGGGACGCTGGTGGCCGGCTTCACCGCCGTCATCCTCACCCAGGAGCGCCTGCGGCGCCGCGACATGGGCGTCGGCGAGCTGCTCAGCATGATCCAGGCCGGCCTCAGCCACACCCTGGGGCGCATCGAGTTCGAGGACCTGATCGGCAAGGCCGCCGCGGCGCTGGCCGGGCGGTTGATCGACGACCTGGAGGAGATCGGGGAGCGGCTGTTCGTGCAGCGCATCGAGTCGCGCATCTATCCGGAGATGCGCGAGCTGGTGCGCGCCCACGTCGCGCGGGGCCACACCGTCGTGCTCAGCTCGTCGGCGCTGACGATCCAGGTCAACCCGGTGGCGCGCTTCCTCGGCATCTCCAACATGCTCACCAACAAGTTCGAGACCACCGAGGACGGCCTGCTGACCGGCGGCGTGGAGAAGCCGATCCTGTGGGGGCCCGGGAAAGCGGCTGCGGTGCAACGGTTTGCGGCCGAGCACGACATCGACCTCAAGGACAGCTACTTCTACGCCGACGGCGACGAGGACGTCGCCCTGATGTACCTGGTCGGGAACCCGCGCCCGACGAACCCCGAGGGCAAGATGGCCGCCGTAGCCAAGCGCCGCGGCTGGCCGATCCTGCGGTTCAACAGCCGCGGCCCGGTCGGCCTGCGCCGGCAGATCCGGACAGTGGCCGGCCTGGGCTCGATGTTCCCGGTCGCGGCCGGCGCGCTGGGCATCGGCGTGCTGACGCGCAGCCGGCGGCGCGGCGTCAACTTCTTCACCTCGACGTTCTCCCAGCTGTCGCTGGCGATCACCGGCGTGCAGCTGAACGTCATCGGCGAGGAGAACCTGACGGCGCAGCGCCCGGCGGTGTTCATCTTCAACCACCGCAACCAGGTCGACCCGATCATCACCGGCGCCCTGGTGCGCGACAACTGGACCGCCGTCGGCAAGAAGGAACTCGCCAAGGACCCGATCATGGGGACCATCGGCAGGGCGATGGACGCCGCGTTCATCGACCGCGACGACCCGGCCTCCGCCGTGGAGTCGCTGCACCAGGTGGAGGAGCTCGCCCGCAAGGGGCTTTCCATCGTGATCGCCCCCGAGGGCACCCGGGTGGACACCACCGAGGTCGGGCCGTTCAAGAAGGGCGCGTTCCGGATCGCGATGGCCGTGGGCATCCCCATCGTGCCGATCGTCATCCGCAACGCGGAGATCGTCGCCGCCCGCAACTCCAGCACGATCAACCCGGGCACCGTCGACGTCGCCGTGTTCCCGCCCATCTCGGTGCGGGACTGGACGCTGGACACGCTGTCGGACCGCATCGCCGAGATCCGCCAGCTCTACCTGGACACGCTGGCCAACTGGCCGGTCGACGAGCTGCCCGAGGTGGACCTGTACGCCGAGAAGAAGGCGGCGGGCAGCGCCAAGGCGGCCGCGCGGAAGGCGCCGGCCAAGGCCGCCGCCAAGAAGGCCCCCGCCAAGAAGACGGCGGCCAAGAAGGCGCCCGCCAAGAAGACGGCGGCCAAGAAGGCGCCGGCCAAGCCGAAGCCGGACACCGACGGGGCCGGCCCCCAAGGGCGGCCGTGACGCTCGCCGCGGACGCCAGCGCAGTCCTCACCGCGCAGGACTCGCTGGTGCTGGCGTCGATGACCTCGCCGGTCGAAAGGGAGCTCGTCCTGGCGTGGCTGGACCGGCAGCGCGTCGCCCACCCGGACGCGACGTTCGAGGTGCTCGAGCTCCCGCCGCCCGACGCGCCGCCGGAGGCGCTGACCGCCCTCGCGGCGCGGCTGGTGTGCGACGCCGAACACGGGGAGGACCGCTCGATCGTCCCCGTCCGGGTGTTCTGGCTGCCGGCCCCGGACCGCGGCCGGGTCGCCAAGGTCGCCGGCCTGCTGCCCGGCCGCGATCCCTACAACCCCAACGAGCGGCAGCAGCGGCAGATCGTGCGCAGCGCCCCCGAGCGCGCCCGCGTGGTCGCCGGGGAGCCGGCCAAGGTGTCCGAACTGCGCCAGCAGTGGCGCGACCTTACCGTCGGCCAGGACAAGAGCGACTTCGCGCAGTTCGTCATCCGGCGCGCCATCCTCGCGATGGAGCGGGTGGAGTACCGCATCCTCGGGCCGCAGTACAAGTCGCCGCGGCTGGTCAAGCCGGAGATCCTGGCGTCCGCGCGGTTTCGGGCCGGCCTGAGGAAGATCCCCGGCGCCACGGTCGAGGAAGCCGGCAAGATGCTCGACGAGCTCTCCACCGGCTGGAGCCGCGTGTCCGTCGACCTGGTCGGCGTGCTCGGCCGGGCGCTCAGCCGCGGCTTCGACCCGGAGATCGACTACGACGAGTACCAGGTCGCGGCGTTGCGGGCCGCCCTCGAATCCCACCCGGCCGTGCTGCTGTTCTCGCACCGCTCCTACATCGACGGCGCGGTGGTGCCGGTCGCGATGCAGGAGAACCGCCTGCCCCCCGTGCACGTCTTCGCCGGCATCAACCTGTCGTTCGGTGTGATGGGACCGCTGCTGCGCCGTGCCGGCACCATCTTCATCCGCCGCAACATCGGCGACAACGCGCTCTACAAGTACGTGCTGCGCGAATACGTCGGCTACATCGTCGAGAAGCGGTTCAACCTCAGCTGGTCCATCGAGGGGACGCGGTCGCGCACCGGAAAGATGCTGCCGCCCAAGCTCGGTCTGCTGGCCTACGTGGCGGACGCCTACCTGGACGCGCGCAGCGAGGACATCCTGCTGCAGCCGGTGTCGATCAGCTTCGACCAGCTGCACGAGACCGCCGAGTACGCCGCCTACGCCCGCGGCGGCGAGAAGACGCCCGAGGGCCTGGGTTGGCTGTACAACTTCATCAGGGCGCAGGGGGAGCGCAACTACGGCAAGATCTACGTCCGCTTCCCCGAGGCCGTGTCGATGCGCCAGTACCTCGGCCCGCCGCACGGATCGCTCGCCCAGGACCCGGACGCGAAACGTCTTGCGCTGCAGAAGATGTCGTTCGAGGTCGCGTGGCGCATCCTGCAGTCGACGCCGGTGACGGCGACGGGTCTGGTGTGCGCGCTGTTGCTGACGACGCGGGGTGCGGCGCTGACGCTCGACCAGCTGCACCACACCCTGCAGGACTCGCTGGACTACCTCGAGCGCAAGCAGATCCCGATGTCGACGAGCGCGCTGCGGCTGCGCACGCGCGACGGCGTGCGCGCCGCGGTCGACGCGCTGTCCAACGGCCACCCGATCACCCGGGTGGACGGCGGCCGCGAACCGGTGTGGCTCATCGCCCCGGAGGAGCAGCACGCGGCGGCCTTCTACCGCAATTCGGTGATCCACGCGTTCCTGGAGACCTCGATCGTCGAACTGGCGCTCGCGCACGCCCGGGACGCCGAGGGCGACCGCATGGAGGCGTTCTGGGCCCAGGCCATGCGCCTGCGCGACCTGCTCAAGTTCGACTTCTACTTCGCCGACTCGGCCTCGTTCCGCGAGAACATCGCCGAGGAGATGGCGTGGCACGACGACTGGGAAACCCACGTGGCCGCCGGTGGCGCCGAGATCGACGAGTTGCTGTTCGCCAAGCGCCCGCTGATGTCCGACGCCATGCTGCGCGTGTTCTTCGAGGCGTACGAGATCGTCGCCGACGTGCTGCGCGACGCCCCGCCGGACGTCGGCCAGAAGGAGCTGACGAAGTCGGCGCTCGGGGTCGGCCGCCAGTACGTGGCGCAGACCCGGGTCCGCAGCAGCGAGTCGGTCTCCACGCTGCTGTTCGCCACCGCCTACCAGGTGGTCGCCGACCAGGACCTGATCGCGCCCGCCGACGACCTCGCCGAACGGCGGGACGCCTTCAAGCGGGAGCTGCGGGACGTCCTTCGCGACTGCGACTACATCGGCCGGATCGCCCGCAAGCAGTTCGTCAGCCGCGACATGCAGGCACGTCAGCGCCGCCTCGACGGCCAGGCGCGGTAGCCGCCGGCCACCATCAATACCCTGGGTACATGACCGTTGCCCGCCCCGCGGATGTCGGCGAGGCCGCGCGAACCGCGCCGGCCGCGCGCCGCGCGCCCGTGTGGCCGCTGCTCACCGGCGTCGCCGTGCTGGCCGGCTGCACCGCGGCCGGCCTGGGTTCGCTGTCCCTGGCCGACGCGCTGACCGCCACCGGCCTGCCCAACCCGGGGCCGGTCACCACGCTGGGGCTGCCGTTCGTCCGCGCCGCCGGGGAGATCGCCGCGGTGCTGGCGGTGGGGTCGTTCCTCTTCGCGGCCTTCCTGGTGCCCCCGCAACGCAACGGAATCCTCGACGCGGGCGGCTACCGCGCGCTGCGGCTGGGCACGGTGGCGTCGGGGGCGTGGGCCGTGTGCGCCGCCCTGCTGGTCCCCCTGACCATCTCCGACGTCTCCGGTCAGCGACTGGTCGACCACCTCAATCCGGCGCAGCTCTGGTCGCTCGCCGGCCTGGTCAACACGGCCTCGGCGTGGCGCTGGACCGCCGCGCTTGCCGCGGTCGTCGCGGTCGCCAGCAGGCCGGTGCTGCGCTGGTCCTGGACGCCCCTGCTGCTGCTCGGGTCGATCGTCACGCTGGTTCCGCTCGGGCTGACCGGCCACTCGTCGGCCGGCGGCTCCCACGACCTGGGCACCAACGCCCTGCTGATCCACCTCGTCGCCGCGAGCCTGTGGGCCGGCGGGCTGCTCGCGCTGCTCGCCCACGCGCTGCGGGCCGGCGACCACCTCGGCCTGGCGACGCGGCGCTTCTCCGCCCTCGCGCTGTGGTGCTGGGTCGCGATGGCGCTCAGCGGCGTGGTGAACGCGCTGGTGCGCGTCTTCCCGTCCGACCTGCTGACCACCGCCTACGGGCGCCTGGTGGTGGCCAAGATCGTCGCGCTGTCCGCGCTGGGCGTCCTCGGCTGGCGCCAGCGGCGCTCGGCGGTCGCCGCCCTGGGATCGGACGGGGCCGGCGGCCGCCGGGTCCTGATCCGGCTCGCCGCGGTCGAGGCGGCGATCTTCGGGATCACCTTCGGCGTCGCGGTCGGCCTCGGCCGCACCCCGCCGCCGCCGCCGCCGAACCGGCTGCCGTCCATCCCGGAGGCCGAGATCGGCTACGACTTCGACGGACCGCCGACCGTCGCGCGCATCCTGTTCGACTGGCGCTTCGACCTCATCTTCGGGACGGCCGCCATCGTGCTCGCCGCGCTCTACGTGGCCGGCGTGGTGCGGCTGCGCCGCCGCGGCGACAGCTGGCCGCCCGGCCGGACCGCGGCCTGGCTGCTCGGCTGCCTGACGCTGCTGTTCGTGACGTCGTCGGGCGTCGGGCGCTACATGCCGGCGATGTTCAGCGTGCACATGATCGCCCACATGGGGCTGTCGATGCTGGCCCCGATCCTGTTGGTGCTCGGCGCCCCGGTCAGCCTGGCGCTGCGGGCACTGCCCGCGGCGGGTCGCGACGATCCGCCCGGCATGCGGGAGTGGCTGCTGGCCGCGCTGCACAGCCGCTACTCGCGGTTCATCACCAACCCGGTGGTCGCCACCGTGCTGTTCATCGCCGGCTTCTACGGGCTCTACCTGTCGAACCTGTTCGACACCGCGGTCAGCAGCCACGCCGGGCACCTGGCGATGAACATCCACTTCCTGCTCAGCGGGTACGTGTTCTATTGGATCGTCATCGGCGTCGACCCCACGCCGCGTCCGATCCCGCCGCTGGCCAAGGTGGGCGTCGTGTTCGCGTCGCTGCCCCTGCACGCGTTCTTCGGGGTGGTCCTGATGGGCACCCGGACGGTGCTCGGGGCGGCCTATTACCGATCGCTTGGCCTGAGCTGGCACACCGACCTGCTCGGCGACCAGCGCCTGGGCGGGGGGATCGCGTGGGCGGCGGGCGAGGTGCCGCTGGTCATCGTCATGCTCGCGCTGCTGGTGCAGTGGGCCCGCAGCGACAATCGGACCGCCCGGCGGCTGGACCGCGCCGCCGACCGCGACGACGACGCCGAACTGGCCGCGTACAACGCGATGCTGGCCCACCTGGCGCGGGGCGAAGCGCGGCGTGAACAGGACGAGCAGACCGCGTCCGGTTAGGTGTAGTGATACCTGGCCTGGAGGATCTGCAGGTCATTTCCGACGACGCGGTAGACGAGTCGGTGCTCCTGGGTGATCCGCCGAGACCAGGCGCCGACCAGCCCGTACTTCAACGGCTCCGGCTTGCCGATGCCCTCCTGCGGCGACCGGCATGCGTCCGCGATGAGCCTGTTGATCCGCTTGAGCACCGCGCGGTCAGCGGTTTGCCAGTGCTGGTAGTCCTCCCACGCCTGAGGCGAGAAGACGATGTTCACTCGGCGAGTTCGGCCCGGATTCCGTGGCCCTTGTCCAAGGCCTCGGCGGCGTCGAGGAGCCGGCGGGCGTTCGCCGGGGAGCTGAACAGGTACGCCGTCTCCTGCCAGGCTTCCCAGTCCTCGGCGGCCATCAGCACTGCGCGGCCGGCCTTTGAGGTGATCTCGACGGGCGTCCGGTCGGCGTTCACCTTCTCGATCAGGGGGAACAGGTTCCTGCGCGCCTCGCTTGCCGTGATCGCCACCGAGGACCTCCTTGCTAGTGGTACAAGATACGGTACCACTTGGCCCGGCCCGAGGCGTAAGCCCAAGGCTTTGGGCTGCTTGAAAGTGCGCATGGAAAGCGGGCCCGATCCACAGTCACCGCTTCGTCCACAGGCTTAGCGCCCGGTCTCGGCTTCATCCGCATTCCGTCGGTGGTGGGGAGCTGAATGGCGGTCGACAGGGCGGTGACGTGTTCACCGAGCCATGACAGAGAAAAAGAGAAAAGAGGGATCAGCCCATGTTCGAAACACCGCTTACCGTGGTCGGCCACATCGTCAACAACCCAGAGCGCCGTCAGGTCGGCAGCCAGCAGGTCATGAAGTTCCGGGTGGCCAGCAACTCCCGGCGGCGCACCGCCGACGGCGGCTGGGAGCCGGGCAACTCGCTGTTCATCAACGTGAACTGCTGGGGAAAGCTCGTCACCGGAGTCGGCGCCGCGATGGGCAAGGGCGCCCCGGTGATCGTGGTGGGCCACGTCTACACCAGCGAGTACGAGGACCGCGACGGGAACCGCCGCTCGTCGCTGGAGATGCGGGCGACAGCGGTGGGACCGGACGTGTCGCGCGCGATCGTGAGGATAGAAAAGCCCGGATACACGGGTCCGGACGAGACCCCCGCGCCGCCGGCCGCCGACACGCCTCAGGCCGCTACCGACGACGAGCCGGCCGCCGATGCCGACCCTGCTCAGGGCGACCGGCTGCCACTGTCGGCCTAGCCGCTTCGCGGCGGTGCCTAGGATGGTTCGCGAGATCACTAAACGAGATCACCTGACCAGAAAGGCGATACCGCGGCATGGCTGAGTTCATCTACACGATGAAGAAGGTCCGCAAGGCGCACGGCGACAAGGTGATCCTGGACGACGTCACGTTGAGTTTCTATCCGGGAGCCAAGATCGGTGTCGTCGGCCCCAACGGCGCCGGCAAGTCGAGCGTCTTGCGGATCATGGCCGGTCTGGACAAGCCGAACAACGGCGAGGCGTTCCTGGCGACGGGCGCGACGGTCGGCATCCTCCAGCAGGAGCCCCCGCTCAACGAGGAGAAGACCGTCCGCGGCAACGTCGAAGAGGGGCTGGGCGAGATCAAGGTCAAGCTCGACCGGTTCAACGAGGTCGCCGAGCTGATGGCCACCGACTACTCCGACGAGCTGATGGAGGAGATGGGCCGGCTCCAGGAGGACCTCGACCACGCCGACGCGTGGGACCTCGACTCGCAGCTCGAGCAGGCCATGGACGCGCTGCGCTGCCCGCCGCCGGACGAGCCCGTGAAGAACCTGTCCGGTGGTGAGCGCCGCCGCGTCGCGCTGTGCAAGCTGCTGCTCTCCAAGCCCGACCTTCTGCTGCTCGACGAGCCGACCAACCACCTGGATGCCGAGAGCGTGCAGTGGCTCGAGCAGCACCTGGCCGCCTACGCGGGCGCGGTGCTGGCGGTCACCCACGACCGGTACTTCCTGGACAACGTCGCCCAGTGGATCCTCGAACTGGACCGCGGCCGGGCGTATCCCTACGAGGGCAACTACTCGACCTATCTGGAGAAGAAGGCCGAGCGGCTGTCGGTGCAGGGCCGCAAGGACGCCAAGCTGCAGAAGCGGCTGACCGAGGAATTGGCCTGGGTCCGGTCGGGGGCCAAGGCGCGCCAGGCCAAGAGCAAGGCGCGCCTGCAGCGCTACGAGGAGATGGTCGCCGAGGCGGAGAAGACGCGCAAGCTCGACTTTGAGGAGATCCAGATCCCGGTCGGCCCGCGGCTGGGCAACGTGGTGGTCGAGGTCGAACACCTGGACAAGGGGTTCGGCGGGCGCACCCTGATCAAGGACCTGTCGTTCACCCTGCCGCGCAACGGCATCGTCGGTGTCATCGGCCCCAACGGGGTCGGCAAGACGACGCTGTTCAAGACGATCGTCGGGCTCGAGCAGCCGGACAGCGGCACGGTCAAGGTCGGGGAGACCGTGAAGCTCAGCTACGTCGACCAGGCCCGTGCCGGCATCGACCCCAAGAAGACCGTGTGGGAGGTCGTCTCGGACGGGCTGGACTACATCGAGGTGGGCCACACCGAGGTGCCGTCCCGCGCCTACGTCTCGGCGTTCGGGTTCAAGGGCCCCGACCAGCAGAAGCCGGCGGGCGTGCTGTCGGGTGGCGAGCGCAACCGGCTGAACCTGGCGCTCACCCTCAAGCAGGGCGGAAACCTCATCCTGCTCGACGAGCCGACCAACGACCTCGACGTCGAAACCCTGAGCTCGCTGGAGAACGCGCTGGTGAACTTCCCGGGCTGCGCGGTGGTCATCTCGCACGACCGCTGGTTCCTCGACCGCACGTGCACGCACATCCTGGCGTGGGAGGGCGACGAGGACAACGAGGCCAAGTGGTTCTGGTTCGAGGGCAACTTCGGGGCGTACGAGGAGAACAAGGTCGAACGGCTCGGAGCGGAAGCCGCCCGTCCGCACCGAGTGACCCACCGCAAGCTGACGCGCGACTAAGGTCAGCTGTGCCGCGCCCGGCGAAGGGAGTGGCCGACTGAGCAGCGTGGCACCGTCGTGAGTTGGGAGCATCGGCATGACGATCGATCCGGGGGCTAGACAGGATCTCAAGCCGTGGACCGCCTTCATCCGGCAGCAGGACATTCCCGACTGGATCGTCAACGCCTACGTCGAGAGCTACCGCGGCCCGCACACCAACGAACCCGGGGCTGCCACCGGGCCGATCGACCTGACCGTCCCCACCGCGATCGTCAGCCCCGGCATGCTGAGCGCCCACTACCTGCTCGGCGAGCACCGGCCGGGAGGCGAGAGCCGCGTCGCCGTCTATCCCGCTGACGATCCCGCCGGCTTCGGGCCGGCCCTGCAGGTCGTCACCGAGCACGGCGGCATGCTGATGGACTCGGTCACCGTGCTGCTGCACCGGCTCGGCGTCCCCTACACGGCCATCATGACCCCGGTGTTCGAGGTGCACCGCGGCGAGACCGGTGAGCTGGTCAGCGTCGAGCCCAAGCCGTCGGGCGCGTCGCAGTACGCGGGCGAGGCGTGGATCCACGTGCAGCTGTCGCCCTCGGTCGACGGCAAAGGGCTGACGGAAATCGAACGCCTGCTGCCCAAGGTGCTGGCCGACGTGCAACAGGTCGCCAGCGACGCCTCGGCGCTGATCTCCTCCCTCTGCGACCTCGCCACCGAGGTCGACGCGAACGACGGCGATCGCTTCGCGGCGCCCGACCGTGACGACGTCGCCGCGCTGCTGCGCTGGCTGGCCGACGGAAACTTCCTGCTGCTGGGCTACCAGCGGTGCGTTGTGCACGGCGGCGTCGTGTCCGGTGACGGTTCCCCCGGCCTGGGGGTGCTGCGCACCCGCACCGGCTCGCGTCCCCGGTTGACCGACGACGACCGGCTGTTGGTGCTGGCCCAGTCGGTGGTGGGCAGCTACCTGCGCTACGGCGCCTACCCGTACGCGATCGCCGTCCGGGAGAACGAGGGTGACGGCGGCGTGGTCGAGCACCGGTTCGTCGGCCTGTTCACGGTCGCGGCGATGAACGCCGACGTCCTCGAGATCCCGATGATCTCGCGGCGGGTGCGCGAGGCGCTCGCGATGGCCGACAGCGACCCCATTCACCCCGGCCAGCTGCTGCTCGACGTCATCCAGACCGTTCCGCGCTCGGAGCTGTTCACGCTCAGCGCCGAACGGCTCCTGGCGATGGCCAAGGCCGTCGTGGACCTGGGGTCCCAGCGGCGCGCGCTGCTATTCCTGCGCGCCGACCGGCTGCAGTACTTCGTGTCCTGCCTCGTCTACCTGCCCCGCGACCGCTACACCACCCAGGTGCGGCTGCAGATCGAGGACATCCTCGTCCGCGAATTCGGCGGCACCCGGCTGGAATTCACCGCCCGCGTCACCGAATCGCCCTGGGCCCTCATGCATTTCATGGTCCGGCTGCCGGAAGACGCGGCGCCCGTCGACGTCTCGGAGGAGAACCGCGCCCGCATCCAGGGGCTGCTGACCGAGGCCGCGCGCACCTGGACCGACCGGCTCATCAGCGCCGCCGCCCACCTTTCGAAAGGCGCGGTGTCCCACGCCGAGGCCGAGCACTACGCCGGCGCCTTCTCCGAGGTCTACAAGCAGGCCGTCACCCCCGACGAGGCCATCGACCACATCGCGATCATCGAAGGGCTGCAAGACGATTCGGTCAAGCTGGTGTTCGCCGACCGCGGTGGTGAGGGCGCCGCGCAGCTGACCTGGTTCCTCGGCGGGCGAACCGCCTCGCTGAGCCAGCTGCTGCCCATGCTGCAGAGCATGGGCGTCGTGGTGCTCGAGGAGCGACCGTTCACGGTGACGCGGCCCGACGGGCTGCCGGTGTGGATCTACCAGTTCAAGATCCAACCGCACCCGACCATTCCGGCCGCGGCGACGACCGACGAGCGCGAGGCCACCGCGCAGCGATTCGCCGAGGCGGTGACTGCGATCTGGCAGGGCCGCGTCGAGGTCGACCGGTTCAACGAGCTGGTCATGCGCGCGCGGCTGACCTGGCAGCAGGTGGTCCTGCTGCGCGCCTACGCGAAATACCTTCGGCAAGCCGGCTTTCCGTACAGCCAGTCCTACATCGAGTCGGTGCTCAACGAACACCCCTCGACCGCACGGTCACTGGTCACGCTGTTCGAGGCGCTCTTTGATCCCGGGCCCGACCGCTCGCAGGCCAGCCGGAACGCCCAGGCGGCCGCCGCGCGGGTCGCGGCCGACATCGACGCGTTGGTAAGCCTCGACACCGACCGCATCCTGCGCGCGTTCGCCTCCCTGGTGCAGGCCACGCTGCGCACGAATTACTTTGTGACGCGCGAGGGTTCGGCGCGCAGCCGCGACGTGCTGGCGATCAAGCTGGACGCCCAGCTGATCGACGAGCTTCCGCTGCCGCGGCCCAAGTTCGAGATCTTCGTCTACTCCCCGCGGGTGGAGGGCGTGCACCTGCGGTTCGGCCCGGTCGCGCGCGGCGGCCTGCGCTGGTCGGACCGCCGCGACGACTTCCGCACCGAAATCCTGGGACTGGTCAAGGCGCAGGCGGTGAAGAACGCCGTCATCGTGCCCGTCGGCGCCAAGGGCGGATTCGTCGTGAAGCGGCCGCCCATGGCCACCGGCGACGCCGCCGCCGACCGCGACGCCATCCGCACCGAGGGCGTCGCCTGCTACCAGCTCTTCATTTCCGGATTGCTCGACGTCACCGACAACGTCGACCACGTGACCGGGAAGGTCAGCCCCCCGCCCGAGGTGGTGCGGCGCGACGGCGACGACGCGTACCTGGTCGTGGCCGCCGACAAGGGCACCGCCACGTTCTCCGACATCGCCAACGACGTCGCCAAGTCCTACGGGTTCTGGCTGGGCGACGCGTTCGCGTCCGGCGGTTCGGTGGGTTACGACCACAAGGCGATGGGGATCACGGCCAAGGGCGCGTGGGAGGCCGTCAAGCGCCACTTCAAGGAGATGGGCGTCGACACCCAGACCGAGGACTTCACCGTCGTGGGCGTCGGCGACATGAGCGGGGACGTGTTCGGCAACGGCATGCTGCTCTCCAAACACATCCGGCTGATCGCCGCCTTCGACCACCGGCACATCTTCCTCGACCCCGACCCCGACGCGGCCACGTCGTGGGCGGAACGCCGGCGCATGTTCGACCTGCCGCGGTCCAGCTGGGACGACTACGACAAGTCGCTGATCAGCGAGGGTGGCGGCGTCTACAGCCGCGAACACAAGGCCATCCCGATCAGCCCGCAGGTGCGCGACGCCCTGGGCATCGACGCGGACGTCGGCGACATGTCGCCGCCCGCCCTGATCAAGGCGATCCTGCAGGCGCCCGTCGACCTGCTGTTCAACGGCGGCATCGGCACCTACATCAAGGCCGAATCGGAATCCGACGCCGACGTCGGCGACCGCGCCAACGACCCCGTGCGCGTCAACGCACACCAGGTGCGCGCCAAGGTGATCGGCGAGGGCGGCAACCTCGGCGTGACGGCCCTGGGCCGCGTCGAGTTCGACCTGTCGGGCGGGCGGATCAACACCGACGCGATGGACAACTCGGCCGGCGTCGACTGTTCCGACCACGAGGTGAACATCAAGATCCTCATCGACAGGCTGGTCAGCGCCGGCAAGGTCCGGCCCGAGGAGCGCAAGGACCTGCTCGAGTCGATGACCGACGAGGTCGCCACGCTGGTGCTCACCGACAACGAGGACCAGAACGACCTGATCGGCACCAGCCGCGCCAACGCCGCCAGCATGCTTCCGGTGCACGCCCGCCAGATCCAGTACCTGGTCGACGAGCGCGGGCTGAACCGCGAACTCGAGGCGTTGCCGTCGGAGAAGGAGATCCACCGGCGCTCCGAGGCGGGCATCGGCCTCACCTCGCCCGAGCTCTCGACGCTGATGGCGCACGTCAAGCTCGGCCTCAAGGAGGAGATGCTGCGCACCGAGCTGCCCGAACAGGACGTGTTCGCCTCCCGGCTGCCCCTGTACTTCCCGACACCGCTGCGGGAGCGGTTCACCCCCGAGATCCGCACGCACCAACTGCGCCGCGAGATCGTCACCACGATGCTGATCAACGACCTCGTGGACACCGCGGGCATCAGCTACGCGTTCCGCGTCGCCGAGGACGTCGGCGTGAACCCCGTCGACGCGGTGCGCACCTACGTCGCCACCGATGCGATCTTCGGGGTGGGCCACATCTGGCGGCGCATCCGCGCGGCGAACCTCCCGGTCGCGCTGTCGGACCGGCTCACGCTGGACACCCGGCGGCTGATCGACCGCGCCGGGCGCTGGCTGCTGAACTACCGCCCGCAGCCGCTGGCCGTCGGCGCCGAGATCAACCGGTTCGCCGCCAAGGTCAGGCACCTGACGCCCCGCATGTCGGAGTGGCTGCGCGGCGACGACAAGGCCATCGTCGAGAAGGAGGCCGCCGAGTTCGTCGAGCAGGGGGCGCCCGCGGACCTGGCCTACCGGGTCGCCGCGGGCCTGTACCGCTTCAGCCTGCTCGACATCATCGACGTCGGCGACATCACCGAGATCGACGCGGCCGAGGTGGCGGACACCTATTTCGCGCTGATGGACCGGCTCGGCACCGACAGCCTGCTGACGGCGGTCTCCGAGCTCCCGCGCAACGATCGCTGGCATTCGTTGGCGCGGTTAGCGATTCGTGACGACATCTACGCCTCGCTGCGGTCGCTGTGCTTCGACGTGCTCGCGGTGGGGGAGCCCGACGAGAGCGGCGAGGAGAAGATCGCCGAGTGGGAGCACCTGTCGGCCTCCCGGGTGGAACGCGCCCGCCGCACCCTGATGGAGATCCAGGAGAGCGGCGAGAAGGACCTCGCGACGCTGTCGGTGGCCGCCCGGCAGATCCGCCGCATGACCCGCACCAGCGGACGGGGATCGTCGAGTTGAGCACCGGCTTCGTCGCGTCCGTGCCCGTGCGCTGGTCGGACATCGACATGTACCAGCACGTCAACCACGCCACCATGGTCACCATCCTCGAAGAGGCGCGGGTGCCGTTCCTCTCCGAACCGTTCGCCGCCGACATCACCACCATCGGCCTGCTGATCGCCGACGTCCGCGTCACGTACAAAGACCAACTGCGCCTTGCCGATTCGCCGCTGCAGGTGACCATCTGGACCAAGCGGCTGCGCGCGGTCGACTTCACCCTGGGCTACGAGGTGCGTTCGATCAACGCCGATCCGCAATCGAAGCCCGCCGTCATCGCGGAGTCACAACTGGCCGCCGTCCACATCGAAGAGCAACGGCTGGTGCGGCTTTCGCCCGTCCACCGGGAATATCTGCAACGGTGGCTCCGGTAGGCGAGCGCGGGTTGTGGCTGGGCCCGGAATCGCGGGCCGCCCACCGCGCCGACCTCGCGGCGTTCGTCGACCGCGCGCTGCGGCTCGACGACGCCGCCGTGGTCCGCCTCCGTGCCCGCTCCGACGAGCTCGTCACCGCCTGGGTGGCAACGGGATTCGACGCGCTGGCCAGCCGGGTGGTCGCCGGTTCGTTGCGGCCCGGCGACACGTCGGTGGCCGCCGACGCGCTGGGGCGCGGCCTGGCCGCGATGGACGAGGCCGGCTACGTCGATCTGGGGTTTGCGATGGATTCCGCGTGGCGCGGCGTGCTGCCCCCGGAATCGGGTTTCGTTCACCTGGACGACGTGCCCGCCGAGGTGATGGCCGACCTGGCGCAGCGGGGTACCCGACTTGCCAAGGAGCACAGCAGCTCTCACGGCCCGCCCGCCTCGCTGCTGGATCAGGAGGTCATTCGGGTGAGCTCCGCCGGCGAGACGGTGGGGCTGCCGATGCGGTGCGTATTCGCCCTGACGGCAATGGGTTTCCTCCCGGCCGACGGCACCGGCGACCTGATCCGGGTCCGGGTGCTGCCGACGTGGTTGCGCCTGGACGCGCGGTTCGGCTCGGTATACCGCCGGCGCGGCGACCCGGCGCTGGTGCTGCGCTGAGGGCTACACCAGCCACGCGGCCGCATCGGGCGGCAATTCGCCGTCGACGAGCGGCGCGCTGGCCAGGATCGGCTGCCCCGGCGGCAGCGCGATGGGCTCGGTCCCGGCGTTCAGTGCGCACACCAGGCCACCGCCGCGCCTGCGGAACGCCAGCGCGTCGGGCGGCGTCGCCAACCACTCGACGTCACCCGCGAATTCGCTTCGCATCTCCCGGGTTTCGATGATGCGCCGGAAGAACGACAGCGTCGAGTCGGCGTCGGCGCGCTGCTTCTCGACGGTCAGCGCCGCCCATTCGGCCGGCATGGGCAGCCACGTGTCGGGGTTGTCGGAGAACCCGAACGGCGGCTTCTCGCCCGACCACGGGATCGGCACCCGGCACCTGTCGCGGCCGCGTTCGGTGTGTCCCGAGCGTTCCCACGTGGGGTCCTGCAGGACCTCGTCGGGCAGGTCGACGTCGGGCAGGCCCAGCTCCTCCCCGTTGTAGATGAACACCGCGCCGGGCAGGGCGAGCATCACCATCGCCATCGCGTGCGCCCGGCGCAGCCCGATCTCGCCGCCGCCGTAGCGGGTGACCTCCCGGCCGACGTCGTGGTTGGACAGCGTCCACGTCGGCGTGGCGTTCTCGAGCGCGGTGGCCGCGAGGGAGTTCTGGATCGCGTCGTGAATCTGGGTGGCGTCGAAGTCGATCTTGGTCAGCCGGAAGTTGAACCCGAGGTGCAGCTCGTCGGGCCGCAGATATTCCGCCCAGAGGCGGTTATCTAGGACCCACACCTCGCCGATCGTCACCGCCCCGGCGTATTCGTCGACGACCGTGCGGATGCCGCGGTGGATGTCATGCACGCTCGGATTGTTGAACCGCGGATCGTCGTCGCTGTGGGACAACACCTTGACGTCGTCCTTCGCGTCGGGGAGCCCGGGCGGCTTGGCCATGCCGTGCGCCACGTCGATGCGGAAGCCGTCGACGCCGCGCTCCAGCCAGAAGCGCAGCGTCTTCTCGAAGTCGTCGAACACTTCTGGGTTATCCCAGTTCAGATCCGGCTGCTCGGCGTCGAAGAGGTGGAGGTACCACTGGCCGGGGTTGCCGTCCGGCTCGAGCACCCGGGTCCAGGCGGACCCGCCGAACACCGACGTCCAGTTGTTCGGCGGCAGCGCCCCGTCGGGGCCGCGGCCGTCGCGGAAGTGGTAACGCCCGCGGGCGTCGCTGCCCGGGCCCGCGGCCAGCGCCGCCTGGAACCACGGATGCGCCGAACTGGTGTGGTTGGGCACCACGTCCATGGTGATCTTGATTCCCCGCTCGTGCGCGGCCGCGATCAGCCGTTCGATCGCGGCCATCCCGCCGAACAGCGGGTCGATGTCACGCGGGTCGGCGACGTCGTAGCCGTGGTCCGCCATCGGCGAGACGGTGACCGGACTGAGCCAGATCGCGTCGACGCCGAGGTTCACGAGGTGATCGAGATGCGCCGTCAGCCCGTCTATGTCACCGACCCCGTCGCCGTTGCTGTCGGCGAACGACCGCGGATAGACCTGGTAGAAGACCGCGCTCGACCACCATGGCTCCGGTCGACGAGCGCTTGCGCGAGGAGAGCCGGGGCCCATCTCACTCGGCTCGGGGCTCATGCTGCTCCGTTCGGTTGATTGGCGCTACAAGGACGCATTGACCAGTGAATGTGCGGCCATCTCAAGGTAATCGAGCAACTCGCGGCGGTGCGCGTCGTCGAGGGTGTCCGAGTCGATGCAGGCGACGGCGGTGTGCATGCACCGCAGCCAGGCGTCCCGCTCGAGCGGGGTGATCCGAAACGGCATGTGCCGCATCCGCAGCCGCGGGTGTCCGCGCCGCTCGGAATACGTCCGCGGCCCGCCCCAGTACTGCTCGAGGAACATGCGCAGCCGTTCCTCGGCGCCCGAGAGGTCCTCCTCGGGGTACAGCGGACGCAGGATCTCGTCCTCGGCGACCTGCGCGTAGAACCGCGCCACGATCGCGGTGAAGGTCTCGGCGCCGCCGACGGCGTCGTAAAAGGTCTGCTGATCCATCCCCTCCATTGTGGTGCATCGGCGCGGTGGCCGGCCGCGCCCGTACCCGTCTGTTCACCCTCAGGACACGGCACGCAGCTGCAATGAGGGTGCGTTTGACGGCGAATCATGGTGGACTATCCGCGGAGGATCTATGGCGCAGGGCAAGAGACGCCGCAACCACCGCAGTTCCGGTGCCGCGGCAGGGTTAACCGGGCCCCCGACCGCGTCGTCCCTGCACAGCCTCGAGACCCATCCCCCCAACCGTCACGACACAGCGTCGATCTGGAGCCGCCGTCGGGTGCTGCTGCTCAACTCGACCTACGAGCCGCTGACCGCGTTGCCGATGCGGCGGGCGATCGTGATGGTGATCTGCGGCAAGGCCGACGTGGTGCACGACGACCCGACCGGGCCGGTGATCCATTCGGCCACCCGGTCGATCGCGGTGCCGTCGGTGATCCAGCTGCGCACCTACGTGCGGGTCCCGTACCGGGCCCGCGTCCCGATGACCCGCGCCGCGCTGATGCACCGCGACCGGTTCTGCTGCGCGTACTGCGGCGCGAAGGCCGACACGGTCGACCACGTGGTGCCCCGCAGCCGCGGCGGCGACCACTCCTGGGAGAACTGCGTCGCCTGCTGCTCGACCTGCAACCACCGCAAGGGTGACAAACTGCTCGCCGAACTCGGGTGGTCGTTGCGCCGGGCGCCGCTGCCGCCGACGGGGCAGCACTGGCGGCTGCTCTCCACGGTCAAGGAGCTGGATCCCGCCTGGGCCCGGTACCTGGGAGAGGGCGCGGCGTAACCCGGTTCGCGCGCCACGTGTGTCGGTAGCCGACGCCGTGGGATACGGTTTGCGTCGTGAGCATGCTGGAGATCCACCTGTACTTCATCGGCATACCGTTGCTGCTGGTGGTCGTGCTTTCGGTGCTGATCTGGTCCCGCAAGGGGCCGCACCCCGCGACCTACAAGCTGGGCGAGGAATGGACGCATCCGCCGATCCTGTGGGCCGCGACCGACGAGCACGTCGGCCACGCGCACGGCGGGCACGGGTTCACTGTGGGAGGTGGCGCCAGTGGCAAGTGGTGAGGTAGCGACGGTCGAGCCCGGCGAACTGCCATACGGCGCGGCGATCACGAGCAGCGGGCGGATCTCGGCGGTCACCGAGCCCGGCGAGCTGTCGGTGCACTACCCGTTCCCGACAAAGGACCTGGTGGCCATCGACGACGCGCTGAAGTACGGCTCGCGGGCGTCGGGCGCGCGGTTCGCGATCTACCTCGGCGACCTGGGCGCCGACACGGCCGCGCGGGCACGCGAGCTGCTGGCCAGGGTGCCGACGCCCGACGACGCGGTCCTGCTCGCCGTCTCGCCCAACCAGCGCGCCATCGAGGTGGTCTACGGGTCGGCCGTCCGGGGCCGCGGCGCCGAGTCGGCCGCGCCCCTCGGGGTGGCCGCCGCCAAGTCGTCGTTCGAGCGCGGTGACCTGGTCGACGGACTGGTCAGCGCGGTGCGCGTGATGAGCGCCGCGATCTCACCGGCGTAGGTTTTCGTAGCGGGCGCTCGGCGTCGAGCCCGCGGTGACGGCGCCTTTTTCCGCGATTCCTCGCGCTCACCGCAGGCTCGCCGCACCCATTGCAGACTCGATCAGCCGGCGTCGAACGTGCGGGCCCGCAGCGACCGCTTCACCCCGGCCTGCCCCTCCAGCACCAGCCTCCGCAAAGCCGGCGGGATCTCCGGATCCGACAGGAACTTGTCGGCTGCCGCGACGCCCTCCTCGGTGATGTCCCAGTGCGGGTACAGGCCGATCACCACCGTCTGGGCGACCTCACTGGACCGCCGGGCCCACACGCCCAGAATCGCCTGGAAGTAGCGGGCGGTGAACGGCCGCAGCAGTTCGGCCTGGCCGGGAGGCGCGATGCCCGCGATGATCGATCGGGCGGTGATGTTGGCCAGAGTGTCGTCCTCGACCACCGTGGTCCAGGCCTCCTCCTTCACCCGCGGCTGCGGCCGGGCCGCCGCGGCCTGGGCGCCGTGTCGCTTACCGGCCGCGGTGGGGTCGCGCTGTACCTCGGCGTCGATGAACGGCGTCGCGGTCCCGTCGGCGTCGATCTCGCCGGCGGTGGCCAGCGCGGTGACGATCCGCCAGCGCAGGTCCGTGTCGACCTCGAGCCCGGCCAGGCCGAGGTCGGCCGGGTCGTGATCGAGCAGGTCCGCCAGCGTCACGACGTGGCGGGTCGACAGCACCGACGAGCACAGCGTGTTGACGAACGCCAGCTGGTGATCGGACCCGGGTTGCCCGCCGCGCGCGAGTTCGAGCACACGGTCAGCAAATTGCGGCCAGCCGTGCGCGCGCGCCCAGCCCGGCTCGGCGTAGGAGCCGAGCGCGGTCTGCGCCTGCAGCAGCAGCCGCTGCAGCACGCCCACCTCGGTCTCGGCGTGCACCCCACCCGACACCAGCGCCACGAAGTCACGGGCCCGCAGTTCGGCCTCGCGGGTCATCTCCCAGGCCGCCGACCACACCAGCGACCGCGGCAGCGGCTCGGCGATGTCGGCGATGCGCCGCAGCGCCGTCTGCAGTGACTCCTCGTCCAGCCGCAGCGAGCAGTAGGTGAGGTCGTCGTCGTTGACCAGCACCAGCTGACCGCGCGAAACCCCCACCAGCTCAGGCACTTCCGTGACGGGGCCTTCGACGTCGAGCTCCTGGCGGTGCACCCGCACCAGCTTCCCCGAGCCGTCGGAGTCGTCGTAGATGCCGACCGCCAGCCGGTGCACGCGCGTCTCGCCCGCCCCCGGCGCGGCCCCGCCCTGCGTCACGGCGAACCGCGTGAACCGGCCGTCGGAGTCGACGTCGAAATCTGCCCGCAGCGTGTTCAGCCCGGTCGTCTTCAGCCACTGCCGTCCCCAATCGGACAGGTCCCGGCCGGACGCCTTCTCCAATGCGGCGACCAGGTCGGCGAACGTGGCGTTGTCGAAGGCGTGGGCGCGGAAGTAGTCGCGCAACCCCGCCAGGAAGTGCTCGAGCCCGACGTAGGCCACCAGCTGCTTGAGCACCGATGCGCCCTTGGCGTAGGTGATGCCGTCGAAGTTGACCTCGACCGCGGCCAGGTCCGGGATGTCGGCCGCGATCGGGTGCGTCGACGGCAGCTGGTCCTGGCGGTAGGCCCACGACTTCTCGACCGTCGCGAACGTCGTCCACGCCTCGGTGAATTCGGTGGCCTCGGCCTGACAGAGCACGGAGGCGAACGTCGCGAACGACTCGTTGAGCCACAGGTCGTCCCACCACCGCATGGTGACCAGGTCGCCGAACCACATGTGCGCCATCTCGTGCAGCACCGTCTCGGCGCGCCGCTCGTAGGACGCGCGGGTGACTTTGCTGCGGAACACGTAGTCCTCGAGGAACGTCACGGCGCCGGCGTTCTCCATTGCGCCGGCGTTGAACTCGGGCACGAACAGCTGGTCGTACTTGCCGAACGCGTAGGGCATCCCAAAGTTCTTGTGGTAGAACGCAAATCCCTGCTTGGTCTGGGTGAACAAGCGGTCGGCGTCCATGAACGGCGCCAGCGACGCCCGGCAGTAGATGCCGAGCGGGATCTCGCCGTGTTCGTCGGCATAGGTGTCGGTCCACTCGGCGTACGGGCCGGCGATCAGGGCCACCAGGTAGGTGCTCATCCGCGGGGTGGTGGCGAACGTGTGCACCCTGCTTTTTCCGACGTCGTCGACGTCACTCGTCGCGCCGTTCGACACCACCTTCCAGTGCGCGGGCGCGGTCACCGTGACGTCGAACGTGGCCTTGAGGTCGGGCTGGTCGAAGCAGGCGAACATCCGCTTGGCGTCCGCGGTTTCGAACTGCGAGTACAGGTAGGTCTCGCCGTCCACGGGGTCGACGAACCGGTGCAAGCCCTCGCCGGTGTTGGAGTAGAGGCAGTCGGCGTCGACGACGACGACGTTGTGCGCCTCGAGGCCGGCCAGTGGGATGCCGACCGACTCGTCGTAGCCGGACACGTCGAGTTCGCGACCGTTCAGCGACGCGCCGCGAATTCGGTCGGCGGCGATGTCGATGACCGCGCCGGCGCCGGGGAGCGCCTCAAACGTGACCGTGGTCTTCGAGCGGAATGTGCGCTCGCCGGGGGCGCCGGCACCGTCGGTGACGTCGAGGTCGATCCGGTAGCCGGCGACGGTGATCAGGGCGGCGCGTTCGACGGCCTGGTCCCGCGTGAGGTTTGGAAGAGCCACGCGTCCAACTTACGTCGCGGCGGGAACACCGGCGCGGCGCCTACGGTTGTGTTGGACGGTGTCCCGACCGACGAGAGGATCGCGCTATGCCCGAGCAGACCGCCGAGAAAAACCGAGCCGACTTCTGGTTCGACCCGCTGTGTCCGTGGTGCTGGATCACCTCGCGCTGGATTCTCGAGGTCGAGAAGGTGCGCGACATCGAGGTGCACTTTCACGTGATGAGCCTGGCGATCCTCAACGAGAACCGCGAGGGCCTGCCCGACAAGTACCGCGAGATGATGAAGCACGCCTGGGGCCCGGTGCGGGTGGCGATCGCTGCCGAGCAGGCGCACGGCGAGAAGGTCCTGGACCCGCTGTACACCGCGATGGGCACCCGGATCCACAACGAGGACAACAAGAACCTCGAGGAGGTCATCAAGCTGTCGCTCGCCGACGCCGGCCTGCCCGCCGAGCTGGCCGAGGCGGCGAAGAGCGAGGCCTACGACGACGCGCTGCGCAAGAGCCACCACGCCGGGATGGACGCGGTCGGCGACGACGTCGGCACCCCGACCATCCACGTCAACGGGGTGGCGTTCTTCGGGCCCGTGCTCTCGAAGATCCCGCGGGGCGAGGACGCGGGCAAGCTGTGGGACGCGTCGGTGGCATTCGCCTCCTACCCGCACTTCTTCGAGCTCAAGCGCACCCGCACGGAGCCGCCGCAGTTCGACTGACTCCTCGGGCGCGGTGCATCTCGTAAACGCCGAACGGCCCCGCGGGCGAATTCAGTGTGAAATCACGGCTTTCAATGTGAACTGGCGGCGGCCGCACCCGGCGTGTCGCGTCCACCGTTTCACGCTCGGCGCCGTCACTCCACGCCCGCATGCAAAGATGTCGGGCATGCGCGTCTACCTGGGTTCCGACCACGCCGGATTCGAGCTCAAGCAGCAGATCATCGAGCACCTGAAGCGGACCGGGCACGAGCCCATCGATTGCGGCGCGTTCGCGTACGACGCCGAGGACGACTACCCGGCGTTCTGCATCGCCGCCGCGACGCGCACGGTGGCGGACCCGGACAGCCTGGGCATCGTGCTGGGCGGATCGGGCAACGGCGAGCAGATCGCGGCGAACAAGGTTCCGGGCGCCCGCTGCGCCTTGGCGTGGAGCGTCGAGACGGCGACGCTGGCCCGCGAGCACAACAACGCGCAGTTGATCGGCATCGGCGGTCGCATGCACACCGTCGAGGAGGCGCTGTCGTTCGTCGACGCGTTCCTTTCCACGCCGTGGTCGAAAGCCGAACGCCACCAACGGCGTATCGACATCCTCGCCGAATACGAACGCACGCACCAGGCGCCGCCGGTGCCCGGCGCCCCGGCCTAGGGGATGCCCGAAGGGCACACGCTGCACCGGCTGGCCCGGCTGCACCGACGCCGGTTCGCTGGCGCCCCGGTCGCAGTGTCCAGCCCGCAGGGCCGGTTCAGCAGTTCCGCGGTGGACGGCCGGGTGCTGCTGCGCACCAGCGCCTGGGGTAAGCACCTGTTCCACCACTACGAGCCTTTTCGGGGCGGTCCGATCGTCCACGTGCATCTCGGCCTCTACGGCGCCTTCACGGAGTGGAAGCTCCCGGACTACGGCCTGATACCGGAGCCGGTCGGGCAGGTCCGGATGCGGCTGGTGGGCGCCGAGTACGGCGCCGACCTGCGCGGCCCGACGGTGTGCGAGGTGATCGACGAGGGCGGCGTCAGTGACGTCCTGGCCCGGCTGGGTCCCGACCCGCTGCGCGCCGACGCTGATCCGGCCTGGGCGTGGAAGCGGATTGCGAAGTCGCGCAGGCCCATTGGTGCCCTTCTGATGGACCAGACGGTCATGGCCGGCGTCGGCAACGTCTACCGCAGCGAGTTGCTCTTCCGCCACGGCATCGACCCGTACCGCCCCGGACTGAGCGTGACCGGGGCGGAGTTCGACGCGGCGTGGGACGACCTGGTGGCGTTGATGAAGGTGGGCCTGCGCCGCGGCAAGATCATCGTGGTGCGACCCGAGCACGACCACGGTCCGCCCTCGTACCGGCCGGGGCGGCCCCGAACGTACGTGTACCGGCGCGCCGGCGAGCCGTGCCGGGTGTGCGGGACGCCGATCCGCACGGCGGTGCTGGAGGGCCGCAACGTGTTCTGGTGCCCGACCTGCCAGACGTGAGCCGCCTCACGCTTCAGCCTCGCTTCAGATTCCCCGGCTAGAACTTGGTCCGTGAAAAAGCGAATGATTGCAACGGGTTTCGCAATGATGATCGGTCTGGGAACGGCCGGCCTGGGTGCCGCAGCGCAGGCGCAGGCGCAGCCGGGACCCTTCCCCAGGTGGTGTCCCGGTGACTTCTGGGAGCCCGGTTGGGGCAACAACTGGGACATGTTCCATTGCCACGGTGGACCGGGAGGCCCCGGTGGGCCCGGGGGTCCCGGGGGACCGGGCGGACCGGGTGGCCCCGGACCGGGCGGACCCGGACCCGGACCCGGCGGACCAGGGGGTCCCGGCCCGGGGGGACCAGGACCCAGGTAGGCCCCGCCCGTCGTCGCTATCCATCCGAACAACCGCGCCCTGCCGGCCTCACGGCAGGGCGCGGATCAGTTCTGGGAGTCGAGGGGCACGCCGAGCGCCGCGTACACCTCGCTGCTGAGCGCGACGCTGCGCGGGTCGGCGTTGGCCTTGGTGGCGTCGAAGCGGTTCATCACGTAGGCGTAGGCGATGCGGTGCTCGAGGTCGACGAACCCGAACGAGCCGCCCAGGCCGCCGTGGCCGAAGATCCGCGGGTTCGGGCCGTTGACGCAGCGCTGGTTGAGCATGTAGCCGAGGCCCCAGCCGTGGTCGGCGACCCGGGGACCCAGGACCAGGTCGGGTTCGAATCCGCCCTGGGAAACGCGGACCAGGTCCATGTGCTCGCGGCTGAGCAGCTTCTCCTGCGCCAGGGCGTTGTAGAACGTCGCCAGTCCGAGCGCGGAGACCTGGGCGTTGGTGCCGGGGAACTCGAGCCGGCGCCACAGCTCCAGGTCGTGCGAGCTGAGCTCGTCGTCGCCGGCGAAGCCCATCGAGATCGACAGCGCCGCCTTGGGGTGTTCGGCCAGGCTGGTCGGGTAGTCGGGCGCCTGCGCTTCGGCGAGGAGGTCGCGCGCGTGCGGCTTGTTGACCCGGTCGGCGCAGCGGCGCTGTTCGGCGGCGGACAGCCCGATGTGAACGTCGGCGCCGATCGGTTCGGCGATCTCGGTGCGCAGGTAGTGGCCGATCGTCCGGCCCGTGACGCGGCGGAACACCTCGCCGAGGATGAACCCGAACGTCGTCATGTGATAGCCCTGGGCGGTGCCGGGCTCCCACCACGGTTCGGCGGCGGCCAGCCGTTCGCAGACGAAGTCCCAGTCGGCGACGTCCTCCCAGCGCAGCCGCGTTCGCGGCCCGATCACGCCCGAGCGGTGGCCCATCACCATGGCCAGCGTGATCGCGTCCTTGCCCGCCTGACCGAACTCGGGCCAGTAGCGGGCCACCGGCGCGTGCAGGTCGAGCTCGCCGCGGTCGGCCAGTTGGTGGATGCAGGTGGCCGTCAGGGCCTTGCTGCCCGACAGGACGGTGGTGAGCGTGTCCTGGCGCCACGGCCGCCGCCCGGCCGCGTCGGCCGAGCCGCCCCACAGATTGACCACCAGGGACCCGTCCACCCACACCGCCACGGCGGCGCCGACCTCGCGGCGCAGCTCGAAATTGCGGGCGAAAGCCTCGCGCACCCCGGCGAAGTCGGACGCGCATGAGCCGTGTATCGGGACGTCGCTCATGGCGCCTTTCTATCGAGCAGACACGTAGCGCGAGCGGGCGACGGGAATCGAACCCGCGTAGCTAGTTTGGAAGACTAGGGCTCTACCATTGAGCTACGCCCGCATGTATTAGTCGAGCGTGACTGTAGCTGGCGACTCAGATCAAATCTAATCGACGCGGTCCTGTGATCGCCCCGTGAGCGGGCACGAGCGGCCGGCGTCGGCGCCAAGCCGGTGGCCGACGCGATGATCGCGCGCCGTAGGATCGCGAGGTCAGTGCGGGGTGTAGCGCAGCTTGGTAGCGCATCCGCTTTGGGAGCGGAAGGCCGCAGGTTCAAATCCTGTCACCCCGACCAGGACAGCGCGGCCCGCGCCGCAGACACGAGAACCGACGATCGAGGAGCCACCCGTGAAGAGCAGCGTCGAGCAGTTGAGCCCCACCCGGGTGCGGATCAACGTGGAGGTGCCGTTCACCGAACTCGAACCCGATTTCCAGCGCGCCTACAAGGAGCTGGCCAAGCAGGTGCGGCTGCCCGGGTTCCGGCCCGGCAAGGCGCCGGCGAAGTTGCTGGAGGCCCGCATCGGCAAGGAGGCGATGCTCGACCAGGTCGTCAACGAGGCCCTGCCCGCCCGGTACGGGCAGGCGGTGGCCCAAACGGCGGTCCATCCGATCGGCCAGCCCGACATCGAGGTCACCAAGAAGGAGTACGGGCAGGAACTGGCCTTCACCGCCGAGGTCGACGTCCGCCCCAAGATCGTCTTCCCGCCGCTGAGCGAGCTGAAGGTCACCGTCGACCCGATCGAGGTCGGCGACGACGACGTCGAGGCCGAGCTGCGCTCCCTGCGCGAGCGGTTCGGGACCCTCACCGGAGTCGACCGGGCGGTGGCCGACGGCGACTTCGTCTCGATCGACCTGTCGGCCACCGTCGACGGCGAGGAGGTGCCGGGCGCGGCCGCGCAGGGACTGTCCCACGAGGTCGGCTCCGGGCGGCTCATCGAGGGCCTCGACGAGGCGCTGATCGGGCTCTCCGTCGACGAGTCGCGCGAGTTCACCGCGAAGCTGGCGACCGGTGAGCACGCCGGGCGCGACGCCCAGGTGACCGTCACGGTCCGATCGGTCAAGGAGCGCGAACTGCCGGAAGCCGACGACGAGTTCGCGCAACTGGCAAGCGAATTCGACACGATCGACGAGCTGCGGTCGAACCTGCGCGAGCAGGTGGCGCGCGTCAAGCGCGGCCAGCAGGCCGAGCAGATTCGCGACGCCACCATCGATGCCCTGCTCGAGCGGGTCGAGGTGCCGCTGCCGGAGGCCATCGTCGACGCCCAGGTCGACAGCGCCCTGCACAACGCGCTGCACAGCGTGAACCACGACGAGGCCAAGCTGGAAGAGGCGCTCGCCGGGCAGGGCAAGTCGCGCGAGGAGTTCGAGACCGAGACCCGCGAGGCGGCGGAGACCGACGTCCGCAGGCAGCTGCTTCTCGACGCGCTGGCCGACGAGCTGCAGGTCCAGGTGGGCCAGGAGGACCTGACCGAGCGGTTGCTGATGACGTCGCGGCAGTACGGGATCGAGCCGCAACAGCTGTTCGGCTATCTGCAGGAGAACAACCAGTTGCCGGCCATGGTCGCCGACGTGCGGCGCGGCCTGGCCATCGCCGCGGCCGTCGAATCGGCGACGGTCACCGACGCCGAGGGCAACACCGTCGACACGAGCGAGTTCTTCGGCAGGCGCGGCGGCATCGACGAGGAGGCCGCCCAGGAGACCGATGACGAGGCCGCCGAAGACGAGGACGAAGCGGCCGAGGACGCCTCCGAAGAGGCTCCCGCAGAGACAGAGGCATCGGGCGCGGCCGAGTGACGGCCAGCTAACGCTCTCAGCGAACGGGGCCGTTTCGGGGGGAGCGCGGACCGCCAAACCCCCGGCCGTTGGCTAGGGTCGGACCATAGGAACTCGAGAAAGCAGGTAACCCAGTCGTGACTGACATGCGTTCGCCCTCGCAGGGTCTCACCCTCACGGACTCGGTCTATGAGCGCTTGCTCTCCGAGCGCATCATCTTCCTGGGTTCGGAGGTCAACGACGACGTCGCCAATCGGCTGTGCGCGCAGATTCTGCTGCTGGCCGCCGAGGACGCCGATAAGGACATCTCGCTCTACATCAATTCGCCGGGTGGCTCGATCAGCGCCGGCATGGCGATCTACGACACCATGGTGCTGGCGCCGTGCGACATCGCCACCTACGCGATGGGCATGGCCGCCTCGATGGGCGAGTTCCTCCTGGCGGCGGGCACCAAGGGGAAGCGCTACGCGCTGCCGCACGCCCGCATCCTGATGCACCAGCCGCTGGGCGGGGTCACCGGCAGCGCGGCCGACATCGCGATCCAGGCCGAGCAGTTCCACGTCATCAAGAAGGAGATGTTCCGGCTCAACGCCGAGTTCACCGGGCAATCGATCGAGCGCATCGAGGCCGACTCCGACCGCGACCGCTGGTTCACCGCCCAGGAGGCCCTGGAATACGGGTTCGTCGACCACATCATCACCCGCGCCGCCACCATCACCAACGGAGAAGCACAGTGAACCCTCTCGACCCCCGACTCCAGCCCCAGGCGCGCTACATCCTGCCGTCGTTCATCGAGCACTCCAGCTTCGGCGTCAAGGAATCCAACCCCTACAACAAGCTGTTCGAGGAGCGCATCATCTTCCTCGGCGTGCAGGTGGACGACGCGTCGGCGAACGACATCATGGCCCAGCTGCTGGTGCTGGAGTCGCTGGACCCCGACCGCGACATCACCATGTACATCAACTCCCCGGGCGGCGGGTTCACCTCGCTGATGGCGATCTACGACACCATGCAATACGTGCGCGCCGACATCCAGACCGTCTGCCTCGGCCAGGCCGCCTCGGCGGCGGCCGTGCTGCTGGCCGCCGGCACGCCGGGCAAGCGGATGGCGCTGCCCAACGCGCGCGTGCTCATTCACCAGCCGTCGCTGTCGGGCGTCATCCAGGGCCAGTTCTCCGACCTGGAGATCCAGGCCGCCGAGATCGAGCGCATGCGCACGCTGATGGAGACCACGCTGGCCCGCCACACCGGCAAGGACGCGGCGACGATCCGCAAGGACACCGACCGCGACAAGATCCTGACCGCCGAGGACGCCAAGGACTACGGGATCATCGACACCGTCCTCGAATACCGGAAGCTGTCCGCGCAGACGGTGTGACCCCGTCGCCGAGAGTGCACTCAGTGCGAGTTTTCGGTTGATTTCTCGCCGTCACTACACACTCGGCGAATCGCCGCGATGTCGGCCGGTCCCACCCGGCAGCACCCGCCGATGATCCGGGCCCCCGCCGCCGCCCACTGCACGGCGAGGTCGGGGGAGAACCGCCGCGGGCCGACCCAGCCGCCCCCAGCCCAGCGCTCACCGCTGTTCGGATAGACGATCACCGGCTTCCCGGCGGCCGCTGCGAGCTCGATGGCGGGCAGCACGTCCTCGGGGGCGCAGCAGTTGACCCCGACGGCGACGATCTCGGGCACCCCGGCCGCCACGGCGAACGCGTCGGCGAGCGCGTGCCCGGTGCGTGTACGGCCTCCCTCGATCGTGTAGCTCAGCCACGCCGGCACGCCCACCGAGCGGACCACGCCGACGAGCGCCTCGGCCTCGTTGACGTCGGGGACCGTCTCGATGGCGAGGACGTCGGCGCCGGCGTCGGCCAGGATCTCGAGACGGGGCCGGTGCCAGCACTCCAGGGCGGCGACGGACAGGCCGTAGCGCCCGCGGTACTCCGACCCGTCGGCCAGCGCCGCGCCGTACGGTCCGACCGACGCGGCGACGCTCAGGCCCGCCCCACCCACCTCCTCGCGCGCCGTCTTCGCCAGCTCGACGCTGCGGCGCAGCAGCGTGGCGGCTCCGGTCCGGTCGATTCCGCGGGCGGCGAAACCGTCGAACGAGGCCTGGTAGCTCGCCGTCGTGGCGATCGCGGCCCCCGCGCGGAAGTACGCGGCATGCACCGCGACGATCTCCCGCGGCGCGTCCACGAGGAGCCTCGCCGACCACAGCGGGTCGGAAAGGTCGTGGCCGCGGGCCTCCAGCTCGCTGGCCAGCCCGCCGTCGCTGACGACCACCGAATCTTCGGGGAAAGCCGACCTCATGCCGCCACTGTAGGGTGATTGAGGGTGCCGGCCCGGGGCCTTGCGGCCGGGATTCGAGGGGCGCACCGGCCTCGGTCGGGTAACGACCGCGACACGCCAGAGACACGCAATGCGCGTCGAACGCGAGTGCCGGGCGCCGTATGGCTATATGTTTCACACGGAAGAGGCATGAAGTCCCGCGACCAGCAGTGAATATCAACGGCGCGATTCGGTGTTAATGGTCGCGTCCGGCCCGATCCAGCGGGTAGCGTCGGGGGATACATGCGGGGATCAGCACGACGAACGGCGAACAGGAAGTAGGCCCTACGCACCATGGCGCGCATCGGAGACGGCGGTGACCTGCTGAAATGCTCGTTCTGCGGGAAGAGCCAGAAGCAGGTCAAGAAACTCATTGCTGGCCCCGGTGTGTACATCTGCGATGAGTGCATCGACCTCTGCAACGAGATCATCGAAGAGGAGCTGGCCGACGCCGACGACGTCAAGCTCGACGAGCTGCCCAAGCCCGTCGAGATCCGGGAGTTCCTCGAGGGCTACGTCATCGGGCAGGACACCGCCAAGCGGACGCTGGCAGTCGCGGTCTACAACCACTACAAGCGAATTCAGGCCGGCGAGAAGAGCCGCGACTCCCGGCACGAGCCGGTCGAGCTGACCAAGTCCAACATCCTGATGCTCGGGCCGACCGGCTGCGGCAAGACCTACCTGGCCCAGACGCTGGCCAAGATGCTCAACGTGCCGTTCGCCATCGCCGACGCCACCGCGCTCACCGAGGCGGGCTACGTCGGCGAGGACGTCGAGAACATTCTGCTCAAGCTGATCCAGGCCGCCGATTACGACGTCAAGCGCGCCGAGACCGGCATTATCTACATCGACGAGGTCGACAAGATCGCCCGCAAGAGCGAGAACCCGTCGATCACGCGCGACGTCTCCGGTGAGGGCGTCCAGCAGGCCCTGCTGAAGATCCTCGAGGGCACCCAGGCGTCGGTTCCCCCGCAGGGCGGCCGTAAGCACCCGCATCAGGAATTCATCCAGATCGACACCACCAACGTGCTGTTCATCGTCGCGGGTGCGTTCGCCGGCCTCGAGAAGATCATCTACGAGCGGGTCGGCAAGCGCGGCCTGGGCTTCGGCGCCGAGGTGCGGTCCAAGGCCGAGATCGACACCACCGACCACTTCGCCGAGGTCATGCCCGAGGACCTGATCAAGTTCGGGCTGATCCCCGAGTTCATCGGCCGGCTCCCGGTGGTCGCCTCGGTGACCAACCTGGACAAGGAGTCGCTGGTCAAGATCCTGTCCGAGCCCAAGAACGCCCTGGTCAAGCAGTACACCCGCCTCTTCGAGATGGACGGCGTCGAGCTCGAGTTCAGCGACGACGCCCTCGAGGCAATCGCCGACCAGGCGATCCACCGCGGCACGGGCGCCCGCGGGCTGCGCGCAATCATGGAAGAAGTGCTGCTTCCGGTCATGTACGACATCCCGAGCCGCGACGACGTCGCCAAGGTTGTCGTCACCAAGGAGACCGTGCAGGACAACGTGCTTCCGACGATCGTGCCGCGCAAGCCGTCGCGCGCCGAGCGGCGCGACAAGACCGCCTAGCGCTCCACTTTTACTCACCAGTCGCGTGAGGGTATAGACCCCGCGTGACCGGGACCGTCGACCGCCCAACCGCGGTCTCACCCCGACTGACGCGCGCGCTGGACGCGGTCAACTTTCTGCTCGCCGACGTCCGCGACGGGCTCGGCCCGTACCTGTCCATCTACCTCCTGCTGTCGCATCACTGGGACCAGGCCTCGATCGGCTTCGTCATGGCGGTCGGCGGGATCGGGGCGATCGTCGCCCAGGCCCCGGCCGGCGCGCTGGTGGACAGGACGACGGCCAAGCGGGCGCTCGTTGTGGTCGCCGCCCTGACCGTCACGGCCGGTTCCTTGGCCATGCCGTTGTTCCCAGGCTTTCGTGCGATCTCGGTGTTGCAGGCGCTCACCGGGATCGCGGGTTCACTGTTCGCGCCGGCGCTGGCCGCGATCACGCTGGGGGTCGTCGGCCCCCGCCTGTTCTCCCGCCGCATCGGGCGCAACGAGTCGTTCAACCACGCCGGCAACGCGTCGGCCGCGGCCCTCACCGGCGGGCTGGCCTACTTCTGCGGGCCCGCGGTGGTGTTCTGGGTGCTGGCGGTCATGGCCGCCGGCAGCGTGATTGCGACGCTCCGAATTCCGGGCGGCGCGATCGACCACGACGTCGCCTGCGGCATGGATCACGAGCGGGGGGAACCGCACCAGCAGCCGTCGCGGCTGGCGGTGCTGCTGCACAACCGGCGACTGATGATCTTCGCCGCCACCGTCGTCGCGTTCCACGTCGCCAACGCCGCGATGCTGCCGCTGGTCGGCCAGCTCCTGGCGCTGCACAACAAGGACGTCGGGACGGCGCTGATGTCCGGCTGCATCGTCGCCGCGCAGGTGGTGATGGTTCCCGTGGCCTACCTCGCCGGGGCCAAGGCGGACACGTGGGGCCGCAAGCCGATCTTTCTGGCCGCGTTCGCCGTGCTGGCCGCCCGCGGCTTCCTCTACACGGTGTCCGGCAACTCCTACTGGCTGGTCGGCGTCCAGTTGCTGGACGGTGTCGGCGCGGGCGTGGTCGGTGCGCTGTTCCCCCTCGTCGTCCAGGACGTCACGCACGGGACCGGCCGTTTCAACGTCAGCCTCGGCGCGGTGACGGCCGCCACCGGCATCGGGGCGGCGGTGTCGAACCTGGTGGCGGGCCGGATCGTCGTCGCGGCCGGGTACAACGCGGCCTTCGCGTCGCTCGGCGCGATCGCCGCCGCCGGCCTCCTGCTCTATCTGTTCGCCATGCCCGAAACGGCGGGGACGGCTTCACGCCCGCGAACGTGACCAACGCCACAGTTTTTGTGGGTACTCGTCAGTAGCCCATCGCTGACGTCGGCATTTGTGGGCAACAACACCACGGCCGGGGCCGTGGAGATGCCTATGCACGCTAACAATCAGTGCCATACTCGATACCGCCAGTGACATCAATCGTGATGCCCGGGAAGTTACTTCGCCGGCGCGTAACCTGGAGCTACGCGGAGTGCCTGTCCGGTTAAACCAGTGGAGGGCTGAAGACGTGGATCCGAACGGCAGTGGCGCCGGGGCGAAATCTCACGAGTCGAAGTCTCGTAACGGCGCTCCTTCCAACGGGTCCGAGCGCCGGCGCCTGGAACAAGTCGTCATCCGCTTCGCCGGCGACTCCGGTGACGGCATGCAGCTCACGGGCGACCGGTTCACCTCCGAGGCAGCACTTTTCGGCAACGACCTGGCCACCCAACCGAACTACCCGGCCGAAATCCGGGCGCCCGCAGGCACACTGCCCGGCGTCTCGTCCTTCCAGATTCAGATCGCCGACTACGACATTCTGACCGCGGGCGACCGGCCCGACGTCCTCGTCGCGATGAACCCGGCCGCGCTCAAGGCCAACATCGGCGATTTGCCGCGCGGCGGGATGGTCATCGTCAACTCCGACGAGTTCACCAAGCGCAACCTGACCAAGGTCGGCTACGTCACCAACCCGCTCGAGTCCGACGAACTCGAGGAATACGTCGTGCACTCGGTCGCGATGACCACGCTGACACTGGGCGCCGTCGAGGCCATCGGCGCATCGAAAAAGGACGGTCAGCGCGCGAAAAACATGTTCGCCCTTGGCCTTCTGTCGTGGATGTACGGGCGGCCGATCGAGATGAGCGAGCGGTTCATCCGGGAGAAGTTCGCCCGCAAGCCCGACGTCGCCGAGGCCAACGTGCTGGCGCTCAAGGCGGGCTGGAACTACGGCGAGACGACCGAGGCCTTCGGCACCACCTTCGAGGTGTCGCGGGCCAGCCTGCCGGCCGGCGAGTACCGGCAGGTCTCGGGCAACACCGCGCTCGCCTACGGGATCGTGGCCGCGGGTCAGCTGGCCGGCATCCAGGTGGTGCTCGGCAGCTACCCGATCACCCCGGCGTCGGACATCCTGCACGAGCTGTCCAAACACAAGAAGTTCAACGTCATCACCTTCCAGGCCGAGGACGAGATCGGCGGCATCTGCGCGGCCATCGGCGCCTCCTACGGCGGCGCGCTCGGGGTCACCAGCACGTCCGGGCCGGGCGTCTCGCTCAAGTCCGAAGCGATGGGACTCGCCGTGATGACCGAGCTGCCGCTGCTGGTGATCGACGTGCAGCGGGGCGGCCCCTCGACGGGCCTGCCCACCAAGACCGAGCAGGCCGACCTGCTGCAGGCGCTCTACGGCCGCAACGGCGAGTCGCCGGTGGCGGTGCTGGCGCCGCGGTCGCCGTCGGACTGCTTCGAGACCGCGATCGAAGCCGTGCGCATCGCGGTGTCGTACCACACGCCGGTGATCCTGTTGTCCGACGGCGCGATCGCGAACGGCTCTGAGCCGTGGCGCATTCCGGACATCAGCACGCTCCCGCCGATCAAGCACAACTTCGCGCGGCCCGACGAGCCGTTCCAGCCGTACAACCGGGACCCGGAGACGCTGGCCCGCCAGTTCGCGGTTCCGGGCACGCCCGGCCTCGAACACCGCATCGGCGGCCTGGAGGCGGCGAACGGGTCGGGCAACATCTCCTACGAGCCGGTCAACCACGACCTGATGGTGCGGTTGCGCCAGGCCAAGATCGAGGGCATCGACGTCCCCGACCTGGAAGTCGACGACCCGACCGGTGACGCCGAGCTGCTCATCATCGGGTGGGGGAGTTCGTACGGGCCGATCGGTGAGGCCTGCCGGCGCGCGCGGCGCAAGGGCATCAAGGTGGCGCACGCCCACCTGCGCCACCTGAGCCCCTTCCCGGCGAACCTGGGCGACGTGTTGCGGCGCTACCCGAAGGTGGTCTGCCCGGAAATGAATCTGGGTCAGCTCGCGTTGCTGCTTCGGGGCAAGTACCTGGTCGACGTGCAATCGGTGAGCAAGGTTCAGGGCGTTGCGTTCCTGGCCGACGAGATCGGACGCGTCATCCGGGCGGCCCTTGCCGGGACCCTGGCCGAGATCGAACAAGACAAGACAATGGTCGCCCGGATGTCGGCGGCAACGGTTGGAGCGGGAGCTATCGAATGACGGACCTGATCGGCAGCCTGCCGGGAACGGACCTCGGGCTGACACCGAAACTGCACAAGAACGACGGTGTGCCCACGACCGACCAGCCGCAGAAGGCCAAGGACTTCACCAGCGACCAGGAGGTGCGATGGTGCCCGGGCTGCGGTGACTACGTCATCCTCAACACCATTCGCAACTTCCTGCCCGAGCTTGGGCTGCGCCGCGAGAACATCGTGTTCATCAGCGGCATCGGATGCTCGAGCCGGTTCCCGTACTACTTGGAAACCTACGGGTTCCACTCCATCCACGGTCGCGCGCCGGCCATCGCGACGGGCCTGGCGCTCGCCCGCGAGGACCTGTCGGTGTGGGTGGTCACGGGTGACGGCGACGCGCTGTCGATCGGCGGCAACCACCTGATCCACGCGCTGCGCCGCAACGTCAACATCACGATCCTGCTGTTCAACAACCGGATCTACGGCCTCACCAAGGGCCAGTACTCGCCCACCTCGGAGGTCGGCAAGGTCACCAAGTCGACGCCGATGGGTTCGCTCGACCAGCCGTTCAACCCCGTCTCCCTGGCGCTGGGCGCGGAGGCGACGTTCGTCGGCCGCGCGCTGGACTCCGACCGCAACGGGCTGTCCGAGGTGTTGCGCGCCGCCGCCGAGCACCGCGGCGCCGCGGTCGTCGAAATCCTGCAGGACTGCCCGATTTTCAACGACGGGTCATTCGACGCGCTGCGCAAGGAGGGCGCCGAGGAGCGGGTGATCAACGTCCGGCACGGCGAGCCGATCGTCTTCGGCGCCAACGGCGAATACTGCGTGGTGCGGTCCGGGTTCGGCCTGGACGTGGCCAAGACCGCCGACGTGGCCGTCGACGAGATCGTGGTCCACGACGCGCACGCCGACGACTCCGCCTATGCCTTCGCACTGTCGCGGCTGTCCGATCAGAACCTCGACCACACCGTGCTGGGCATCTTCCGCAACGTCAGCCGCCCGACCTACGACGATGCGGCCCGCTCGCAGGTCCGCGCCGCGCAGGCCTCGAGTGCCTTCGACACCGCCGCCCTGCAATCATTGTTGCGTGGCCGCGATACCTGGACCGTCGACTAAGAGGTTGCTGAGCTGATGCCCGACACAGTGGAGGCCGGGTCGCTGGCCGGAATCGTCCTCGCAGGCGGCGCCTCCCGGCGCATGGGTCGCGACAAGGCAAGCATGCCGGTGCCCGGCTCCGCCGATGGCCGCACCATGCTCGAGCATGTGGTCGGCGTTCTCGCCGAGCGCTGCGACCCGGTTCTGGTCATGGCCGCCCAGGGGCAGCCGCTTCCCGCGGTGCAGGCTCAGATCGTGCGTGACGAGTCGCGCGGGCTCGGCCCGCTGCCGGCGACCGCACGCGGTTTGCGGGCGGCCGGTGAGGCCGGTGCGCGCTTCGCGTTCATCTCCGCGGTCGACATGCCGTTCCTGGCGCCCGAGCTCATCGACGAACTGATGCGGATGGCCCTGGAAACGGGCGCCGAGGTGGTGCTGCCGTGGGACGGGCAGGACCACTACCTGGCGGGGATCTACCGGACCGACCTGGCCGACCGCGCCGACGCCCTGGTGGCTGCCGGCCAGCGCAGCATGCGCGCGCTGGCCGACAGTTCGGACGCCCAGCGCATCGTGATCTCGGATTCCAGGTTCCTCACCAACGTCAACAGCGACGCGGACCTGCGGGCGCTCGCGTAATCCTGCTTCTCTATTTGCGAATCTGGTTATCCTACAACTGTTTTCGCTGCTTTGAGTTCCAAAGCTGTCGCTCTGCAATGCTTCTTCATCGAATTTGTTGTCAACACTGACGATTCGATTTCACCGAGGCTTCATCCTTCCGGCGGATCTGCGAAAGAGGTTGCAATACAGAGCATGTGACGCACGGGCAGGATCGCCATTACGTCGTCGACGATGTGCGCCAGTCGGCAGCTCACAAAGTTGCGCCCACATGGCGTCACGTCGCAAGGCGCTGTCGCTGTGAGGTGGTTTCCCCCGCTGGTGCTCGTGTGGCCGATGTGACCGTCGAGGCGGACAGCCCCAACATGCTTGCGCCGCATGGCACTCCGCCGAGTTGTCGGATCGCCGACATCGAGACACGTTGCGCCACAGGCCGGGTTATCACCCGCTGAGCTGGTCGCGGGCCAAACCCGTTGGCCCCGCGCCACCCTCGCGGGAAGCGAAGAAATATTGGCCGCCCGCTATTCCAAAAGCCGTGTGCCAGCTCACAAAATGGGCGTGATTCGGCTCACGATCCGATTGGGATGGCCGCCTTCGGGTTCGCGCCGGAAACCCGCAACTGACCTGCGGGAACGATTCCTGTGCCGCTCCGTGATCCGCCCGTGACCGAACCGAGACATCCGAATTCCGAAGATGACGAACGCTGCCCCGTCTCGTACGGTCCCTGTTAGCCCGCAACGGGTTACCCACAGTTGAAAAAATTGAATCCACGGACCCGCGTGTGAGCGGCGCTGCGGACGGCGACGAACCCGTCCGCGGCCGGTCGGGGAGAACCCCGCCGGGCAGATCAAGCCCCGCTGTCGTGCCCGAACGAGACGGCACGTCCCAAAGCACCTATTCCGCATCATCCACGAACTCAAGGCCCACTTTCGTGGGCTTGCTTTGGCGCGCGCACCGCGAAAGGAAATGATTTGAAGAACGTCCGTAAGACGCTCATCCTCGCCGCGATCACGGGCGCGCTGGTGACGGTGCCGTCCGCCGGCGCGAACGCGCAGCCGATGGGCCTTGACCCGAACGTTCCCCCCGCCGGGGCACCGGACGCCCCCGCGCCTCCCGCTCCGGACGCGCCGGCACCGCCCGCTCCGGACGCACCGGCACCGGCGCCGGTGGGCTTCGACCCCAACGTCCCCCCGCCGCCCGCGGTCTCCGAGGCCCTGGCGCCGGTCGACATGCCGCCGGCTCCCGCTGGGTTCGACCCGAACGTGCCGCCGCCCCCGGCGCCGGACGCCCCGCCGCCGCCTCCGGCGCACAAGGCGTACAGCGTCAACTGGGACGCCATCGCGCAGTGCGAGTCGGGCGGAAACTGGGGCATCAGCACCGGTAACGGCTTCTCCGGCGGCCTGCAGTTCACGTCGAGCACGTGGCACGCCAATGGCGGCTCCGGCTCGCCGGCCAGCGCCAGCCGCGAGGAGCAGATCCGCGTGGCCGAGAACGTCCTGCACTCCCAGGGCATCGGCGCGTGGCCGGTCTGCGGACGCCGCGGCTGATCCGCGATCTTCGAAGCAGTGACAAGTAGTGCCGGGCTCTGGCCCGGCACTACTTGTCTGTAGCGTCGGGCCGGTGACCGAAACCCCGCGTGAATTCGACATCGTGCTCTACGGGGCGACCGGCTTCGTCGGCAAGCTCACCGCCGAGTACCTGGCCAGGTCCGCCGGCGACGCGCGGATCGCGCTGGCCGGCAGGTCCACCGAACGCCTACGCGCCATCCGTGACGGCCTGGGCGAGGCGGCGCAGTCCTGGCCGCTCATCGCCGCGGACGCGGCGTCACCGACGACCCTCGACGAGATGGCCGCCCGCACCCGGGTCGTCGTCACCACCGTCGGCCCTTATGCCCGCTACGGGCTGCCGCTCGTGGCCGCGTGCGCCGCGGCGGGCACCGACTACGCGGACCTGACCGGTGAGCCGCCGTTCATGCGGGAAAGCATCGACACCTATCACAAGCAGGCCGCCGACACCGGCGCGCGGATCGTGCACGCCTGCGGGTTCGACTCGATACCCTCCGATCTGACGGTGTACGCGCTGTATCGGGCGGCGCTGCGCGACGGCGCCGGCGAGTTGGGGGACACCCACTTCGTGGTGCGGTCCATGCGCGGCGGGATGTCGGGCGGCACGGTCGCTTCGTTGGTGGAGATCATGGACGCCGCCTCGAAGGAATCCGAGGTACGCGAACTGCTCGCCGATCCGTACTCACTGAGCACCGACCGCGGCGCCGAACCCGAACTCGGCTCGCAGCCGGACCTGGCGTGGCGGCGCGGAAGCCGGATCGCGCCCGAGCTGGCCGGGATATGGACCGCGGGGTTCCTGATGGCGCCAGCGAACACGCGAATCGTGCGGCGCAGCAACGCCTTGCTGGGCTGGGCCTACGGCCGGCAGTTCCGGTACGACGAGACCATGAGTGTGGGCTCGTCGGCCGTCGCCCCCGTGGCGGCGGCCGTCGGCACCGGCGTCGGCAACGCGATGTTCGAGTTGGGAAGCCGCTTCTTCCGGTTGCTGCCGCGCCGCCTGGTGGAGCGGGCGCTGCCCAAACCCGGCACCGGCCCCGGTGAGCGGACCCGCGAGCGCGGCTACTACCGCGTCGAGACCTACACCACCACGACCACCGGCGCCCGCTATGTCGCGCGGATGGATCAGCGCGGTGACCCGGGTTACAAGGCCACGTCGGTGCTGCTCGGCGAGTCGGGTCTGACCCTCGCGCTCGACCGCGACAAGCTGTCCGAGCTGCGTGGCGTGCTGACGCCCGCGGCCGCCATGGGCGACGCGTTGTTGGAGCGGTTGCCGGCCGCCGGGGTGTCGCTGGAAGTTCAGTCGTTGAACTAATCGGACCATTCACGGCCCGCGCCCGCGGTGCTATTGCACTACTGTCCAACTGCGTCAAACGCGCACCGCGACATCCCGATGGAGGGACCGCTGGGCGACATCCTCGGCGGCCTGCTCTGCGGGAAGAAGAAGAAGTAGTAATCCCGCCCGGCGGGTAACCCTCGCTCATCCGAGACACACCCTGGGCCCGCGCAAGCGAACCACGACCCCGGTCCCATGGGCCGGACACTCACGAGAGGAATGTGATGTCAGACACGCTCAACCAAGGAGAGAAGCTCGAGCGGGGCGAATCGCTCGTCTCCAACAACGGGGCCTACACCCTGACGCTGCAGGAGGACGGCAACATGGTGCTGGCGTCCCGCGGCCAGGCCATCTGGGCCACCGGAACCGACGGCCAGGGTGTGGTGCGCGCCGAGGTGCAGGCCGACGGCAACTTCGTCGTCTACACCGCCGATAAACCGGTGTGGCACAGCAACACTCAGGGCAGCAAGAACCCCAAACTGGTGCTCCAGGACGACCGCAACCTGGTGCTGTATGCCGACGGGGGAGCGGCATGGTCGACCAAAACCGAGACCAGCGAGCCCCCGCCGCCGGCCCCCGAGGCCGCACCCGAGGCGGAGTCGGTGCCGGAGCCGGCCGTGGAATCGAGCCCGGAACCGCAACCGGAGCCGGCGGCGGAACCGGTTGCCGCACCGGAACCGGAACCGGCCGCGAGGACCTATACCGTCGAGTCGGGCGACACGCTGTGGGCCATCGCGGAGCGTTTCTACGGCGACGGCAGCAAGTACCAGGTGATCGCCGACGCCAGCGGCGTCTCCAACCCGGACCTGATCCAGCCGGGCCAAGTGCTCACCATTCCCTGAACCCGGCGGCGAAACGCCGCGGCCCGACACGCGTTGTGGGCCCGGGTGGCGCTTTCCGGCCTGCGGTCGCCGCTCCCTAGAATTGACCGGTGACCGTCAGCCGACCCGCCGCCGACCTGCCCAAGTCGTGGGACCCCGGCGCCATGGAGGGCGCGATCTACCAGAGGTGGGTCGACGCGGGCTACTTCGCGGCGGACCCGCACAGCCCCAAGCCCGCCTACTCGATCGTCCTGCCGCCGCCGAACGTCACGGGCAGCCTGCACATGGGTCACGCGCTGGAGCACACCATGATGGACGCCCTGACCCGCCGCAAGCGCATGCAGGGGTACGAGGTGCTCTGGCAGCCCGGCATGGACCATGCCGGCATCGCGACGCAGAGCGTGGTGGAAAAGCAGCTCGCGGTGGACGGCAAGACCAAGGAGGACTTCGGTCGCGAGCTGTTCGTCGACAAGGTCTGGGACTGGAAGCGTGAATCCGGCGGGGCGATCAGCGGCCAGATGCGACGGCTCGGCGACGGCGTCGACTGGAGCCGCGACCGGTTCACCATGGACGAGGGCCTGTCGCGCGCGGTCCGCACCATCTTCAAGCGGCTCTACGACGCCGGGCTGATCTACCGCGCCGAGCGGCTGGTCAACTGGTCGCCCGTGCTCGAAACCGCGCTCTCGGACATCGAAGTCAACTACGAAGAGGTCGAGGGCGAGCTCGTCTCCTTCCGGTACGGCTCGCTGGACGACGCCCAACCGCACATCGTGGTAGCCACCACCCGTATCGAGACGATGCTCGGTGACACCGCCGTGGCGGTTCACCCCGATGACGAGCGCTACCGCCACCTCGTGGGCACGACGCTGCCGCACCCGTTCCTCGACCGGCGGCTCGTCATCGTCGCCGACGAGCACGTCGACCCCGAATTCGGCACGGGCGCGGTCAAAGTCACGCCCGCCCACGACCCCAACGACTTCGAGATCGGGCTGCGGCACGGCCTGCCGATGATCTCGATCCTGGACACCAAGGCCCGGATCACCGGCACCGGAACGCCGTTCGACGGCATGGACCGCATCGAGGCCCGGGTCGCGGTGCGCGAAGCGCTTGCCGCGCAAGGGCGGGTCGTCGACGAGAAGCGCCCCTACCTGCACAGCGTCGGGCATTCCGAGCGTAGCGGCGAGCCGATCGAGCCGCGGCTCTCGCTACAGTGGTGGGTCCGCGTGGAGTCGCTCGCCAAGGCCGCCGGCGACGCGGTTCGCAACGGCGACACCGTGATTCACCCGGCCAGCATGGAGCCGCGCTGGTTCGCCTGGGTCGACGACATGCACGACTGGTGCATCTCGCGGCAGTTGTGGTGGGGTCACCGCATCCCGATCTGGTACGGACCCGACGGCCAACAGGTGTGCCCGGGGCCCGACGAGGCGCCGCCGGAGGGTTGGGAGCAGGACCCCGACGTGCTGGACACCTGGTTCTCGTCGGCCCTGTGGCCGTTCTCCACGCTGGGCTGGCCGGACAGCACCCCGGAGCTCGAAAAGTTTTATCCGACAAGCGTTCTGGTCACCGGATACGACATCCTGTTCTTCTGGGTGGCGCGGATGATGATGTTCGGCACCTTCGTCGGCGGCGACGACGCGATCACGCTCGGCGGACGCCGTGGCCCCCAGGTGCCGTTCACCGACGTCTTCCTGCACGGGCTGATCCGTGACGAGTCCGGCCGCAAGATGAGCAAGTCCAAGGGCAACGTCATCGACCCGCTGGACTGGGTGGAGGAGTTCGGGGCCGACGCCCTGCGGTTCACGCTGGCCCGCGGCGCCAGTCCCGGTGGCGACCTGGCCATCGGGGAGGACCACGTCCGCGCGTCGCGCAACTTCTGCACCAAGCTGTTCAACGCCACCCGGTACGCGCTCCTCAACGGCGCCGCGCTCCAACCGTTGCCGCCGCCCGGCGATCTCACCGACGCCGACCGCTGGATCCTCGGACGTTTGGAAGAGGTCCGCGCCGAAGCGGATTCGGCGTTCGACGGTTACGAGTTCGGCCGGGCCTGCGAGGCGCTCTACCACTTCGCCTGGGACGAATTCTGCGACTGGTACGTGGAATTGGCCAAGACGCAGCTCGCCGAGGGCATCACCCACACCACCGCCGTGCTGGCCGCGGTGCTGGACACGCTCCTGCGCCTGCTGCATCCGGTCATCCCCTTCATCACCGAGGCGCTGTGGCTGGGGTTGACCGATCAGGAGTCGCTGGTGATCGCCGAGTGGCCGGCGCCGTCGGGTTTCGCGCTGGATCCCGTTGCGGCGCAACGCATCGGTGACATGCAGCGGCTGGTCACCGAGGTCCGCCGGTTCCGCAGCGATCAGGGCCTGGCCGACCGGCAGAAGGTGCCGGCCCGGCTGGTCGGCGTGGAGGACGCGGACCTGAGCGGCCAGGTCTCCGCCGTCACGTCGCTGGCGTGGCTCACCGCGCCGGGTGAGGGATTCCGGCCGTCGGCCTCCTTGGAGGTCCGGCTGAGCGGCGGCACCGTCGTCGTCGAACTCGACACCTCGGGCACCATCGACGTCGCCGCCGAACGCCGCCGCCTCGAAAAGGACTTGGCCGCAGCGCAGAAGGAGCTGGCGTCGACGGCCGCCAAGCTGGGTAACGCGGAATTCCTCGCCAAGGCCCCCGAACAGGTCGTCGCCAAGATCCGCGACCGGCAGCGGCTCGCCCAGGAGGAAACCGACCGCATCACGGCCAAGCTGGCTGCGCTGCAATGACTTCAGAGCCGCCCGAGTTCGGGTCGGGCACCGACACCGCCCCCACCCCCGACGAGATCGCGTCCCTGTGGCAGGTCGAGCACCTGCTGGACCAGCGCTGGCCCGAAACCAAGATCGAGCCCAGCCTCACCCGGATCAGCGCGTTGATGGACCTGCTGGGCTCGCCGCAACTCGGGTACCCGTCGATCCACATCGCCGGCACCAACGGGAAGACCTCGGTGGCCCGGATGGTCGACGCGCTGGTGACCGCGCTGGGCCGGCGCACCGGTCGAACCACCAGCCCGCACCTGCAGTCGGCCGTGGAGCGCATCGCGATCGACGGCCGCCCGATCAGCCCCGCCCGGTACGTCGAGACCTACCGCGAGATCGAACCGTTCGTGCTCATGGTCGACGAACAGTCCCGCGCCGCCGGGGGTCCGGCGATGAGCAAGTTCGAGGTGCTCACCGCGATGGCGTTCGCCGCGTTCGCCGACGCGCCCGTCGACGTCGCCGTCGTCGAGGTGGGGATGGGCGGGCGCTGGGATGCCACCAATGTCATCGACGCGCCGGTCGCCGTCGTCACGCCGATCGCCGTCGACCACGTCGACTACCTCGGCGACGACATCGCCACGATCGCGGGGGAGAAGGCCGGCATCATCACCCGGGCTCCCGAGGGCGCCCCGGACACCGTCGCGGTGATCGGCCGGCAGGCGCCGGAGGCGATGGAAGTGCTTCTCGCGCAGACGGTTCGGGCCGACGCCGCGGTGGCACGCGAGGATTCCGAGTTCGCGGTCCTCGGCCGCCAGGTCGCGATCGGTGGGCAGGTGCTGCAACTGCAGGGCCTGGGCGGCGTGTACTCCGACGTCTACCTGCCGCTGCACGGTGAACACCAGGCACACAACGCCGCGGTGGCGCTGGCGGCGGTCGAGGCCTTCTTCGGCGCCGGCGCGCAGCGGCAGCTCGACGTGGACGCCGTGCGAGCCGGCTTCGCCGCCGTGACGAGCCCGGGGCGGCTCGAGCGCATGCGCAGCGCGCCAACGGTGTTCATCGACGCCGCGCACAACCCGGCCGGCGCGGCCGCGCTCGCCCAGACCCTCGACGGCGAGTTCGACTTCCGCTTCCTGGTCGGCGTCGTGGGCGTGCTGGCGGACAAGGACGCCGACGGCATCCTGGCCGCGCTGGAGCCGGTGTTCGACCAGCTCGTCGTGACCCACAACGGGTCGCCGCGGGCGCTGGACGTCGATGCGCTCGCCGCCGCCGCGCGGGAGCGGTTCGGGCCCGACCGGGTGACGACCGCCGAGACCCTGCGCGACGCGATCGACGTCGCGACGGCCCTCGTTGACGACTCCATCCGGGACGCGGGCGCGGACGGTGAAGCCGACGCGTTCTCCGGCACCGGGATCGTCATCACCGGTTCGGTCGTCACCGCGGGGGCGGCGCGGACGCTGTTCGGTCGTGACCCGCAATGAGCGAGCCCATCGACGAACAGCGGCCGGATCCCTGGAAGAGCTTCGCCGCCGTGATGGCCCTGACCCTGATCCTCGAGGCGATCGTGGTGTTGTTGGCGATACCGGTGGTCTCCGCGGTCGGCGGCGGCCTCACGTCGGTCTCGCTGACCTACCTGATCGGCCTGGCCGTGCTGCTGGTCCTGCTCGCCGGGGTGCAGCGCAGGCCGTGGGCGATCTGGGTCAACCTGGGCGTCCAGGCTCTGCTGCTGGCGGGGTTCGCTGTGTACCCGGGCGTGGGATTCGTGGGTGTGCTGTTCGCCGGCCTGTGGGCGTTGATCGCCTACTTCCGCGCCGAGGTGCGGCGACGTGACCAGGGCGAACTCGGCAATACGCGGCCGCCCGACTAGCCCGATGGTCGCGACCCGCTTCGCCCGGCGATGCCGCGCTCGCGATCCCGACTAGTCGCACCGGTGGCGACCCCCTCGTATTTCTGTACGCTGTGCGCCGTGACCGAACGGACCCTGGTACTCATCAAGCCGGACGGCGTGCAACGGCGCCTGATCGGGGAGATCATCAGCCGCATCGAGCAAAAGGGCCTGACGATCGCGGCGCTGGAGTTGCGCCACGTCACCGAGGACCTGGCCGCCCAGCACTACGCGGAGCATGAAGGGAAGCCCTTCTTCGGTTCGTTACTGGAATTCATCACCTCGGCGCCGGTGGTGGCCGCCATTGTCGAGGGCCCGCGGGCGATCGCGGCGTTTCGGCAGCTCGCCGGGGGTACCGACCCCGTCGAGAAGGCCGTTCCCGGTACCATTCGGGGCGACTACGGCCTGGAAACCCAGTTCAACCTGGTTCACGGCTCCGATTCGGCCGACTCCGCGAAACGCGAAATCGCGCTCTGGTTCCCCGGCGCGTAGCCGCCTCGAGCGACCCTCCCGGCCGAGGTGCGAGAGGGTCCGCGAAGTGATATGGGATACTGACTGCGGGTGAACGTCGCCGGACCGGCTTCGGACACCCGAATGAAGACTTCGACAAGCGCGACCATTGCCACCCGCGGTGTTGCGCGGCATGTCAGGCCGACATTCAGCACAGGCGCCGAGTGAGCTCTTCCGAGCCGCCCGGGGCGAGACCATCACAAGCCCGGGAGAAGTGACCCGGGCCCATAACGAAGCCCTCGCGTGGCCGCGTCGACACGACGCGCCCGGGGGCTAAAGGAGAATACGTGGTAGACGGTGCACCACCCAGAGAGCCAGCAGAGGACCGGGCCCAGCACGAGGACCTGCCCGACCGCCTGAGGGTTCACCAGCTGGCGCGGGCGCTCGGCAGCACCAACACCGAGGTGCTCGATGCGCTCACCACGCTCGACGGACAGACGCGCAGCGTGCACTCCGGGGTGAGCCGCGAGGATGCGCTGCGGGTCCGAGACTTGTTGTTCGCCAAGCCTTTAGAGAACATCCCCGGATTCAGCCATGCTCCGGTTCCGGTCTCGCGGCCCGCACAGCCGCGGCCGCAATCGTCGGGGAGCGCGACCGATCCGCAGGACATGCCGCTGTTCGTCGCGCCGCAGCCGGTCGAGACGGCGCGGCCCCAGTACAGCGACGACGACGCCGCCGAGGACTCCGACGACGGCGACGAGCCGGACACCGACGACGAAGACCAGGGCGACCGGCCGGCCGGCAAGCGCCGCCGCCGGGGCCGCCGGGGCCGCGGCCGCGGGCGCGGTGAACAGGGCGGCCCCGACTCGGGTGACGAGGACGAGGATCGGGACTCCGAGGACGACGACGGCGAGGACTCCGACACTGACGACGGCGATGACGAGGGCGGCGGCTCCGAGGCGGGCAATCGCCGGCGCCGTCGCCGCCGGCGGCGCAAGTCCGGGTCGGGCGACGACAGCGACGAGAACGGTTCAACCGACGACCCGCCGAACACGGTGGTGCACGAGCGACCCTCGCGCTCGGGCAAGGGCGGCGACTCCGGCGGTGGCACGTCCACCTCGGAGATCAAGGGCATCGACGGGTCCACCCGGCTCGAGGCCAAGCGGCAGAGGCGGCGCGACGGACGCGACGCCGGACGGCGCCGCCCGCCCGTCCTCACCGAGGCGGAGTTCCTGGCGCGCCGCGAGGCCGTCGAGCGCGTGATGGTGGTCCGCGACCGCGTCCGCACCGAACCGCCGCACCCGGGCGCGCGCTACACCCAGATCGCGGTGCTCGAAGACGGCATCATCGTCGAGCATTTCGTGACGTCCGCGGCGTCCGCGTCGCTGGTCGGCAACATCTACCTGGGCATCGTGCAGAACGTGCTGCCGTCGATGGAGGCGGCGTTCGTCGACATCGGCCGCGGCCGCAACGGCGTCCTCTATGCCGGCGAAGTGAACTGGGAGGCGGCCGGCCTGGGCGGCTCCGACCGCAAGATCGAGCAGGCGCTCAAGCCCGGCGACTACGTGGTGGTCCAGGTCAGCAAGGACCCGGTCGGACACAAGGGCGCGCGGCTCACCACGCAGGTGTCGCTGGCGGGCCGCTACCTGGTCTACGTGCCGGGGGCATCGTCGACGGGGATCAGCCGCAAGCTGCCCGACACCGAGCGCCAGCGCCTGAAGGAGATCCTGCGCGAGGTCGTCCCCTCCGACGCCGGGGTGATCATCCGCACCGCCTCCGAGGGCGTCAAAGAGGAGGGCATCCGCGACGACGTCACCCGCCTGCAGGAGCGCTGGAAGCAGATCGAGGCCAAGGCCGCCGAGGTGAAGCAGAAGGCCGCCGGCGCCGCCGTGGCGCTCTACGAGGAGCCCGACGTCCTGGTCAAGGTCATCCGCGACTTGTTCAACGAGGACTTCGCCGGCCTGATCGTCTCCGGCGACGACGCCTGGAACACGATCAACGAGTACGTCAGTTCCGTTGCGCCCGAACTCGTTCCGAAGCTGACGAAGTACGACAAGGCCGAGTCCACCGACGGGGTGGCGCCTCCCGACGTGTTCGCGGTGCACCGCATCGACGAGCAACTGGCCAAAGCGATGGACCGCAAGGTGTGGCTGCCCTCGGGCGGCACGCTGGTGATCGACCGGACCGAGGCGATGACCGTCATCGACGTCAACACCGGCAAGTTCACCGGCTCCGGGGGCAACCTCGAGCAGACGGTCACGAAGAACAACCTCGAGGCCGCCGAGGAGATCGTCCGTCAGCTGCGGCTGCGGGACATCGGCGGCATCGTCGTCATCGACTTCATCGACATGGTGCTGGAGTCCAACCGCGACCTGGTGTTGCGCCGCCTCACCGAGGCGCTGGCCCGCGACCGCACCCGCCACCAGGTGTCGGAGGTGACGTCGCTCGGGCTCGTGCAGCTGACCCGCAAGCGCCTGGGCACCGGGCTGATCGAGGCGTTCTCGACGTCCTGCCCGAACTGCGGCGGCCGCGGGATCCTGCTGCACGCCGACCCGGTCGACTCGGCCCCCACCAACGGCCGCAAGTCCGAGTCCGGCGGCCGCCGCGGCCGGCGGTCGAAGAAGGGCAAGGCCGACGAGCCCGCCGATCAGCCCACCGTGGCCAAGGTGCCCGCCCACGCCCCCGGCGAACACCCCATGTTCAAGGCGATGGCCGCCGGTTCCGCTCGTGACGACGAGGAATCCGGCGAGGCCGGCGAGGCCGCCGAAACCGACGAGCGCCCCGAGGAACCGGTGAGCACCGCGGTCGGCGACTCCACCGACCGGGAGGACTTCGAGGACACCGACGAGGACGAGCTCGACGACGACGAGGACCTGGACGACGAGGAAGACCTCGGCGACGACGACGAGGACCTCGAGCTCGACGACGACGAGCTCGACTCCGACGACGACGACAGCGATGACGGCGACGACTCGGACGACGACGACGACAACGGCGACGACGATGGCGAGCCCTCCGGAGGCGTCGAGCTGGGCTCGACGTTCGGCCGTCCGCGCCGGCGCCGCGCGGCGGGCCGCCCGGCCGGGCCGCCGATCCATGCGGACTGACCGGGACTGACCCGGCGGTTTGACCCTCTAGCCGCTGGTCAAGTACCCTTGGACAGTTGTCGCCAGGCCGGATAGCAACACGGCCGGCGACGGGCGGGGCCTCCCGGACACCGGCACGACCCGCACGAAGACCCACCAAGACCATCGCCGGTGGTTGGCGCGCGAAGCGCCGAGCGAGCGGCGAAGAGGAGCAGGAGCACCGATGGCGACCTACGCAATCGTCAAGACCGGCGGCAAGCAGTACAAGGTCGCCGTCGGGGACGTCGTCAAGGTCGAGAAGATCGACTCCGAGCCCGGTGCGAGCGTCTCCCTGCCCGTCGCGCTGGTCGTGGACGGCGCGAACGTCACCAGCGACGCCTCCGCGCTGGCGAACGTCGCGGTCACCGGCGAGGTCCTCGAGCACACCAAGGGCCCCAAGATCCGCATCCACAAGTTCCGCAACAAGACCGGCTACCACAAGCGCCAAGGGCACCGTCAGCAGCTGACGGTCCTGAAGGTCACCGGGATCAAGTAGAAGGCGACAGACATGGCACACAAGAAGGGCGCGTCCAGCTCGCGCAACGGCCGCGATTCAGCCGCGCAGCGGCTGGGCGTCAAGCGGTTCGGCGGCCAGGTCGTCCAGGCCGGCGAGATCATCGTGCGGCAGCGCGGCACCAAGTTCCATCCCGGTGTCAACGTCGGGCGCGGCGGCGACGACACCCTGTTCGCCAAGGCGTCCGGGGCCGTCGAGTTCGGCATCAAGCGCGGCCGCAAGACCGTCAACATCGTCGCGGCCGGCCAGACCACCGACTGACCATCGCGAGCGTGCACCAGTAGTCGCACGTTCGGCGTGGGGAAGGACCCACGATGCCCCGGTTCGTCGATCGAGTCGTCATTCACGCGCGGGCGGGTTCCGGCGGTAACGGCTGCGCCTCGGTCCACCGCGAGAAGTTCAAGCCGCTCGGCGGCCCCGACGGCGGCAACGGCGGCCGCGGCGGCAGCGTCGTCCTGGTCGTGGACCCCCAGGTCCACACGCTGCTGGACTTCCACTTCCGTCCGCACATCACCGCGCCGTCGGGCAAGCAGGGGATGGGCAACAACCGCGACGGCGCCGCCGGCGCGGACCTGGAGGTGAAGGTTCCCGACGGCACCGTCGTCCTGGACTCCAACGGTCGGCTGCTGGCCGACCTGGTGGGCGTCGGCACCCGCTTCGAGGCCGCCGCCGGCGGCCGCGGCGGCCTGGGCAACGCCGCGCTGGCGTCCCGGGCCCGCAAGGCGCCCGGATTCGCGCTCCTCGGCGAGGAGGGCGAATCCCGCGACCTGACGCTCGAACTCAAGACCGTGGCCGACGTCGGGCTGATCGGGTTCCCGTCCGCCGGCAAGTCGTCGCTGGTGTCGGCGATCTCGGCCGCCAAGCCCAAGATCGCCGACTACCCGTTCACGACGCTGGTCCCGAACCTCGGCGTGGTCTCCGCGGGCGAGCAGACGTTCACCGTCGCCGACGTCCCCGGGCTGATCCCCGGTGCGTCCCAAGGCCGCGGCCTGGGCCTGGACTTCCTGCGGCACATCGAGCGCTGCGCCGTGCTCGCGCACGTCGTCGACTGCGCGACGAACGACCCGGGCCGCGACCCGATCTCGGATATCGACGCGCTGGAGGCCGAGCTCGCCGCGTACACGCCCACCCTGCAAGGGGACACGACGCTGGGCGACCTCGCCGAGCGGCCGCGGGCGGTGGTGCTCAACAAGATTGACGTGCCCGAGGCGCGCGAGCTCGCGGAGTTCGTCCGCGACGAGATCGCCGAGCGCGGGTGGCCGGTGTACCTGGTGTCGACGGTCTCCCGGGAAGGGTTGCAGCCCTTGATCTTCGGGCTGTGGCGAATGGTGTCGGACTATCGGGCCGCCCAGCCGCCGGTCGTGCCGCGACGGCCGGTGATCCGCCCCGTGCCGGTCGACGACAGCGGGTTCTCGGTCGAGGCCGACGGGCACGGCGGGTTCGTGGTCAGCGGCGCGCGCCCCGAGCGTTGGGTCCGGCAGACCAATTTCGACAACGACGAGGCGGTCGGCTATCTGGCCGACCGGCTCGCCCGCCTCGGCGTGGAGGACGAGCTGCTGCGGCTGGGCGCCGAACCTGGCTGCGCGGTCACCATCGGCGACATGACGTTCGACTGGGAGCCGCAAACGCCCGCGGGACACCACGTCGCGATGTCGGGCCGGGGCACCGATGCGCGGCTGGAACAGAGCGAGCGGGTCGGGGCCGCCGAGCGCAAGGCCGCCCGGCGTCAGCGCCGGGAACGAGGTGAGGAACCGGGTGAGCAGTCGTGAGCGCGCCGGCGACGATGCAGAGCGAAGCGATGAGGAGGAGCGGCGCCGTTGAGTGAGCATCGCGACGCGATCCGTACCGCCCGCAGCCTGGTCGTCAAGGTCGGCACCAACGCGCTGACCACCCCGTCGGGTGTGTTCGACGCGGGCCGGCTGGCCGGGCTGGCCGACGCGATCGAGGCGCGGATGAAGGCGGGCACCGACGTGGTCATCGTCTCGTCCGGCGCCATCGCCGCCGGCATCGAGCCGCTCGGATTGACCCGCCGGCCAAAGGATTTGGCGACCAAGCAGGCCGCCGCCAGCGTCGGGCAGGTGGCGTTGGTGAACTCCTGGAGCGCGGCGTTCGCCCGGTACGGGCGCACGGTCGGGCAGGTCCTGCTGACCGCGCACGACATCTCCATGCGTGCCCAGCACACCAACGCCCAGCGCACGCTGGACCGGCTGCGGGCGCTGCATGCGGTGGCGATCGTCAACGAGAACGACACGGTGGCCACTAACGAGATTCGGTTCGGCGACAACGACCGGCTGTCGGCGCTGGTGGCCCACCTGGTGGGCGCCGAGGCGCTGGTCCTGCTCTCCGACATCGACGGTCTCTACGACGCCGATCCCCGAAAGTTCAAGGGCGCGAGGTTCATTGCGGAGGTGTCCGGGGCGGCCGACCTCGACGGTGTGGTCGCGGGGCCGGGCAGCGCGCTGGGGACCGGCGGGATGGCGTCGAAGATGTCGTCGGCGCTGCTGGCCGCCGACGCCGGGGTGCCGGTCCTGCTGGCGGCCGCGGCCGACGCGGCGACCGCGCTCACCGACGCGTCGTCCGGGACGGTGTTCGCCGCGCGGCCCGACCGGATGTCGGCGCGCCGATTCTGGGTGCGCTACGCCGCCGAATCGGCCGGTTCGTTGACCCTCGACGACGGCGCGGTGCGCGCGGTGTCGCACCAGCGGCGCTCCCTGCTGCCGGCGGGCATCACCGCGGTTTCGGGCCGGTTCTACGCCGGCGACGTCGTCGAGCTGCGCGCACCGGACACGACCATGGTCGCGCGCGGCGTGGTCGCCTACGACGCAGCCGAACTCGCCACCATGATGGGCCGATCGACCTCCGAGCTGCCGGCGGAGCTGCGCCGGCCGGCCGTCCACGCCGACGACCTCGTCGTGATCAACTAGCGCGGGGCCACCCGCGCCAGCGCCCCCAGTTCGGTGGACAACAGCACCAGCAGCTCCGAACACCCGCCGTCGACCTTGATGGTGGCGAGGTCGTCACCGCGGGTGCGGCCCCGGTTGACGATCCCGATCGGGATGCCCCGGGCGGCGGCGTGGCGCACGAACCGGTAACCGGAGAAGACGGTCAGCGACGAGCCCGCGGCCAACAGCGCGTCCGCCTCCTCGATCAGCGAATATGCCCGCGTCACAACGTCTTTGGGGACGCTCTCGCCGAAATACACGATGTCGGGCTTGAGCATGCCGCCGCAGCGGGCGCAGTCGAGGTACTCGAAGGACGTCGTGTCGCCGACGACGGCGTCCGCGTCGGGCGCCACGGCCAGGCCGCCTACCGCTCGCGCTTGTTCGGCGGCCCGCTCGGTGAAGCCCGGGTTCAGGGCCTCGAGCCGTTCGGCCAGCGCGGCGCGGCTCATCGTGTCGCCGCACCCCAGGCAGACCACCCGCGCGTAGGTGCCGTGCAGGTTGACGACGTTGCGGCTGCCTGCCTTGGTGTGCAGCAGGTCGACGTTCTGGGTGATCACCCCGGTCACCACGCCGGCGCGCTCGAGCGCGGCCAGGGCGCGGTGCCCGGCGTTGGGCCGGGTATCGGCCATGTGCCGCCATCCCACGTGGTTGCGGGCCCAGTACCGCCGGCGGAACGCCGGATCGGAGGTGAACTGTCGGATGGTCATCGGGTTGCTCGGCGGCGAGTCCGGTCCCCGGTAGTCCGGGATGCCCGAGTCGGTGGAGAGCCCGGCGCCGGTGAGCACGGCGACCCGTCGGCCGGTCAATAGCGCCACCAGTTCCGGGGCTTCGGGGTGGCGCGCGGTCACCTCATCGAGGGTAACCGCTGTGCGCGAGCGTGCGTGTCTGCGCGCCGACACGCCGTTGACGCCGTCACTCTGCGCACGCTCGCGCGACTAACCGAGGCAGTCCGCGGCCGTCGTGAGTTCGGCGGACATGTTCTGCTCCATCATCTTCAGCGCCGCCTGGCCCAGTTCGGCATCGATGTGGGCAACCGCGTCGGTGGGTATGACGACCGGGAAGTGGCGGACGTAGGCGTCCAGGGCGGTGTAGAGGATGCACTGCTCGGTGACCTGGCCGGTGATGATCAACCGCTTGGTCTCCAGGCGGTTGAGCAGATAGGCCAGCGCCGTCGCGTAGAACGCGCTGTGGCGCACCTTGGTCATCACCCGGAACTCGTCGGACGGGACGATCGGCTTCACCAGGTCGGGCCGGGCGCCGTCGAGCGCGGCGGCAACGATGTCGGAGAACTGGGCGCTGAAGTCGCCGTAGTTGTCGTTGACGTAGACCAGGTCGACGTCCCCGGATTCCCGTGCGCGCCGGACGAGGTCGGCGAGGGGGTCGATGATGGCGGCGACATTGGGTACTAGTTCCTCAGCGTCCGGATGCTGATAGGTGTTCATCATGTCGACCACCAGGACTGCCGTGTCGCTCATGTCTTCCGGGATACCCGGCGGGCACTGGTTGACACCCGGGGGGCGAGAATGGGAGGGCCATGGATTCCGTGAAGGACTTTTACAACGCCTACAGCCAGGGGTTTGTCCGAGTCGCCGCGTGCACCCATCACACGGCGATCGGTGATCCGGCGGCCAACGCCGAGGCCGTTCTGCGGATCGCCCGCGACTGCCACGACGAGGCCGTCGCGGTGGCCGTGTTCCCCGAGCTGACGCTCTCCGGGTACTCGATCGAGGACATCCTGCTGCAGGACGTGCTGCTCGACGACGTCGAACGCGCCGTCGCCGACATCGTCGCGGCCTCCGCGGATCTCCTGCCGGTGCTGGTGGTCGGCGCCCCCCTCCGCTACCGGCACCGCATCTACAACACCGCCGTCATCATCCACCGCGGCACGGTCCTGGGCGTCGCGCCCAAGTCCTACCTGCCGACCTACCGCGAGTTCTACGAGCGCCGCCAGATCGCGCCGGGAGACGACGAGCGCGGCGTCATCCGCATCGGCGACTCTTTCGAGGCGCCGTTCGGTCCGGACCTGCTGTTCGCCGCCTCCGACCTGCCGGGATTCGTCCTGCACGTCGAGATCTGCGAGGACATGTTCGTGCCGATTCCGCCCAGCGCCGAGGCCGCCCTGGCGGGAGCGACGGTGCTGGCCAACCTGTCCGGCAGCCCGATCACGATCGGGCGCGCCGAGGACCGTTGCCTGCTGGCCCGCTCGGCGTCCGCGCGTTGCCTGGCCGCTTACGTCTACGCCGCCGCGGGGGCGGGCGAGTCCACCACCGACCTGGCCTGGGACGGGCAGACCATGGTCTACGAGAACGGCGTGATGCTCGCCCAGTCCGAGCGCTTTCCCAAAGAGGAGCGCCGCAGCGTCGCCGACGTCGACACCGACCTGATTCGGTCCGAACGAATGCGCATGGGCACCTTCGACGACAACCGGCGCCACCACGGCACGTCGGAGTCGTTCCGCCGCATCGAGTTTCGGCTCGACCCGCCCGGCGGCGACATCGGTTTGCGCCGCGAGGTCGAGCGCTTCCCGTTCGTCCCGGCCAACGTCGAACGGCTGGAACAGGATTGCTACGAGGCCTACAACATCCAGGTCGCCGGGCTCGAGCAGCGGCTGCGCGCACTGGACTTCCCGAAGATCGTCATCGGGATTTCCGGCGGGCTCGACTCGACCCACGCGCTGATCGTCGCGGCGCTCGCGATGGACCGCGAAAAGCGGCCGCGCAGCGACATCCTCGCGTTCACGCTGCCGGGGTTCGCGACGGGGGACCGCACCAAGCGCAACGCGATCGAACTCTGCCGCGCGCTGGGTGTCACGTTCGAAGAGATCGACATCACCGAGAGCGCGAAGCTGATGTTCGCCGAGATCGGTCATCCGTTCGCGCGGGGCGAGAAGGTCTACGACGTCACCTTCGAGAACGTCCAGGCCGGGCTGCGCACCGACTACCTCTTCCGGCTCGCCAACCAGCGCGGCGGCATCGTGCTGGGCACGGGGGATCTCTCCGAGATCGGGCTCGGCTGGTCGACATACGGGGTGGGCGACCAGATGTCGCACTACAACGTCAACGGCGGTGTGCCCAAGACGCTGATCCAGCACCTGATCCGCTGGGTCATCGGTTCCGGGCAGTTCGAGTCGGACGTCACCGACGTGCTGCAGTCCGTGGTGGACACCGAGATCTCCCCGGAGCTCGTCCCCAGCGGCGAGGAGGAGGAGCTGCAGAGCAGCGAGGACAAGGTCGGACCCTATGCGCTGCAAGACTTCTCGCTCTTCCACGTGCTGCGCTTCGGGTTCCGGCCGTCGAAGATCGCCTTCTTGGCCTGGCACGCGTGGAGCGACCCAGAGCAGGGCAACTGGCCGCCGGGCTTCCCCGAGGACAAGCGGCCTTCGTACTCGCTGAAGGAGATTCGGCACTGGCTCGGCGTGTTCGCCCAGCGCTTCTACTCGTTCAGCCAGTTCAAGCGCTCCGCACTGCCCAACGGCCCCAAGGTGTCGCACGGCGGCGCGCTGTCCCCGCGCGGGGACTGGCGGGCCCCCTCGGACATGTCCGCGCGCATCTGGCTCGACGAGATCGAGCGCGAGATTCCCGAGGGCTAGCCGTTTGGGCGTAGAGCCCCTGGGCGCGCGGTTGGGCTTCGTGATTGCGGTCACATCGGGAATCTCCCGTTCGGCAACGGCCTTGTCGTGGTCACACCAATCGGATCTGAACCACGTCGGGAGGCAGTCGACATGAGCCCAGCACCCCTAGCCGGACGCCGAGCGCTGGTCACCGGAGGTTCGCGAGGAATCGGTGCGGGAATCGTGCGCCGCCTCGCCGCCGACGGCGCCGCGGTGGCATTCACCTACGCGTCATCGGCCGCCGACGCCGACAAACTGGTCGCCGAGGTGACCGCCGGGTCGGGCAAGGCGGTCGCCATCCAGGCCGATAGCGCCGATCCGGAACAGGTGAGTGCCGCGGTGGAGCGGGCCGTCGCCGCACTCGGCGGCTTGGACATCTTGGTCAACAACGCCGGGACCGCGTACATCGCGCCGATCGACGAATTCCCGCGGGAGCAGTTCGACCGATTGATAGCGATCAACATCGGCGGCGTCTACTCGGCGATCCGCAGCGCGGTCGGTCACCTCGGCGAGGGCTCGCGGATCATCAACATCGGCAGCATCAACGCCGACCGCGTCCCGGTGGCCGGCTTGGCCGTATACGCGATGACGAAGGGCGCGGTCGCATCGCTGACCCGTGGTCTGGCCCGCGAGCTCGGGCCGCGCGGGATCACCGTGAATAATGTGCAGCCCGGCCCGATCGACACCGACATGAATCCCGCCTCGGGCGAGTTTGCCGACGCCATGCGGGAAGTCATGGCGCTGGACCACTACGGAAACACCAATGACACCGCCGCCGTGGTGAGTTTCCTGGCCGGGCCCGAGTCGGGGTTCGTGACGGGAGCGAACTGGAACGTCGACGGCGGATACACCGTCTGACGACTACTGAAAAAGATCAATCCGTCGGCCGGGCAGTCGGCCGGGCCTTCTTCTCCTGGTACATCTGCGCGTCCGCGCGGGCGAGCAATTCGTCGACCGTGGTGGAGTCCGTGGAATGCGCCTGCACGATGCCAATGCTGGCGGAAAGCCGGTACGGCCGGTCGCCCGCCGCATTGACACACCGGAACGCCTCGACGAGCCGCCTTTTCAGCGACACCGGATCGTTGCCGATGACCAGCACGCAGAACTCGTCACCCCCGATGCGGGCGAGGATGTCGGAGTCGCGCAGGGTCCCCCTCAGTACCGCGGCGACGTCGGCGAGCAGCAGGTCGCCGACGTCGTGCCCGTGCTCGTCGTTGACGTGTTTGAGGCCGTCGACGTCGAGGTAGGCGAGTACCAGGTCGCCGCCCTGCCTGCGCGCGGCCCGCAGCGCTTGCCCGGCGTGCAGGTAGAAGCCGCGGCGGTTGTTGAGTCCGGTCAGTTCGTCGGTGACGGAGAGCTGGCGGATTTCGTCGTTGGCCTTCTCGAGGGCGGCGGTCCGATCGCGCACCCGCTGCTCGAGTTCGGCGTACACGCGAACGTGCTCGATGGCGACCGACGTGGAATCGGCCAGCGCCTGTAGCAGCGAGACCTCGCGCTCGGACGGTTGATGCGCGGATGCCCAGTAGTTGCCGATCGCTCCGACGGGCTCCAGCCTGCGGATCGGGACCATCACCAGGCTCTTGACGAACGTGGGGCGGTAGATCGCGTGTGGGATGCGCGGGTCTCGGTAGATGTCCGGGATCACCGCCGCCTCACGGTTGAGCATCGCCCAGCCGCTGATGCACGCCTCGATGGGGAATCGGCTGCCCTTCCACAGCGGGGCGATCGCGTCTTCGTCGGCGTAATAGCACTCGTCCTTGTCGCGGAGCACCAGCGTGGCGCCGTCGCACCCGGTGAGCTCGCGCGCCGCCGTGCGGACGATGCGCTGGATGTCCCGGAGACTGCGGGCCAGGGACAGCTCCTGGACGGCCTGCACCAGGCGCTCCATGCCATGCAGGTAATCGGCGGGGGTGAACGCAGGGGAGGGCGCGGGCGCTCGTGTGACGAGCTGGGCGTCCATGGCACCTCCATGCGAGACCGGCACACCCCCGCTGCCGTCAAGGCAGTGGACGCATCATACGGCAATCCGGCTTGGCGGCGCTCGAAACCGCGGGTGCGTCACCCGCCGAGCGTCGCCGCCGCCGCCTCGATCGCCTGCGCGTCGGGCGCACAGTCACCCGCGCCACGCACCCGCGTTGCGAGCGCGCCCGCGGCGCATGCCCGCCGCAGTGCCCGCAGCCGCTCCCCGGGCGACCCGGGGTCGGCCGGCCAATTCGCCGCGAGCACGCCCGCGAACACGTCACCGGCGCCGGTCGTGTCGACCGCGTCGACCGACGGAGCGGGCACGGTGAACTCGCCGTCGGGCCCGGCGTAGCGGGCGCCCCGCGCGCCTCGGGTCACCACGAAATGGGCTGGCCTCCAGGGCCATTCGTCGGCCTCGGCCTCGTTCGCGATCACCACGTCGGACAGCGCCGCCAAATCGGCCAGCGAGTCGTCCCGACTCGCCGGTGAGGCGTTCGTCATGACGACCGCTCCGGCCGACCGCGCGGCCCGCGCCGCCGCCAACGCCGTCGCCACCGGAATCTCCAACTGCGTCAACAACACGTCGCAGTCGGTCACGGCCGCGCGCACGGCGGCCGATTCCGCCGAGAACCGCCCGTTGGCTCCCGGCGACACCACGATGGTGTTCTCGCCGCGGGCGTCCACCACGATCACCGCCGCTCCGCTCGGTCCGGACACCGACACGGTCCCGCGCAGCCCAACGCCGTTGGCCCGCAGGTGGGCTCGCAGCCGTTCGGCGACGACGTCGTCACCGACCGCGCCGGCGAATTCGACGTGCGCCCCCGCGCGGGCCGCCGCCACCGCCTGGTTGCCGCCCTTGCCGCCGGGCGCGTAGCTCAACGAGGAGGCCAGCACGGTCTGACCGGGGCGCGGAATGGCATCGACGGCGAAGGTCATGTCCATGTTCACGCTGCCGACCACGCAGACCCGCGCCTTCGGGCCAACGTTAACCGCGCCCGCCGCAACGCGGTACCACCCTCGGTCCGGCCGCTTTGCGGCAATCCCCCTTTTTGTGAGGTCGGCGCGCTAGTGTGCTCCGTTAGCGATGCCGATTCTTTTGCGAAGAAAGGCGGGAAGGCGATTGACAGCGACCGACGTCAAAGCCGCCGAACCGGCCCCCGAAAGGCCCGCGGAAACCGCCGCCGAACGATCACCGGAAGCCGCCCCGGCGCCGACGGCGAAGAAAGGCCGGCGGCGCGTGCTGTCCTGGCCCCGCATCCGATTCGGCATCCAATCCAAGATCATGGTCGCGCTGCTGCTGTCGAGCATCCTCGGTGTCGCGGTGATCGGCCTCATCGGCGCCCTGTCCGGGCGCACCGCGCTGCGTGAGGTCGAGTCCGAGCGGCTCATCGAACTGCGGGAGTCACAGAAGCGGGCGGTGGAGGCGCTGTTTCGGGAGGTGACGAATTCGCTGATCATCTACAGCGAGTCGTACACCGTCGTCGAGGCCACCGCGGCGCTCTCGGCGAGCTTCACTCAACTGAACAACGCGACGATCACTCCGGCACAGCAGCAGGCGCTCGTGGACTACTACGAGAACAACATGATCAAGCCGATCAAACAGGCGACAGGTGATGCGGTCGACCTCAACGCTGTTCTGCCGACCTCCAATGCGCAGAAATATCTCCAGGCCAACTACACCGTCACTTCTTCTCCGCCAACCGAGTTCACTCCCCAGGATGCCGCCGGCGGCGCATGGTCGGCGGCGAATGCCCGCTACGACTTCGTCCTTCGCGACATCGTCACCCGGTTCAACTACCAGGACGCGCTGCTGCTCGACCTGCAGGGCAACGTCGTCTACAGCGTGAAGCGGGGCGTCGACTTCGGTACCAACATCCTCACCGGGCCGTACCGCGAGTCGAATCTGCGGGACGCGTATCAGAAAGCCCTGCGCTCCAACGACACTGACTTCGTCTGGATTACCGACTTCCAGTTCTATCAGCCACACCTCAACGCCCCGACCGCGTGGGTGGTCTCCCCGGTCGGACAGAACGGCAAGATCGACGGCGTCATGGCCCTGCCCGTGCCGGCCGCGAAGATCAACAAGATCATGACCGCCGACAAACACTGGAAAGCCGCGGGCATGGGCGCCGCGACCGAGACCTACCTGGCGGGTTCGGACACCCTGATGCGGTCGGATTCACGGGAATTCATCGAGAACCCGCAGGAATACCGGCGCGAGGCGATCGACGCCGGCACCCCGCCCGACATCGTCGACCGCGCGATCCGGCTGGGCGGCACGACGCTGGTGCAGCCGGTCCCGAGCGCCGGTCTGCGTGCGGCCCAGCGAGGCGAGACGGGGGTCGTCACCGGCACGGACTACACGGGCAACAGGGAGCTCGAAGCGTATGCGCCACTGAACGTGGCTAATTCGGACCTGCACTGGTCGATCCTCGCGACGCGCGACGACTCGGATGCCTTCGCCCGGCTGAGTCGCTTCAGCAAGACGCTCGCGATCGCGGTGACGGCCATGATCTTTGCGATCTGCGTGGTGTCGATGATCGTCGCGCAGTTGGCGATGCGGCCGATCCGGCGCCTCGAGGCCGGCACGCGCAAGATCAGCTCGGGTGATTACGAGGTCAACATCCCGGTGCGCTCGCGTGACGAGATCGGCGACCTGACAGCGGCATTCAATGAGATGAGCCGCAACCTGGCGATCAAGGACGAGCTGCTCAACGAGCAGCGCCGGGAGAACGAGCGGCTGCTGTTGGCGTTGATGCCCGAGTCGGTGGTGCAGCGGTACCGCGGCGGCGAGGAGACCATCGCGCAGAAGCACCAGGACGTCACGATCATCTTCGCCGACATCGTCGGCCTCGACGAGATCTCCAACGAGCTGCCGGGCGACGAGTTGGTGGGAATGGTCGACGACATCTTCCGGCAGTTCGACTCGGCTGCGGAATCGCTTGGCGTCGAACGGATCCGCACCTTCCACAACGCCTACCTCGCCAGCTGCGGGGTCGTCACGCCGAGGCTCGACAGCACCCACCGAAGCGTCGACTTCGCCCTCGAGATGCGCCACATCATCGACCGGGTGAACCGCCAGACCGGTCACCAGCTCGGTCTGCGGGTCGGGGTGAACACCGGCAACGTCGTCAGCGGGCTGGTGGGCCGATCGGGCCTGGCCTACGACATGTGGGGTGGCGCGGTGAGCCTGGCCTTCCAGATGCAAAGCGGCGCGGCGCAACCCGGCATCTACGTCAGCGCGCAGGTGTACGAGGCGCTGCGCGACGTGCGCCAGTTCGCGCGGGCGGGAACGATTTCGGTGGGCGGCAGCGAACAGGCGATCTACCGGCTGGTGGAGCGGTGACCCACGCGTGGGACGCCCCCTGGTTCTACTGGGCGATCGGGGTGGCGGTCGGATTCCCCCTCAGCCTGATCCTGCTCACCGAACTGCACAGCGTGCTCGTTCGCAGGGGCAGCCGGCTGGCCCGGCAGGTGGGCCTGCTGCGCAACTACCTGCTACCGCTGGGTGCGCTCCTGCTCCTGCTCGTCAAGGCCTCGCAGGTACCGGCCCGCGACGTGCCCGTGCGGATGCTCACCACGGTGTTCGGCGTCCTGGTGCTGTTTGCGCTGCTCTCGGGTCTCAATGCCACGGTGTTCGAATCCGCGCCCGAGGACAGCTGGCGCAAGCGGCTGCCCACCATCTTCCTCGACGTCGGCCGCTTCGCCCTGATCGGCGTGGGGCTGGCCATCATGCTGTCCTACATCTGGGGCGTTCGCGTGGGGGGCGTGTTCACCGCGCTGGGCATCACGTCGGTCGTCATCGGCCTGATGCTGCAGAACTCGGTCGGCCAGATCGTCTCGGGCCTGTTCATGCTGTTCGAGCAGCCGTTCCGGATCGACGACTGGCTGGACACCTCGACGGCCCGGGGCCGCGTCGTCGAGGTGAACTGGCGCTCCGTGCACATCGACACCGGCAGCGGGATGCGGGTCATGCCGAACTCGATGCTGGCCACGACGGCGTTCACCAATCTCAGCCGTCCGCCCGGCGTCTACAAGCTGGGCATGACGACCACCTTTTCCCCCTCCGACCCGCCCGACCGGGTGTGCGCGATGCTCTCGCGCGTCGCCGCCGGCCTCCCCCAGCTCAGGTTCGACAGCGTGCCGCGATCGGTTCCCGTCGGCGGCGGCGAATACCGCACCAGCATCGGGCTCAACTCGCCCGCCGACGACGGGGCCGCGCGATCGACCTTTCTGCGCTGGGTCTGGTACGCCGCCCGCCGCGAAGAACTGCACCTCGACGGCATCGACGACGATTACACGACGCCCGAGCGGGTGGAGCAGGCGCTGCGCACCGTCGTGGCGCCCGCCCTGCGGCTCAGCGCCGACGAGGAGCGGTCGCTGTATTCGCGCGCGAAGCTGGTCCGGTACGGCGCCGACGAGGTGGTCGAGTACTCCGGTCAGGTGCCTCCCGGCATGACGTTCCTGGTCCGCGGCCGGGTGCAGCTGGCGGCCACTGACGACGACGGGTCCGTCGTGCCCATCAGCACCCTGGCCGAGGGCTCCTTCCTGGGCCTGACCGCGTTGACCCGGCAGCCGAACCTGGCGAGCGCCTACGCGCTGGAGGAGGTGACGGCCCTGGTGATCGACCGGGAGCACCTGGAGCCCCTGGTCATGCGGGAGCCGTTGCTGCTGCAGAACTTTGGCCGCATCCTCGAGGAGCGCCGCACCATGGTGCGTCGGCTCGGGCGCGGTGAGCGGGTCGGCTGAGCCGCGGGTGCGAGGGGCAGCCTGACCGGGCCGGATAACGCCCGTTACCCTGGATAAATGAGTGTGCAAGCACCGTCTCGCAGCGGCGCGACCCATCAGCCCGAGTCCGATCTGCGCCGCGAGGTCCACGACGCCGCGCGCCGCGCCCGCGTCGCGTCGCGCGCGCTGGCCCTGCTGCCGACGGTCGCGAAGGATCAGGCGCTGCGCTCCGCCGCGGACGCGGTAGCCGGCAACGTCGCGCTGATCCTCGCCGCCAACGCCGAGGACCTGGACGCCGCCCGGGCAGCCGGCACGCCGGTGGCCATGCTCGACCGGCTCGCGCTGGACGCCAAGCGCGTCGACGACATCGCCGCCGGCCTGCGGCAGGTCGCCGGGCTGCCCGACCCGGTCGGCGAGGTGCTGCGCGGCTACACCCTGCCCAACGGCCTGCAGCTGCGTCAGCAGCGGGTGCCGCTCGGCGTGATCGGCATGATCTACGAGGGCCGGCCCAACGTCACCGTCGACGCCTTCGGGCTGTCGCTCAAGTCCGGCAATGCCGTGCTCCTGCGGGGCAGCTCGTCGGCGGCGCGGTCCAACTCGGCGCTGGTGCAGGTGCTGCGCGCCGCACTGGTCAGCGAGGACCTGCCCGCCGACTCCGTCCAACTGCTCTCCTCGGCCGACCGCTCCACGGTGACGCACCTCATCCAGGCCCGCGGCCTGGTCGACGTGGTGATCCCGCGCGGCGGCGCCAGCCTGATCAACGCGGTGGTCCGCGACGCCCAGGTGCCCACCATCGAGACCGGCGTCGGCAACTGCCACGTCTATGTCCACGAGGGCGCCGACCTCGACATGGCCGAACGCATCGTGCTGAACTCCAAGACGCGCCGGCCCAGCGTCTGCAACGCCGCCGAGACCCTGCTGGTCGACGCGGCGATCGCCGACGAGGCGGTGCCCCGCCTGGTGGCCGCCCTGCAGGACGCCGGCGTGACCGTGCACCTCGACCCGGGCGAGGACGACCTGCGCCGCGAATATCTGTCCCTGGACATCGCGCTGGCGGTGGTCGACGGTGTCGACGCCGCGATCGCCCATGTCAACGAGTACGGCACCGGGCACACCGAGGCCATCGTGACCACGAACATGGCTGCGGCGCAACGGTTCTCGGACGGTGTCGACTCCGCGGCGGTGATGATCAACGCCTCGACGGCGTTCACCGACGGCGAGCAGTTCGGGTTCGGCGCCGAAATCGGCATCTCCACCCAGAAGCTGCACGCCCGCGGCCCGATGGGGCTGCCGGAACTGACCTCTACCAAATGGATCGCGTGGGGAGACGGGCAGATCCGCCCGGCATGAGAAGAGCTCTGAGGAGAAACTGAAATCGTGAGCGTGCCCGCAAAGCCCAGGCCGTTGTTCGCCGACATCGACGACGTGTCGCGGCGGCTGGCCGAAACCGGCTACCTGCCGGACACCGCGACCGCGACCGCGGTGTTCCTGGCCGACCGGCTGGGCAAGCCGCTGCTGGTCGAGGGCCCCGCCGGGGTCGGCAAGACCGAGCTCGCCCGGGCCGTCGCCCAGGCCACGGACTCCGGCCTGGTCCGGCTGCAGTGCTACGAGGGCGTCGACGAGGCGCGCGCCCTGTACGAGTGGAACCACGCCAAGCAGATCTTGCGCATCCAGGCGGGATCCGGCGACTGGGACGCCACCAAGATGGACGTCTTCAGCGAGGAGTTCCTGCTGCAGCGCCCACTGCTCACCGCCATCCGGCGCACCGAGCCCACGGTCCTGTTGATCGACGAAACGGACAAGGCGGACATCGAGATCGAGGGCCTGCTGCTCGAGGTGCTGTCCGACTTCGCAGTGACCGTTCCCGAGCTCGGTACGCTCACCGCCGAGCGGCCGCCGTTCGTCGTGCTGACCTCCAACGCCACCCGCGAGCTGTCCGAGGCGCTCAAGCGTCGCTGCCTGTTCCTGCACATCGACTTCCCGAGCCCGGACCTCGAGCGCCGCATCCTGTTGTCCCGCGTGCCCGAGCTGCCCGGCCACCTGGCCGAGGAGCTCGTGCGGATCATCGGCGTGCTGCGCGGGATGCAGCTCAAGAAACTCCCGTCGGTCGCCGAGACGATCGACTGGGGCCGCACCCTGCTCGCGCTGGGCATGGACACGATCGACGACGCGGTCGTCGCCGCCACTCTCGGCGTGGTCCTCAAACACCAATCCGACCAGCAGCGCGCCATCGGCGAGCTCCGGCTGAACTAGGGCTCGCCATGGCCGCCCGCCGCATCCGACCCAGCCGCCCCCTGGCCCCGCACGGGCTGCCCGGCCACCTGGTGGGGTTCGTGGAAGCGCTTCGCGGCGCGGGCATTTCGGTGGGCCCGTCGGAGACCGTGGACGCCGGCCGGGTGATGGCCACCCTGGGGCTGGGCGACCGCGAGGTGCTGCGCGAGGGCATCGCGTGCGCCGTGCTGCGCCGTGCCGACCACCGCGAGACCTACGACGCCATGTTCGACCTGTGGTTCCCCGCCGCGCTGGGCGCCCGTGCGGTGGTGCTCGACGAGGAGGCCGGGGACGAGGAGGGTGACGGCTCGCTGCCGCCCGAGGACATCGAGGCGATGCGCCAGATGCTGCTGGACCTGCTCACCGAGAACCCCGACCTCGCGGAGATGGACGAGCGCCTGGTCGCCATGATCGCGCGGATCGTGGAGGCCTACGGCAAGTACAGCTCCAGCCGGGGCCCGTCGTTCTCGTCGTACCAGGCGCTCAAGGCGATGGCGCTGGACGAGCTGGAGGGCAAGCTGTTGGCCGGCCTGCTCGCGCCGTACGGCGACGAACCCACGCCGAGCCAGGAGCAGATCGCCAAGGCCCTTGCCGCGCAGCGCATCTCGCAGCTGCGCAAGCTCGTCGACTCCGAGACCAAGCGGCGCACCGCCGAGCAGCTGGGCCGCGACCACGTCCAGATGTACGGCATCCCGCAACTGTCGGAGAACGTCGAGTTCCTGCGCGCGTCCGGCGACCAGCTGCGCCAGATGCGCCGGGTCGTGGCCCCGCTGGCCCGCACGCTGGCGACCCGGCTGGGCGGCCGCCGGCGGCGCGCCCGGGCCGGGACCATCGACCTGCGCAAGACGCTTCGCAAGTCGATGTCCACCGGCGGCGTGCCGATCGACGTGGTGCTGGCCAAGCCCCGCCCGGCGCGCCCCGAACTGGTGGTGCTGTGCGACGTGTCGGGGTCGGTCGCCGGGTTCAGCCACTTCACCCTGTTGCTGGTGCACGCGCTGCGCCAACAGTTTTCGCGCGTGCGGGTGTTCGCCTTCATCGACACCACCGACGAGGTCACCCACATGTTCGGGCCGGAGGCCGACCTGGCCGTGGCCATCCAGCGGATCACGCGGGAGGCCGGGGTGTACAGCCGCGACGGGCACTCGGACTACGGCAACGCGTTCGCGTCCTTCGTGCAGAACTTCCCGAACGTGCTGTCGCCGCGCAGCTCGCTGCTGGTGCTCGGCGACGGGCGCACCAACTACCGCAACCCCGAGACCGAGCTGCTCACCCACATGGTTACCGCGAGCCGGCACGCGCACTGGCTGAATCCCGAGCCGAAGCATCTGTGGGGCAGCGGCGACTCGGCGGTGCCGCGCTACTCCGAAGTCATCACGATGCACGAATGCCGGTCCGCCAAGCAGCTGGCGGCGGTGATCGACCAACTGTTGCCGGTCTGAGTCCGGCGAGCGTGCGTGTCTGCACGCCGACACGCCGCGATCACCGTACAAACGTGCACGCTCGCCCACGCGCACGCTGGGGAATCGGGCGTGCCGATCCGCTCAAGTAAGCTGGCAAATCGTGCAAAAGCACCTGCGCAGGCTCGGAGTGATGGGTGGGACGTTCGATCCCATCCATTACGGCCACCTGGTCGCCGGCAGCGAGGTCGCCGACCTGTTCGACCTGGACGAGGTGGTGTTCGTGCCCAGCGGTCAGCCCTGGCAGAAGGCGCGGCGCGTGTCGGCCGCCGAGGACCGGTACCTGATGACGGTGATCGCCACCGCGTCCAATCCGCGGTTCTCGGTGAGCCGCGTGGACATCGACCGCGCCGGACCCACCTATACCCGTGACACGCTGCGCGACCTGCACGCGCTGAATCCCGGGTCGCAGCTGTACTTCATCACCGGCGCCGACGCGCTGGCCTCCATCCTGTCGTGGCAGGGCTGGGAGGAGCTGTTCTCACTGGCGCACTTCGTCGGCGTGAGCCGCCCCGGCTACGAGCTGCGGCGCGAGCACATCACCGGCGTGCTGGGAGAGCTGCCCGACGACGTGCTCACGCTGGTCGAGATCCCCGCGCTGGCGATCTCGTCCACCGATTGCCGCCGCCGCGCCGAGGAGGACCGGCCGCTGTGGTACCTGATGCCCGACGGCGTCGTGCAGTACGTCTCCAAGCGCCGGTTGTACCGCCCCGGCGGCGAATCCGCGCGGGACATCACCCACCCGAAGCTGGCCAGCGGGAACACGCCATGACGGCCACCCAGGAGGCCATCGACATGGCCACCGTGGCCGCGAACGCGGCCGCCGCCAAGCTGGCCGACGACGTCGTCGTCATCGACGTGTCGGGCCAGCTGGTGATCACCGACTGCTTCGTCATCGCCTCGGCGTCCAACGAGCGCCAGGTCAACGCGATCGTCGACGAGGTCGAGGAGAAGATGCGCAAGGCGGGCTACAAGCCGGCCCGCCGCGAGGGCGCCCGGGAGGGCCGCTGGACCCTCCTGGACTACCGCGACATCGTCGTGCACGTTCAGCACCAGGACGACCGCAACTTCTACGCGCTGGACCGGCTGTGGAGCGACTGCCCGGTGGTGCCGGTGGACCTCAGCGGCGACAGCGACGACAGCGACGACACCCGGGCCGCGCCGTGAGGGTGCGCCGGCTGGTCATGCTGCGGCATGGGCAGACCGACTTCAACCTCGGCAGCCGCATGCAGGGCCAGCTCGACACGGAGCTCAGCGAGCTAGGCCGCGCCCAGGCAGTCGCCGCGGCCGAGGCGCTGGGCAAGCTGCAGCCGTTGTTGATCGTGTCGTCGGACCTGCGGCGGGCCTACGACACGGCGATCAAGCTGGGGGAGCGGACCGGCCTGAAGGTCTGGGTGGACGACCGGCTGCGCGAAACGCACCTCGGCGACTGGCAAGGCCTGACCCACGCGGACATCGACGGCGAGGCGCCCGGCGCGCGCCTCGCCTGGCGGGACGACGCGAGGTGGGCGCCCCACGGCGGGGAGAGCCGGGTCGACGTCGCCGCCCGCAGCCTGCCCCTGATCTCCGAGCTGGTTTCCCGCGACGCCGAGTGGGGCCACCCCAACCATCCCGATCGGCCGGTGGTGCTGGTGGCCCACGGCGGCCTCATCGCGGCGCTGTCGGCCGCCCTGTTGAAGCTGCCCGTCGACAACTGGCCGGTGCTGGGCGGCCTGGGCAACGCCAGCTGGGTCCAGCTGTCCGGCCATTCCCACGAGGGCGGCGGCGATTTCGAGGGCATCCGGTGGCGCCTCGACGTGTGGAACGCCTCGGCGCAGGTGTCCGGCGATGTCCTCTGACGGCCGCCCGACCCTGCTCGTGTTCGCCGACTCGCTGGCCTATTACGGGCCCGAGGGCGGGTTGCCCGCCGACGATCCGCGGATCTGGCCGAATCTCGTTGCGGCACAACTTGGCTGGGATGTCGAGTTGATCGGGCGCATCGGCTGGACGTGCCGGGACATCTGGTGGGCGGCGACGCAGGACCCGCGGGCCTGGGCAGCGCTGCCCCGGGCGGGTGCGGTGATCTTCGCGACGGGCGGGATGGACTCGCTGCCCTCGGTGCTGCCGACTGCAGTGCGTGAGCTGATCCGCTACGTGCGGCCACCCTGGCTGCGCCGCTGGATCCGCGACGGCTACGGCTGGCTGCAGCCGCGGCTGTCCCCGGTGGCCCGTTCCGCCCTGCCGCCGCACCTGAGTGCCGAATACCTGGAACAGACAAGGGGAGCAATCGATTTCAACCGCCCCGGGATCCCCATCGTGGCGTCACTGCCGTCGGTGCACGTCGCCGAGACCTATGGCAAAGCGCACCACGGCCGCCCGGGCACCGCGGCCGCGATCGCGGAATGGGCCGAGCGCCACGACGTTCCGCTGGTCGACCTCGAAGCCGCCGTGGCCGACGAGATCCTGAGCGGGCGAGGCAATCCCGACGGCATCCACTGGAACTTCGAGGCCCACCGCGCGGTCGCCGAGCTGATGCTCAAGGCGCTGGCCGAGGCCTTACAGAAGGCCGAAGTGGGCAACGAGAAACCGCGCGGCTGATCATGCCCGTCGTCGTCGTGACCGATGCGTCCGCGCGCCTACCCGCCGACCTCCTCGAAAAGTGGGCGATACGAGTCGTTCCGCTGCACATCCTGCTCGACGGCCGCGACCTGCGCGACGGCGTCGACGACATCCCCGAGGACATCTACTCCCAGCACGCCACCACCGCGGCGGCCACTCCCGCCGAGCTGGCCAACGTCTATCAGCAGGCGCTGGCCGAGAGCGGCGGCGACGGTGTGGTGGCGGTGCACATCTCCTCGGCGTTGTCGGGCACCTGCGGGGCGGCGGAACGCACCGCCGCGGACCTCGACCCGCACATCCGCGTGGTCGACTCCAGGTCGGCCGCGATGGGCATCGGGTTCGTAGCGCTCGCCGCCGCGCGGGACGCCGCCGGCGGCGGCGACCTCGAGGCCGTCGCGGATGCCGCGCGGTCCGCCGTGCCCCGCACCCACGCGTTCGTGGTGGTGCATCGCCTGGAGAACCTGCGGCGCAGCGGGCGGATCGGCGGCGCCAAGGCCTGGCTGGGCACGGCGCTGTCGCTCAAGCCGCTGCTGCGCATCGACGACGGCAAACTCGTTCTGGCGCAACGGGTCCGGACCGCGACCCACGCGACCGAGACGATGGTCGACCGCGTCTGCGAGGTCGTCGGGGAGGGGCCGGCGGCGTTGGCGGTGCACCACGTCGCCAACCCCGACGGCGCGAAGGACGTGGCCGCCGCCCTCGCGCGGCGGTTACCGGCCTGCGAGCCGGCGATCGTCACGGAGCTGGGACCCGTGCTCGCGCTGCACGTCGGGCCCGGAGCCGTCGCGGTGTGCCTGCAGCTACCCTGACGCCGCCGCGGCGCGCCGCGCCGGCAGAGCGTTGTCGCCGCGCGGGTGCACCACCTGCGGCCACCAGAACCAGCGGCCCAGCAGGACGGCGATGGACGGCATCAACAACGTTCGCACGATCAGGGTGTCGAGCAGCAGACCGATGCACACGGTCGACCCGAACTGGCCGAGCACGCGCAGGTCGCTGCCGAGCATGGACGCCATCGTGAACGCGAACACCAAGCCCGCCGCCGTCACCACCCCGCCGGTGCCGGCCATCGACCGGATGATGCCCGTCTTGAGCCCGGCGTGGATCTCTTCCCGGAACCGGGACACCAGCAGCAGGTTGTAGTCGGAGCCGACCGCCAGCAAAATGATGACCGACAGCGCGGCCACGATCCAGTGGATCTTGATGCCGAACAGGTCCTGCCAAATCAGCACGGACAGCCCGAACGACGCCGCGATCGAGCTCGCCGCAGTGCCCACGATCACCAGCGCGGCGACCACGCTGCGGGTCAGCAGCAACATGATCATGAAGATCAGCGTCAGGGCCGACACCACGGCGATCATGAGGTCGTATTTCTCGCCGTCGGCCATGTCCCGGAAGGTGGCGGCGGTGCCCCCGAGATAGACCCTCGCGTCGGACAGGGAGGACTGCTTGAGGGCCTCCTGCGCGGCCGTGCGCTCGGCGTCGACTCGCGAAATGCCTTCCGGTGTCATCGGATCGCCCTGGTGGGTGATGAAGAACCGCGCCGATTTCCCGTCCGGCGACAGGAACATCCGCAGGCCGGTCTGGAAGTCGGGGTTGTCGAAGGCCTCCGGCGGCAGATAGAAGAAGTCGTCGTTCTTCGACGCATCGAAGCTCTGGCCCATGACGATCGCGGTGTTGCTCATCGCCTCCATCTGGTCGATCATCGCCTTGAACGTCTGGTAGAGCGTCAGCGTGATGGCCCTGGTGTTCTTCAGCGTCGAAATCAGTACGGGGAAAAGCGCATTGAGGTCGTGCGTGGCCTTGGCGGTGTGCGCGATGTCGGCCGTCAGGTAGTGGAATTGCTCGGCGAGTTGGTCGAACCCGTCGAACGTGTCGAACAGGGACCGTATCCCGATGCACAGGGGGATGTCGTAGCAGTGCCTCTCCCAGTAGAAGTAGCTACGTATCGGCCGGAAGGTGTCATCGAAATCCGCGATGTGGTCGCGCAACTTGTCGGTGATTTGCGACGTCACCGCGGTGGTCTTCGCGCTGTCATCGGCGGCGTTGGACAGGTCCAGCGACACCTCGTACTGGCGTTGCGTGGTGTCGATCTGGGTCTGCAGATCATCGGCCATTTTCAGGATGTCGGCGATCCGTTCCTTGAGGAAGCCCATGTTCTGCATGGTGGTCTGGCTCGAGATGCTGTTCTGGAACGGGATCGAGCTGTGCTGGATAGGAATTCCCAGCGGCCTGGTGATGTCCTGGACCATGGCGATGCCGAGCGTGCGCATCTCGTTCTTCGCGACCCGGTCCAGCACCAGCATGTCGGCCGTGTTGCGCATGTCGTGGTCGGATTCGACCATCAGCAGGTCCGGGTTCATCCGCGCCTCCGAGAAGTGCCGGTTCGCGGCCTCCTGTCCCTGGTTGGACGGGGCGGAGGTGGGCAGGTAGTAGCGGTCGTTGTAGCTCGTGACGTAGGTCGGCAGGGCGATCATGCCGACGAGTACCACGGCGGCGCTCACCGCGAGAATGGCTGCGGGCCAACGCACCACGGCGGTGCCCACGCGCCGCCAGAGCCGCCCCTGCCTCGAGGCGCGCTTGGTCTCGAAGAGGTGGAAGCGGCTGCCCACGAAGATGACGGCGGGGCCCAGCGTGAGGCCGGCCGCTACCACGACGAGCATGCCGATCGCCACGGGCGCGCCCATGGTGTTGAACCAGGGCAGCCGGGCGAAACTCAGGCAGTAGGTGGCGCCGGCGATCGTCAAACCCGAGCCCAGGACGACGGGGGCCACGCCCTTGAATGTCGTGTAGTACGCCGTTTCCCGGTCTTCGCCGGCGCGCAGCGCCTCCTGGTAGCGGCCGACGAGGAATATGCCGTAGTCGGTGCCCGCGGCGATCGCCAGCATGGTCAGGATGTTGGCCGCGAACGTGGTGAGCCCGAATGCGTTGTGGTAAGCCAACACCGCGACGACCCCGCGCGAGCACGCCAGGGCCACGAACGTCATGAACAGCTGGACCAGCGTGGTGACGATGGACCGGTAGACCAGCAGCAGCATGATCGCGATGGCGCCCAGGGTGAACAGCGTGATCTTGGCCAGGCTGGCGTTGCCGATGAGGTGCATGTCGTCGGACAGCGCGGCGGGACCCGTGACGTAGGCCTTCACGCCCGGCGGCGCCTCGTTCTCGTCGATCACCTTGCGAACGGCGTCGACGGACTCGTTCGCCAGCGTCGTGCCCTGGTTACCCGCGAGGTTGATCTGGACGTAGGCGCCCTTGGCGTCGGCGCTCTGCGCCCCGGCCGCCGTCAGCCGGTCGCCCCAGAAGTCCTGGATGTGCTGAATGTGCTTGGGGTCCTGGCGCAGTTGCCGAATCAGCTTGTCGTAGTAAGCGTGCGCGTCGGGGCCGAGCGGTTGCTGGCCCTCCAGAACGACCATCACGGTGCTGTTGGAGTCGAACTCGTGGAAGTTGTGCCCCATGCGCATCATCGCCTTCATCGACGGCGCGTCCAGGGGCGTCATCGGCGCCGAGTGCGCCTCGCCGACCTTCTCGAGGGTCGGGACGATGACGTTGACGAGCACCGTCACGAACACCCAGATCAAGATGATCGGCACCGCGAAGATGCGGATGGCGTGGGGCAGGTACGGGCGGTGGCCCCGGTCGGCCATCGTTGCGCGGCCGCCGTTTTCGGGCGGGCGTGGCCGGTCGGGCCGGGTCTTGATCGGGCCGGTGTCTTCGAAGTCGCTCATGCGGACTTCACCAGGCAGAAGGTCTGGGCGTTGTGGCCGTCAGACGTTTGGTGTTCGCGGACCACGCCGTCCACGGTGATCTTGCAACTGATCGCGCTTCCGTCGCCCTGCGCCATGATGTTCGCGCTCACCGAGGGCAGGGTGGTCGAGATCGTCGCCGACCAGGGCAGTGGGGCGTTGTCGACCTGGTGGGTGTTCGCGTTCTCGTCCCAATAGTTGATGTTGGCGACGGTGCCGGGCGGGCCGGAGACGTCGTAGACGACGACCTTGGGATTGAACTGCACGATCTCGATTCCCCGGCCTGCGTTGGCGTTGAGGTCCTGGGAGCCGAAGACCTTGTGCAAACGGCTCACCACCAGTGCCGAGACGGCGAGCACCACCACCAGGAGCAGCGGAATCCACGCCCGTTTGAACGCGCCGGATATGGACGCCGACTTGGGAATGACCCTCACCCTGACCGCCCTCCGCTCACCGCTGCGGGTGCCGCCGCCGCAGCCTGACTACTCTCGTCGCCTGAAGAACTTTGCTCGGCTAAGAATGTTAAACCTTAGTGCACGTCAACGTTCCTCCGGGGGCCGCCGGTGTGGGTAACGCCATACCTCTAGCGCGCGACGCGGCCGGTCACCGGCGGGAGATCGGCCAGCGTCACGATCCCGGGCCGGGCAGCCACCACCGCCGGGACGGCATTGGTAACCGGCATCGCGGTGTAAATCATTCCCAACCCCATGAACCCGGGCTCCGTCCAGTCCTTCGGCGGCAGGCAATGCAGCACGGTGCGCATGTTGGGCAGCCCGAAGACCTGGATGACGTGGCCGTGCTCCAGCGGCTTGGGCGGCACCACGTGGCTGCCCATCGTCCAGTTGAACCCGACGCTGACCACGTTGCGATCGCCCCGCCACCCGCGGTGGTAGCCGTAGACCCCGCCGACGGTCCCCGCGGGGATCTTCATGAAGCCCAGGTCGGAGTCGCCCGTGGCCGCGGTGAAGGTCACGTCGAAGGTCATCCGGTCCAGGCTGGCGCCGATCGCGTCGGCCATCATCGCGGCCGACTCGGCGAAGACCTCGCTCTCGCGCCGCACGCTTTCGGCGAGCCCCGGGGTATCGGGATCCTGGGAGAAGCCCATCGCGGTCTGGGTCTCCGCGGACTCGTAGGTCGAGCAGTCCACCGACTCGGTGATCCGGATCTCGTCGATGCGCTCGCAGGCGCCGGACAGGACCATTCCGACCATGTTCGTCATCCCGGGGTGCGCGCCGCTGCCGAAGATCGTCGAACCGCCGCGCTCGCAGGCGTCCTGGATGCGCCGGCGGTCCTGCAGCGTCTGCTTGCCGCCGGTGATCCAGGCCGCGCTGGAGCACACATTGACCCCGGACTCGAGCAGCCGCACGAGCTCATCGACGTTCGGCCACAAGGGGTTATAGCAACACGCGTCGGGCTTCAGCGCCAACAGGGCGTCGATGTCATCGGTCGCGTGCACGCCGGTCGGTTCCGGCCAGCCGGCCAGTTCGGCCGCGTCGACGCCGACCTTCGCGGCTCCGTGCGCGTACACCCCGACCAACTCCATGTCGGGTCGACCGATGATGGCGTGCAGCGAACGCCGCCCTATGTTGCCGGTGGTCCACTGAATGACACGCAGCGGACGGTCGGTGCTGGTTGTGCTCATCGGGGCTCCTTTGCGCCGGTGCGACGGGAGTCATTATTGCCGCTGTATTCGGAAGCGCTCGCAGGCGGGCATGTGCATCCGGCGGGGTGGTAAGCAGGTGCGGGAGCGACCGATGGCTGCGGAAATCGCCCCATGGTCCGCGCGGTAGCTGTCACTCGATACACCCGGAGCCGCGGGAGGAAGGCCTCGCGGTCGTTACTGGCCCGCGCCTGTCGCAGGCGCCTCGGGTCGGTGGATGCCCTGGTTCAACACCGCCATTGCGCCGGACAGAACCTGCGAGAACGGATCGGCGCCGCCGCCGAAGGTCGCCTGGGTCGCCGGTGCAGTGACGGCTGCGGGGTCGAACCCCCTCACCGGGTCCACTTGAACCGGAGCGGTCGCCGGATCGTCGTTTCGCGAATATCCCGCGTTCACCATCGGTGTCAGTTCCGCGTCAAGCTGATTCAGCAGGTCCTCAGACACTCCGAGATACTTCAAAGGCAATACCAGCGGAAGATGTTTTTCTGGAATCAGGTACGTCGTCGTTGTCCCGCCCCGGGAGTTAACGGTGGTCCTGATGTTCTGCGCCGGCACCATACTCGGGTTGGTGAAGGCGACCGCCGTATGACCGGTCGCGAGGCCGACGAGCGTGTTGGCGAGGGCCATCAGGTTGTCCGGTCGGTCGGGAAAGTCGGCGATCGAGTCGTATGCGGAGACGAAAACCTTCGTGTCGTATTGGCTCTCCACGGGGGGCGGTACGCGGTAGTCGAGGAAGGGAACGACACTGCCGACTGGAAACATCTCGGTCAGGAAACTCTCACCGAAGCCGTGACGCGCAATCGGGTCGCCAAATGTGCTGAACGTCAATTGGTCTGGCGGTGGCGCGGTCGGATCACTCGCCAGCCGAGCCTGCTCGGCGTCGAGCACGAGCGAACCTTCGGATAGGCCGATCGCCGTGCCCGGACCCCCTCTCCGGATCGCCGCGTCGAGGTTGTCCTGCCCGACGACGACCGACTCACCGACGCTGGGGCCGTTCACGCCCAGGCCGGGAAAGGCTTCGTCCAACCGGCTTATGCCCGGGAAGAGTCGTTCCAGCACGTGCCCCTGGACCTGCCCGGCGGGGTAGCCGACTATCTCTCGCTTCAACCCTGGGAACCACTCGGCGCCCTCGCGGCGTATGTACTCGTCGTACGGAATTCCCAAGACGTGAGCTCCGCCGAGAGCGTAGGCCGTTCCGTCGCCTGGTGTGCCGTCGGCCGGCGATTCGTCGGCCGACGCCACTCCGACTCCGAAATGACCTGTGGCACCGACGGTCACCAACGCGGTAACTGCTGCGAGTAGTTTCTTCATTCCTACTCCCGGCTCGCTCGACTCAAGTCTGGTGCTTTCTGAGATCTCAGCCGTGACGGCCACCAACTCGCCCGTCCGACCAGCGTAGCCATTGCGGGGACCGTTATGGTCCGAACGAGGAAGGTGTCGAGCAAGATACCGATGCCGATCACGAAGCCGCCCTGGACCACGGTTCCGATGCTGGAAAACAGGAGGCCCCACATCGAGGCGGCGAAGATCAAACCGGCCGCGGTGATCACACCGCCGGTCGAGCCCAGGGCGCGGATGACGCCGTAACGCATGCTGTGGGGAGACTCGTCGCGCATTCGCGAGACGAAGAGCATGTTGTAATCGGCTCCCACGGCGACCAGCACCACGAACGCCAATGGCGCTACTGTCCAATGCAATCGCTGGCCGAGCGCGAGTTGAAACGTCAGGACGCCGATACCGACGGCCGACAAGTACGAAATCACCACGGAAGCAACCAGATATATCGGTGCAACGATCGCGCGTAGCAGCGCCATCAGGGTCAGTAGGACGACGACGAGGGTTACGGCGATGATGAATCGGATGTCGTGATCGTAATAGTTGCGCGTGTCCCGCAGCGTGACGGGATATCCCGCCATCGTCACCGAGGCGTCCGCCAAGGTGGTGTTCGGTTGGGCACCCCGAGCGGTATCGGTGATCGCGTTGACCTGATCCATCGCTTCGGCGCTGAAGGGATTGAGTTTGGTTTGAACCAGGTAGCGCACCGAGTGGCCGTCCGGCGAGATGAACGCCTTGGCGATCTTCTTGAATTCGTCCATACGCAGCAGCTGAGGCGGAATGTTGAACCCTGCCATCGACGGTTCGGCAGCATCATGTTTCATCGCCAATAGGAAAGCCGACGCGTCCCTGAGGCCGGCATCCATTTGTTTGATCTGGTCTACGAGTTGTTCCACGCCGTCAGCCAGCTGCCGGCTCCCGCCGGCGAATCGGTCGGCGCCTTGTTGAAGGTGGGTCAGGCCCGCCTGCAGCCCACCGGGCTGGTCGAGCCCCATGGAATGCAACACCTTCACGAGGTTGGAGAGCGCACCACGCAGCTGTTCCACCGATGCGTTGAGGGTCTGTCTGTCTTGGAACGCCTGCAGTTGCCGGGCCAGATCATTGATCTCGTCGAGGCTTCCGTCGCCACGCGCATTGACCAGGCGCTCAAATTCGCCGCGGGTTGCGCTGCACGAGGGATCGGCATCGCAGACCGGATTACCCTGGAGTGCCCCCAACACCGGGCCCACCCAGGCGAACATGTCCTTCATGGCCGCGAAGTTCAGGCCGATGCTATGGCCGAGCGAATTGATGCTGTTGACCAGCTTGGCCGCGGTGACGACCTCCTTGACCAACGTGTCTCCGCCATATTGGGTCTTCATGGACGAGAACGCGTCGATCAGACCCTGTATGCCGAGGGCGACCTCGTTGACCCGGCCGCGGACGTCACCGAGATTGTCGGCCAGGGTGTTGGCGCCGTTGACCAGTCGGTTGAGGTCATCGGCGTGGTCGCTGATCTCGTCGGACCCGGCGCCCAGGCGAGCGCCGATCGCGCCCGCCTGATATGTCGCTCTGAACTCTTCGGGCACAACGCCTCTGGGTCGGGTGATGCCCCTGACCGCGGCGATGTTCGGCAATTGGCTGACCCGGCCGGCCATTTGCTCCAAGTCGGCGAGCGCCCGCGGCGTGCGCAGGTCATGCGGTGACTGGACCAGGATGTATTCGGGAATGGACTCGTTGACGGGGAAATGGCGATCAAGCGCCGCATACCCGACGGAACTCGGAGCGGACGACCGCAGGGCCTTGCGATCGTCGTAGTTGTAGCGAACCAAGCCGGCACAGCTGGCCAGGACGATCAGCACGAGCACGCTGGCGACCAGATGGATCTTCGGCCGGCGGACGATGCGTATTCCCGAACGCCGCCACAATCGGGCGGTCAATTCCCGCCGCGGCGTGACCCAGCCCCGTGGCCCGGCGACCGCCAGAATGGCCGGCAGCAACGTCAGCGCGGCCAGGAATACGACACCGATGCCGATCGCCGACGACACACCGACCGTTGAGAAGACTCCCATCCGTGCGAAGCTGATGCCGAGAAATGTGATCCCGACCGTGGCGGCGGACGCGGCGATCACCTTTCCGATCGACGCCAATGCCCGCCTCACCGCTTCATCGGAATCCGCACCGAGCCGCAGGTGGTCGTGATAGCGGCTGATGAGAAAGACCGCATAGTCCGTTCCCGCCCCGGCGACCATCGCGCTCAGAAATACGACGGATTGGTTGGAAACGCCCAAGCCGCTGTGTTGGGAGACCGCCGCTACCACCGCCTGTGCGATCGCCATCGATATCCCGATCGCTATCAACGGCAGCAGCATGGTGAGCGGGTTGCGGTAGACCACCAGGAGGACGGCAAGCACCAGGACGGCGATTGCAAGCTCAATCGGAAGCCGATCCTGTTGGCCGGCGGCGGTGAGGTCAGCCACCGTGGCCGCGGGCCCGGCGAGGTGTGCGGTCAGCCGAGATCCGGCCGGCACGCGCTCCGCCGTTTGGCCGATGACCTGTTTGATGAGGGCGGCGACCCGGGTGTATGAGGCGTCGGAACGCGGAGTGCCCAACTCGCCCGCGATGCCGACGGGCAACACCCAGGATTTGTGGTCCTTGCTCGTCAGGGCCGGACGCAGGGACGGCGTGCTGACGAAGTCCTGCAACATCACGACGTCTCGGCTGTCCCCGCGCAGCGTCTCGACGAGCTTCTGGTACGCGGCCTCGTCGGGGGGACCAAGACCGTTCTCGTCGGTCAGCACCACCAGCAGAAGGTTTTCCGTGCCCGATTCGTGGAACGCCTCGGTCATCTTTCGCGCGGCCACGCTGGACGGCGCGTCGCTGGGCAGGATGGCGAGCGGATGGCTCTCGGCCATCTCGTCCAGAGTCGGGAGCGTCAGCGGCAGTGCGACCGCAATGGCGGCCCAAAGTCCTATCACCACCCAGGGCCACCGCACCACAAATTCGGCTAGCCGTCGCAATTCGGCCCCATGTCATTCACGCGTGGCTGCAGATCGCTCATTGTTGAGAAAAGCAATCGACGTCGAAATACTTCACGCTAGGCAACGCGTCCCCAATGCCCGCTATCGGCGACACGCGTACACAGAGACTTCATCGCTGCCATGTAACGGGCGACCGATTTATGGGCAACAGGGTTGTCGGGGTGCATCATCGCCATTGCCGTCCCGCCCGCGTACATGAATATATACGTGGTCAACTGATACGAATATCTCCCGTCGGAATATATGCCGATGTTGTCCGCATAGCCCAAATCCGCGGCTGCAAGCACAGCATTCATGGGGGCGGCGCCCCCGTGGAAGAAATTCGACACCGGGAAGTTGGGACGAGGCCGGTCCAGCCAGGGCGCCAATTCCAATACGCGGTAATAGGGCACTCTGGCCAGGTTCAGGCTCGAATCGAAGGAAGACTGGGCTGCCCAGGCGGCGTCACCGAAAGACGCCGCGCCGATCGGCACGGTGATAGGAACCAGGCCGGTGAACCAACCCTGAGTCATGAAGTTGTCCGAAGTCCTGCGGGTGTCTCGGGGGGTGAGCCCGTAATACGTGACGGCGCCCGTGAACTCGTGTTCCACCAGGGCGATGCAGGCGAACAGGCCGCCGACGAAACGGGCGCCGGCCGCCGCGCAGGCTGATTCGAATCTCGCCGTCTGTTCGGCGTCCATCAGCGTTTCCGTCGTCATGGCACTGACGGTCGGCTCCAACGGGTTACCCAACGGCAGGGGGAATTCGGGCAGGCCGCCATTGTTACTCTCGGCGAAGTCGATCCACGCGCGGACCTGGGGCGAATCAATGGTCAGAGACGACACGTACCGGCGTTCCTGGAGGCAGAAATCGTCAAAGCTGCCGGCGTCCGGCAGCGCCAGCGGCTGTCCGCCTCCCGCCAGCGCCTGGTACATCGCGTGGGACTCCAGCATCGTGATGCCAACCAGCGCGGCATCGCCGTGGACGTGGTCGATGCTCGCGTAGAACGTGAAGTTGTCCGTGCGCTGAACAATCCCGAAGGTGAAGCAACCCCACTGCAGGGGATTCGGTATGGCCACGACATGGTCGTGTAATTCCTGAGCACTCATTTCCCCATGATGGGTCGGCGCGAATTCGATATCGGCGGGGTCGTCGATGCTGTGCCTGACGACTTCTCCGCTATCGGTGTACTCGAACCAACTGCGGAACGTATCGTGCCGGCGCAGGTAAGAGTTGAGGGCGTGATTCATGGCAGCAATATCGCACCGGCCGGGCACCTCGCATGCACCGATGATTTGTCGGGAGTAGTCGAGTCCCGCCACAGTGCGTTCGTGATAGCCACGAATATGTTGCGATTGCATGTAGCTGACCGGCACAGAACTCACGGGTGCTTGCAGGGCCTTTTCCTGCGCCGCGGTTGTCGCGTGCCAGGAAGTCACCGCGCCCGGGCTCAGCGCCCAATCGCCAAGTGAGCCGATCGTGATTTTGCCGATGCGCACTCATGGCTCCTAGGTGTGTACGGCTGCAGTGGGGCCCCGCTGGTGGCGAGATCAAGATAACCCGTTGGGCCATCACCGTTGCGGAGAATCCGCGGATACGTGTGACACCCGACGGGGGCGGCCGCCGTCGCCGCGGTGGGCCGCTCGTCGCCGAGGGGCGCCACAACTGACGGGCTCAAATTTTGGAGCGAAACGTGGCTCCTGGGTGGCCGCCCGCCCGATAGAGTGCGGGCGGCGCGCCGGTTCTACGGGTCTGCCGCGACATGTTCGGCAACTTCGCCCAACGGTACGTCTGTCTTAGATCTTGCCGCTACGCTACATATGTTGAACAACGGATACTGGGCCCGAACTCAGGGGGTGCCCTGGCGCCTGTGCGCACGGGGCACCTCTGGTGTTCACCAGGCCGTCGACCGCGGAAGGCCAACGGAAGGCCATTGCGCGGGAAGGGGAACCGCAGGTTGCATCGTGAATCCAGCCCACCGGAGGCCGCCAACACGGCTGACGGAAAAAGCCGACTCTCGCTTGCCGATCGCGTGGTCGTCGCACACTCGAACCGCTGAAGTCGGTTGGGTGCTTGCAGTGAGCGTTTCCGACGTGGTTGGCAACTCACGCGGCCCGGACGCGGCCGGGGCTCGCGAGCCTCGAGTCGTCGACGGATCCAATAGCGGAATATAGAGAGGACAACCGCATGGCATCTCTCGAAGACCCGATGGCGCCGGCACCGGGTTTTGCGATCGTCGGCTACGCAGTGCGCGTGCCGGGTGCTAACGATGCGGATGGATTCTGGGACATATTGCGGCAAGGGCGCGAAACGGTTTCGGAGGTACCTCAGGACCGCTGGGATGTCGACGAGTTGTTCGACCCGGATCCCGGGGCGCCCGGGAAGATCGCGACCCGCCGGGCGGGATTCATCGACGACATAGCGGGGTTTGACGCGCCGTTCTTCGGGGTGTCGACGCGCGAGGCCGAGTGGATGGACCCGCAACATCGGATGCTGCTGGAGACCGCGTGGCAGGCGCTGGAGCATTCTGGCGCCGCACCAACCAATTTGGCCGACACCAGGACCGGCGTTTTCATGGGTTTGTCGACCCATGACTACCTGGCGACGATGTCCAACGAGCTGGGCCCCGCGGAAATCGAAGCCTATTTGGCGATTGGCACGTCGGCCGCTGCGGCGGCGGGCCGGATCAGTCATCGCCTGGGACTGCAGGGACCGGCGGTCACGGTCGATACGGCGTGCAGCTCGTCGTTGGTGGCAGTCCATCAGGCCTGCCAAGCGCTGCGCCTGCGCGAGTGCGACCTCGCGCTGGTCGGTGGCGCGAATGTCCTCATCAGCCCGGCAACGATGATGACCTTCTCCCAATCACGGATGCTGGCCCCGGACGGCCGCTGCAAGACGTTCGACGCGGCGGCCGACGGTTACGTGCGGGGTGAGGGCTGCGGTGTCGTGGTCGTGAAACGTCTTGATGACGCGATTCGCGACGGTGACCGCATTCGGGCCGTGATACGGGGCAGCGCGGTCAACCAGGATGGCGCATCGGGTGGTTTGACGGTGCCGAATGGTGTTGCCCAGCAACGGGTCATCGCCGAGGCCCTGCAGCGAGCCGGCGTCGCGGCCGGCGATGTCGGATATCTGGAAGCGCACGGGACCGGCACATCGCTGGGTGACCCAATCGAAGTACAGGCCGCGGCCGCGGTACTCGGCGAGGGGCGCGACCCCGGCGCGCCGCTGCTGATCGGTTCGGTCAAAACGAACATCGGGCATCTGGAAGCCGCCGCGGGGATCGCGGGGCTGGTCAAGGTCATCCTGTCGCTCGAGCACGAAGTGTTGCCGAAGCACTTGAATTTTCGCAACCCGTCGCCGCACATACCTTGGAACCGGCTTCCGGTGCGGGTCGTGGACGAGACGACTGCATGGGAACGCAACGATCGACCTCGTGCCGCGGGCGTCAGTTCTTTCGGGTTCTCCGGCACCAACGCGCACCTCATCGTCGAGGAAGCGCCCTGTCAAGTGGGCCAGTTCGGCGGGGCGCCTGCTCCGACCGGGCAGTCCACGGACCGACGGTTCAGCGTGCTTCCACTCTCCGCGCGCAGCCCGGCCGCATTGGTGCAGCTGGCCGATCGGTACCGCTGCTGGTTGAGCGCGCATCCCGAGGCCGCGTTGTCCGATGTGTGCTTCACCGCCGGGGCGGGGCGATCCCATCTGGAGCACCGGGCCGCGTTGGTGGTGAATTCGACGGAATCCGCGCGTGAGTTACTCGGTGCGCTGGCCGACGACCGCCCGGCACCGGGTTTGGTGCGGGGCGTGTGCGCCGACAAGCCGCAGACGGCATGGTTGTTCCCGGGTCAAGGCAGCCAGTTCGCCGGGATGGCCCGAGAGTTGTTCGAGAGCGAGCCGGTGTTCGCCGAGACGATGACCCGGTGCGCCGAGGTGATCGATGGCGTGCTCGAAAAACCCTTGCTGAACGTGGTTTTCGATTCGGACGGCCCAGACAGCCAAGAGACCTTGCGGCAAACATGCTATGCCCAGCCGGCCTTGTTCGCGATTGAGATGGGCCTTGCCAGACTTTGGCAGTCGTGGGGCTTCGAGCCGGACGTGGTTATCGGCCACAGCGTCGGCCAATACGCGGCCGCCTGCGTCGCGGGCGTCTTCGGTCTCGAGGACGGAGCCATGTTGCTGGCCGAGCGCGGCCGCCTGTTCGGCAGTTTGCCCCCCGGCGGCCGCATGGTCGCGGTATTCGCTGCCGGCGAGCGCGTGGAAGGCCTGACCGATACGTTTCCGAGCTTGTCGGTGGCCGCGTACAACGGCGCCAATACCGTGCTGTCGGGACCCGCGCAGGACCTGGACCGGGCGGTGGCGGGACTGGAGGCGGACGGTGTGCGCTGTGACTGGCTGGATACCAGTCATGCCTTCCATTCGGCGCTCCTGGATCCGGTCCTCGACGAATTCGAATCGTATGCGAACGGGTTCCAGTTCCGTTCGCCACAACGAACATTGGTGTGCAATCGCACCGGCACCGCCCTGGGCAGAAATGCAAAACTGGACGGCGCCTATTGGCGCGGCCACGCCCGGCAGCCGGTCGAGTTCGCCAAAAGCGTGCGCACCCTGGCCGATCTCAGGTGCACGCTGCTGCTGGAGGTCGGTCCGCAACCGGTGCTCGCCGCCGCAGCCCTGCGTGCGTGGCCTGACCCGGCAACCGCACCACGGGCAATCGCCTCGTTGCGCCGCAACACCGCCGACCACCGCCAGATCACCGACGCCCTGGCCAATGCCTACGTGATGGGGCACCGGCCCGACTTCACTGCCCTGCAGCACGGACGCGCACACAAGCTCGACCTACCCACCTACCCCTTTCAGCATCGCCCGTACTGGTTCCGCGAGCAGCGGATCGCGCGCACCCGGATCTCCGACCAGAGCGCAGCCACGCGCACCGAGGCCGTCCGGCTTCTGGAAGACGGCCGGATCGAGGAGCTCGCCGCGCAACTCGACGGCGGCAGCGGCGATCAGCACACCGTCGATGTGCTGAAACAGCTCGCCGCACAACACAACCAGCAGCGTGAAGCGCAATCCATCACGGACTGCCGTTACGAGATTCGCTGGGACAAATCCGCTGTCAAGGCCTCAGAGGCCGCCCAGGCGGAACTTCCCGGGGGTTCTGCCTGGATCCTCATCGGCGACGATGCCGATGCCATCAAGCCATTGGTCGGCGCGCTGACCGCCCGCGGGCACCGGCATCGCATCCTCGGACTGCCAGCCTCCGACGTCGACGAGGAAAAACTCGAAGCTACGTTACGTGCTGCGGTGGCGGACGAACCGACGACCCGAATTCTGCATCTCGCGGCGCTCTCGGTCGGAACATCGTCGACGCAGTCGCTGCTGCGGATGCAACACCGAATCGTCGGCGGGACACGGCGACTCTTGCGCGCCGCGGCCGCCGCCGAACTCCGCACAGCCATTTGGGTGCTGACCCGCGGAGCGCAGCGGGTCACCAGCGGCGACACGGTGTCACCGGTGCAATCCTGCATGTGGGGGCTCGGTCGTGCCGCCGCGCTGGAATATCCGCGACTGTGGGGCGGACTGGCGGATCTTCCAGACGATGGTCCCTTGGAAGAGGGTGTTTGGACGCGATTGATCGACCACCTGATGGCTGCACCGCGCGCCGAAGACCAAGTCGCGCTGCGCGATCAAACGGTTTATGTACCTCGGCTGACCCGGCGCGCCGGGCAGCCGATCGCGACACCGTTGGAACTGCGTGATGACGCAACATATCTGGTGACTGGCGGCCTGGGCGGGGTCGGATTGGAAATAGCCGGATACCTGGCTGCGCACGGCGCCGGCCACCTGCTGCTTGTCGGCCGACGCCCGCCTCGTGATGCCGTGCAACAGCGCATCGATGCGATTCGCGAACAGCACGGCTGCGAAATCCGCGTCATCGCCGCCGATGTCGCCAATCCGCACGACGTCGCACGTCTTTTGGGCACCGTACACAGCGAGCTACCGCCGCTGGCCGGCATCGTGCACGCCGCGGGAGAGATCAGCTCAACACCGCTACAAACGTTGGAGGACGCCGAAGTAGATCGAGTGTTCGCCGGGAAGGTCTGGGGCGCTTGGTATTTGAGCGAAGCCACCGCGGACATTCCGTTGGACTTCTTCCTGAGCACCTCCTCGATCTCCGCGGCATGGGGCAGCTTCGGCCAGGCCGCGTACAGCGCGGCCAACGCCTTTCTCGACGGGCTGGCCCGGCGGCAGCGCGAGCAGGGCATCCCCGGCATCAGTGTCAGTTTCGGCCCGTGGGGGTCGGCGGGCATGGCCGACGCGGCCGCCCGCGCGGAACTGGAGAAACGAGGAGTCAAAACGTTGTCTCCCGCCGATGCGTTGGCGGGGATGGCCGAGCTCATGGTGGCTTCGTCAGGAAAAGGCGCAGAAGGGATTGTGGCACGGATCGACTGGGCCAGCTTCGTGCCGCTCTACCAACTGGCCGGGAAGCGGTCGTTCCTGGAGGAGCTGGAGCGGGAGGTGCCCGAGTCGCCAGCGCTCACGTCGCCCGGAACCACCCGACTGGTGGAGCAGCTCACCATGGCTCCGGCGCAGCAGCGGAAGAAACTCGTCGTGGACTACCTGCGCGGCGTGGTAGCCGAGGTGACACGGATCGATGCGGCGGAAATCCGCGACGAGGCCGGGTTCTTCGATGTCGGTATGGATTCGCTGATGGCCGTTGAACTTCGGCGACGGGTGGAGCATGCCGTGGGCAAGGAGCTGCCGGCGACTCTGGCGATGGACTATCCCCGTCTGGTCGACGTGGCGGACTACCTGCTCTGTGACGTCCTCAGCATCGGCGCACAGGCTGCCAGTTCGGACGCCGATTCGAGTGCCACTTTGGCGGCCCGGCGGGGCCCCGCAACGACCCCACTTACATCAGGACGCACGGACGAGCCGATCGCCATCGTCGCGGTGGCCTGCCGCTTCCCCGGTGCGCCCGACCCCGAGGCGTACTGGGAGTTGCTGTCGGCCGGTGTCGATGCGATCCGGGAGATCCCGGACGACCGCTACGACGTCGACGAGTATTTCGACCCGGACCCCGAGACGGCGGGCAAGACCTACAGCCGCTTCGGCGGATACCTCGACCGAATCGACGGATTCGATCCGGAATTCTTCGGCATCTCCCCGCGCGAGGCCGTATGGATGGATCCGCAGCAGCGGTTGATGCTGGAAATCGCGTGGGAGGGCCTGGAACGCGCCGGGTATTCGCCTACGGCGTTGCGTGGCAGCCGAAGCGGCGTGTTCGTCGGCGTGGCCGCAAACGAGTATTCGCATCTGCTGTCCGCCAACCCAATCGAGACCCTGGAAGCACATTTCATCACCGGCAATGCGCTCAATGCCATCGCGGGTCGTGTTGCCTTCGCACTCGGGCTGGAAGGACCGGCGATGGCGGTGGATACGGCATGCAGCGCGTCGCTGGTGGCCGTCCACCAGGCATGCCAGGCGTTGCGCACCGGTGACTGCGACCTGGCGCTGGCAGGCGGGGTGAACGTTTTGCTGAGCCCAGCATCGATCGTTGCCGCCTCACGCGCGGGGATGCTGTCCCCGGACGGTCGATGCAAGACGTTCGACGCTGCCGCCGACGGCTACGTGCGCAGCGAGGGATGCGGGATCCTGGTGCTCAAGAGGCTCGGCGATGCCGAGCGCGACGGCGATCGGATTTGCGCGGTCATCCCGGGCAGCGCGGTCAATCAGGACGGCGCGTCCAGCGGTTTGACCGTGCCCAACGGGGGTGCGCAGCAACGGCTTATCGCGGCGGCGCTGGCTCGTGCCGGTATCGAGGGGCGAGATGTCGACTACCTCGAGGCGCACGGGACCGGCACATCGCTCGGTGACCCGATCGAGGTCCAGGCCGCCGCAGCCGCCTACGGTGGCGGCCGCGACGCCGACCGCCCGCTGCTGCTGGGCTCGGTGAAGACCAATATCGGGCACCTCGAGTCGGGGGCCGGAATCGCCGGTCTGATCAAGGTCGTGTTGTCTTTGCAGCACGAGGTTCTGCCCCAGAACCTGCACTTCGAGGAACCGTCGCCGCATATTCCGTGGGACTCGTTGCCGGTGCGGGTCGTTGACAAGGCGATTCCCTGGCAAGCCAACTGCAAGCCCCGACGCGCCGGGGTGAGTTCCTTCGGATTCACCGGAACCAACGCACACGTGATCATCGAGGAGGCGCCGCGCCGAGCGGCAAGCGCCGACGAATACACCCCGGACGACGCCGTCCCTGACGTCTTTCCCGGTGTGGATGAGGCGCCGGAGTCGGAGGCATCGGGCGAGCCGGTCAGCGTGTTGCCGCTATCGGCGCGCTCACCCCAGGCGTTGATGGCGTTGGCGCAGCGTTATGGGGCCTGGTTGGACGCGCACCCCAAGGCCGACATCACCGATGTGTGCTTCACGGCGGGGGTCGGGCGTTCGCATTTCGAACACCGGGCCGCGATCGTCGTGGATTCGGGCGGCGGTTCAATCCAGGCCGCTCGCGAGTTGCTGACCGAATTGTCCGAGAATCGGCTGCGACCGGGCGTGGTACGCGGTGAGTGCGCCGACCCGCCGAGGACGGCGTGGTTGTTCACCGGGCAAGGTAGCCAGTACCCGCGGATGGCGCGCGAGTTGTTCTACGCCGAACCGGTTTTCGCCGAAACCGTGACGCGATGCGCGGAAGCGGTGGATGGGATGCTCCCGCATCCGTTGCTGGAGGTGCTGTTCGGCGCCGACCGGGACAGCGCAAAGATGTTGCGCCATACCTCGTTTGCTCAGCCGGCGCTGTTCGCAGTGGAGATGGGCCTGGCACGGCTGTGGCAGTCGTGGGGCATCGAACCCGACGTGGTGCTCGGGCACAGCGTGGGCCAGTACGCGGCGGCGTGTGTGGCCGGCGTCTTCAGCCTCGAGGACGGGGCACGACTGTTGGCCGAGCGTGGCCGGCTGTTCGGCAGCCTGCCCGAGGGCGGGCGGATGGTGGCGGTATTTGCCGACCCCGAGCACGTGGAGGCACTCGCCCACGGATTTCCGCGGGTTTCGGTCGCTGCCTACAACGGCCCCAACACGGTGTTGTCCGGGCCCGGCACGGATCTGGAACAGATCGTCGCCACATGCAGCAATGACGGGATCCGGTGCTCGTGGCTGGACACCAGTCACGCCTTTCATTCGGAGTTGCTGGAGCCGGTGCTGGACGAGTTCGAGTCGTGTGCGGCTCGGGTGCAGTTTGCCGTGCCGGAGCTGCCGTTGGTCTGCAACCGGACCGGCGCGGTGCTCACCGCGGAAAACCCACCGGACGCACAGTATTGGCGGCGGCATTCCCGCCAGCCGGTGCAGTTCGCCGACAGCGTCCGCACCGTGGCGGCCCTGCGCTGCTCGGTCTTGATGGAGATCGGACCCCAGCCGGTTCTGACCGCGGCTGCCGTTCAGGTGTGGCCGGAATCCGCGGCCGCGCCGCGCGCGATCGTTTCCCTGCGCAAGGGCACCGACGCGCGCCGCCAGACCGCAGAAGCGCTGGCCGCGGCCTATGTCGCCGGGCACCGGCCCGATTTCGCCGCACTGCATCACCAGCCGCGCCGCAGGCTCGAACTACCGACATATCCGTTCCAGCGCCGTCACTTCTGGCCCAAGGTTTCGGGCCTCGCCGTTTTGGACTCACACGGTGCCGCCGTATCCGGGATCCTGGGCAGCGCAAAGGATCTCGCCTCCGGGGACTCCGTGTACACCAGCCGGTGGTCCATCAAATCGCAGCCGTGGCTGTCGGATCACGTCATCTATGGAACCGTTGTCGTTCCGGGAGCGACGTACGCGGCGATGGCGATTGCCGCGGTCGGGACGCCGGCGCAGGTGCACGATGTCTTCTTCTACGAACCGATCATTCTGGGCGACAAGAGTTCCCGGGAGGTGCAGCTGACCGTGCATCCGGTGGGGGACGGTGGCGGCCGGACCTTCCAGGTACACAGCCGTCCATACGGTGAGCGAGACGCCGAGTGGTCGTTGAACGCCGATGGCCGGATTGTCAGCGGCGCCGACCAGGGCCTGCCGGTGGAGCCCGCATCGGAGCCGACATCGAATCCGACGGATTCCGTGGATGCCGCGTGCGAGCGGATGAGCCGCAAGCGTCCGCAGGAGCTGTTCGGCATTTTCGCCGACATGGAGCTGGCGTGGGGCCCCACCTGGTCCACTTCCCTCAAATCGCTGTGGGCCGGTGACGGCGAGGCGGTTGGCGACATCGTCGTCGGTGACGAGCTCGCCGAACAACTCGGAAGCGAGCCGATCCATCCGGTGCTGCTGGACCTGTGCACCGGAATCGCCTTCCCGGCCTTTCCCGCGGTTCTCGCGGCAACCGAGGATGGCGGCCTCATGGGGGATCTTTTCTTGCCGCTGCGGTATGGGCGGGTGGCGCTGCGCGAGAAGATGCCGCGGCGGTTCTACTGCCGTGCGCGTTGGCAGTCCGGCGGTGTCGACAGCGAAACGCAGGTCTTCGACCTTGATTTCGTGGATCGGGACGGTCGGCAGTTGGGCGAAATCAGCGGCTTCACCGTAAAGCGCGCCCCCCGGGAAGCTTTGTTGCGCGGGCTCGGCGGCGATGCCAGCCGGAACCTGTACACCCTCGGCTGGCAGGAAACGCCGCCGGCGGCGTCAGGCGACGTTGCCGAGAGCGGCGACGGCACCTGGCTCGTCATCGGGTTTGACGACCTCGCGGCCGAGCTGCCGGGTTCCATTGTGTTGCAACGTGACTCGATCAATTCGCTTTCAGAGGATCCGGGAGCGTGGGAGCGGCTGTTCGCACAGGCTCGGGAGCGCGGTGCCCCGGTCTCCGGCATTGTCTGGCGCAGTACCGGCCGACCGCGCACAGAAGAATCGACGGTCGAATTCGCCGGGCGGTTGGAGACGGAGATCGACCAGCTGCTCACAATCGCGCAAACACTTTCGGCGCAGCAAGACGTGAAACTCACCGGAGGATTGTGGATCGTCACCGGACGGGCCGTGGCGACCGAACCGGGCGAGCCGGTCGACCCGGCGCAATCGGCGCTGTGGGGATTCGGCCGTACCATGATCGCCGAGCAGCCGTCCCTGCGTTGTAGGTTGGTCGACTGCGACGATTTCGACGATGCCGTGCGATTGCTGACCGGGCTACTCGGCACGGTGGACACAACTCTTTCCGAACCCGAACCCGAACCCGAACTCGCACTGCGACAAGGCAAGTGCTTGGTGCCGCGGCTGGTGCCATGGGCGCGCGGCGGCCCGCTGGCGGTACCCCGCGCGACCGATTACATCCTGGCGCCGACCGAACGGGGCGCGATCGACAACCTGCGTCTTGTCGAGACGGAAGTGTCGCCGCCGATGGCGGGCCATGTGCAGATCCGCGTAGAGGCCGCGGGCCTCAACTTCCGGGACGTGCTCAATGTGCTCGGCCTCTACCCAGGCGATCCTGGGATGATCGGTGGTGACCTCTCCGGCGTCGTGACGGAGTTGGGAGCCGGCGTTACCGAATTCGAGTTCGGCCAGCGGGTTTTCGGCTTCATGCCGGGTGGATTCGCCACCCGTGTCAACGTGCCCGCCCAGTTCCTGTCGGCGGTGCCGAAGGGGCTGAGCGCGGTAGCGGCGGCCACGATACCCGCCGGGGCGCTCACGGCCCGGCTTGCATTTGACTGGGCGAAGGTGCGGCCCGGTGACCGCGTGCTCATCCACGCCGCAAGCGGGGGCGTCGGACTGGCCGCGATCCAGTTGGCACAGCAGCGAGGTGCGACCGTCTTCGCCACCGCCAGCGCCTACAAACGTGCGGCGCTGCGCGAGATGGGCGTGGAACACGTGTACGACTCGCGCAGTACGGATTTCGCGGATCAGATTTTGGCGGACACCGGCGGCTCGGGCGTTGATGTGGTGCTCAACAGTCTGACGAACGAGGGATTCATCGCTGCGACCGTGCGCGCTACCGCGCAGGGGGGCCGGTTCGCCGAGATCGCCAAGCGCGACATCTGGTCTCCGCAGCAAATGGCGGCGGCTCGTCCCGATATCGATTACGAGATCATCGCGCTGGACGGGTGCATCGAGCGAGAGCCCGAGCGGGTGGGGAACCTGCTGGCGGAGCTGGCCGACAGTATGGCCAGCGGCGAGCTGGCCCCGATCGCGGCCGAGGTCTACCCGTTGACTGAGGCCAAGGCCGCATTCCGTCGCATGCAACAGGCGCGGCATATCGGCAAGATCGTGCTGCAGATGCCGAAACCGCTACAGCCGCACCACGATCGGAGCTATCTGATCACCGGTGGTCTCGGTGCACTCGGCCTGAACACCGCCGCTCACCTGGCCCAACTCGGGGCGGGTGACATCGTGCTGACCAGCCGGCGCGCGCCCGACGGTGACGCACAGCGGGCGATCGCTGACATCACCGAGCGCTACCGGTGCCGCATCCACACCTTTGCCGCCGATGTCGGGGACGAGGCCCAGGTCGCCGAGCTGCTGGAGCGGATCAGGACGGAGTTACCGCCGCTGGCTGGGATAGCCCACCTGGCGGGAGTGCTCGACGACGCGCTGCTACCGCAGCAGAGCCTGGAACGCTTCCGAATGACATTGGCTCCCAAGGCATTGGGCGCGTGTCACCTGGACCGGTTGACGAAGAACGACGATCTGGACTTCTTCGTCGTGTACTCTTCGGCTTCCAGCGTGCTCGGTTCGCCCGGTCAGGCCAACTACTCGACCGCCAATGCGCTGCTCGACGGGCTCGTTGCGGAGCGCAGGGCGAAAGGCCTGCCCGCGACCAGCGTCAACTGGGGTCCCTGGGCGAAGGGTGGCATGGCCACTTCCCGCGCCGCGCGGGCCAATCTCAGTGCGCAAGGCCTGATTCCGTTGGAACCGGCTGCCGCCCTCGCGGCGCTCGACGACATCATCGCGCACGGGACGTCGCAGGCCACCGTCATCAAAGCCAATTGGCAGCGTGCCGCGAAGAGCGGCCTGGGCGCCTCGCGCCCGTCGATTCTCGACCACGTTCTGCCGAGCGCTGTCGCGGCGACACCCGGGGACAGCGAGTTGCTCCGGCAACTGCAGGAGGTGCCTGAGGCGCAACGCGGCAGTTTCCTCACCGAATACCTACGGTATGAAGTACAGAGCTTCCTCCGGCTCGCACAACCGCCGGCCGCGACCAGCCGGTTCTTGGACCTGGGCACCGATTCGCTGATGGCGGTCGAATTCAGCAATCGGTTGGTCCCCCAGTTCGGGGGTGCGTTCGCGATCAGCGCGACCGCGTTATTCGACTATCCGACGATCGGTTCGCTCGCCGAGTACCTGGCCAGTCAGGTGCCGGAACGGCCCGATACGGATCCTGGCGCGCCCGACGCCGCGTGACGAGCGTGTGCTTGCGTGCGCGCGCATCTCGCCGGCGCCGGCAGTTCGGTCTCGCATCACCCTGAAAATGGCAGATGGACACCGTGAGCCGGAGGACCCGATTTCGCGTCGATACGCGATTGAGATATAACTAGACGTTAGTCCAATAAGCCGCTAGTTGCCGGCGCGTGAAAACTGAAAATGCTCGTTTTCGCATAATTCGCTGTGCTCAGTTATTCAGCATGCGCCTAATTAATGGCCGCCCCGCGCAGCTCTCACCAGCGCGAACGCGCGGGCCGACGATCACCGAAAATAATCATTCCGTTTTCGCCATTCGCGCACACTCCGCGTCAGTGTGATGTATACACACATGTGAGCCGATGCCTGTCGGCGCGTAACGGGGAGGTAAGCGATGTCTTTTCTATCGGCGGCTCCGGAGTTCCTGAACTCGGCGGCAGCGGATATTTCCAACATCGGCTCTGCGCTGACGAACGCACATGCAGCGGCGGCCGGCCCGACGACGAGCGTGCTTGCCGCCGGTGCTGACGAGGTGTCGGCGGTGGTGGCATCGCTGTTCTCCGAGCACGGGCAGCTTTTTCAGACTCTCGGCGCTCAGGCCTCGATGTTCCAGGCCCAGTTCACGCAGGCCTTGAGCCAGGCGGGACTCGCCTACACAGCCGCCGAGCTGGCTAACGCCTCGCCGTTGCAGGCGCTGAACAGCCTGCAAGCCTTTGAGAGTCAGGTGGCCGGTGCTGTGCCCTCAGTCGGCACCCTGGGTCTGCCGGGCGGCGTCCCGGGTCTGACAAGCGCGGCTCCGCTCCTGCCGGGCTTGCCGGATCTGGGCGGCGGCCTGGGTCTGCCGGCGCTGCCGGGCCTGGGTGGTCTGCCGGGCTTGCCGGCTCTGCCGGGGCTGGGCGGGCTGCCGGGCTTCCCGGCTCTGCCCAGCTTCCCGGCTCTGACCTTCCCGGCTCTGACCTTCCCGGCTCTGCCGGGTCTGGGCAGCCTGACGGGGCTCCTGGGCAGCCTCACGGGTCTGGGCGGCGGCCTGGGTGGACTTCTCGGCGGCCTGACGGGTGGTCTGGGCGGCCTCTTGGGCGGCGGCCTCCCGGGTCTGGGCGGCCTGGGTGGCCTGCTGGGCGGCCTGACAGGTGGTCTGGGCGGCCTCTTGGGCGGCGGCGTCCCGGGCCTGGGCGGCCTGACTGGTCTCCTGGGCGGTCTCCTGGGCGGCCTCCCGGGTATCCCGAACCTCTTCAACCTGCCGCCCGCGGTGGTTGACAGCCTCTTCAATGCGGGCTTCTTCAACTACCTGCCCAATTTCGGCTTCGGTAACCGAGGCCTCTACAACTTCGGCAACGGGAACACCGGCTTCTTCAACTTCGGTTCCGGAAACATCGGCATCAACAACGTCGGCTTCGGCAACAGCGGCTTCCTCCCCGCCGGGCTTCCGCTGGGTGGCGGCAACTGGGGCGGCGGGAACTTCGGCAACACCAACTACGGCTTCGGAAACACGGGCAACCTCAACTGGGGCCTGGGAAACACCGGCATCGGCAACATCGGTGGCGGCAATACCGGTGCGGGCAACTGGGGCCTCGGAAACACCGGCGTCGGCAACTTCGGGGTCGGGCTGACCGGGAACGGTCAGTTCGGCATCAACTTCTCCAGGCTGCTCAACTCGGGCAGTGGCAACCTCGGATTGTTCAACTCGGGTGCGGGCAACATCGGGTTCTTCAACTCGGGTGTCGGCAACATCGGCATCGGCAACTCCGGCTTCAATACGGCCTTCCCGCTCGCGGGCACCTTCAACAACATGGGCTTCGGCAACTCCGGCGTCGCGAACTTCGGCGCCTTGAACTCGGGCATGTTCGACACGGGCTTCGGCAACTCCGGTTTGCCCGTAACCAACCTGATCGACGCCGCACCCGGCTCCAACACACCCTATGGCCCGTTGTCCCCCTTGGGCGGGTTCAACACCGGCTTCGGAAACTCGGGCAGCTGGAACACGGGCTTCGGGAACGGAGGCAACTTCAATACGGGCCTCTGGAACGCGGGCAACGTCAATACGGGCGTGGGGAACCTGGGCAACATCAACACGGGCTTCTTCAACTCGGGCAGCCTGAACACCGGGTTCTTCGGCGGTACGGTGCCTATCCTCGGCAGCGGCGACCCCACGGCCGTTAACTCCGGCTTCGGCAACACCGGTGTCGGGACCTCGGGCTTCTTCAACACCGGTAATACGGTGTCGGGCTTAATGAACACGTTCACCGACGGAGCATTAGCCGACGGCTTCGGCTCGGGGATCATGAACACAGTCATCGACGGAACCAATATTGATGGCTTGGTCTCGGGCATCTACAACCACGGCGTCTCCGGCCACGTTCCGTTGACAAACCTCATTCTGAGCACCCCGCTGATGTCGACCTTTAGCGGCCTCCTCACGCCCGGTGAGTACCAGCTCCTGGTGAATACGCTGAGCCTGCCGGGCGTCCCCATCTTCATCGAGCAAGGCTTTGACAGTGGTCTCATGTCGGGCTTTATCAACAACGGGACTCTTATTTCCGGCTTGCTAAGCATCGGCCCCAAGTAACTGACACCGAGGGTTCCTGCTAGAACCGACGACATGGCCTGCTGAGGATGACTCAGCAGGCCATGTCGTCGGGTGCCCTTTGACTTAATGCTAGTCGCGCATGGGTCCTGCCCAACAACGCCGCGTCAGACCAACTTCGCGCGGACTGGCACAACCGATCAGCGGCCGTCGGCCGCCGCGTAACCGGGCATCCCGGTGCGGGTGCCGAGCAAAGAGGAACTCGACCAGTTCCTTTGACAGCTCGGCTTACCGTCTACAGCCTGGCCAGGTCGTGGTCGCCGACGTGCTCACCGAGGAAACGCAGGTGGTCCTGGGTCGAGCCGAACGTGTGCTCGATCGCCGTCAGCCGGGCCGTGTAATGGCCGACCGGGTACTCCGCCGTCATCCCGATGCCGCCATGCAGCTGAATGGCTTCCTGCCCGATATGCCTGCCGGACCGGCCGATCTGCACCTTCGCCCGGGACGCGATCACCGGGTCGATGTTGCCGTCGGCGATCGACATCGCGGCGTAGAAGCTCATGCTGCGGGCCAGCTCCAGTGAGACGTACATGTCGGCGGCGCGCTGCGTGAGCGCCTGGAACTTGTTGAGCGTTACGCCGAACTGCTTGCGCGTCTTGAGGTAATCCGTGGTCAGCCGCAGCGCCTCTTCCATCGCCCCGAGCGCCTCCGCGCACAGGGCCGACTGAATCATGATGACGGCCTTGCGGATCGCCGCCGACGCGTCGGCCACCTCGCCAAGCGGCTCGGCGGGCGCCTGCTCGAAGTCGATCTGCGCGCCGCGCTGTCCGTCGAAGGTCCGGTAGGGGTGACGCGTGACCGCCGCGTCCGACGCGTCGACCAGGAACACACCGGTGCCGCCATCCTCCAGCGCGGCAGTGACCACCAGGGTCTGGGCGCTGTCACCGGCGAGCACGGGATTCTTGTGCCCGCTCACCACCCACGAATCACCCTGGCGCACAGCCCTTGTCGTGATGTCGGCGTCCAGCCTGCGGACCCCCGGCTCGAGATGGGCGAACGCGAGGAGCCGTTGGCCGGCGGCGACCTCGTCCAGCACCTGCACCTGGTCTTCGGTGCCCAGTTCGGCGATCAACGCGCCGGGCGCCAGCGCCGCGTGCAGGATGGGCTCGGGCGCGAGTCGGCGACCGACTTCGGTCATCACGACCATGATCTCGATCTGGCCGGCCTCCTCAGGTTCGAAACCGAGGCCCAGGATTCCGGTGTCGGCGAGCTGCGACCACACGTCGCGGTTCCAGCCCAACTCGCTGTCGATGATCTTGTTGCGGCTCTCCGCGTCGTAGCTGCGGGAGAGCAGGTCGCGGGTGGTGTCGCGCAGGAGGGCCTGTTCCTCGCTCAGCTGAAAGTCCATGGCTGCCTCACAATCCCAGAATCGTCGACGCGATGATGTTGCGTTGCACCTCGTTGCTGCCGCCGTAGATCGACGTCTTGCGGTAGTTGAGGTAATGCGGGGCGCTGTGCTGCGCCCACTGCGGTGTTGCGATGTCGCCGGCGTCCACCGGCAGCGCGTCGGGGCCGGCCACCTCCACGAGGAGCTCGGTGGCGAGCTGCTGCAACTGGCTACCGCGCAACTTCAGCACCGACGACGCGGGGTTCGGCTTGCCGCCCGACGAGCTCGACGTCACCCGCGACTGCGTGAGTTCCAGTGCCAGCACGCCGTTTTCGGCCTCGGCCAGCCGCGCCGCGAACAGCGGGTCGTCGAGCGCCCCGGTTTCGGCGGCGTGGCGCTTCACCTCGGCCAGGCGCACCTTCGTGCGGCCCACCCCGGCGATGCCGGTGCGCTCGTTGCCGAGCAGGAACTTGGCATACGTCCAGCCCTGATTCTCTTCGCCCACAAGCTGATCGGCGGGGACGCGAACGTCTTCGAAGAAGACCTCATTGACCTCGACGCCGCCGTCGATCAGCTTGATCGGCCGCATCGTGATGCCCGGCGTGTCGAGGTCGATCAGCAGGAAGGAGATGCCGGCCTGGCGCTTGGGCGCCTGCGGATCGGTGCGCACCAGGCAGAAGATCCAATCGGCGTACTGGCCGAGCGTCGTCCACGTCTTCTGCCCGTTGACGACGTAGCTCTCGCCGTCACGCACGGCGGTGGTGCGCAGCGAAGCCAGGTCGGACCCGGCCTCCGGCTCGGAAAATCCTTGGCACCACCAGATGTCGATGTTGGCCGTCGGGGGAAGGAAGCGCTCCTTGATCTCCTGCGAGCCGAACTCGGCGATCACCGGGCCCACCATCTTGGTGTTGAAGTTCAGCGGCTCGGGCACGCACGCCAACTGCATCTCGTCGGCCCACAGCTGGTGCTGCACCGGCGTCCAGTCCTGGCCGCCCCACTCCACGGGCCAGTTGGGCACCGCGAGGCCGTGCTCGTGAAGGATCTTGTGGCTGGTGACGATCAGGTCTTTGGTGATCGGCGCGCCCTCGCGCACCGCCTGGCGAAGTTCCTCCGGGATCTTGGTGGTGTAGAACGTCCGGAGCTCATCGCGGAACGCGGCTTCCTCCGGGTCGAGCGCCAGCTTCATCGCTGCCTCCTGTCGTCTGGGGGTGAAGGTGATGACCCGGGTCGGACGGGCGTCCGGTCGGAGGTCATGCGGCCCCGACTTCCATCTTGACCCATCGCGCGGGGTACTTGTGCACAGCCTCGGGTTAATGCACAGGCGGCGACCGTGACGGCGTCGGACGGCCCCGGTGTGGCGGACCCCGCACCTACGGTCGGCGCATGCGAACAGAACTTCCCGCCGAACGGCTGCACCGACGGCTCGGCGCAGATCCGGAGTCCGAGGCGCCATCTGAAGGGGATGCGCCGGACGAGGACCAGAATTCGCTGTTGCCGCGCTGGCTGCCCGATGCCGCGGATCGCCGCGGCTGGGTGGCCAGGGTGCGTGCCGACCCCGGCCGGGCCGGTGCGACCGCACTGGCGATCGTGGCCGCTCTCGCCGTCCTCCTCACCGTGTTCACCGTGCTGCGCGACCGGCCGGCGCCGGTGAGCTCGGCCAAGCTGCCGCCGGTCGAGAGGTCGTCGGCGGCGAGTCCCCGACCGTCGGGAAGCGCCGCCCCCGGACCGCAGGGCGCACCCGACCGGCCCGTGGTGGTCAGCGTCGTCGGCCTGGTGCACACGCCGGGGCTGGTCACCTTGGCGCCCGGCGCGCGCATCGCCGACGCGTTGCAGGCCGCCGGCGGCCCGGTGGACGGTGCCGACACCATCGGGCTGAACATGGCACGCCCGCTGGGCGACGGCGAGCAGATCGTCGTCGGCCTCGCTCCTGGGCCGGGCCGGCCGACCGCGCTCGGCAGCTCCGTCGCCCCGGGCACGGCGCCGGCATCGAGGACACCGGCGCCCGGGCCCGGGTCGAGCCCGGCACCGTCGAGGGCGGGCGGGGCCCTCGACCTGAACACCGCGACGGTCGAACAGCTCGATGCCCTGCCCGGGGTCGGTCCCGTCACCGCCGCCGCGATCGTGGCGTGGCGGCAGGCCAACGGCAGGTTCACCAGCGTCGATCAGCTCGGCGACGTCGACGGCATCGGCCCCGCGCGGCTGGACAAGCTGCGCCCCCTGGTCCGCGTCTGACCGGGATGCACGCCGCGGGCCTGGCCGAATCGGGTCCGGCGCACGCCGATGTGCGCCTGGTGCCCGCGGCGCTCACCTGCTGGGCGGTGACCGCCGCCGGCATCCGCTGGCCGATCGGCCGGGTGCTGGCGCTGGGCTGCGTGGCCCTGGCGGCCGGCGGGGGCGCGCTGGCCTGCCGGGCGCCGCGCCGGCCCGGCGGCCTCGCCCGCGGCATCGGCGCCGCCCTGGTCGCGGTCGGCGTGGTGGGCGCGGGATTCGGGTTCGCGGTCGCCCTGCGCGCCGACGCGGTGGCACGCCACCCGATCGCCGCGTCGTTCGGTTCGGCGGCGCCGGTGACGGTCAGCCCGACCGAGAGCCCGGTGTCGCTGGGGCGCGGCCGGCTGATGTTCCGCGCCGACCTGCGGCAGCTGCGCGACGACCGGATGTCGGGGCGGGTGGTGGTGTTCGCGCGGGCGCCGGACTTCGGTGACCTGGTGGTGGGCCGGCCGGTGCGGTTCACGGCGCGCATCGGCAGGCCGACACGCCACGACCTGACGGTCGCGGTGCTCAACGCCTCGGGCCGGCCGACCGCCGGCCCGGCCGGTGCGGTGCAACGGACCGCCCACGCCGTTCGCGGCCGGTTCGCCGCCGCCGCGCACGAGACGCTGCCCGCCGATCAGGCCGCGATGCTGCCCGCGCTGGTGCTCGGCGACACCACCGCCGTCACCGCCGCAACAGGTCGCGACTTCCGCGCCGCGGGCATGACGCACCTGACGGCCGTGTCGGGGGCCAACGTGACGATCGTGTGCGGGGCGGTGCTGTTCTCGGCGCGGCTGATCGGACCCAGGGCGGCCGTGGTGCTCGCCGCGGCGGCCCTGGCCGCGTTCGTCGTCGTCGTACAGCCGACGGCCAGCGTGCTGCGCGCGGCCGTCATGGGTGCCATAGCGCTGGCCGGCATCCTGTCATCCCGTCGGCGCCAGGCGATCCCGGCGCTGTGCGGGACGGTGCTGGTGTTGCTGACCTTCGCGCCGCACCTCGCGGTCGACGTGGGCTTCGCGCTGTCCGTGCTGGCGACGGCGGCCCTGGTCGTCCTCGCGCCGGTGTGGTCGCGCCGCCTCGTGGCCCGCGGCTGGCCCAAGCCGCTGGCGGATGCCGTCGCGATCGCCTGGGCCGCGCACGTGGTGACCGCTCCCTTGGTGGCGGGCATCTCGGGGCGGCTCAGCCTCGTCGCCGTCGGCGCGAACCTCGCCGTCGCACCGGTGATCGCGCCGATCACCGTGCTGGGCAGCGCCGCGGCCGCCCTGTGCCCGCTGTGGCCCTCGGGCGCGCGGTTGCTGATCCGCTTCACCGGTCCGGAACTGTGGTGGGTGTTGCACGTCGCGCGGTCGGCCGCCGCGGTGCCCGGGGCGGCCGTGTCCGTGCCGTCCGGTGCGCCGGGGGTGGTCCTGGTCGGTGCGGCCGCGATTCTCGTCGTGCTCCTGTGGCGCCGGCGCTGGTTCCGCGTCGTCTCCGGCTCGGCGGTGTTGTGCCTGCTCGCGTGGTCGGCGTCGGGGCTCGTCGGACGGCCGTGACACCATCGTGGGGTGAGCGGGGACCCGTCGTTGCATCTGGTGTTGGGAGACGAGGAACTCCTGGTCGAGCGCGCGGTCGCCGAGGTGCTCCGCTCGGCGCGTCAGCGGGCCGGTCAGCCGCATGCGGACATACCGGTCAACCGGATGCGGGCCGGTGATGTCAGCACCTACGAGCTCGCCGAGTTGCTGAGCCCGTCGCTGTTCGCCGACGAACGCGTCGTCGTTCTCGAGGCCGCGGGCGAGGCGGGCAAAGAGGCGGCCGCGATGATCGCCTCGGCCGCCGCCGACCTCACCCCGGGCACCGTGCTGGTGGTGGTGCACTCGGGCGGTGGCCGGGCCAAGGCGCTGGCGGCCGATCTGCAGAAGCTGGGCGCCGAGGTGCACCCCTGCGCCAAGATCACCAAGCTCAGCGAACGAATTGACTTCGTACGCAAGGAGTTTCGCGGGCTGCGGGCCAAGGTCGACGAGGAAACCGTGACCGCCCTGCTCGACGCCGTCGGCTCCGACGTGCGTGAGCTGGCGTCGGCCTGTTCGCAACTGGTCGCCGACACGGGTGGCGCCGTGGATGCGGCCGCGGTGCGGCGATACCACAGCGGAAAGGCCGAGGTGAAGGGCTTCGACATTGCGGACAAGGCCGTGGCCGGCGACGTCGAGGGCGCGGCCGAGGCGCTGCGGTGGGCGATGATGCGGGGCGAGCCGCTGGTGGTGCTCGCCGATGCCCTGGCCGAAGCGGTGCACAGCATCGGCCGGGTGGGGCCGCTTTCGGGGGATCCCTACCGGCTGGCGGCGCAGCTCGGGATGCCGCCCTGGCGGGTGCAGAAGGCTCAGAAGCAGGCGCGGCGCTGGTCGCGCGAGTCGGTGGCGACCGCGATGAAGGTGGTCGCGACGCTGAACGCGAACGTCAAGGGCGCCGTGGCGGACGCGGACTACGCCATGGAATCGGCGGTCCGGCGGGTCGCCGAGCTGGCCGCCAACCGGGGCCGGTGAAACGCCGGTGGATCAGATCTTGTTGAGGGCGCGGGCCAGGGCGGACTTCTTGTTGGCCGCCTGATTCTTGTGGATCACGCCCTTGCTCGCGGCCTTGTCGAGCTTGCGGTTGGTCGCCGCCAGCAACTCGGCGGCCTTCTCCTTCTCGCCGGCGTGCGCGGCCTCGCGGAAGGCGCGGACGGCCGTGCGCAGCGACGACTTCACCGACTTGTTGCGCAGGCGAGCGCGCTCATTCGTGCGATTGCGCTTCTGCTGCGACTTGATGTTGGCCACGCTGGTATTCCTTCTACGAATCGATTGTGTGTTCGGGCGGCTCGGACGGGTCCGGCATCCAGGCAAAGCCACCCAGACAAGCCATGTGCCTTGCGGCGACTGCCCAGGTTATCAGTCGGTTACGTTTTCTCACAAAAGGCCGACCCGCGGCCTGCCCGAACGTCAATTTGAGGCAGCATCTGTCTCGTGACCCTTACCAACCAGCTCCAGGAGACCAGGCGGGGGCCGCACGCCGCACGTTCCGAGCGAATCTTCGGCGGTTACAACGCCACGGGCGACCGAGCGGCCGTCTACCTCAAGGCGTTCGACGAGATGTTCGACGGACAGGGCAACGTCCGCGGCCCGTACAAGGGCATCTACGCCGAGCTGGCGCCGTCGGACGCCTCGGACCTGAAGGCCCGCGCCGAGGCGCTTGCCCGCGCGTTCATCGACCAGGGCATCACGTTCTCGCTGTCCGGGCAGGAGCGGCCCTTTCCGCTGGACCTGGTGCCGCGCGTCATCTCGGGCGCCGAGTGGAGCCGGCTAGAGCGGGGGATCATCCAGCGCGTCAAGGCGCTCGAGATGTACCTCGACGACATCTACGGCGACCAGGAGATCCTGGCCGACGGCGTCATCCCGCGGCGGCTGGTCACGTCGTGCGAACACTTCCACCGCCAGGCGGTCGGCATCGTGCCCCCCAACGGTGTGCGCATCCACGTCGCCGGCATCGACCTGATCCGCGACGAGAAGGGCAACTTCCGCGTCCTGGAGGACAACCTGCGCTCGCCCTCGGGCGTGTCGTACGTCATGGAGAACCGGCGCACCATGGCGCGGGTCTTCCCGAATCTGTTCGCCACCCACCGCGTCCGCGCGGTCGACGACTACTCGTCGCACCTGCTGCGGGCGCTGCGCAACTCCGCGGCCACCAACGAGGCCGACCCGACCGTGGTGGTGCTCACCCCCGGGGTCTACAACTCGGCCTACTTCGAGCATTCCCTGCTGGCGCGCCAGATGGGCGTGGAGCTCGTCGAGGGCCGCGACCTGTTCTGCCGCGACAACCAGGTCTACATGCGCACCACGGACGGCGAGCGGCAGGTCGACGTCATCTATCGGCGCATCGACGACGCCTTCCTGGACCCGCTGCAGTTCCGCGCCGATTCGGTGCTGGGGGTGGCCGGCCTGGTCAACGCCGCCCGCGCCGGCAACGTCGTGATCTCCAGCGCGATCGGCAACGGGGTCGGCGACGACAAGCTCGTCTACACCTACGTGCCGACCATGATCGAGTACTACCTCGCCGAGAAACCGCTGCTGGCCAACGTGGAGACCTACCGGTGCTGGCTCGAGGACGAACGCGAAGAGGTGCTCGACCGCATCGACGAGCTGGTCCTCAAGCCGGTCGAGGGGTCGGGCGGCTACGGCATCGTGTTCGGTCCGGACGCGTCCGAGAAGGAGCTCGCCGCCGTCGCCAAGAAGATCCGCGACGACCCGCGCAGCTGGATCGCGCAGCCGATGATGGAGCTGTCCACCGTGCCGACGCAGGTCGGCAGTTCGCTGGCACCCCGCTACGTCGACCTGCGGCCGTTCGCGGTCAACGACGGCAACGAGGTCTGGGTGCTGCCCGGCGGCCTGACTCGGACGGCGCTCGTCGAGGGTTCGCGGGTGGTCAACTCCAGCCAGGGCGGCGGCTCCAAGGACACCTGGGTGCTGGCGCCGCGCGCGACGGGCGGTGACCGCGAGCTGGGCGCCGCCGAGGTGGTGCGGGCGCTGCCCGGCTCGAGGGCCGGTTCAGCGCCCGACCCGGCGCTCGACGGCGCGGCGCGGCCTGTCCAGCAGCAGCCGCAGCCGTCCGACCCGCCGCAGCACGAGCAGACCCAGCAGCAGCAACAAGGGACGGTCCGCTGATGTTGGCCCGCAACGCCGAGGCGCTCTACTGGATCGGCCGTTACGTCGAACGCGCCGACGACACCGCGCGCATCCTCGACGTGGCGCTGCACCAACTGCTCGAGGACTCCAGCGTGGACCCCGACCAGGCGTCCCGGCTGCTGTTGCGGGTGCTCGGGATCGAGCCCCCGGACCACGACCTGGACGTGTGGTCGCTCACCGACCTGGTGGCCTTCGGCACCAACACGGCGGGCGGCTGTTCGATCGTCGACGCGATCACGGCGGCGCGCGAGAACGCCAAGTCGGCGCGGGAGGTCACGTCCAGCGAGATCTGGGAGTGCCTCAACACCACGTACAACGCCCTGCCCGACCGCTGGCGCGCCGCAAAACGCCTTGGGCCCCATGAGTTCCTGTCGTACATCGAGGGCCGGGCGGCGATGTTCGCCGGCCTCGCCGATTCGACGCTCTCCCGCGACGACGGCTACCGCTTCATGGTGCTGGGCCGCGCGATCGAGCGGGTCGACATGACGGTCCGGTTGTTGCTCTCGCGGGTGGGGGACAGCGCGTCGTCGCCGGCGTGGGTGACGCTGCTGCGGTCGGCGGGCGCGCACGACACCTACCTGCGGACCTACCGCGGCGTACTGGACGCCGGCCGCGTGGTCGAGTTCATGCTGCTGGACCGGCTGTTCCCCCGGTCGGTGTTCTACTCGCTGCGGCTGGCCGAGCACAGCCTCGACGAACTGCTGCGCACCCCGCAGAGCCGGATCGGCGCGACCGCCGAGGCGCAGCGGTTGCTCGGCCGGGCCCGCAGCGAGCTGGAGTTCGTGGAGCCCGGCGTCCTGCTGGAGTCGCTGGAAACCCGCCTGGCGGACCTGCAGCGCACCTGCAGCGAGGTGTCAGGGGCGGTGTCGCTGCAGTACTTTCACGTCACGCCCTGGGTGGCGTGGTCGGACGCCGGTCAGCGCGGCCAGCTCGTCACGCGGAAGGGGGACGGCTGATGTGGCGGCTGCGGATCGTGCACACCACCGGGTACGCCTACCAATCGCCGGTGACCGCCTCCTACAACGAGGCCCGCCTGACCCCGCGGTCGAACACTCGCCAGAACGTCATCCTCAACCGCGTGGAGACCATTCCCGCGACCCGCTCCTACCGCTACATCGACTACTGGGGCACTGCCGTCACCGCGTTCGACCTGCACGCGCCCCACACCGACCTCACCGTCACGTCGTCGTCGGTCGTCGAGACAGAGCGGCCGGAGCCGGCCGCCGACGTCTCCGCCGCGACTTGGAGCGACCTCGAATCGGAGGCCGTCATCGATCGGTTCGACGAACTGCTGCGGCCCACCGACCACACTCCGGCCAGCAAGCGGGTCGCGTCCGTCGGCAAGCGAATCGCCAAGAGCCACAAGCCCGCCGAGGCCGTCGTCGCGGCGGCCGACTGGGTGCGCGGGGAACTGGACTACCTTCCGGGCACCACCAGCGTGCACTCCTCGGGCCTGGACGCGCTCAACGAGGGCAAGGGCGTGTGCCAGGACTTCGTGCATCTGTCGCTGATGTTGTTGCGCGGCATGGGAATCCCGGCCCGCTACGTGTCCGGTTACCTGCACCCGAAACCCGACGCCGTCGTCGGCGACACCGTCGACGGCCGCAGTCACGCCTGGATCGAGGCCTGGACGGGCGGGTGGTGGGAGTACGACCCCACCAACGACACCGTGATCACTGAGCAGTACGTCACCGTGGGCGCCGGCCGCGACTACACCGACGTCTCCCCGCTGAAGGGGATCTACTCCGGTCAGGGCGCGACGGACCTCGACGTCGTCGTGGAGGTCACCCGGCTGGCCTAACCGCCTACCTCCACCCGAAGCAGGTCGTCGCCGAGCTCGATGCGACCGCCGAACTCGCCGGCCGCCCGCGCCCGCCACTGTTCCTCCTGGCCGGGAACCAACGCGGGCACGTAGTGCGTCATGACGAGGGTGCCCACGCCGGCCCGGGCCGCGGTCGCGGCCGCTTCTTCCACCGACGAGTGGTAGTCGCAGATGTCCTGCAGCCGCTGCTGCGGGATGTTGCCGACGATGTCCTTGCGGATCACCGTGTGCACCAGCGCGTCGGCGCCGCGCGCCAGCTCGTCGAGCCCGGCGCAGGGCACGGTGTCCCCGGCCACCACCACCGACGCCGACCCGTCGTCGACGCGGAACCCGATGGTCGGCGCCACCGGCCGGTGATCGGTGGGGCCGACGCGGATGGTGACGCCGTCGCGGTCCCAGACCGGGCCCTCGGTGTACTCCTGCACGTCGACCGCCGGGGGGTCGTTCAGGTCGGCGTGGTGGGCGATCCGATAGCCGATGTCGTGGCCGAACGCCTTCAACGTCGCCTCCACGGTCTCAGCGGTGCCCGGCGGGCCGATGATCGGGAACGGCGCGGGATCGGGCACGAAGGTGCTGATCCACCGGGTGATCAGCAGGTCGCCGAGTTCGGCGATGTGGTCGCTGTGCAGGTGGGTCAGCAGCAGCGCCGACAGTCCGGCGGCGCCCACGCCGACGGCCGCCGCGCGCTGCAGCACGCCGCGCCCGCAGTCGACCAGGAACACCTGCCCACCGGCCCGGATCAGGGTCGACGGCCCGGCGCGGTTCGGGTCGGGGATCGGGCTTCCGGTTCCGAGCAAGGTGATCTCGATCATGGGCTCATCCTTCCAAGCGGGGCGCTTACTTTCGCCCGATCCATGCTTTTGCGCCGCGCAAGATAGCCGTAGCCTGTTGTGAAGCGGATCACAACCGGCGGGAGGCTAGAGATGCGGATCGCGGACGTCTTGCGGAACAAGGGCGGGGCGGTGGCGACGATCTCCCCGGACGCACCCGTCCGGGAGCTGCTCGCGGGCCTGGCCGAGCGAAACATCGGCGCCATGGTGGTGGTCGGCGGGGACGAGGTCGTCGGCATCGTCTCGGAACGAGACGTGGTGCGCCAGCTCCACACTCACGGACCCGACGTCCTGACCCGGCCGGTCTCCGACATCATGACCGCCACGGTCGCCACCTGCACCCGGTCGGACACCGTCGACTCGCTCAGCGCGCTGATGACCAACAACCGGGTCCGGCACGTGCCGGTGCTCGACGGGACCAAGCTGATCGGCATCGTGAGCATCGGCGACGTGGTGAAGACCCGCATGGAGGAGCTCGAGGCCGAGCAGCAGCAGCTGCACTCCTACATCACGCAGGGCTGAGCCGGCGCAGGGCTGAGCCGACGAAGCTTCGCCGAGCGTGTAATCAGCGCGAAGATTTGGCCGAATTTTCGCAATGGTTACACGTTGGACGAGCTAACCGTCAGCGCCAGGAGTATTCGGCGCGTAGCCGGGCGGCCACCACGTCGAAGACCTCCCGCTCGAGGATCGCGCCCTCGCGCCGGATGCCCTCCTCGGGGACGTCGAGCACGCGGTCCAGCCGCACCCAGCTTTCCCTGCCGTCGTAATCCCAGGCGCCCGAGCCGATGCCGACCCAGTTCCGGTCGCCGGCGTGGCGCTCCTGGCTGGACAGCATGAGCCCGAGCAGGACGCTGCGGTCGCGGCCCACGACGAGCACGGGCCGGTCCTTGCCCCGGGTGGGGCCATCCTCGTCCACCCCCCACGTCCCCCCGCCCCCCCCGGGCTCGGCGCCGCCCGCGCGCCCACTGCTCTCCGCCCCCGACCGCCACGGCCGCGCCGACCCCGGGGAGATCGGGCGGCCGTGCGTCCTCTACGCGGACCCACCCCCCGGCCTCACGGCCCGGCCGGGGCGCGCCGGTGGCTGCGCCCGCAGCCGCCTGCTCGACCTCCGCCTGTGC